>CACYKY010000016.1 GCA_902775135.1 uncultured Bacteroidota bacterium | reverse complement strand
CATCCAGCCATAAAGCCTGCATATCCCTTTTATCACACACTTATCATAACGTAATCTTCGCCTTATTATTGCTTACTCGAGTAAATTTTGATAAGGCGAGGGTAAGGAGGGGTATAAGAGGGGAGTAAGAGGGGGTGGCGGGTTGATGCTGGGTTACAGGCGGTTGGGAGAAGGGGGAATTGAAAATTGAAAATTGAAAATTGAAAATTGAAAACGGAAAGTGGGGAGTGGAAAGTGGAAAGTGGAAAGTGGAAAGTGGAAAGTGGAGAGTGGAAAGTGGAAAGTGGAAAGTGGAAAGTTGGGCGGGGGGAATGGCGGGTTTGGGGATGGGGGATGGATTTTTGGGACGGATTTTTATTGGCGGCGAAACAGGGGAAGATAGGGGAAGGAAAGAGGGGGGGGCGAATGGAGTAAATATGTTGTCGGGCGAAAATAGTTATCGATGATGCTTGATTGACTTTTGGCGAAAAAAGTTTTCGATGATGCTTGCTAATGTCGCAGAAAATGGTTATCTTTGCAGATGTCGATTGTTGGGAGGGTTGTTTGCAACCGCCTGGCAATTAGGCGTTAAAATATATGGATTCAATAATTAAAACAATATATTTATGGCAAAGATCAACAAACTGATGGGTAAGGGTGCCTACGACTGGAAATTCAGCACCGTGGGCGGTGTGACACGCGTGAACATCGAGACGGGTGCCGATGTGGCGCACCTTAACGAGCTCGACCAGAAGCTGTGGACGGTGCTGAGCTGTCCGGTGAGCGGCTTGGAGTTCGACGAGAAGACGCTGCGCTTGATGGATTCCAACAACGACGGCCGCATCCGTGTGGGCGAGGTGGTTTCCGCCTCGCAATGGCTCACCAAGGTGCTGAAGGACATGAACTACCTGCTCGAGGGCAAGGACAGCATCGACTTCAGCCAGGTGCAAGCCGACACCGACGAGGGTAAGGAGGTGCTGGAGAGCGCCAAGCTCATCCTCAAGCAGTTGGGCGTTGAGAAGGAGAGCATCACGCTGGGCGATGTGGCCGACTATATGGCCGGCTACGAGGAGAAATGCAAGGCCGAGTATACCGCCGCCAATCCCGACCCCTTCGAGCCCCCCTACGGCGAGAGGAGCGACGACGCCGAAGCCGCCGTGAACGCCCTGCGCGCCAAGGTGGCCGACTACTTCATGCGTTGCAAGCTGGTGCAGTTTGACGAGGAGACGTCGGGTGTGCTCGATGTGCAGGTGGAGAAGGTGGCCGCCATCAGCGGAGGCAACCTGAGTGCCAGCGTGGACGAGATCTCGACCTATCCGCTGGCGCGTCCCGCCAAGGAGGCCCTGCTGCCTTTGACGGGTGGCATCAATCCCGCCTGGCAGGCGTCGTTCGCCACGCTGAAGACGCTGGTGCTGGATGTGGACTTTGCCGGCAAGGAGAGCATCAGCGAGGAGGAGTGGAACGGCGTGCTGGCCAAGGTGGACGCCTATACGGCTTGGAAGGCCGCCGGCGAGACCGCCATGAATGAGGCTGTGGCCGAGATGCTGAAGACTCACGGCGCCGCCATCGAGCCTGTGGAGAAGCTGCTGCGCCTCTGTCGCGATTTCTTCAAGCTGCTGCGCAACTTTGTGGTCTTCAAAGACTTCTATAACCGCACTCCCGGAACGGAGGCTATCTTCCAGGCGGGTGTGCTCTATATCGACCAGCGGAGCTGCGAGCTCTGCGTGAAGGTGAGCGATATGCCCAAACACCTGGCCACCGCCGGCAAGAGCGGCCTCTACCTGCTGTACTGCCATTGCGTCAGCAAGGTGCTGGGCAAGGAGATGGACATTGCCGCCGCGTTGACCGACGGTGACGTGAAGGACCTCCACGAGGGCAAGAACGCCGTCTTCTACGACCGCGCCGGCAACGACTGGGACGCCACCATCACCAAGATTATCGACAACCCCATCTCCATCCGTCAGGCCTTCTGGAGCCCCTACCGCAAGTTTGGCAACTGGGTGACCGAGAAGATCAACAAGAACGCCCAGGAGAAAGAGGCCAAGCAGTTTGAGAACATGACGGCCAAAGCCGACGAGACGAGTGCCAATATCACCACCAAGCAGGACGAGGCTGCCGCCGCTGCCGCCAAGACGGAAGAGAAGAAGGCCCAGATGTTCGACATCGCCAAGTTTGCCGGTATCTTCGCCGCCATCGGCTTGGCCCTTGGTGCCATCGGCGCCGCGTTGGCCACGCTGGGAGGCTTCGTCACCGCCAAGTGGTACAACATCATCCTGCTCGTCGCCGCCGTTGTCATCTTCATCTCCGGCCCGTCGATGCTGCTTGCCTGGCTGAAGCTGCGCAAGCGCAACATCGGCCCCCTGCTGAACGCCAACGGATGGGCCATCAACTCGATGGTGAAGATCAACACCACCTTCGGCCAGACGCTGACGGCTATGGCCAAGTATCCCAAGGTGGTGGGCAAAGACCCGCTGGCCGACAAGAAGATGGCCTGGTGGAAGAAATGCCTCATCTGGCTTGTCATCCTCGCCGCCCTGTTCGTCGTTGGATTCAAGCTGACGCAGCACCGCTGGGTGTGGGAACCCAAGCCCGTCGAGGTGGAAGAGGTGGTCGCCGAAGAGGCGGTTGCCGAAGAGGCCGCCGTAGTCGGGGAGGCAACGGCGGTTGTGGACGAGGCTGCCGAAGAAGCTCCGGTGGAAGAAGTTGCCCACGAATGAAACGTTTAGCCCTTGCTTTCATATTGATGCTTACGGCTACAGCGCAATCGCAAGAGACACAACAACAGTTCTCCACGTATACCATCGGATGGTGGAACGTGGAGAACCTCTTTGATACGCGCGACGACCCGAAGACCAACGACGACGAGTTCACACCCGAAGGCGACAAGCATTGGACGCGCCATAGGATGTACAAGAAGATCAACGGCTTGTACAAGACCCTCCTGATGATGGACCTGCCGGATGTGGTGGGATTGGGCGAGGTGGAGAACAAGTATGTGCTGCGCGAACTCTGCCAGAGTACGCCGTTGGCGAAAGCGCACTACCGCTATGTGCACTACGACTCGCCCGACCGACGGGGCATCGATGTGGCGCTCATCTACCGGTCGGATCGCTTCACGGTGACCGACTCGCATCCTGTGCGCGTCAGCGACAGCACCGAGGGATTCTATACGAGGGACATCCTTGTCGTTGAGGGCGTTACCGCCGAGGGCGACAGCTTGTGCCTGGTGGTGAACCATTGGCCGTCGAAGAAGGGTGGGGAGGAGGCCGACGTGCGGCGGCTGGAGATAGCGCGTGTTGTGCGCTCGCTGATGATAGAGCTGAAGGCGAAGCACCCCTCGGCCGCCATCGTCGCTATGGGCGACCTGAACACCACCGCCGACGAGGAGGCCGTTGCCGAGGGTATGGGTTTCGGCGCCGACAGCATCAGCGCCGACGGCATACGCAACCTCATCCATCGGCTGCCTAACGACTGGGGCAGCCACAAGTATCAGGGCGAATGGCGATACATCGACCAGATGTTCCTCCTGGCCGACGCCCCGTGGGAGGTGAAGAAGCTGAAGCTCCTGAAATACGACCACCTGCTGACCGAGGACGTCGGGCGCACGGGGTCGCGTCCGAAGCGCACCTATCAGGGTCCCCGCTACGAGGGCGGCCTGAGCGACCACCTGCCGTTGCTGCTGAAGCTGGCGTGCGTAAAATAATTTTGCACTTTGCAGAAGATTGTGTATTTTTGCAATTTGTACCGAAAAGAATAGAAACAATATATATATGTATAGAACAAATACTTGCGGCGAGTTGAGACTCGCCAATCTTGGACAGACGGTCACCCTCTGCGGGTGGCTCCAGCGTAGCCGCGATTTGGGCGGCATGACTTTTATCGACCTGCGCGACCGCTATGGTATCACTCAGTTGGCCTTCAACATGGAGACCAATGCCGAGCTCTGCGAGAAGGCTCGCAAGCTGGGGCGCGAATATGTGCTGCAGGTGACCGGCAAGGTCATCGAGCGCAGCTCGAAGAACACCAAGATCCCCACGGGAGAGATTGAGATTGAGGTCACGGAGCTCAATGTCCTCAACGAGGCCAAAGTGCCCCCCTTCACCATCGAGGACCAGAGCGACGGCGGCGACGACCTCCGCATGAAGTACCGCTACCTCGACATCCGTCGCAACCCTGTGCGCCGCAACCTCGAGATGCGCCACAAGATGGCTATGCTGGTGCGCAACTACCTCAGCGACCGTGATTTCCTTGAGATAGAGACCCCCATGCTCATCAAGAGCACCCCCGAGGGCGCCCGCGACTTCGTGGTGCCCAGCCGCATGAATCCCGGCGAGTTCTACGCCCTGCCGCAGAGCCCCCAGCAGTACAAGCAGCTGCTCATGGTGGCCGGAATGGACCGCTACTTCCAGATTGTGCGCTGCTTCCGCGACGAGGACCTTCGCGCCGACCGTCAGCCGGAGTTCACGCAGATCGACTGCGAGATGAGCTTCGTGCACCAGGAGGATGTGCTCAACATGTTCGAAGGTCTGGCCAAGCACCTCTTCAAGGAGATGAAGGGCATCGAGTTCGACAAGTTCCCCCGCATGACCTGGCACGACGCCATGCGTCTCTATGGCTCCGACAAGCCCGATATCCGCTTCGGTATGGAATTCAAAGAGGTGACCGATGTGGTGAAAGGTCACGGTTTCGGCCTCTTCGACGGTGCCGAGCTGGTGGTGGGCATTGTGGCCGAAGGCTGCGCGGAATACACCCGCAAGCAGCTCGACGCGCTGACCGACTTCGTGAAGCGTCCGCAGGTGGGTGCCGGCGGAATGGTGTATATCAAATACAACGCCGACGGCTCGTTCAAGAGCTCGGTCGATAAGTTCTACGATTCCGACGCCCTGAAGGCCATTGCCGACAAGATGGGCGCCAAGCCCGGCGACCTGATGCTGCTGCTTTGCGGTCCCGCCATGAAGACACGTGTGCAGCTCTGCGCCCTGCGTCTGGAGATGGGACAGCAGCTCGGCCTTCGCGACCCGCAGAAGTTCGCCCCCCTCTGGGTTATCGACTTCCCGCTGCTGGAGTGGGACGAGGAGACGCAGCGCTACTACGCCATGCATCACCCCTTCACGGCTCCCAAGCCCGAGGACGAGGCCCTGCTCGACGACCCGTCGAAATGGGGCGACATACGCGCCAACGCCTACGACATCGTCATGAACGGCACCGAGGTGGGTGGCGGCAGTATCCGTATCCACGACCGTGTGCTGCAGAACAAGATGTTCCACACGCTGGGCTTCACCGACGAGAGCGCCGCCGCGCAGTTCGGCTTCCTGATGGATGCCTTCACCTATGGTGCGCCGCCACATGCCGGTTTGGCCTTCGGCTTCGACCGCCTCTGCTCCATCTTCGCCGGCGCCGACAGCATCCGCGACTTCATCGCCTTCCCGAAGAACAACGCGGGACGCGACGTAATGAGCCAGTCGCCAGCGCCCATCAGCCAGGAGCAGCTCGACGAGCTGCAGATAGCAATAAAGAGAAACTAGAGAAACTAGAAAAACTAGAGAAACTAGTTAAACTAGTTAAACTAGTTATACTAGAAAAACTAGAAGAAAAAAAGCTATGCAAGGGCCGCGTTCCATCTTCAAGCCGACTGCCGACTGGCACAACCTCCATCTCTATAGAAAGAGCGATGTGCTGTACCAGTTGACAGTTGTCTTCTGTCGGAGGTTTCTGCCATCATTTGGCGACCGCACCGTCGATCAGATGGTGCAGGCTGCCCGCAGCGGCAAGCAGAACATTGTGGAGGGAAGCGAAGATGGAAAGACAAGTACCGAGATGGAGCTCAAGTTGCTCAATGTGGCGCGAGCCAGCATAGGCGAACTGCGTGAAGACTACGAGGACTACCTGAAAGGCCACCATCTCGAACTGTGGAGCAATCATCATCCCCGTTTCGACGCTATGCTGGCCTTCTGTAGGGAGAACAATGATTTCGGGGCTTTTGCTAGTATGGCTGAAAAGCTCTCGGACGAAGAGTTCTGCAATATGGCCATCACCGTTTGCCGTATGACGGACAAGATGCTGGTCTCGTACCTTGACTATCTGGAGAAGCGTTTTGTGACAGAGGGAGGCATCAAAGAACGTATGCATGCTGCCCGCACAGGTTACCGCCAGGAGCAAGAAGCCAGGCTTCAATACCTTGAGGAGGAAAACAAGCGGCTGAAAGCAATACTTAATGACCATGGGATTAAATTCTAGTTGTTCTAGTTGTTCTAGTTGTTCTAGTTGAACTAGTTAAACTAGATAAACTAGTAAAACTAGATAAACTAGTAAAACTAGAAATAAAAAAACAATACAGTCAACAATGAACCCTTTGATAAAATCCATGCGTCTCCGCACATTGCCCCTGTCGCTGGCGGGCGTGGTGTGCGGAGGTGTTATGGGGTATGCCCATCCAGCATGTCGCCCGGGGACGCACATCTTCCTTGTCCTCACCGCCGTCATGCTGCAGATACTCACCAACCTGAGCAACGAGCTGGGCGACCATCTCAGCGGTGTGGACGGCGAGGGTAGGGATGGCCCTAACTACAGCATGGCCGACGGCGGCCTCACAGTAAAGCAGATGTGGCGCGCTATCAACATCTTTGTCGTCCTTTGCGCCGTCAGTGGACTCATCATGCTCCTCTTGAGTTTTCCCTTGAACAGCATCGAGTTCTGGGTGTTCATCCTTTTGGGTGCGGCAGCCATCTGGGCGGCCACGCACTACACCCTCGGCAAGAAGCCCTACGGCTACATAGGCCTGGGCGACCTCTTTGTCTTCCTTTTCTTTGGCCTTGCAAGCGTGCTGGGCAGCCATTACGTCATTGCCCACACACTTCTGTCGCCCTATACACAGAGCCTCCTGCCCGTCATGGCTTCAGCCATCGGTGTAGGACTTTTGAGCGTGGCGGTGCTCAATGTCAACAACATCCGCGACATGCAGAGTGACGAGGGGCTCCGCAAGACCATCCCGCTGCGTATCGGCGAGCGTGCTGCCAAAATCTATCAGACACTGCTGGTGGTACTAGGCGTTGCCTGTTTTGCATGGAACACGGAAGACCTGTTTATGTGCGTATTGCCTCTCAGCCCCTTCTTCCTGTGGCACATCATCGGCGTGTGGCGCCGCAAAGGGAAGCGTCTCGACCCCATGCTGCCGTTGCTGGTCCTCAGCACCTTCGTGCTGGCCTGGTGGTATGCGGAGGTATACAATATTGAACTAACTTGCCCCTGGCCTATCTGGTAGCCTATGGCCTACGACTTCGACAAAATAGCGCGCGACTACGACCGCATGAACCATCTCATGACCCTCGGTCTCGACCGCCTGTGGCGGCGGCGAGCCGTGCGAGGGTTGCATGGCAATGTGCTGGATGTGGCCTGCGGCACGGGCGATATGGTGGTGGAGTTGCTGAAGCGTGGCTGCACCGTGACCGGTGTGGACCTCAGCGAAGAGATGCTCGCTATAGCCAAGCGGAAAGCGGAAAGTGGAAAGTGGAAAGTGGCTGACGCCGAACAGTTACCCTTCCCCGACGAGGCCTTCGATGCTGTCACCTGTGCCTTCGGGGTGCGCAACTTCGTGCATCTGGAGAAAGGGTTGGCAGAGATGATGCGTGTGCTGAAAACGGGAGGAATGATGGTGATACTGGAACTGGCAACGCCCGACAGCAAGATGATCAGACCGTTCTATAATCTTTACACGCGGCATATCATCCCTTGGCTTGGCAGCCGAATTGCCGGCAACCGCGAGGCCTACACCTATCTCCCGGCGAGTATCGAACGATTCCCCAAAGGTGTCGATTTCCTGCGTGTGCTGAATAAAACGGGCTACGACTTCTCCCCCGATTGGCAAAAACTGACCTTTGGAGTGTGCCGTCTTTATAGGATACAAAAGTTAAATAAAGTTAAAATAGACCCCCTCTTGTAGAAAATTGGCAATTTTGTGGTTATATATATAATATGAATAAGGGAAGATCCATAAAAAAACAAAGAGGCCGCTGGCTTAAGGCGACCTCTATGCTATTAATCCTAAAACACAAAATGGATGATGACTTTATTGCTGGTTTGTTCGTTCCATTTCGGATGCAAAGATACGACCTTTGTTGAAAATAGCGACTAACCACAAATGGTGATATTGATAAAAAATTAAAAATAAATACCTTATGAAGAAGATTCTGATTACTTTGATGCTTTTTGCCCCGCTGGTGTGTTTCGGTCAGCAGGTGGAGAAGCTGCAAAAGAAGGTCGCCAAGGGCGACACCGAGGCCATGCGCGAGCTGGCAGCACATTACGAGGCGGGCTACGGCCTGCCGGTGGACACGGCGAAGGCCCTCGAGCTCTATCGCCAGGCCGATGCCGCTGGCAACAAGGATGCCAAGGGCGACCTCTCGCGCCTGACGCTCTACTATTCCGCCCTTGGGCACGACAGCACGGAGTGCTACCGTCTGGCCAAGGCCTCGGCCGACGCCGGCTCGCCCTACGGCACCTACCGCTTGGGTATCTGCTATCTGGAAGGCGTGGGCGTGAAAAAAGATGTGCAGCGCTTCAAGGAGCTGAATGAAAAGGCCATCGCTATGGGGAGTGAAGATGCTTTGACCCTCAAGGGCCGCCTGCTCCTCTCCGGCAGCACCGCCTATCCGCATGATGTGCAGCAGGCCTTCCAATGCCTGAAGAAGCTGAAGGGCGGCACCTGTCACAGCCAGAAATACATGCTGATGGCCACATACTATATGATGACGGGCGACGAGAAGACGGCCGTGAAGACACTCCAAAAGGGCATCTCTTCTGGAGAAACAGCTTGCATCATGGCCCTTCCTCGCTATCAGGCAGCCGGGATGGGTATGCCCCAAGACGAGCGTGCAGCATTGGCGGAATACCGCCGTTTGAAAGAAAAGTATCATGGGGATGTATTATATAAGATGTATGAGGCCCGTCTCTTGGCCTATGCCACCGATACCACCCTCCGCGACAAGGCCCTCGCCCTGCGACTCTTCGAAGAGATAGGGGATGAACCGGAATATGAAAACTACGACTTCATTGCCACTTCGTACATCTATGGTGAGTTCACGCCTGTCGACACCGCTATGGCCGTCCGCTATTGGCATCGTGGTGCGCGCAAGAAGGATGTGGCCTCCATCAACAACCTTTGCCGCTACTTCTCCATCAAAGGGAATGCCGACAGTATAGAATACTACAACAAACTGGCCTACGAGCTGGAGAGCACCCAGGCCGCCGGTTATTATGCCATGAAGGCTGCTGAAGCCGAGGACTACCAGACGGCGTTGCGCTATGCCCTTCAGGGCGCCGACTGGGGCGACGAGGAGCTCCGTGTGTCTGCCGGCCGCACTTATTTGGATATGGGCGATGTCGACAACGCACGCCGCTGCTTCCATATGGCTGTGGCCAACGGCAACAACGATGCCTATGTCTTCCTCGCGGTCATGTCCCGCCAGATAGACGGCAACGACAAACAGGCCGTCAAGTTCCTCGAGGAGGGCGGCCGCAAAGGCTCGTCCGACTGCTGGCTGACCCTCGGCTCGTACTATGAATCCCTCGAAAAGCCCAACTACCGCAAAGCCGCCGAGTGCTACGAGAAGGCTGCCGTTCCGCAGGCCGACTACCAGCTGGGCCGTCTTTGCATCAACGGCTCGCTCGACACTCTTCCGGCCACCCTCGCCCGAGGACACCAACTCCTTCTGCGTTCCTCACAGGCAGGCGATCGTGACGGCATGTACGCCCTCGGTTACACCTACCAGCAGGGTATTGCCTGCGAGCAGAACCTCGACAGCGCCCTCTACTGGTTCCGCCAGCTGGCCGACCAGAACGACGGCGTCTCCCTCATGCAACTCGCCATCGCCTATGAGCACGGTCGTGGTGTGGAACCCGACACCGCGCTGGCCATGCAGTACTATCTGCGTGCCGGCGAGGCTGGCATCAGCGACGGCTATGCCTATCTTGGCGACTTCTATCGCAACGGTACCTCTACCGTCAAGGCCGACTCCGCCCGTGCCTTTGAGCTCTATCAGATGGCTGCCGCTATCGAAGACGACAATGCCGCCGGACTCTACTATGTGGGCGACAGCTACCTGCGTGGCATCGGTGTCGAAAAAGACACCTTGTCGGCATTGCCCTACTTCCGCGATGCCGCCAAGGTGGGCTCCTACCGCTCGATGGCCGTCATCGGCGACTACTACAACTACGGTTGGCCTGGTGTGGAGCGTAGTGGCGATACTGCTTTGGCCTACTATTACGAAGCCTCGAAGGGCGACGACCCCCGAGGCGACTACATGATGGGCCGCTACCTGTGGACGCAGGAGGCCTATCCCCAGGCCTGGAGCTATCTCTCCAGCGCCGCCAGCAACGGCAGCCGCGAGGCCTATGTCCAATGCGGCCTGGCCTTGCTTATCGGTGCCGGTGTAGACGCCGACCCGGAAGCGGGCTACTCTATGCTGAGCGATGTGGCTCCTGTCGACGAAGAGGGAAGGGCCTACTATTTCCTTTCTCAGGCCCGCCTTTACGGTATCGGATGCGAGGCCGATACCGCTCTGTCGCTGCGTTACCTCGACAGCTCTGCCGCCATGGGCAACGCCGATGCCATGATGGAGATTGGCAACAATTACGCCTCTGGCGAGCTGGTGCCGCGCGACACCGTGAAGACCCTCGAGTGGTACAATCGCGCCGTCGCTACGGGCTCCACCACCGCCATGAGGCGTTTGGCTGGTAGTCACCAGAGTGGCGAAATCGTACCCCTCGACAAGAAACGTGCTGCCGAACTCTACCAGATGGCCGCCGACCGAGGTGACCTCGAGGCCCTCTGCCGCCTCGGCCTCTGCTACGAGGAGGGCGAGGGTGTCATCCTCAACAGTCGCAAGGCATACAACCTCTACATGCAGGCTGCCGATCGTGGTTCCACCTACGGCATCTTCCTCGTGGCCATGTGCTATGTTGAAGGCGTCTATGTGAAGGAGGATATGGAGCAGGCTGCCCAATGGTTCCTCAAAGGCGCCGAAGCCGGCGATGTCCGTTGCAGCTACTATATCGGCCAACTTTACGCCAAAGGCGAAGGTGTGAAGAAAAACAAGAAGGAGGCCAAGCGCTGGCTCTCTGTTGCCGCCGAAGCCGGCATGGAGGCTGCCGAGCAGGCGCTCCGCGAGCTTTGACATGAATAAAGAGGGTAGGTGGAGGCATCTTGGCGATGCCATCCACCTACCCACATAAAAAAAACGGGCCATCTTTTGGATGGTCCGCTTTTTTTCATTTCATGCATTCACTTGTTTACTCCTCAGCGTTCTTTTCGATGGCAAGCTTGCCTCTGTAGTATCCGCATTCGGGACAAACGTGGTGGTACATTACTTGTGCGCCGCAATTGCTGCAAGTGGTCAGCTGAGCGCTCTCCAACGCATCGTGCGTTCTTCTCTTGGCCGTTCTGGTCTGCGAGAATCTGTGTTTTGGATGTGGCATATTATTACTTTTTTAATTTATTTATTTCAGCTTTTTCAGCGCTTCCCAGCGTGGGTCGATTTCGTCGTCGTCTCTCTTCTTCTCTTCTTCCTCGTCGACGATGTATTTCGTCACTTCTGGGTCGCATTCTCCGTCGGGGTGCACGTGCTGCATCGGGATGCGTACGGCTACGTACTCGTACAGCCATTGTGCAAGGTCAATCTCGAAGGCGCTCTCCGGCAGCACCACGACATCTTCGTCGTCGGTGGTCTCGGTGTCGCTGAAGCGGACGCACAAATGCTCTTCGCCATCGATGGGGACCTTCAGGTCTCCCAGGCAGCGGTCGCACATTGTGGTTACCTCTCCCTGCAGGGAGAAAGTGAACATCAACATGTGCTCCATTCGCTCCATTTTTGCCTCGATTTTTACCTCTCCTCCACGGATTTCATCGTTTTTCCATTCGTCAAAGAACTCGTCGGCTAGGGTGTAAGAATAGGTGTATCTGCCTGGTTTTAAACCGCTAAACCTTATTGCTGTATCTTCTTTCATGCTCATATTCACACTCCTATTGAGTTTGCAAAAATACAAACTTTTTTGAAACTGACAAAAAAAAGTTTATTCTTGACCACTTTTTTTCTTTTCCTCTTTGGGTTTGTCAGAGATGACTTTGGTTTCGTAGCCAATTTCTTTCATCGCCACTTGGATTTTTTCTACATTGATCATCAAAAGGGTCTTTTTCATTTTGTTTTTTTAATGTTCATGTTTGGGTAAAGCGAGGTTCATCCGAATGCCAGCATATGCCATGATTCCGTGGACGGGTCCCCATACAAGAGTGGGGTCGAATGTGGTCGACCAAGGGTTCTCGGCGTTGATGACCGGGTTCTTCTGGCGATAGTTGGTGAGGTTTTCTCCGCCGATATAAAGTGAGAAATGACGGAATTCGCGCATCACCTGTAGGTTGATTTGTGGGTACATGGGAAATTCTTCTCCGCTCACCAATACTCCGGTTGCATCGTAGTGGTCGGGGATGCGGCCACCACCGTTGAGTTGCACCGTCAGGTCCACCTGCCACAGCGCCAGCATGGGTCTCCAACTCAAGGTTACCAAGCCTTTGTATCGACTCTGCAGTGGTTTCTCCATCAATTTGCCACCGTAGGTGCACATCACATGGTTGTAGCGGAAGGCGGCCAAAAGGTTGAGGTCTTCCGTGAGGTCGTAGTTGGCATCCACCTGTACGGTGTGTGAGTATGACCGACCGTCGAGATTGCCAATGCTGATTGTGGCGGGATCGCTGTCATAGTCCACCACGGCTTGGTTGATAAAGTCGGTATAGTAGTACTCGAAATTGACCGTTAGCGTGCGCTCCATTATCGGAAGGTAGAACACCAGGCTGGCCCCGCTGTTCCATGCTTCCTCCTGGTTGAGGTCTGCCAGTACAAGGTTCCGACCCGAGGTCAGCAGGTAGTGGTTTTCAGCGAGGGCATGGGGAGTGCGGTAGCCTTTGCCTGTGGAGGCTCGGAGGGTGATCCAGTCGACAGGTATCCATTTCACATGCAGGCGCGGTGTAAGGTATGTGCGGCCGTAGAGCGAGCTGTGGTCGGCGCGAAGGCCTGCCATGGCGGTGAGTTTGTAGGTGGGCTTGTAAGTATATTGCGCATAGACTCCAGGTGTGTACTCTGTCGTCAGTTGTGTCGGCATGAGGGACTGCGACTCATCCAATCGGTCGGCGTTGAGGCTGAAACCGGTGGAGAGGTTGTGCTCGTCGCTGAAGTCGTGTTCCAATACCATCTGGGCGTTGAGGCTGCGCTGCCGGTCGCCGTATTCTTTGAGGCCGAAAGTTCCGTCGAGGTTGTAGATGCTGCCTGTGGCCAAGAAAGCAAGGTTGGTGTTATGTACGTGGTCGAGTAGGAGGGCGTGCTTCATGTAGCCGTCCAAACGATTGGCCTTGATGTAAATCGGGTATGGATTCGTTGAATAATCCTTCATCTGTCCGCCTTCACGTTTTTCGTGCAAATAGCCGACCCCGGCATGCAAGATGTAGCGCCCCTTTTGGTATTTCCATCGGTTCTGTAGGTGCAGCTGTTCGAGCGCGGGCGAGTCCATCCAATGGTCTCCGTCCTCGTCCATGTGCATAAAGTCTTTCTCGTAATGTCCTAAAATTTCTGTACTTAGATTATGGTTCAACTCAATGTTGCCCATGACGTTGAACTCGCTTTTGAGGCGGCTGTCAGTATAGAGGTTGAGCTTCAGTTCTGGGTCGTCGTCAGGTTTGAGATATTCCACATTGATCTGGCCAGTGATGCTTTGTGAACCATTCTTGACGCTCGAAGCGCCCTTGCTTACCGAGATGCTCTTCATCCAGGCCCCAGGCACGTAGCCCAGCGAGTAGGGCATGGCGGCTCCAAGGGTGACGGGCAGGTTTTCAAGGAGCATCTGCACATACTGACCGCTGAGTCCCAGCAGCTTGATTTGTCGGGCGCCCACGGCGGCATCGTTGTAGTTCACGTCGACCGACGGATTGGTAACGAAGCTTTCGCCCAGGTTGCAGCAGGCGGCGCGGAAGAGCTCGCCTTGCCCAAGTTCGGTGCCGTTGACGGCACCGCCCATGCGCGACACGCCTTCAACTTTGCGTTGTTCGATGGAAACTTCTCCCAAAGTATGGGTTCGGGTGGTGGTGTCGGTTTGTGCCCCGGCACTTGCGGCTGCCAGCACCGTCAGTGCTGCAGCAATAAAATGTTTTGTCATTGGTTTTGTTTGATTAATGTGTTATTGTTTGAATGAATCCGGTTGCAGACAAATTCATTCAAACTCTCAGCACATCAATCGTATGCGCCAACTCCCCCGGGGAGAATAGATCACACTTCTTGTAGGGACACAACGCGCTGTGTCCACGCAAAGCGGTGGAAACCACCGGTGGAAACACTGCAAATAGCACGGGCTGCACCGGGAGGTCGATACAGGCAGTTGTTGTCGGCATATAGTCCGACAGATGCATCGATTTCATGGTCATACAGTCGCTTTCATCGGGACAGCAGTCGCTTTCTGTCGGCAATACCAGCGATATTTTCCCCGTACACGAACACTTCTCTACCGATACCCCCATTGTTCCTAAGAGTATCATTGTCAACAGAATGGTTGAGGATAATATGTTCGTTGCCTTTTTCATTTCCGATTGCAAAAATACAAAAAAACGCCGTATTTCAAGCATTTTTGGGATGAAATATTGTTAATTTTTTTCTTATGTGATAAAAAAGTTGTAATTTTGCAATTTCAAAAAGGAGAAGATGGAATTTCTGATTGGCATCATCTGTGGCGTTTTGCTGTCGCTCTTTTTCAGTTTGGGCCCGGCATTCTTCTCGTTGATACAGAATAGTATACACCATGGTTTCCGCAAGGCTGTGTCCTTCGCTGCAGGCGTTAGCCTCAGCGATATCCTCATCGTTTTGCTCATGCTCACGGTGCTCTCAAATCTCGATTTGAATGCACTTCTGCACAATGTATACGTCTCCATTATCGGCGGTGTCGCCACCGGTATCTTCGGCGTGCTCACCTATCGTAGCAAGGTGAAATCGGCGGGCAGCGGCGAAGGACGTCTCAAGTTCAGTTCCATCGGCGTTACCCATCGCTGGGAGCTGATGCTGAAAGGCTTCCTGCTCAATATCCTCAATCCCCTCATCTGGCTCTATTGGGTCTCCATCATCACCTTCCTCTCGGCCGAGATGGACCTTGGCATCCGTGAGCGCTACTATTTCTTCATCGGCATGTTGTTGGCGGTCTTCGGAACCGATGTGCTCAAATGTCGCCTCTCGTCCTTGTTGCAGCATTGGTTCACGGCCCGCATCATGAATATCTTCAACAAAATCACGGGTCTCATTCTTATCGCCTTCTCTTTCTACCTCATCATCTCGATGATTATCTATCAAACCAAGGGCGAGGATGCTGCCCCGCAGAACATGCAGAAGACGGGTATTGTCCAGAAGGTGCACGACTTGATGCGCCGTGATTCCAACGACAAGGCAAATGAAAAAATGGACACCGCCTACATCACGCTTGCGCCTGATTCGATGGTGTCCGATTCGCTTTTCGGTATCGTCCCGCAAGGCTCCGACAGCCTAAGTGCGGGCGAATGATTCTCAGTAAACAATCTTGATGGCTTTCCCTTCGGCTTCCACCACGTAGATGCCGTGGGTCGGCAACGCAACGTAGCCTCCGCGGCTCTCGGCAACGCGGCGACCCATGATGTCGCTCACAAAGAACAGGGAGCCTTCCTTTCCGTCGATTACTATGCCACCCTCGACGGGTGTCACGTTTACAAACGTGCTTTCGGCCGTGACGATGCCTTCGACGCTCTCGCAATGCTCCACGATGTCGTGTCCGCTCCATCCGCTGGCGGAAGAGTAGGCGCTGCTGGTGTGGCAGGGAACCAGGATGGTGAACACCTCAAGGGATTGGAATGCGTTAGTTCCCAGCGTCGGTGGATTAACGGAACGCATCTCGAGGGTGTCCATCGAGAGGCAGTTTTGGAAAGCGGTGCCGCCAATCATGGTGAGGGTCGACGGGAGCACGATGCGCTCCACCTGGTTGCAGTTCTCGAAGGCGCCGTTGGCGGTACCCAGGGTGCCTTCGGCCACCGTCAAGGTGCCCGTAAAGCTCGGCTGAGCGCGGATGACGTAGTGGTTCAGGTAGAGTATGCCGTCCTCGCTCCAGTTCTCCGGATTGGTGTAGAAGGCGCAGTCGCTGAAAGCTCCGAGACCTATCTGGGTCATGCCGTCGGGCAGCTCGATGCTTGCCAGCGAGGTGCAGAAGGCAAAGGCCAGCTGGCCGATGCTCTTCACACTTTCCGGCACCACCACCGATGTCAGCCCGTCGCATGTCATGAAGGCGCGTGCGTCGATTTCGGTGACGTTGTAGGTTGTGCCCTCGTTGTCGGTTGCGGTGGCGGGGATTTGCAGCGCGCCTGAAGGCGGCGTCTTCTCGTCCCAGTCGGGGTTGACCACCTTCACGTTCGAGGTGCCTGCGATGACGGTGTAGTAGAGCCATTGGCCGGTGGGGGCCTGTGCCCTAAAATCGAATGCCCTCGCCGCTGTGGCGGCGAGGAGCATTACAATGATAAGAATCTTTTTGTTCATCTCTTTGTCTCGTTATTACGACATTACGTAATGCCGAAAGGCTTCGTGCCTCAAATCTCCACTCCGCGGGCGGCGAAGAGCAGCTCCATCATGCGGATGGCCGAGGTGCTGACGGGCGTGCCAGGTCCGAAGACGGCGGCCACGCCGGCCTTGAAGAGGAAGTCGTAATCCTGCGGCGGGATGACGCCACCGGCGACCACCATGATATCTTCGCGGCCCAGCTTCTTGAGCTCCTCGATGACCTGCGGCAGCAGCGTCTTGTGGCCTGCGGCCAAAGAGCTGGCGCCGAAGATGTGCACGTCGTTCTCCACAGCCTGCTTGGCGGCTTCGGCGGGGGTTTGGAACAGCGGACCCATATCGACATCGAAGCCCATGTCGGCGTAACCCGTGGCCACCACTTTGGCGCCGCGGTCGTGGCCGTCCTGACCCATCTTGGCCACCATCACGCGCGGACGGCGACCTTCCATCTTGGCAAACTTGTCGGTGAGTTCCTGTGCGCGCTTGAAGGCGTCGCTTTCTTTGGTTTGACTGCTATACACGTTGCTGATAAGGTTGATTTTTGCTTTGTAACGGCCGTAGACTTTCTCCAGGGCGTAGCTGATTTCGCCCAGCGAGGCGCGCTTGCGGGCGGCGTCGATGGAGAGTTCCAGCAGGTTGCCTTCGCCGGTGCGGGCGCACTCGGTGAGGCGGTCGAGGGCGGCGGTGACGGCCTCGGTGTCGCGCTCGGCGCGGAGCTTCTTCAGGCGCTCGATCTGGGCGTTGCGCACGGCGGTGTTGTCAATCTCGAGGGTCTCGATGGGATCCTCGTGGTCGAGACGGTATTTGTTGATACCCACGATGGTGTCCACGTTGGAGTCGATACGGCTTTGCTTGCGGGCCGAAGCCTCCTCGATGCGCATCTTGGGCACGCCGCTCTCGATGGCTTTGGCCATGCCGCCCAGCTTCTCCACTTCCTGGATGTGGGCCCATGCCTTGTGGGCTATCTCGTGCGTGAGGGTTTCGATGTAGTAGCTGCCTGCCCAGGGGTCGACCACGCGGCAGATGTTGGTCTCCTCCTGGAGGTAGATCTGCGTGTTACGTGCGATACGGGCGCTGAAGTCGGTAGGCAGGGCGATGGCCTCGTCGAGGGCGTTGGTGTGGAGGCTCTGGGTGTGTCCCAGGGCGGCACCGAGGGCCTCGATGCAGGTGCGGGCCACGTTGTTGAAGGGGTCCTGCTCCGTGAGGCTCCATCCCGAGGTCTGCGTGTGGGTACGCAGGGCCAGGCTCTTGGGGTTCTTGGGGTTGAACTGGCTGACGATCTTGGCCCACAGCATGCGGGCGGCGCGCATCTTGGCGATCTCCATGAAGTGGTTCATGCCCGAGCCCCAGAAGAACGACAGGCGCGGTGCGAAGTCGTCGACGCTCATGCCGGCCTTCACACCTGCACGCAGGTATTCAAGGCCGTCGGCCAGCGTGTAGGCCAGCTCGATGTCGGCGCTGGCGCCAGCTTCCTGCATGTGGTAGCCGGAGATGGAGATGGAGTTGAACTTCGGCATGTGTTTCGAGGTGTACTCGAAGATGTCGGCGATGATCTTCATGCTCGGCAGGGGAGGGTAGATGTAGGTGTTGCGCACCATGAACTCCTTGAGGATGTCGTTCTGGATGGTGCCCTGCAGCTGCTCTTGAGGAACGCCCTGCTCCTCGGCGGCGATGATGTAGAACGAGAGGATGGGCAGCACGGCGCCGTTCATAGTCATGGAGACGGACATCTTGCCCAGGTCGATCTGGTCGAAGAGGATCTTCATGTCCAGGATGCTGTCGATGGCCACACCGGCCTTGCCCACGTCGCCCACCACGCGCTCGTGGTCGGAGTCGTATCCGCGGTGCGTGGCCAAGTCGAAGGCGCAGCTCAATCCCTTCTGTCCGGCGGCAATGTTGCGGCGGTAGAAGGCGTTGCTCTCCTCGGCGGTGGAGAAGCCGGCATACTGGCGGATGGTCCACGGACGCATCACGTACATCGTGCTGTACGGGCCGCGCAGGAACGGAGCGATACCGGCGGCGTAGTTCAGGTGCTCCATGCCCTCCAGGTCTTTCTTGCCGTAGGCGGGCTTCACATCGATCTGCTCCGGAGTCTTCCAGTTCTTCTCAATATGGTTCTCTTTTTCCCATTTCTCGAACGATTCGCGCCCTTTTTCCACAGCGCGGAAGTCGACTTTTGAAAAATCAGGTCTCATTATCAATTATTTATTGTTTAATCAATCATTAACTTTAGATTGCAAATATAATAAATAATTTCAATATATGAAAAACTTTTTTCCAAAGTGGACGAAAACCTCCTCCTGCCGACTGTTGTGTCTGCTCTGCGGCCTTCTGCCCAAGGGGAGAGGCAAACGGTGCTGGAAATGTGCTGGCTTTTCCTTAAGTTCGCGTTAAAAAAATATAAATTCCGTATGATTAGAAAAAAAATCGTATCTTTGCAGTTCGATTAATAGTGTAAATAAATAGATAAAATATATAAATATGAACGTGAATATCAAACCGTTAGGCATGTTCCAGAGTGAGGCTCCGAGCTCCATTATCGATATGATTCTGAAGCTTAAGCCCGAGGAACTGAACAACTACTGCGCCGCCAAGATCGACGGCGAGGTGGTGGATCTGAGAGATGTTGTCGAGGCGGATTGCGAGATTGAACTGCTCGACAAGGAGGCCCCCGAATCGCTTGCTGTGCTCCGTCACACCACCGCCCATATCATGGCCGAGGCCGTGAAGCACCTTTTCCCCGAGGCCAAGATCACCATCGGCCCCGCCACCGACAAGGGTTTCTTCTACGACTTCGACTTCCGTCCCTTCAACCGCGAGGACCTCGACGCCATCGAGAAGGAGATGAAATCCATCATCAAGAAAGCCACCCGCCTGGAGCGCAAGATTGTGTCGCGCGACGAGGCCCGCGCCATCTTCACCGAGAAGAACGAGCCCTACAAGCTGGAGCTCCTCGACGCCATTGCCCCCGACGCCCGCATCACCATCTACAGTCAGGACGACTTCGTCGACCTCTGCTCGGGTCCCCATCTGCTCAACACGCGCCTCATCAAGGGCTTCAAACTCATCGCCAACTCGAACACCTACTGGCGCGGCGACCGCAATGGCAAGTCGCTGACGCGCATCTTCGGTGTGGCCTTCTTCAGCAAGGAGGACCTCGAGGCCCACATGGAATACCTGGAGAACATCAAGAACCGCGACCACAACAAGCTGGGTCGTGAGTTGGAACTCTTCACCACCGTCGACGTCATCGGACAGGGTTTGCCGCTGTTGCTCCCCAAGGGTGCCAAGATTGTGCAAACCATGCAGCGCTGGATTGAGGACCTGGAGGACAACGAGTGGGGCTATATCCGCACCAAGACCCCCTTCATGGCCAAGAAGGACCTCTACGAGATTTCGGGCCACTGGCAGCACTACCGCGATGGCATGTTTGTCATCGGCGACCCCGAGGATCCCGAGGTGCTTGCCCTGCGCCCCATGACCTGCCCGTTCCAGTATTTCGTCTACAAGGCCTCTCCCAAGTCGTACCGCGACCTGCCCAAGCGTTACAGCGAGACCTCGACGCTCTTTCGCAACGAGGACAGCGGTGAGATGCATGGCCTGACGCGCGTGCGCCAGTTTACCATCTCGGAGGGCCACCTCATTGTCCGCCCCGACCAGATGGTCGAGGAGTTCAAGAAGTGCCTCGCCTTGGCTAAATACTGCCTGACGACCCTCGGTCTTCAGGACGACGTGACCTACCACCTCTCGAAGTGGGATCCCTCCAACACCAAGAAATACATCGGCACCGCCGAGGATTGGGAAGCCAGTCAGCAGCATATCCGCGACATCCTCAACGAGCTGAACATTCCCTTTGTGGAGGACGACGACGAAGCCGCCTTCTACGGCCCCAAGGTGGACATCAACGCTTCGAACGTCTACGGCAAGGAGGACACCATGATCACCATCCAGTGGGACGCCCTGCTGGCTCCGCGCTACGACATGTTCTATATCGACCAGAACGGCAACAAGGTGCGCCCCTACGTCATCCATCGCACCAGCATCGGCTGCTACGAGCGCACGCTCGCCTGGTTGGTGGAGAAATACGAGGGAGCCTTCCCCACCTGGCTCTGCCCCGAGCAGGTGAGGGTGCTGCCCATCTCGGAGAAGTTCATGGATTATGCCAATGCCGTCAATGCCGAGTTGGTGAAGGCTGGCGTGCGTTCGTCGGTCGACGAGCGCGCCGAGAAGATTGGCTACAAGCTGCGCGACCTGCGCCTGCAGCGCATCCCCTACGCCCTCATCGTGGGCCAGAAGGAGCAGGACGAGAACGTCGTCTCCGTGTGGAACCGCAAGGCCGGCGACAAGGGTGCCGCCAAGTTGGCCGACTTCATTGCCGAAATCAAGGAAGATATCGACACCAAGGCCCTCTCGCCCAAAGCCTGAGGCCTCCGGCAAAAATAAGTTTGCAGGGGCGGCCACCCATCCGGGTGGCCGCATCTGTTCGTACAAGAACATATACACCACAGGAAAATCAAGTGATAGTCCACCACGGTTTTTGATTATTCCTAGTAGTAATTTATTGTAAATTATATATAAATTTATTTCCAAATCAAAAAAAAGTTGTATCTTTGCAGTTCGAATTGTATTGTGAAAAATAGTATAAAGAGAAGAATATTAAATAGTTGCTAATTAAAAATAGGAGAACCAAGTTATAGCAGCACCATTCAAACCCCAACCTGTGGGGAACAACAGAAGCCGCGGACCGGTCCGCAAAGAGCCTGAGCATCTCATCAACGAGCGCATCGATGTGCCGATGGTGCGTGTGGTAGGCGACGGTATGGAACCCGCCATCATGAACACCAAAGAGGCTTTGCGCCGCGCCTACGACCAGGGATTGGACCTGGTGATGATTTCGCCCACCGCCAACCCGCCGGTGTGCAAAATCATCGAGTACCAGAAGTTCCTCTACGAGCAGAAGAAGCGTGAGAAGGAACGCAAGGCCAACTCGAGTAAGATTGTCATCAAGGAGATCCGTCTGAGTCCGCAGACCGACGACCATGACTTCGAGTTCAAGCTCAACCACGCCATCCGTTTCCTCAAGGAGGGCAACAAGGTGAAGGTCGACGTCTTCTTCCGTGGCCGCAGCATCGTCTACAAAGAGCAGGGCGAGCAGCAGCTGCTGAAGTTTGCGGAGGCGCTGCTGGAATACGGCAAGCCCGAGCAGATGCCGCGCCTCGAAGGCAAGCGTATGCTCATGATCATCGCCCCGAAGAAGTGAAATCCAAGTATATCAAAATATAGTCTAATCTAAAAAAAACAGTAAAGTAATGCCTACAATGAAAACCAAAGCCGCTGCCAAGAAGCGTTTCACCTTCACCGGCACCGGTAAAATCAAACGCAAGCATGCTTACCACAGTCACATCCTGACCAAAAAGGAGACGACCCAGAAGCGCAACCTCGACCACACCGCCCTCGTGAGCCGCGATGACGAGAAGCGCGTCAAGAGAATGCTGCTTGCCTAGTTTGTCCAGTTGGACTAGTTGGGCTAGTTGAACTAGTTGGGCTAGTATAACTAGATAATCTAGAGAGAAAACAGGAGTTATTAACCATTGTTACAGAGCAAACAAGTGCAGCAGGCCTATCAAAGTTGACATCAGCTGCCGAGCTGCCGCCTGAACGAAAAACAAATTAAAAAAATCTATGCCAAGATCAGTCAATGCCGTTGCTTCGAGAGCACGCAGAAAGAAAATCCTCAATCGCACCAAAGGTTATTGGGGCAGAGGTAAAAACGTATGGACCGTCGCCAAGAACAAGTGGGAGAAAGGTCAGACCTACGCCTACCGCGACAGAAAGAACAAGAAGCGCGAGTTCCGTTCGCTGTGGATCAACCGTATCAATGCCGGTTGCCGCATCAATGGTATTTCGTACTCCGTCTTTATGGGCAATCTTCACAAGAACAACATCGAGCTCAACCGCAAGGTGCTTGCCGACCTCGCTATGAACAATCCCGAGGCTTTCAGCGCCGTTGTGAAGATGGTAAAGTAGTTTATTAACCTATAAAAATTCTATTTGTCATGGGAAAAACTGAATTAATGCAATTTGTAGAGAACCTGGTGGAGCGCAAGGAGTTCCCCGAGTTCAAGGCTGGCGATACCATCACTGTCCATTACAAGATTAAGGAAGGAAACAAAGAGAGAATCCAGAACTTCCAGGGCGTTGTGCTGCAGCGCAGTGGAAGCGGAGCTACCGAGACCTTTACTGTCCGCAAGATTGCCAACGGCGTCGGAGTGGAGCGTATCTTCCCCTTCGCCAGTCCGTTCATCGAGCAGATCGACGTCAACAAGCGTGGTGCTGTGCGCCGTGCCCGTATCTTCTATCTGCGCAACCTTACCGGTAAGAAAGCCCGTATCAAGGAGAAGAGACACTAGTCGACTGCCCCTTGCGATATGCTTGGAACAAGGAAGCGTCCTCCGAAAGGCGGACGCTTTCTTTTTTTGCTTTATTGCGAAAAAAAATGTATCTTTGCATTGTTACGGGTATGCTATGTTCCCGTACAAGATAAAGATAATTAATAAGTTACTCAATACAGGATGAAAAAGATATTCATGATTCTGGCCCTTGCGGCCACCGTCTTGGCCTCTTGCGGCAAGGATGACGACAAGACTAACGACCAGCTCGCCCGCCAGCTGCTGGGCAAATGGATGGACGCCGAGCACGACGGCCTGCCCGTGGAGACCAACGAGAAGTGGGTCATTACCTTCACCTCCGACACCAGCGCCGTTGTCAGCACCTCGCGTGCCGAATTCACCCAGGAGACCGAGATGTGGGACGCCTACCGCGAGTGCAAGGTCAGCATCGACGGCGACAAGGTCACCCTCAGCTATAACCCCAACAAGACCGTGCGCGTGGTGCTCGAATACACTGTCAGGTCCATCACCGACAGTACCCTCGACGCCCTCTCCGACCAGACCATCTACCTCAACGACGAAGTGATGGCCCACCGCCGGATGGAGGCCTGCTATGCGAAGGTGTCCACCGACTACCGCGATGCCATCGTCGGCATGTGGGAAGGACGCGTCACCAGCTCCGAGTCGGAACACGACGACGGCGAGCCCCACCGTTGGGAGTACCGCGTCGACGGCACCTATGGCTACTACGACCTGGTTGATGGCCAATGGCAGCTGCACCAGAACGACTTCAACGAGTATTTCGTCGACGGCGTCCTCCTCTGCACCCGCTGGAAGGACACCGGCGACGAGGATGTGGAGCTGCGCGAATGGTGGGAGATTGCCTCCATAGCCAACGGCAGGATGGACTGGACCTCCCTGCGCCATAAGGACGACGGCACCCCCTACACCGCCACCTTCAGCATGACCAGGGTACAATAGCGCCCCAGCGCCCTCCAAAAACAAAAAGACTAGAGCCATGAAAAAGAGAATACTTTTTGTCTGTCACGGAAACATCTGCCGCAGCCCGATGGCGGAGTTCATCTTCAAGCGCTTGGTGCGCCGTGCAGGCCTGGAAGAAGAGTTCGAGGTGGCTTCGGCCGCCACCAGCGCCGAGGAGGTGGGCAACCCCGTCTATCCCCTGGCCAAGCGCACCCTCGCAGAGCACGGCATCGGCTGTCCCGGCAAGACGGCACGCCAGCTCACCCCCGACGACTATGGCCGCTACGACATGCTCATCGGTATGGACGGCCAGAATCTCACCAACATGAAGATCCTCTTCGGCGGTGACCCCGAGGAGAAGCTCTCCCTGCTGCTGGACCACACCCTCGAGAGCGACACCAAGCATCATGGCCGCGATGTCTCCGACCCTTGGTACACACGCAAGTTCAACATTGCCTGGGACGATATCAACACCGGCTGCACGGCCCTCTTCGAAAAGCTCACCGCCGACAATGAGTGAACCCATTGTCGACTTCGAACAGGTGGAGGCTCTGGGCATCTCGCGCCCGGCCTACGATGAGGTGCTCGACATCCTGGGGCACCAGCCCACCATCGACGAGCTCTCCACCCTGCTGGCCATGTGGGAGAGCAACGGCAAGCAGCAGAGCCTCTATGGCTGGCTGCGCGGCCAGCACCATGTGGTGGAACGCAACGACTACCTCTACGACGGCTCTGCCGACCACCGCGCCATCCGCGAACCCAAGGTCAAGGAGTGCGTGGCCATTGCCCAGGACCTCTGCCGTAACCTCTGTCCCGATGCCCAGCCCTCGTCCCTTGACACAGGCCTGCTGCTCTACATGGTGGGCAATGTCAGCAGCGAGTTTGCCGACTCGGAGTATGCCCGCCACTGCCTCCACCTTGTGGAGGAGCCCATGGCCGCCACCGGCCACGACGAGGACTGCCAGTACATCGAGATGATCCTCTCCGCCCTTGCCGCCAACGGCATGCTCGAGGCGCAGGCCCCTGTGGGGCCGGGAGGCCTCTTCTGCTCGCTGCTGTGCTTCCTCCAGCCCCTGGGCTTCGACATCCTGGCGCCGCGCGAGGTGCGCCTGGATGCCTTCCTCTTCGGCGAGGAGCAGGGACGCTACCTTGTGGCCCTGCCCGAGAGCCAGGACGACGCCTTCCTCCTCAAGATGGACGAGGCGCGCCTCAACTGCTGCTTCCTGGGCCGCAGCACCAAGAACCGCCTCCTTGTCGACGGCTTCGATTTCGGCCCCGTGGGCCACTACCTCCACCCCGAAAAATAAAAAAAACAAATTTTTTTTTACCCCTCCGTAATATTTTGGCCTTTTTTTGGCTCTAATATAGTGTAAAGGGAAAAGTAGAGACGGAAATGTCCGATGGCAACAACGAGAAAATGATCCGCTATCTGTGGATTGTGCGAGTGTATGGCAAACACATCGCCAACTTCTGCTTTTCCCCTTGCAAAAGGGGAGCTTTTTCTTTTATAATCTTTTAAAATCTGATTGAAACAAAAACTCCTAAAATCCGATTGAAACATCACTCTGATTGGGGAAGCGGCAGCAACGGAAAAAGACGAAAATGTCAAATCGGCACCAGCCTCAGCGCCAACGAGGGGCTTTTTGCATGATAAAACTCTGTGAATAACAGCATTGATTCCCTTACCATGTCCCTACCAACTCCTTACCAACTCCTACCCAAGTCCTACCACGGTGGGCGTTGGTAGGGTGGGGATGGGGCGTTGGGAGGGGTAATAATGTCAAATGGTGGCTAGGGGCAGGGGAGGGGTGGCGGTTGGTTGGCGGAGTGCGAAAGGGCGGTTGGGGGTTGGTTGGCGGAGGGTTGTTGAAAAGTTGTTGCGACGGATATCGTTTTTTTTGTGTATTTTTGCAGTCTAATTTCAAATATATATATAATAATAAGAAGATGAAATTGAGAGAAATAGGGAAGAGGATGAGGCTGACGGCGGCGTTGGTTGCCGTGGCGTTGGCCTTTGCCGGCTGTTCCGGCGGCGGCCCGAAGGCCGTGGAGGTGAGCAAAGAGGCCGACCTGGCGGGGCTGCGAGTGGGCAGCACGGCGGGGTCGATATACGAGATGATGCTTTCGCAGCGCACCGACATCGAGCTGTCCACTTTCAATGCCCCGAGCGACGACGTGGAGGCGTTGGTGACAGGCAAAGTGGATGTGGTGGTGGAGGACGACTTCTTCATTTCGCCCGAGGAGATGACGCGCCTGGGTATCAAGCGGGCTTTCTTTGGCGAGACGAGGTTCCCGGTGGCCTATGCTTTCCGCAAGGGCGATGCGGCCACTGCGCGGGTGCGTGAGAGCTTGAGCGCGTTCCTCGACTCGCTGCGCACTACAGGCGATCTGCAGGCGCTGTACGACCGTTGGTTCCTGTCCGACACCCCGTCGCGCGTGCCGATGCCCGAGTTGGGACCGGTTCCCGAGGGCAAGCCCATCGTGGTGGGCAACATCCAAAACATACCGCCCATCGGCTTCCCCGTCGGCAAGGAGTGGCACGGTTTCGACCCCGAGGTGATGCAGCGCTTCAGCCGCTATGTGGGTCGTCCGGTGGAGTTTATCCATGTGCCCTTGACGTCGGCCACCACGGCGCTGCAGTCCGGCAACATAGACATCCTGTGCGGCGGCATCTTCGTCACCGAGGAACGGCAGAAAACCATCGACTTCTCGTCGATTGCCTACTACGCCTACCCGGGTTACTTCGTCAAGGCCGATGGCGCTGGCCAAGCCCAGCTGAACTTCTGGGAGCGCCTCGGTCAGACGGTGCACAACAACCTCGTGGTGGAGGAACGCTGGCACTATATTGTTGAGGGCTTGTGGGAAACGGTGAAGATATCGTTCCTCTCCATCCTGCTGGGTTCGCTGCTGGGCGCGGGAGTGTGCTGGATGCGGATGAGCCGTCGCCGCTGGGTGAGCCAGACGGCGAAAGCGTACATCAGCCTGATGCGCGGCATACCGATGCTGGTGTTCCTGATGATTATGTTCTACGTGGTGTTGTCGGGCACGGGCCTGAGTGCCACGATGGTGGCGGTTGTGGCGTTTGCAATGAACTTTGCCGCCTACGTGAGCGAGATGTTCCGCACGGCCATAGAGTCTGTCGGCAAAGGGCAGACCGAGGCGGGCCTGGCCATAGGCTTCACCCGTTGGCAGACATTCTTCTACATTGTCGCCCCTCAGGCGCTGAGGAGCGTGATGCCGGTGTACAAGGGCGAGGCGGTGTCGCTGGTGAAGAATACTTCCATCGTTGGATATATTGCCATTCAGGACCTTACGCGCGCCAGCGACATGATACGCAACCGCACCTTCGATGCCTTCTTCCCCCTGCTGCTGGTCACGGTGCTCTATTTCCTGATTGCCTGGGTGCTGGGCAAACTGCTTGACTTAACCGTTAAAAAAAACATTAAGAAATGATTACAATCAAACACCTCAGCAAAAGATATATCAATCCTGACGGAACCGTCTTCGAGGTGCTGAAGGATGTGAACTGCGAAATAGGGTCCGGGGAGGTCATCAGCATCATTGGCCCTTCGGGCACAGGCAAGAGCACCTTCCTGCGGGCCATCAACCTGCTGGATCCGCCGACGGGCGGCGAGATACTCTTCGACGGCGAAAACATCCTCGCCAAGGGCTACCCGCTGAACAGACTGCGCCAGAAGATGGGCATGGTGTTCCAGAGTTTCAACCTCTTCGAGCACCTGAGCATACTGGACAATGTGACCTTTGCGCCGATGAAGCTGCGCCACCTCAGCCGTCAGGAGGCCGAGGAGGAGTCCATGGCCATGCTGCGCAAAGTGGGTATGGCCGAGAAAGCCAACGCCATGCCCTCCGACCTCTCGGGCGGGCAGAAGCAGCGTGTGGCCATAGCGCGCTGCTTGGCCATGCACCCCGAGGTGATACTCTTCGACGAGCCGACGTCGGCCCTCGACCCCACCATGGTGGGCGAGGTGCTGAGTGTGCTGCGCCAGCTGGCCGCCGAAGGCATGACGATGCTCATCGTCACCCACGAGATGAAGTTCGCCCGCGACGTCAGCACTCGCATTTTCTTCATGAATGAGGGCATTATCTATGAGGACGGCACTCCGCAACAAATCTTCGAGAATCCGGTGCACAGCGCCACGAAGGCCTTCGTGCAGCGCATACGCAAGGCTGTCTTTGAGGTGGATGGGCCGGACTACGATATGCTGAGCGTTCGTTCACAGATGGATGCTTTCTGCAACAAATACCATATCGCCTCCAAGAACGAGACAATCAGCAGCATCGTCGATTTGGTGACCACCAAGGTTATGTCGACGGCTTATCCCTTCACCCTGCGTCTGACCTACAGTGAGTTGTCCGACATCACGGCACTTGATGTGATGAAGGAGAATATCGAGACCTCGCCGTTGCAGACCGATGGTGTCGACCGTCAGGTGGTTGAGACTTTGCGCTCAATGTGTAAGGAGGTTGTCGAAGAGTCCACCACCCGTGGGTTCAGGGTGAAGTTTGTGCTTTAGTCAATAGGAAGGCAGGCTGAAGTTACAATAGATTGAATATCATTGCAGATTTAATAAACGCAGACAACAGATGGCCAAGAAGACTGATACCGACTCGCCGTTGATGCGACAGCACGCCGAGCTGAAAAAGAAATTCCCCGACGCGATGTTGCTGTTTCGTGTGGGCGACTTCTACGAGACCTTCGGCGAGGATGCCCGCAAGGCCTCGCAGGTGCTGGGTATCACGCTGACGCGCAAGGCTGCCGGCGCCGGCACATACGTGGACCTGGCCGGCATCCCCTACCACGCTGTGGAGCAGTACCTGCCGCGACTGGTGAGGGCCGGCATGAGGGTGGCCATCTGCGAGCAGCTGGAAGACCCCAAGACGGTGAAGGGTCTTGTGAAACGCGGTATCACCGAGTTGGTGACCCCCGGAGTGGCCTACAACGACATGGTGCTGGAGGTGAAAGAGAACAACTTCCTCTGTGGCCTGCACATCACCGACAAGGTGCACGGAGTGAGTTTTCTGGATGTGTCGACGGGCGAGTTCTACGTGGCGCAGGGCGACCTGACCTACATCGACAAGCTGCTGACCAACTTCCACCCCTCGGAGGTGGTGGTGCAGAGGAAGAAGCTGCGCTGGTTCCAGGAGCATTTTGCTGAAAAATACTACACCAATACCTTCGACGACTGGGTGTTTGCGCCCGATTTTGCCCAGGAGCTGCTGCTGAAGCAGTTCGGCACGTCGTCGCTGAAGGGCTTCGGTGTGGAGGACCTGGACATGGGCATCATCGCCGCCGGCGCTGTGCTCTACTACCTGCAGGACACGCAGCATGACCGCACGCAGAACATCACGCACCTGAGCCGTGTGGAGCGCGACCGCTATGTGTGGCTCGACCGTTTCACGGTGCGCAACCTGGAGCTTGTCTCCTCGCCCAACGAGGGTGCCCGCACGTTGCTCGACGTGCTGGACCAGACGCTCACGCCCATGGGCAGCCGTTTGATGAAGCGGTGGGTGCTGATGCCGCTGAAGGAGGTGACCGCCATCGAGGAGCGCCTGGGAGTGGTGGACGGCCTGCTGCGCGACGGCGAACTGCGGCAGCGGCTGCAGGCGTGCGTGAAGGAGATTGGCGACCTGGAGCGCCTGGTGACCAAGGCCGCCGTGGGACGCATCAACCCGCGCGAGATGCTCCAGCTGAAGCGCGCCCTGGACGCCGTGGGGCGGGTGAAGACGCTCTGCGCCTCGAGTCAGGGAGCCCTGGCCAGCCTGGGCGAGCGGCTGAACCCCTGCGCGTCGCTGGCCGAACGCATAGGCCGCGAGGTGAAGGAGGAGCCGCCGGCGAAGGTGGAGAAGGGTGGGGTGATAGCTTCGGGCGTCAACGCCGAGCTCGACGAGCTGCGCGCAATGGCGGGCTCCGGCAAGGACTACCTGCTGGCCCTCCAGCAGCGCGAGAGCGAAGCTACGGGCATCCCGTCGCTCAAGATAGGATTCAACAACATCTTCGGATACTATTTCGAGGTCTACAACACTCACAAAGACAAGGTGCCGGAGGAGTGGACGCGGAGACAGACGCTGACCAATGCCGAGCGCTATATCACGCCTGAGCTGAAGGAGTACGAGGACAAAATCCTCGGCGCCGAGGAGCGCATGCTGGCGCTGGAGGCGCAGCTCTTCGGCCAGCTGATGACGGCGGTGACGGAGTTTGTGCAGCCCATACAGTACGACGCCCAGCTCATAGCCCATATCGACTGCCTGCAGAGCTTTGCGGTGGTGGCGCTGGAAGGCGGATACTGCCGTCCGGAGCTGACGGATGACAACAAGCTGCTCATCCTCGAAGGGCGCCACCCGGTCATCGAGACCCAGATGCCTCCGGGAGAACAGTATGTGAGCAACGACGTGACCCTCGACACGGAGAACAACCAGATTATGATCATCACCGGCCCGAACATGAGCGGTAAGTCGGCCCTGCTGCGCCAGACGGCGCTCATTGTGCTGATGGCGCAGATGGGGTGCTACTGTCCCGCCAAGCGGGCTACGGTGGGTGTGGTGGACAAGGTATTCACGCGCGTGGGCGCGAGCGATAATATATCCAGCGGCGAGAGCACCTTCATGGTGGAGATGAACGAGACGGCGAGCATCCTGAACAACGTCAGCGACCGTTCGCTGGTGCTGCTGGACGAGATAGGACGCGGCACCTCGACCTACGATGGTATCTCCATAGCCTGGGCCATCACGGAGTACCTGCACAACAACAAGAAGGCCCGGCCGAAGGTGATGTTCGCCACACACTACCACGAACTTATCGACATGGAGCAGCAGTTCGAGCGGATACACAACTACCACGTGAGTGTGAAGGAGATCGACGGCCGCGTCATCTTCCTGCGCAAGCTGGTGCCTGGCGGCAGCGAGCACAGCTTCGGCATCCATGTGGCGCGTCTGGCGGGAATGCCGCCGCAGGTGCTGAACCGCGCCAGCGCCATGCTGCAGATGCTCGAGGAGAAGAATGCCCGTCCGTCCGACGGCACAGGAAAAGGGTCGAAAAATGCAAAAACGGGTCCGAAAAAAGACGATTTGGCAGGCTGTCAGCTCAGTTTTATCCAGCTCGACGACCCCACGCTGCTGGAGATAAAAGATAAAATATTAGGTATTGATATAGATACACTTACGCCGCTTGAGGCGCTGTTGAAACTGAACGAGATTAAAAAAATTGTGGCAAAAAATTAAAAAATATTTTGCTAGTTTGAAAAAAGTTTGTACTTTTGCACCCGTTTTCGGAACCGAAAGGTGAAGAAAAGAGGGGTTTGAAATAGTGGAAAAACGCAATGCGGAAATAGCTCAGTTGGTAGAGCACGACCTTGCCAAGGTCGGGGTCGCGAGTTCGAGTCTCGTTTTCCGCTCAGGTCTCCTAAATCAGAGATACAGGCTCTGGTGGTGGAATGGTAGACACGAGGGACTTAAAATCCCTTGCCCGCAAGGGCGTGTGGGTTCAAGTCCCACCCGGAGTACCAAGTAAGCGTTGACCGCAATGCGGAAATAGCTCAGTTGGTAGAGCACGACCTTGCCAAGGTCGGGGTCGCGAGTTCGAGTCTCGTTTTCCGCTCCAGAAAAAAGAGAGTAATTTGAAATGCTGCAGCAGCGGCAAAGTCCATGTCCAAAAAGAAACGCCGAAACCATGAGTTGAGGCCGATGCACGTTGCTGGAACACAAGCGAAAGAAGAATAATGTCTTGGTAGCTCAGCTGGTAGAGCAATTGACTCTTAATCAATGGGTCCAGGGTTCGAATCCCTGCCAGGACACTTATCGCGGGGTGTAGCGCAGTTGGCTAGCGCGCCACGTTCGGGACGTGGAGGCCGGAAGTTCGAGTCTTCTCACCCCGACAAGAAAACCTCGCTTTTGCGGAGAAGAAGACGCACCGCCGCCACTTTAGCTCAGTTGGTAGAGCAACGCATTCGTAATGCGTAGGTCTGCGGTTCGAGTCCGCAAAGTGGCTCAAAGGAAAAAGACAGGACATGTGCCTGTCTTTTTTTGTTTTAAAAAGTATTAACAAACAAAAAAAACAAACACAGTAATGGTAAAACAGTACGAAACCGTTTTCATTGCAACTCCCGTTTTGTCTGAAGAACAGATGAAGGAAACGGTAAAGAAGTACGTCGATCTGCTGACCTCGAAGGGTGCCGAGATCGTGTACGAGAACAACTGGGGCATGCGCAAGCTGGCCTATCCTATCCGTAAGAAGACCACCGGCTTCTACTATCTCATTGAGTTCCGCGCCGAGGGTAGCGTCATCAACGACCTCGAGATTGCCTACAAGCGCGACGAGCGTCTGCTCCGCTTCCTCACCGTGAGCCTCGACAAGCACGCCGTGGCCTACAACGAGAAGAAGCGCGCCAAGAAGGCCGAAGCTCCTGTGGAAACTCCCGCCGAGGCATAAATGTCTAACCAGTTAAAGTAAAGAAAGAATTATGGCTAACGAGACCGAAATCAAATATTTGACCCCTATCGCTGTGGAGACCCAGCGTAAGAAATACTGCCGTTTCAAAAAGCTCGGTATCAAGTATATCGACTATAAGGATGCCGACTTCCTGCTGAAGTTCGTCAACGAGCAGGGCAAGATTCTGCCCCGCCGCATCACCGGCACCTCGAACAAGTACCAGAAAAAAGTGTCGCAGGCTATCAAGCGCGCCCGTCATATCGCCCTGATGCCCTACGTCGCCGATTGTCTCAAATAAACAATGGAGGAAGAATAGATGGAAATCATACTTAAGCAAGATGTGGCCAACCTGGGCTACAAGGACGAAATCGTCAACGTCAAGAACGGCTATGCCAACAACTATCTTCTTCCCATGGGCATGGCTATCATCGCCACTCCCGTCAACAAGAAGATCCACGCCGAGAACCTGCGCCAGCGCGCCCACAAGGAGGAAGCCCTCCGCAAGAACGCCGAGACCCAGCAGGCTGCCCTCAACGGCAAGACCGTGAAGATCATCGCCAAGGTCGGCGAGAACGGTCAGCTCTTCGGCGGCATCAACAACATCATGGTTGCCGAAGCCCTGAAGGAGCAGCACAACTACGATGTCGACCGCAAGAACATCACCATCGAGGCCATCAAGACCGTCGGTACCTACACCGCCAAGGTCAATGTCTACAAAGAGATCAAGGCTGAGGTGAACGTCGAAGTGGTTGCCGAATAAAAAAAGGTAACAAGGTTCAGACGAAATAATGAAAGAGCGGCCCACGGACCATTTGTCCGTGGGCCGCTCTCTTGTAGGACGGGGAGGGCTGTTGTCTCTTTTTGTCCGGCGGATTGCAAGAAGTGTTGCTTGCGGGATACTTAATAAAGGTTAATTGATAAAAAAAACTCTCCATGTCGGAAAAAATGTGTATCTTTGCACCGCATTTAAAGTGAATAAATAATTAATATTAATAAAAAATGAAAAAGGTAATTTCCTCATTGTTAGTGGCTGCGATGGCTCTCTGCGCCAACAGCGCCAAAGCTGACAACATCAGTTTTGAAGAGGCTCGGGAGGCTGCCGCCTATTATATGGGCTACTACACCGGCGCCGACAAACTGTCCGCAAACGACCTCACCCTCGTTCACCAGATCAACAACGAAAAGCTGGGCGTCCCCGCTTCTTATTTCTTCAACGTTGGCAACAACGGCTGGATCATCATGGCCGGCACCACCACCATCGACCCCATCATCGGCTTCTCCGAAGAGGGTTCGCTCGTGATGGAGGATCTGCCCGCCAACATGATGTGGTGGGTGACCGAATACACCGAAGTGGTGAAGGAGCTCCAGGAGATCGACGCCGCGAACGACAATCCCGACAGCGAGATGTGGATTGCCCTGAAGACCAAGAGCTACAAGGGCGACACCAAGGCCAACCAGCACATTCTGACGCAGATCAAATGGGGTCAGGGAAGAGAGTATTATCCTACTTACAACCGCTTCTGCCCGCAGGACAACAATGGCCGTTATTCTGTGGTGGGCTGCGTGGCTACGGCTCTGGCCCAGATTATGCGCTACTACCAGTATCCCCAACAAGCTACGAGTAGTGTCAGATATTCGTTGTGGAGTCAGTTGGACGCCTCCGAGAGACAGATTATGCCGAATGCTGTTCTGGCCATCAACTATGATACCACAGCTCCTTTCGACTACAACATGATGCCCATCAGACCTTTCGCCAGCAATGGCTCTATGACCTGCTCCAATGAGGAAATGGACGAGATTGCCCGCCTGAGCTACTATGCCGGTTTGTCGGTCAAGATGGGATACACCCCCGACGGTAGCGGCGCCCAGAGCAACAAAGTGCCTGCGGCTATGCAGAAAAACTTCAAGTATCAGTTGGGCCGTGTGATCTATCGTGACAACGATTCCCAGTATATGACCAAGCTTCGCAACATGTTGCTGAACGATAACATTCTGTACATGGGTGGTGCTTCGCTTACGGGTAGTGGCGCTGATGCCGCCGGTCATGCATGGGTCTGTGTTGGATACCAGGAAAACTATCCCGATCAGTACTACATGAACTGGGGTTGGGATGGCAGCGGCAATGGCTGGTATAACCTCGGCCAGAACAGCATGTATATCAGCGGCCGTGGCTACAACTTCACCCAGTATCAAGAGTTTATCAATGGTATGATTCCCGATGTGGAAGAGGTCAGTATCGATAGGGTCGACGGCTCCGAGCTAGGCAATGCCTATCCCAACCCCGCTGTCCACAGCGTCATGCTGCCCTACAACACCCCCGATGCCACCCAGATGACTATCTACAACATCGAAGGCAAGGTGGTGGCCACCTATCCTGTGCAGGCCGGCAACGGCGAGCTGACGGTGAATGTGGACGGTATGCCCTCGGGCGTGTACATCTACCGCATGAACAGCGTGAGCGGCCGCTTCATGGTGCAGTAAAGAAGGATAACAGATAAATGTTTGGCTTATACGGATGGGGCCGGCGCGAAGCGCCGGCCCCATCTCCGTTTTTCATAGCGGCAGCGTGACGATGAATGTCGACCCTTGCCCCAGTTCGCTCTCTAGGGCGATGTGCCCGTGGTGCAGTTTCACCACTTGGGCAACATAGTTCAGCCCGATGCCGAAGCCTTTCACATTGTGCACATTACCCGTGGAGACGCGGTAGAACTTCTCGAAGACATGCTTCTGGTCGTCTTTGGAGATGCCGATTCCGTGGTCGCTCACCCGCAGCTCCAGCTGTCCTTCCACAATGCGGGTGCTCACCGTGATGTCGGGCGCCTCGGAGGAGTACTTGATGCCGTTGTCGATGAGGTTGTACACCAGGTTGGTGATGTGCAGCTCGTCGGCCACGACAACCGACGGGTCGGCCTGGAGGTCGATGGTCAGTTTGCCGTTGCGGTTGGAGATGGGAAGCTTGAAGCTGGTGGAGACCTTGTCGATGATTTGGTGGATGTCGACCTCCTTGGGGTTGATGCGGAAGTTCTTGTTCGACATCTTGGCGCTTTGCAGGATGGTTTCCACGAGCACACGCATACGCTGGTTCTCGTCGTTGATGATACCGATGAAGTTCTTGCGCGATTCGCTGTCCTGCGAGATGGTCTCGTCGCGCAGCATCTCGCAGGCCAGACCGATGGTGGCCAGGGGGGTCTTGATCTCGTGGGTCATGTTGTTGATGAACTCCGACTTCATTTGGTCGAGCTTGCGCTGGTTGGCCATCGCCCGGAGCGAGATGATGAACATGGCCGCGATGATGACGACAAGGAAGAAGCTCAGGTAGACGAAAAGGTTGGAGTTGCGCTGGAGGAAGAGCTGCGCGCTGGGGAATGACAGGATGATGAAGAACTGGCTGGTGGACACCACGCCGGCGGGATGGAAGCTGTAGCGGTAGGGCGACTCCTCCAGCTGCTGCTCGTGTTGCGGGTCGGAGCTGTAGAGGAACGACCGTTCGGTACCGTTGTAGAGTCCCACAACGGGGTGGATGTCGATGCCGTTCACCAGCAGCTGCTCCACGATGAGCGAGTCCAGCTCTTGGTAGTTGAAGGTCTCCGAGGGTGTCTCCGAGGGCTGCAGGGCGTTGCCCCCCAACTGGCGGATCACCTCGTCCATAGCGTTGCCGACGCCCACATTGAACATGTTGTCGTTGATGGAAAAAGTGCGGCGCGTCTGGTAGAACTGTATGACTACCAAACTCACGGCGGCAATGGCAAAAACCGATATGATGAAGATGCGTATCCAGCGTTTCATATTGTGCCTGTGTCGATTGTTAGGTGTTAGTTTTTAATGATATAACGTATGTTGAAAAAAAATATTTTTCTCGAAATAAATAAAATGCATAATTTTTAGTATCTTTGCAAAACAGACAATACGCAAATATATGAAGATAGGAGTTATTATTGCAATGGATATCGAGTATCGCCAGATGCGCGATGCTCTCGGCGGCGACACCGGCCGCCTGGGAAACAACGAGATTGTCCTGTGGCGTTGCGGCGTCGGCAAGGTGAATGCCGCCGTGGGTACCATGCGCCTCATCCAGGAGCACCACCCCGACGCCATCATCAGCACCGGTCTCGCCGGTGGTATCGACCCGCAACTCAATGTGGTGGATATCTTTGTCGCCACGCAATGCGTCTATCACGACGTGGATTGCGGAGGCATCAGTGAGGATGGCCCCTGTGTGCTCGGACAGGTTCAGGGTCTGCCGGCACGCTACGATGCCGACCCGCGCCTTTTGGACCACGCCCTCGAGGTCCCTCTTGAGGGTAAAGAGCACCGTGTGACGGGCCTCATCTGCACCGGCGACCAGTTCATCACCGACCGCGAGCGGCAGAACACCATCAAGCGCCATTTCATCGACGGCCTGGCTTGCGACATGGAGAGCGCCGCCATTGCACAGACCTGCTTCCTGATGAACGTGCCGTTCATCAGCCTGCGTATCATCAGCGACACCCCCGGCCGCACCGACGACCACCAGATGCAATGGGCCGACTTCCTCGCCTCGATGTGCGACACCTCGTTCCGCTTTGTTAAAAAATACCTTGAGCTACTTTAAACCTTAAACCCTAAACCTTAAACCCTAAACCTTACATGGAAGTTATACAGAGTTTCACCATCGACCACACCCACCTCAAGCCCGGCATCTATGTCTCGCGCGAGGATAAGGGTTTCACCACCTTCGACCTCCGCATCACGGAGCCCAACCGCGAGCCCGCTGTGGCCCCTGCCGCCATGCATAGCCTCGAGCACCTCATGGCCACCTGGTTCCGCAACTCAAGCGCCAAAGACGATGTCGTCTATGTTGGCCCCATGGGCTGCCTCACGGGCATGTATGTCATTATGACCGGCAGCTACAGCGTCGAAGACATGCGCCGCCTGACTATCGAGTGCCTCGAGTGGATACTCACCCAGCACGAGGTGCCGGCCACCACCCCCGAGACCTGCGGCAACTGCCTGCTCCACGACCTGCCCATGTGCCATTGGGAGAGCCGCCGCTACCTCGACCGCCTGAAGCACGATTTCCATTCCGAATACACCAAGCTCCAGGTCACGCTGCAAGACGGCAAGGTCTTCGCCGACGCTTGATGGAGGGCGATAGGGGCGATAGATGTGATAGAAGCGATAGAGGGGATAGGGGCGATAGAAACAATAGATGCGATAGAAGCGATAGATAATCTATAATATCTATCGAATCTATCGTTTCTATCGACTCTATTCTATATTATTAAAAAAGGCGGTGGAGCCCAATGGCTCCACCGCCTTTTTTTTGTTTCTGTCAGCCAAAGCTTAGAAAGCGTAGTTGAAGCCGATGGCGAAGTTGTTCAGGTGAGCGTTGATGCTCTGGGCGTCCATGGTGAGACCGAGACCGAACTCGTGGCTACCCCAGTTCTCGGCGGTGGCGAAGTTGGCATAGCAGCCGAGCAGGTTGACATAGAGGTCCATGGAGATGTGCTCGTTGAAAGCATAGTTCAGACCGGGGATGACGGCAAGACCAAAGCTGGTGAAGTTGTCGCCATTGTCGGTGGTAACGCTACCAACGGTGTTGTAGTTTGAGCTCTCGAGGTGGAGTCCGACGTTCAGCTGAGCCTCGGCAAAAACGGTGAAGCTTTTCCAGTTGGCCACATTGTAGCGGAAATACGGGGTAATTTCGATGGTGGGCTGGCCGGAGGCACCGGTGTTGGAAGTCGAACCGTAGGTGTCAACGTTGCCGGCATAGTTTCTGTTGTAGTCGTAGGCCCAACCAATCTGGGCACCAATCTGCATGTCGTCGTTCAGCCAGTAGCCAACTTTGGGGGCAATCTCGAAGTGGTTGACGGTGGTACCGGCCGCATAGTCGGTGGCGTGGAAGTTGTTGTGAGAGGCCTCGAGGGTTCCACCCAGAACCCACTGGGCGTTGGCGGTCATTGCAAATGCTGCGAGAGCAAGGGTCAATAAAATTTTTTTCATTTTTTTGGAATTTTAAGGTTAAACTTATTTGTTTTTTTTATTAAATTTTCTTAATATTTGATGCTGCAAAAATACAACCTTTTTTTGTATTGACCAAATTTTTTTTCAAATTTAACAAAAAAACCTCCCCAGTTCGGGAAGGTTTTGTCGTTTCGGAGGGTATCGTAAACCGTTTCCAATGCGATAGATAATCCTGTCGTTAGAAGTAGAGGTCGCGTTCGCCGTCGCCAATCTTGCAGAGGTTGCCCTCCACGCGGCGTTTCAGCTCCTCCTTCGGGAAGGTCTGGGTCAGCTCCTTGAGCAGGCGCAGGCCTTTCTCCTTGGTGGCGGGGGAGGCGTAGTCCTCCAGGTACTCGCGGAAGGTGAACATGGCGTTGGGTTTGCAGTACTCCTTGATGAGGCCGGGTTTGGCCAGGTCCATGAAGTCGGCTCCCACGCGACCTTTGCGGTAGCATCCGGTGCAGAAGGAGGGGATGTATCCGCCGTCGATCATCATGGAGATGACCTCGTCGAGCGAGCGGTGGTCTCCGAGGGTGAACTGGGCGCCCGTGGAGCCGGTCTTCTCGTAGGGTTTGGCAGCGGTCTTGTCGCCTTCCTCGTCGTAGCCGCCGGGATTGGTCTCGGAGGCGGCGCTGATCTGGCTGACGCCGTAGCGCACCAGCTGGTCGCGCAGCTCGGGACGCTCGCGCGTGCTGATAATGATACCCGTATAGGGCATGGCGATGCGGATGATGGCGATGATCTTCATGAAGTCCTTGTCGCTCACGGGGTGCGGGATGTTCTCGCGCTGGCTGAAGGGCGTGCCTTCGGCAGGCTCGATGCGGGGGAACGAGACGGTGTGGGGGCCGCAGCCGTAGTCCTCTTCCAGATGGCGCGCATGCTCCATGATGGCGAGGATCTCGAAGCGGTAGTCCACCAGTCCGAACAAGGCGCCGATGCCCACGTCGTTGATGCCGCCTTCCTGGGCGCGGTCCATGCAGGTCAGTCGGTAGAGGTAGTCGGCCTTGGGGGTGCCGGCGGGGTGGAACTGGGCGTAGGCCACCGGGTCGTAGGTCTCCTGGAAGCACACATAGGTGCCTATCTTCTCGGCCTTGAGTTTGGCATAGTCCTCAACGCTCATGGGCGCCAGCTCTACGTTGATGCGGCGGATGGTGCTGCCCTTCTCGTCCTTGGCGGCGTAGGTGCGGCGGATGGCCTCAACCATGTAGTTGGCGTCGTTCCTGGGGCTCTCGCCACAGATGAGCAGGGCGCGCTTGTGGCCCATGCGCAGCAGGTGCAGCGTCTCGGTCTCAATCTCGTCGAGGGTCAGGATTTTGCGTTTCAGCGTCTTGTTGTCCTTGCGGAAACCGCAGTATACGCAGTTGTTAACGCAGGCGTTGCCGGTGTAGATGGGGGCGAAGAGCACCAATCGGCGCCCGTAGATCTCGTCTTTGCAGTATTCGGCGGTGTCCAGAATCTTCTGGATGCCGGCTTCGTCCTCGACGCTCAGCAGTTTGGCAACGTCCTCGAGGTTGAGGCCCTTGAGTTTGCGGGCCTTGTTGAGGATATCGTTCAGTTGGCTCTCGGTGGGGGCGTTGTTCTCCAGCATGCCGTAGAGCTTGTCGCGGTCGATGAAATTCTGATGTCTCATTGCTTCTATTTTTTTTTAGGATTAATATTTTTTCTTTTCTCTATTAGGGCCCTTAAAGTCCTAAAAGACCTTAAGGCCTTTATGGTCCTTTATGGCCTATACCACCATCGCCTTGCTGGTGAGCCCTTGCAGGCGCCCGAGGCTGCCGGTGAGGGCGTTGATGCGGTTCATCTCGCCTTCCACAATGAGCGAGATGACGGCCACAGGACGGTCGTGGAATGGGAGTCCCTGCCGACAGAGTATGAGATCGGCATATCCGGACAACAATTTGTTGACAGAGGGCGACACTTCGCGGTCGCGAATGAGTATGGTTATCGTTCCTATCTTCTTCTCCATCAGGTGTTAGGCTTTTGGATTAGACTTTGGTTTTCGGGACAAAGATACACACTTTTCCCGATATGGCAAAAAAAACTTTTTTTTTACTACTCCCCTCCACCCTCAACCGTAAACCATAAACCTTAAACCTTAACCGTTGCGCAAAGCGAGTGGAGAGAAAACTTGTTTTCTATCCCGAGCCGAAGCAACGTGAGTGAACGAAGTGAACTAACCATAAACCTTAACCGTTGCGCAAAGCGAGTGGAGAGAAAACTTGTTTTCTATCCCGAGCCGAAGCAACGTGAGTGAACGAAGTGAACTAACCTTAAACCTTAAACCTCAAACCCTAAACAAGGTTGTAAGGTGTTGTATTTTATATGGTTACTATAAAATATAAAAAAAATATTCTACCGAGAGCCGTTAGTTCATTTTTTCTTCGTATCTTTGCATTTTGAAAAATATGTAAAAAGAGATGAAGAAAGTAGTACTTTTGGCTTTTGCGGTGGCTGTGGCCACGATTTCTCAGGCACAGTTTGTGCTCGGCCTTCAGGGCGGATATTATTGGCAGAAAAACACCACCTCCATCAACAGCGACATGACCTCCTCGTCCTACATGGTGGGTGCTCTGCAGGTGGGCTACAAGGTCATGCCCAACCTCTATGTGGGCCTCATGGGCGGCTATGTCAACTGCTCGTTCGACACCCTCCTCGCCACCGACACCTATTTCTATTCCCAGGTGGGTATGAACATCAACGTCACCGACCACAAGCGCCACCTTCTCCGCGAAGGCTGGGTGGTGGCTCCCCAGGTCAAGTGGGAGTTCCTCCGTTTCGGCAACATGCACTTCAACCTCCTCCTCCAAGGCCAGCTGCGCATGCTCGGCCCCAACAAGTACGAGGAGAGCTATATCACCACCACCTACCCCAACCCCAACGAGTACCTCGAGGTGGAACCCTACGACGACCATGTGAAGGATATGACCTGGGGCGTCAGCATCCGTCCCACACTCATCTATGAGTTCTCCGAGCACCTCAGCGCCGAGCTCATGCTCGACCTCCTCTCCATCGGCTTCATCAGCGAGACCGAGACCTACGATCCCCAGATCTCCGGCATCGACCCCATCGAGCGCAAGACCTCCGTCTTCTATGCCGGTCTCAACTCCTTCACCGATGTCCTCCGCTGGGAGAACACCCTCCTCAAGCTGGGCTTCAACTGGACGTTCTGACCGCGTGAGCGGGTCGGCGAATTCGGCGTATTTAGCGAAACTGGAATATGTATAGTAAAGAACAAGGACTTTATATAGCGCACTGCGACGATGGTGCGCTTTCTATTTGTGGCCGTATGGCCAACCGCCACGGACTCATCGCCGGCGCTACGGGTACCGGCAAAACCGTCACCCTCCAGGTGATGGCCGAGACCTTCTGCCAGGCCGGCGTACCCTGCTTCATGGCCGATATGAAAGGCGACCTCAGCGGCATCAGCCAGGCGGGCGCCATGAGCGGCTTCATCGAGAAACGCAAGGACTCCTTCGGCATCCCCAATCCCGAATTCCAGGCTTGCCCCGTGCGCTTCTTCGACGTCTTCGGCGAGCAGGGCCACCCCATCCGCGCCACCGTGAGCCAGATGGGTCCCCAGCTCCTCTCGCGCCTGCTGGGCCTCAACGAGACCCAGGACGGCGTGCTCAACATCGTCTTCCGCATCGCCGACGACCGAGGCCTGCTGCTGCTCGACATGAAGGACCTCCGCTCCATGCTCGACTATGTCAGCCATCACGCCAAAGAGTACACCACACGCTACGGCAACATCTCCACAGCCACCGTGGGCGCCATCCAGCGCTCCCTGCTGCAGCTCGAGAACCAAGGGGCCGACCGCTTCTTCGGCGAGCCCAGCTTCGATATCTTCGACCTCCTGCAATGCGAGGGCGGCAAGGGTGTGATGAATGTGCTGGCCGCCGACAAGCTCATGCTCCAGCCCAAGCTCTACAGCACCTTCCTCCTCTGGCTCCTCAGCGAGCTCTATAGCTCCCTGCCCGAGGTGGGCGACATGGAGCTGCCCAAACTGGTCTTCTTCTTCGACGAGGCCCACATGCTCTTCGAGGACACCTCCAAGGCCTTGGTGGACAAGATCGAGCAGGTCATCCGCCTCATCCGCTCCAAGGGCGTGGGCATCTATTTCGTCACCCAGAACCCCACCGACATCCCCGAGAGCATCCTCGGCCAGCTGGGCAACCGCGTGCAGCATGCCCTGCGCGCCTATACCCCCAAGGACCAGAAGGCCGTGAAGACCGCCGCCGACACCTTCCGCCCCAATCCCGCCTTCCGTACCGACGAGGCTATCACCAGCCTCGAAACCGGCGAGGCGCTGGTCTCCTTCCTCGACGAGAAGGGCGCCCCCGGCATCGTCCAGCGCGCCAAGATTCTCTTCCCCCTGAGCCAGATAGGGGCCATCACCGAGGGCCAGCGCGGCGACATCGTCCGCAGCAGCCGTCTGGCGGGCAAGTACGACAAGATGGTCGACCGCGAGAGCGCCTTCGAGGTGCTGCTGAAAGAGAGTGAGGCGGCCGTCCCCGATGTCCCCGATACTCCTGAAAGTCCTGCTGTTCCGGCAAAGCCCGAGAAAGCGGCCAAAGCCGAACCCAAGAAGAAAGGCATCTTCTCCAAGGTCCTCAAAGCCGTCGTCACCGCCGTCACCGCTACCGCCGCCACCGCCCTGGGCACCGCCGTCAGCAACAAGGTCACCGGCAAGAAGAGCACCAGCCGCACCTCCACCACCCAGAAGGTGGTGAAGAGCGCCACCTCCGCCGCCACGCGTACCATCACGCGCGACATCCTGGGCAACCTCATCAAATTGTGATTGTATATTAATAAACGACTACCGAAATATGAAACGCGCATTGTTTCTCTCCTTACTGATGATGTTGGGTCTCGCGGCCAGCGCCCAGACCTACATCGGCACCATGAAAGTGGGCAACGAGACCCACAAGGACGTCTATGTCAAGCTGACCATCACCGGCGACACCGCCACAGTCTTTGTCCACAATGTCTTCATGGACCGCTTGGGACACTATCGCATCGACCTCACCCTCCCCGACATCCACCTCGAGTTCCTCCCCCAGCGCACCACTATGGTGTGCTACAACATCGTCCCCACCTCTGTAGGCGAGCCCTATCCCGAGTATCTCATACGCAAGCTCAGCGGCTCCATAGCCGTCGGGGTGCTCAGCTTCTCCTGCACGATGGACGAAACCCCCGTCACCTTCAGCGGCGTCATCAACCAGCGCTTGCGCTGACCCCCGCCGCCAGCAAAAACACACAATAAGAAAGCCTCCCCGTGAAAAACCACAGGGAGGCTTCCTTATTTCCCCATTCACAATTCCCCATTCACAAATCACAAATCACAATTCACAATTCACATTTCCCTCATTTCTTCCGAAGCAAAACCTGCTTGCCCTCATACGTCTGCCAGGTGGCCAGCAGCTGGCGGAAGCGGGCGTACTCCTCCACCTTGATGGTGCTGTGGTCTATCTTGAGGTTGCGCACCACCTTGATCTTCTTGCCGCTCTGCTTCACGCTGATGGTCAGGCTGCCGATGCCGGGGAAGTCGAGGGTCTCGTTGACCTCGCCGCCCACCATCTTCAGACCCTTGGGCAGCGTGTAGGTGATGTCGCTGCGGAGGTCGCAGGCCGATGCCACCAGGGGTGTGGTGCGCTGCAGGGGAAGCACGCTGGCTTGCACCGTGGGCTCGCCGGGCAGCGGGAAGAAGGGTATGATCTTGAAGAATCCGTCCTCCAAGGTGTCGAGGTATTCGGCTACGTCTATCGTGTTGCTGATGTCGCAGGTGGCTATCTCGTCCTGGGCCTCGCCGTTCACCTCCATCGGCTCTTTGCTGCGCACGTCCAGACGGTATTCCACGGTGTCTATCATCACGCCCACCTGGTCGTAGTCCTCGCCGATGACGCGGGCGCTGTAGCCCTCGCGGTTCAGTATGGCGGCCAGGAAGACGGCCTTGTCGGTGGCGGTGCCGCAGCCTGTGGCCCACACCTCGAAGGGGGTGGCGTGGACATATCCCAGGTGCGAGGGGTGGATGTCGTTGAGGTGTATGTTGTCCACCACATAGTTGCGGATATTGGTGATGTTCTCCTGGGCGTTGTCGCCGTTCATCAGCTGTCCCACCACGTCGGCGGCCTCGTGGAAGGGCTTCTGGTCGAAAGCCGGCGTGTGCTCCGGAGCGCCGTTGTAGATGCGCAGGGTGGGGACGATGTCGCTGGGCATATAGGGCTCCGAGGGAGCCTGCGCCATGTTGTTGAAGGCGTAGGTGGTCTTGTTGCTCATCTGGCCGTCCACAACCATCGTGTTCACGGTCTTGCTCACGCCCGCCGTCGGCAGGTACTGGCGTCCCAGGGTGTCGTATTTCACCTGGAAGGGACTGTTGTTGTTCACCACAATCTCCAGCTTCTCCACCGGACATTCGCGCTGCAGCGCTATGCTCTCCCGCAGCAGGTTGTAGCGGCGGTGGATGGTGTAGTCAACCACGATGGTGCAGCCCAGCTCCATGCCCGTGTGCACCATCGCCAGCTCGCGCAGGTGGTTGAAGCGGCCGCAGTCGGCGCACTCCTCGGGCAGCTGGTAGATGAAGGCGTTCTGCGGCATCTCTACGCGTGTGCCGTCGAGCTGTATGGTATACACCTCGTTGATGGTCACCTCCTCGAGGTCGGGGTTGTACACCACGAAGGTCTCGCCCTTGTCGGCATAGGCCGTGAGGGCGCGGTTGCGCAGTATCTGCACCTCGTGGCGGTAGTGGTAGTCGCTGGTGCCGTCGGCGTTGACGGTCCACTCATAGCGCAGCAGCTTGTATTTGGCGTCGGGCTGCTGGGCGTTCAGAATTGAAAAATGAAAATTGAAAATTGAAAATATCGCGGCGGCGAAAAGTATCTTTTTCATAATCTATCAAATTCTATCGGTTCTATCAAATCTATTTGGTTAAAATCACCGGGGTCTCCGCCACCTTCAGCTGGGCCAGGGCGCTGGCGCGGAAGGCCGGCCAGTCGGTGGCCTCGTAGATGCGCTTGCCGAAGACGGCCTGCTCGCCGAAGGTCAGCTTGTTGCCCTCCATCTGGAAGCCGCAGCCGAAGCTCGCGGCGGGGTCGGCAACGCCGTCCACCATGGGATAGTGGAACTGTTTCGGCGCATAGGGCAGCGTGATGGTCTCGCGGATGTCCACCAGTCGCGAGCAGCGGTCGCTGAAGGGCTGCGTGCGGCTCTCGGGTTTCAGGTTGAAGTTCAGGTGCCCCATCACGCGGCGGTAGAAGTTGCGCGCGCTCAGCGGGATAAACGAGATCACCTCCTTGTCCACAGTGGCGTAGTGGGGGATGCGGTAGGTGTAGGTGATGCTCACCGGGTGGTCCAGGTAGCGGTCGGGGTCGCTGTACTGGATGTCTATGATCTCGGCGTTGGGGGCTATTCTCAGCAGCTCGCGCTCCAGGTTCTGGCGCCAGCGTGCCTGCGGGGCGCTGAACACTCCGCGCACGGCGGCGTCGCTCTGTCCCTCGGCGCTGATGGTCAGCGTGCCGCTCAGCGTGCCCTGCATGTCGATGGCGCTCTCGCCTGTGATGCGGATATAGTGGTTCTGTGCCGGCGAGATGGGTGTCTCCATCAGGTCGCAGCCTTCGGCGGTGCCTATCAGGTAGCCCTGCTGCTGCTCGGCGCTGCTCCACAGCTCGCGCACGTTGGGCACCCATGTGGGGTCGAGCATGCGGAACGAGCCGTCGCGCAGCTGCACGGCGCACACCGAGTGGTTGAACTGGTCGGCGGGGATGCGGTCAATGCGCTCGCCTGCCATCGTCATGGCGGCATAGGCCTTGAAGCCTGCGGCACGCAGGAAGCCTATCAGCGTCGACGCCTTGTCCTTGCACACGCCGCAGCGGTCGGTGTAGTTCATCTGCTGGTTGTGGAGCGTGAAGCCCTCGCCTTCGCCCATCGAGATACCCGCGTAGCGGATGTTGTCGGCCACCCAGTGGGTCAGCCTGCCGATGCTGTCCATCTCGTCCTCGGCGCCACGCAGCAGCTCGTCCACCTTCTTCTTCACCTCGGGGGTCGACTTGAAGCTGCCGTAGTCCTCGTTCACACCGAAGAACCAGCGGCTCTTGGCCTGCCAGTCGGGACTCGTGCTCAGCAGCAGCTTGCATTGGATGTCGTTGTTGGCCAGCGCACGCGGCTCGCGTTTCAGGGGCATGATGTCCTCCTTGTTGCTGAAGGTGTAGAGGGTGCGTCCCTCCTCGTCGGCGGCTTCGCGCTTCACCTCCAGCTCGCCGTTGTACACCTTGTATTGCAGACTCTTCGTGTCGAGGATATTCAGCATATACACCTTCTGCTTCACCGGCTGGTTGCTCCAGAAGGGCACGATGTCGTAGTAGTGCCCCTTCATCGGCGGCACATAGCGTGCGTCGTCCTCGGGGAGGGCCGCAAAAGTGGTGTTCAGGCTGGGGTGCTCCTCCTGCAGCAGGGCGTAGGTATAGCCCTTCTTGTAGGTCCACACCTCCAGACGGTCGCCCAGGTTCAGGCGGCCCACCTGTACCATCTTCTGGCTCGCGCCCCAGTATATCATGCGGGCGGGGGCCACGTAGTCGTACACCGTGATGTTGCCGTCGCGGCCAGGCCACAGCAGCGTGTCCGTCTTGCCCGTCGTGCGGTGCACCAGCACGCGCTCTATCTCGCAGTAGGCCGACAGCGGGTCGTAGTCGATCTTGTAGGTGCTGTATGCCGCGCAGCCCGCGAAGGAGTACATCTCTATGCACTTGTGGTTCAGGATATGGCTCAGGCCAGACTCTTCCATATACACCCCTGTCGAGTCGAAGAGTGTCAAGGTGTTGCTGCCCGCGTATTTGCCCGGCAGGGCTTTCTGCTGTGCAACGGCCATCGTGGCCGTAGCCGCTATCAGCGTGAGTAATACGAATGCTTTTTTCATTGTCTGTTGATTCTATTTTGAACTGCAAAGATACGAATATTTTTTCACATGTGAGACAAAATTTTTGCTCCGCCCACCCCACTTTCCACTTTCCACTCCTTGGGACCGCGGACGTCCTCGTCCGCTAAAGTTAGCGTTAGCGTTCTGCCCGACCGAAGGGAGCGGCCTTGAGCACCGCTGAATAAAATTTAATTAGCGAAAAACGTTAGCGTCCTCCACTTCACCATTCACCATTCCCCACCACTTTCCGTTTTCAATTTTCAATTTTCAATTTTCCACTTTCCCTCATCCGCGGTGAAACATCTTTGTCATAGCGATTGAATCTTACGATGCGCTCGCCAACGATGCGCAGGTAGCTGCGCTTCAGCTTCTCCGTAAGCCTGCTGCTCTCAACTAGCTCCTGCGTCTTGTCGGGGATGAAAGTGTATTTGTCAAGGATACGCCCCACACGGCCCTCGACCAGTCCCGACGCCTTCCCGAACCATTCAAAATCCTGACGGCAGGGATGGCCTGTCCGTGAATAGGCGTCGCTCTTCGGTAGGGTAGGGGACAGCCCGTCCGAGAGGGCGAAATCCGCATCATGTATATGCAATGCGGTATTCATCAGGTCATAGGCTGGCGACAGGCGGTAGTCGTCACCGTATCGTATGATGGAGAAGTTCTTCAGATGGGCGTCGCCATTGGCATAGATGTAGTTGAATACCACCAGCTCGAAGAAACGCTCCATCTCTACCATCCACGCCTCCACATAGCGGCGTATGGCCTCCATTATCTCCATATACGAGCCGTGATATTTGAACACCGTACCCCCTTCGGCTTCGCTCCGCCCTATCAGTGTGGCCATATCCTCCATGGGATATTTGGTCCCCTCGGGGCCGACGTCGAACCGTCGGGTGATATACACGGGGTGACCGCTTGGGGTGGAGCAGAGTCCATTGCTGGCAGTGGCGATGCCATACACTTGTGAGGCTATCTGCATCGTCAGGTGCTCGTTGGCGGGAATCTGCCAGTTCTCGTTGAGACTGGCATCCCAAGGGGCTGGTTTCAGTATGTGTGTCGAGCGTTCCCCGTCTCTGGCCAGACGTATCTTGCCGCCATCCACAACGGCAGGAAATTTCTCCTGCACTCCCGATACCGAGATGAGCTGCATGGCATGGGTCATCTCTTCCGTGTGATGACGCTCGTCCAGGTCGAAATCAAGGGCCAGCGACACCCGTTTGCTGTCGAACAATGGGCTATTCTTCATCTCTCACCTCCTTTGTGCTCACCGCCCCGATGGTATCGGCATCCGATATGGCGCAGAGGATACCGAACAGGTCCTTCTCGTCCACATGGTGCTGCCGACACACAACGCGTCGCAGCCCCCCTTCCGGCAGCATATTGGCGAAGAAGGGAAACAGGCTGTCGCTCTCAAACGGGGACCTTCTTTTCGGCAATGTCACCGAGATGCTGGGGTTGTCCCCCGCCAGATAAGATGTCGCATATGCAAAGCGGTAGCCTTTGCCCGGCAACTGTTCCGTCAAAGTCCCGGCATTCACGCCATTCCATAATACCTCCAACTGTCGCATAAGCCAATCTTCTATATTGTCTGCTATATTGTCTGCCTCAGATGATATACCACTTCCATGCCCAATACGGCAAGGATTTTTTCCACAGTCGTGATGGACGGGTTCCCTTTTCCGCGCTCGATATCCTTCACCGTAGCGAGGCTCACCCCCGCCATCTCCGCAAGGTCCACCTGTGATATGTCCAGTTGTGCCCGGCGCTCTTTTATGGTGTCACTCAATATCATATAGGTCTATTATAATAAACTTTCAAAGTGCAAAGATACAACTTTTTTCTGATATTGAGAAAAAAGTTTATTAAACCATACTTTTTATCATGTGTCCCCAACCATTCAACCCTAACGATATTCAACGCTAACGATCTGCCTGCTTTGCAGGCTTTGAACCGTAGGTCGCGAGCTCCGCTAAAATAGATAAAATGTAGCGAGTCAACCAAAGGTCGCGACCCCTGAAAGGGTGATGAGCACCGCTGAAAATGATATAATACAGCGAATAGCACCGCTGAATCCGCCGCCTGATGTCTGGCGTGTAGTCCACATCCCGCATACTCGTAAACACCTGCCTATGGTGGCTGATGGCCTCCCACAGCTCATCATTGCCGATGGCCTCCGTAGCAAACCTCTCATCCATCATCTTCTCCAAGTCATACATATGCCTTGACTTCCTGCCCGCAAATACCCCTGCTCCTGTCGTAAACAACTCATGCAGCAGGAACGCCTTTTCCAGAATCATGCAGAAACTCATGCAGAAACTCGTCCCGCACAAAGGTCGATGATAACTTCCGCAGACTCTTCAGCTGTTTCTTTGTCAGGTCACCCTCCAGTCCGAAGAGCGTCCTGTCCACAGCCAAGTCAATGTCCTCCGAAAACCGCTCTATCCGTCCAAACACCTTGCTAAGGCTTGTACCCCCTTTGAACAATAGTTTCCCCGCAAACGGCAGCGAAAACACCACTTGCAGGATGACTGTTACCCATAAGTCCTTCTCCACAGCCTGCGGTGGGATATGCTTCTGACCGGCCACCTGCTGCAGGGCTGCCACTTGCTCCTCCTTCGTCAGATTCATCCAATTCATCATTTCTCCACCTCCTTGATGATTTCGTTCAACAAACGCTGAATCCACTGCGGCATTAGCTTGATATCCTCGTCGATGGCATGCTCCTTCACGTACTCACTCAGAAAACGCATCAGCACTCCCCGCTGCTCCTCCGTCACGTGTCCGTTGCCAATGCTTTTCAGAGCCTGGCAGAGTGTAGCCATCGTCCTGTCCCTGAACGCAAAGTTTCTGGGCACCCCACGCTTAAACTCAATCTCCGTGTTCCCCACCGTCAGTTTCCTTGCCGACCCGCTGGTCAGAAACACCACCTTCATAGGCACCTGCGTCGACAGTCCGAAGTAGTTCTCCGCAGCCAGTCCCGACATCAGCACCTGGGCATGGTCCCTCCGTGCTATCGCCTCCGCTATCTCTGTTGGACTGGGATACACCGGTCCGAACCTTGTCACTGTCGTCTTCAGGTAAACCCCATTCGCCAGCCTCACCAACCTGCCGTCCTTCATATACGCAGCCAGCAAGTCTCCGATGTACTCCTGGTTATACTCCGCAAAGTCCGAGGCAAAGATAAGTGATTTATCCTTCATCTTTCTGTATTTCTCTTCAAACTTCTGAGTTACAGTCATATTTCAATCCTTTCTGTCATACATTTTACACCGAAATTTTTGCAAAATTACGTAGAATATTTCATTTGGCCAAATAATATTTCCAGTTTTTTGAACTTTTTAACTCCTCCTCCTTCTTCCCTCCGCCCTACTGCCCACCGCTCCGGCGTCGCCAATCCCTCCCCCCAACTGCAAAGCCTCCTCAATTGGAGGGAGTGAAGGGGAGTGAGAGGGAGTGAAAGGACAATAGTATTTGTATGGGAAACCAATCCATCGCAAGCGAAGCAATGCGGCTCATAAAGTTAACGTTCTGCCTGCTTGCAGGCCTTGAACCGAAGGTCGCGAACACCTTTGAATTAAAGATAATGCAGTGAGTCAATACCGCTGAATAAAATTAAATTAGCGAAAAACGTTATGGTTAGCGTCCCACTTGATGTACCCAAATTCTTGCAAAAACGAAGAAAGGAGGCTGATAATGAAGTGAGTACTTAAGCGTGTCTACTTTTGAAAAAGAAAATGACAAAAAACAAGCCAATTTGTCTATTTTTAGAAAATTATAACTGAAAAAAACAACGACTTTGTCTATTTTTGTAAAATATTAATCAACTAAAATTATTTTTTGTGTCTACTTTATTAGGCTGGTACATTATATTATCGAAATTTGGGGATTTTATACTGTTTTAATAGAAAAAATTTGGGGATTTTATGCATAATATCAAAAATAAATTTGGGGATTTTATACACTTTTCTCAAAATAAATTCGGGGATATATAAAAAATGCGTATCTTTGCAACCGAAATACATTATCAATATGCCAGAGTATCACTACCCATGCCTATTGTGGAGTCAGTGGAGGGGGGTGTCAGGGTAACTTTCCAGAGGAACAATCCCAATGGTTCACAAAAGAGTTCACAAAAAGGTTCACAAAAGGGTTCACAAAAGACGTCAGACAAGATTCTCCAACTTATAAAAGAAAACCCACGAATAACCAGAGAATTGTTGGCAGAGAGCACTGATATTTCCAGCAGAATGGTTGCCAAATATCTCAAAACACTCCAGGAACAAGGCATATTGAAACGTATTGGAGGAAGGAAAGAAGGGTATTGGGAATGGGTTGATTAAATTATAAGATGTAAGAGGGAAGATGTCATTTTTAGTTAATAGATAATAGTTTGCTCCACTTCGGTCGCAGGCCATGTCTCCTACGGAGCCAGGCAGAATAGATAATAGTTTGCTCCAGCCCTCTGCTCAATGCCACAGCTAACGTCGCAGGCCGTGACCGAAGGTCAGGCAGTACGGCTGACGCAGGTCATTGATTAAAGACCACGAATCGATCGAATTTCACGAATGCTCCATTCCCAAAACTGCTTTTTTGTTCATAATCTTCCAACATCGAGCTCGCACGCGAGCGGGGAAACATGAAATGGGTTAGTCTTAATTGCTGTGCTCACGTTGCATCCACAAGCGGAACACAGGATCGGCTATGGTTACCGTGCGGCCCGTTTTCTCAATCAGTTCCTTCTTGATTAGCGTGTCCGTCAGTCGGCTGATATTTGATTTCGTCCCCAAGTTATATTTCTTGAGTATGGCTGCCGATGTAAAATCGCCCGTCTCACCCGCCGCGAGGGCTTTGAGGAAATTCATCTGGTATGACGACAGACCTTCTGTCTGCTGCAGGAAAAGAATCGAGTTCTGGCCAATAAGGTCGGCCAAAGCCTCTTCCATCGTCGCCTCTTCGACCACTTTGTCACAGCATAGCATCACATTCCACGCCAACTGCTGCACATACGACGACTGGTACTCCACCGTCTCGCATATCCTTGTGATTTGCTCATCGGAGATCGACAGCCCGTTCTCCTCAAACTTGCCTCGGATGAAAGGAATCCAGTCTTCCAGGGCTATGGGCTGAAGGAATCGGATGTCTCCAAACTGATAGAACGGCATCCGTTTGTTCTGGAACAGGTTGGTCAGCATATGCTTCTTGCTGCCGTAGAGACAGTAGGACACCTCTTCTTGCAACTGCCATACCCCTCGTATGCGTTTCTGCACTTCTAAAGAGTCGGGGAAATTGCCAATCTGCTGGAACTCGTCGATACACACCACGATATGTTTCCCTATCTTGTGCGCCATTTTCTCCGGCAGTTGCAGTATCTCTTCGGGCGAATAGTCTTCGGGGGCGATACCCAGCGACACCGACATCTCGTTGGCGGGGTCGATGCCGAACGAAACCCTGGGCGTTAACCGTGTCAGGAATTCCTTGATGTTGCGCAGCATCAGCTCCCCTTTTCCGGAGACCTGTTTTAGCACCGCTGTCGCCAACTTGTTGTAGAATTCATACTCCGTACGGCAGTCGTAGATGTCGAGGTGTACAACGGCAATCTTGTTGGTGTCTACCTGCGACATCACACGTCTCACCAATGATGTCTTTCCCATTCGGCGAGGGGATATCAACACCACGTTTTGGCCGTTTTCGAAATCCCTTTTCAGCCGTCTGGTCTCCTCGGCGCGGTCTGTAAAGTTCTCTCCTTCAACGGCGACGCCATATACGAAAGCTTTTTTCATCGTCTTGAGTATTTTTGTATTCCGACTGCAAAGATACAACTTTTTTTGCAAAGTTCACAACTTTGTGGACCACAAACTTGTGAACTTTTTGTTTTTTTCATGTCATATTACACTAAATCAACACCATACAACATACGTTAGTAGGAGTGAGAAGGAGTGAGAGGGAGTGAGAGGGAGTGAAAAACGGAAAGTGGAAAGTGGAAAACGGAAAGTGGAAAGTGGAAAACGGAAAGTGGAAAGTGGAAAACGGAAAGTGGAAGGACGATGGAGGAATGAATAAGTTTTGAGTTTAGCCATAAAAACAATCCATCGAAAGCGAGGCCAGCAGGAGACCAAGCACCGCGCCAGCCCCCAACTATTATCTATTATCTATAAACTATAAACTAAAAAAGTAACTATTATCTATTATCTATAAACTATTAACTGAAAAACGCCCCCGCAAGCGCCAGCAATGCGGAAAATTTACCAGATTTACGAGATTTCGCGCGCCGTAGGCGGGCAGGAGATAAGAAGACCCGTACAAAAAGATTCACATAGATTTATAATTTCCCATTTCATACACCCGCCCCTGTTCCGGGCACCAAAGAGATTTTGCAAGTAACTCTAAACGAGTGAAAACGCAAAGTCTTTTTTCTTTTAAACCCCATTTTTGGCCATAGTTTGGCCATATTTTCGGAAAAAGGTATGAAAAAGGGATGTCGTTTGACACCCCTTAAACATTGCTTTTTCTGTGAAGGAGCATTAGGTATAACCAATATTTTTGGCACCATCCCTACAGGAACATTGTCATAAACACAGGTAACAGTGTCGTTGGCCCGTCCTTCCGGAAATCCTTGGTATAGATAAGATACCTTTCTCCAACTCGTGAAGAATATTTCTCACAAAAGGCATCAAGGGACTTGTGAGTGCTGTATCCCGAAGATTTCACCTCAATGGGGTATAGTTTGGAGCCTTTCGACATCAAAAAGTCTATTTCATAGTTGTGGGTGGCATCTCTGGGCCAAGTGTAATAAAACAGTTTGTTGCCAGATGCAGCGAGCATCTGTGCTATCATATTTTCATAGATGTAGCCAAGATTGGTGCTGAGTTTGTCGTTTAGCAACTTTTGATAAATGTCGTTCTCCGTATAGTCTTTGTCCCAAAAGACAAGCGTGACAAACAAGCCAGTGTCAGCACAGAAGATTTTGTACTTTGAGAACTCCTTCGTGAGCGACATACCCACGTTGGGGTCGTTGGAATGGTATGAGAAAAGCGTGGTCTTGCTGTCTTCTAAGTTTTTCATCATTTCCATCAGTTTGTCCCCATCCACGTTGCCAAGAATGGAATAAGGTTTATAACGATTAACCGTCTGGCTTAGTTGTGACGGTATCTCCATATAAAGCGTTTCCAGTCGTCCTGTTGGGTCAAGTTTCTGAAAGTCGTCACGGTAAATCTGAATAATCCCACGCTTGGCCGAATCAACCAGGCTGAAGTTGTTTGTTTCAATGTAGGTGCTGACGGCCTGGGGCATACCGCCAATGAGCATATAAAGCCTGAAATCACGGATTTTGTCACGGAACGACTGCTCGAGTGGTAGTTCTTTTTCGTAGAAGGTTCGGAGCAGTGGTACGGAAGCTTCGTCTCCCATGGCCCAACGGAATTCCTCGTAATCCATAGGATGGAGTGTTACCCGTTCTTCCTCACTTGGGAGTGTGATATTTTTTGTGTTCTTCTTGATGCTGATAAGCGAACCGGTTTCGATATAATCGTATCGGCCGTCTTTCACCAAATACTTGATGGCTTGACGGGCAAGGGAACAGTTCTGTACTTCATCGAAGATGATAACTGACTTACGTTTTTTCAAGACCACATTGTACAGCGACTGTAGCTGCAAAAAGATAAAGTCCAAATTCATCAGATTATCAAACAAAGACTTCACCTCCGCTGATGCCTCGTTGAAATCAATGAGAATGTATGATTCATACTCGTTTTTGGCAAATTGTTCAACCAATGTCGATTTCCCCACACGTCGTGCTCCTTCAATCAAAATGGCAGTTTTTCCATCACGAACTCGCTTCCATTCGAGCAGTCTTCTATACAGTTTTCTTTTGAAAATCAGACTCATATCAATATTAGCATTATTCTTATTTCAATTGCAAAAATAAACTTTCTTTTTTATTTACACAAATTTATTTGTAGGAAATATCCAAAAATACTAAAATCTTTTGTGTCGAATTCTGCGAAAATACCAAAATGTCTTAAAGTAAGACATCCTCAAATACCACTATGTCGTATAGCTTGCGACAGTTCAAATATAGAAATTATGGTTTGAGGTCACAATATTGAGACTTCAAACCAAAGAAGAGCACCATCCAGTCGACAGAAGTATGTGCAGACAGAGGTTGGTCGGAAACTGATAAAGGATTGTGCATTCAAATAATGTGAAATCCCTTGGCCATAGTTTGGCCATATTTTTACGTTTTACTGGATTTTGATGTGTTATTTGAGTGTATAATAATTCATAAAGCCCAAAATAACAACTATTTATACTTAATAGGAAATAATTAAAGCAGTCCTGTAAGGGGCACATAACCGATGTCCTCAATTCGTTAGATTAGTGTAATTCGTGGTCAACCCAAAACACCGCGCCAGCCATAAAAACAATCATCGCAAGTGAAGCAAGCAGGAGAATAAGAAAGACCTGCGTAGCAAACTATTAACTAAATAATATACCGATAGCACTACAATAACCCACCTTTTGCACCCACTTATTGTAGTGCTATCAGCATATTTTTTTTCTCCGATTGAAAAATAGTTCGTATCTTTGCACCGAATTTAGAGTCTGGAAAAAACATGGAATACAACACTAAAATTATAGGCAGGGAACACGAACAGGACATACTCCAACACTGCGTCGAATCGCCTCGGGCTGAGTTTATTGCCGTATATGGGCGGCGCCGGATAGGGAAGACGTATCTCGTCAAACAATATTTTGCAGATGCGTTTGATTTCTACACATCAGGTATCTACAAAGTGTCACGCGCTGAGCAGCTGAAACAATGGCAGGTGCAGCTTAACCGATACAGTGGCAAGAAACATTCACGTCCCCAAGACTGGTTCGAAGCTTTCGACCAGCTGCGAGATTATCTTGAAACGCGGACAAGTGATGAGAAATTGATACTGTTTATTGACGAAATTCCGTGGCTCGACACACCGAAATCAGGTTTTCTGCGGGCCTTGGAGGTGTTTTGGAACAGTTGGGCCGCCGACCGTCCCGGCTTGAAACTCATAGTATGTGGTAGCGCGACAACCTGGATGACCAACAAGCTGCTTGGCGACAAAGGTGGCCTGCATAACCGCGTCACACGACCTATTCATCTTGCCCCCTTCACATTGAATGAAACAGAGCGTTACCTGAAAAGCATCAATCTTGATTGGACGAGAAGCGAGGTAATGGATGCCTATATGATTCTTGGGGGAACGCCCTATTATCTTTCCATGTTACGCCCCGAACTCAGTTTGCGTCAAAATATAGATGAACTGTTTTTCGGACAGGATGCTGTGCTTAAATCGGAATACGAATTCATGTTCAGCTCTCTATTCAAGACATCGCACATCTATCGCCGAGTCGTGGAATGTCTCTCGTCAAAGTTGAAAGGATTGACACGTTCAGAAATAATGTCAGAGATTAAGACAGAGGAGAGCGGAATGATTACCGAGGTTATGGATAACCTTGAAAAATGTGATTTTATACGTCGTTATAAGGCTTTCGGGAAAAAAAGAAGAGACATCCTGTATCAGCTCACGGATATGTACACCCTGTTTTATCTGCGGTTTGTCAAGGATTACAAAGGTATGAATGAAAACGCTTGGAGTACCATGTCTGACGGGAAACGCAATGTATGGTCCGGGTATGCCTTTGAGCAGGTATGTCTTTTGCATGTCAACCAAATCAAGAAAGCATTGGGTATAGCTGGTATAGCGAGTGATGTCTGTGCTTGGAACGGCATTGTTGACGACAAGGGGGCCCAGATTGACCTTGTGATTGATCGCGGCGACAAGGTCATGAACCTGTGCGAAATGAAATATAGTACCTGTAGATATGCGGTTACCAAGGACTATTCCGAATGGTTGATAGAACGTCGTGAGATCTTCAGAAAAGACACTGGCACAAAAAAGACCCTGCATCTGACCTTGGTATCTCCTTATGGGGTAGTATCCGGTAAGAACACCTCCATATTGCAGAATATAATAACAATGGACGACCTGTTTGGAAGATGAAGTAAAGGCAAGATTATGGCAGAATCCGAACAGACCCGATAGGGCTGGAGGCGAATGGTGTTTAGTTAATAGTTTGCTCCAGCCCTCTACGCATCCTCGGCTAACGTGACTACGTCTACGCAGCTGCATCTCGGAAAAGCAAGCGAGCTTGCTCTTCGCTCGACTTCCGCTGCTCCCGCAGGCCATGTCTCCCTTGGAGCCAGGTAGTGCTCAATAAACTCGCAGGCCTTCAGTTCTCAGCCCCCTGCCCTGTAAGGGCAATATAACCTAGCACAGGGCCTCGGCCCTGTGTAACAACAAACAATACACAAATATGCCCTGAAAGGGCATCATAACCCAGCACAGGGGCTCGCCCCTGTGTAAACGGATCACCCGTTTCATATCCCGCCCCTGTAAGGGGCACATAACCGATGTCCTCAATTCGTTAGATTAGTGTGATTCGTGGTCAACCCCCAAAATCCCGCGACAGCAAAAAAACAATCATCGCAACCGAAGCAAGCGTGAGAATAAGAAAGACCTGCGTAGCTCACTTAGAAATTAGAATTCAGAAATTTGAATTCAAAAATCCCACTTTCCACTCCCTGGGACCGCGGACGTCCTCGTCCGCTAAAGTTAGCGTTAGGGTTAGCGTTAACGTTAGCAAGGCTCAGAGTAGAGGGCTGGAGCAAACTATTATCTATTATCTATTCTGCCTGACCTTCGGTCACGGCCTGCGAGTTTATTGAGCAAACTATTAACTGAAAAACGCCCCGCAAGCGCAGCAATGCGGAAAATTTACAAGATTTACGAGATTTCGCGCGCCGTAGGCGGGCAGGAGATAAGAAGACCCGTATGAAAAAAATTTTGCCAATATAAAATTAATTTGTATCTTTGCATTTCGAAATATACCCTCAAGATGCCATGAACCCCATGTGACTGAGGGTGCTTTGCCATTATACAACCCCCTCATACTCTGCCACCTACTTCAACCTTGACGTTAATGACCGTATAATTGACCGTTAATATGTCTGATGGCTCATGTGGGCTGACGCAGGTCATTGATTAAAGACCACGAATCGATCGAATTTTACGAATGCTCCACTCGCTTCCGCCCTCTTCTTGCTGATGACAGACCGCAGGTCTGCTTTATTCATTTGAATAAAGATTTGATTTTATTGGATGAACTTCTGAGAGCTCGCTCTCAAGGGATTCATCAAAGAAAACCAAACATTCATCAGCAAGAAAACCACCACTCTCCCTGACCAAATAAATTTACCAGATTTACTAGATTTCTGCCCATAGGGCAAGGAGTATAAAGAAAATCAGGAGACAAGAAATTAACGGATAATTGACGGCCATTGACGTTATAAGAAGTATTCGTTAGATTAGTGTGATTCGTGGTCAAAAAAAATTTCTGTGATTTCCGTGATTTCCGTGTGAAAATATAACATTCAATTTTCAATTCTCAATTTTCAATTTTCATTTCTGCCCCATACAATAAAACATAAACGTAATTTATGACCTATCGTGCAAGCCGAGCGAAGAACTAATCCCTATTTGTTTTTCCGAGGCGCAGCCGATAGTGCATGATAAAAATTTATTTTTAGCATGAAGATTTCCGTCGCCGGTACCGGCTATGTCGGTCTCAGTATCGCCACCCTGTTGGCCCAGCACAACGACGTCACCTCCGTCGACGTCGTCCAGCAGCGCGTCGATATGGTCAACGCGCGCCGGTCACCCATACAGGACGACTACATAGAAGACTACTTCGCCCATAAGCCCCTCTCCCTCCGCGCCACCACCGACTGGCAGCAGGGCTATGCCGATGCCGACTTCGTCGTCATCGCCGCCCCCACCAACTACGACTCCGTAAAGAACTATTTCGACACCTCCGCCGTCGAGGATGTCATAGGCAAAGTCCTTGAGGTCAACCCCCAGGCCACGATGGTCATCAAGAGCACCGTCCCCGTGGGCTATACCGAGAGCGTCCGCCGTAAGTTCGGCGCCAAGAACCTCCTCTTCGCCCCCGAGTTCCTGCGCGAGAGCAAAGCCCTCTACGACAACCTCTACCCCTCCCGCATCATCGTCGGCTACGACCACTCCGACCCCCACCTCGAAGAACGCGCCCACCGCTTCGCCCAGCTGTTGGTCCAAGGCGCCATAGGTCCCAGCAAAGACTCCGCATCCAATTCACAATTCACAATTCACAATTCACAATATGAAAAGAACATCCCTGTTCTTTTCATAGGTTCCACCGAAGCCGAAGCCGTCAAGCTCTTCGCCAACACCTACCTCGCATTAAGAGTCAGCTACTTCAATGAGCTCGACACCTACGCCGAGATGAAGGGATTGGACACGAGGGCCATCATCGAGGGCGTCTGCCTGGATCCCAGAATCGGCACCCATTATAACAACCCCAGTTTCGGTTATGGCGGCTACTGCCTCCCGAAGGACACCAAGCAGCTCTTGGCCAACTATGAGGACGTCCCGCAGAACATGATGAGTGCCATCGTCGAAAGCAACCGCACGAGGAAGGACTTCATCGCCGACCAGGTCCTCAAGATGGCCGGCTACTACGCCTATACCGAGAACAACGAATTTGATTCAAAATTCAAAATTCAAAATTCAAAATTGGATAAGGTTCCGACGATAGGAGTGTACAGGTTAACGATGAAGAGCAACAGCGACAACTTCCGCCAGAGCAGCATCCAAGGAGTGATGAAGAGGGTGAAAGCCAAAGGCGCAGTAGTCATCATCTACGAGCCCACCCTCGAGGACGGCTCCACCTTCTTCGGCAGTGTCGTTGTTAACGACCTCGAAGAATTCAAGAAGAGAAGCCAAGCCATCATAGCAAATAGATATGATAGTTGCTTGGATGACGTCCAATCCAAGGTCTACACGAGAGACATCTTCCGTAGAGACTAAGGGTTAATATGTAATAGGGAATATGTAATATGTTAGAAGTTCGTAAATCTATTCACTCATTACTATTCACTATTCACCAGTCGCTAATCACTATTCACTAATCACTCATCACTAACGAAGTAGGATGTAATAGGGAATATGTCAGATGTCAGAAATTGGAGATGCCATACAAGAGAAGTGCAAAGCGTTTGCAGACAGGGTCATACGGCTGAACGACTATCTGCTGGAGCAGGCCGCCAGCCGGATGTCAGATGTAAGAGGTAAGAAGGAAGAAGGTCGAGGTCAACATTTTACATCTTCCACCTTCCATCATACATCACGAGTCCCCATACACCTCAAATCGGTAGCGGCTATAGCCAACCAACTTTTAAGGTCAGGAACGAGTATCGGAGCGAATAACGCAGAGGCGGCTAACGCCATCTCTAAAGCTGATTTCAAAAGTAAAAGTTTCATAGCCCTTAAAGAAGCAAGAGAGTCATTGTACTGGCTTGACTTGTTACACCGCAATGGGTATTTGGACGATAAACAGTATACATCAATACATAACGATTGCGAAGAACTTGTGAAGATCCTAATACACAGATGTAAGAAACTCAATGAAGTTTCCGATGAAAAATAACATCTTCCATCTAACATCATACATACATCTTCCATATAACATCTTCCATCTTACATCTTCCATCTTACATCACCTTATCGCTCTAGTTTGATTTAGGGAGGTTGTTCAACAACCTCGAATTCAATGGCCCCACCTAAAGAGCGTCGGTGGGGTCAAGCTACCAGGCGCCCTGGACAAGCGCCACCCAAGAGGGATTGTCGAACTCCTTCTTATTTCATTCTAGAGCTTTTTTTATTGACAGGTTTGATTTAAACAGCACAAGAGATAAGTGAAGAATAAATGATGTCAAACACAATTGATGATTTGAAGTCATACCGCGAAGTAGTTGACCACTTCAAGCAGGCACATCGCAAGATAAATCTGTTGCTGGGCAATGGATTTAGCATTGCTTACGATAAAGGTATTTTCTCTTACAATGCGCTAAGCCGCTTTATCATGGAGTCTGATGATGAAATCATCAAGAAGGTATTTCAGGTGTATAACACCCAGAATTTCGAGAGCATCATGCAGCAGCTTAACAATATGGTTGATGTATTGAAGATTCTTGAAGCGTCTAATGATCTTTGCAATAAAGTGACAGACTTGTCAACTGAACTCAAAGCCAAATTGATAGATGCCATCTCAGCGATGCACCCTGAACAAGTGTTCACTGTTGAAGAAGCGAAGTCAAAACATTGCTCACAATTCCTGCGTGAGTATATAGATAATGGAGGTCATATTTTCTCCACCGATTATGACCTGCTTCTTTATTGGGTGTTGCTCCGCAACGGTGTTGAGAACTTTGTGGACGGCTTTGGCCGTAAAGCCGAGAATATAGAAGATGGTGTTTTTACACCAGAAGATGAGATAGAATGGTCTGAGCTTATTTGGGGCAAATACAAAAGCTCGCAGAATGTGCACTACCTGCATGGTGCCCTACCATTGTTTGATGAGGGCAAGGATATCATCAAGGTAGAATACAATGGTTCAGATTACCTGCTTGATGTAATTAAGAAAAAGATAGACGGCGGTTCATATCCTGTGTTCGTAGCCGCAGGCAATAGTAATGAGAAGATGCAACACATCTCTCATAACAAGTATCTGCAGTACTGCTATGACAGTCTTTGTCATATTACAGGTTCCCTCGTTGTCTTGGGATTCCGCTTTGGCGATAATGACACTCACATCATTGATGCCATTAATGAGGCTGGCCGGCATGGACGACCTGGCGGGAAGGACGACAAATTAATGAGCGTATATGTTGGTGTGTTCTCAGAGAACGACTATCAGCACATGCAGTCTATCAAGAATAAGTTCCATTTCAAGATGGATTGTTTTGATGCTCGAACAGCGCATATATGGGAATAAAAAGGAGATAATATGGCAAAGTTTTCAAATGACCAATTAGCTAACTGGCAGAAACCGGTTAGCGGAAGGGAAGATGATTCCATTCAGAATGTTGTTACTATGGTCAGAAATGCTATTAATAATTGCGAAGAACTAAATAATTTGGATATTGATGTTTTTCTTCAAGGCTCATACGAAAACAATACAAATGTAAAGCTCAATAGTGATGTTGATATAAATGTTTGTTTAAAGAGTACGTTCTATTATAATTTACCAGCTGGACGTACAAAGGAACAGTATAATATCTATCCTCCTACAACTTCATACTCAGACTTTAAGGATGCAGTTGAGAAAGCACTTATAAATAAATTTGGTAAAGGAAATGTAAAGAGAAAAAACAAGTGCATTCATATAAAAGAAAATACCTATCATCATGATGCAGATGTAGTTCCTACATTTGAGTATCGGAATTATGGTTATTACAGCGTCTCATATATTGGCGTGAAGTTCATGAGTGATGATAATAAAACTATCATAAACTATCCGAAACAGCAAGTTGAGAATGGAACATCCAAAAATGACGAAACACATCGCAGATACAAGCGAACTGTTCGCATCCTAAAGCGTATCCGTTATAAGATGGAAGAAGAGAAGGTTGCGTTGAATCAGAATATTAGTTCGTTTTTGATTGAATCTCTATTGTGGAATGTATCCAATGTCCTTTTTGAGGAGGACGAGTTAAATTTGAGGATAAAATTAATTCTAGAATATCTTTATTCCCAGTCAAATGGACCTATGAAGAATTGGAATGAAGAATCAAATCTTCTTCCCCTCTTTAGTGATGACAGAAAATGGAATATAGAAGATGTCCGAGAGTTTATAGTACAAGTTTATAAGTACATGGGTTACTGTAACTAATGAATAAGAACAATTATAAGGTATATATATATAGTAACATAGGCTTGTTCCTAACAATAGCAATACTTTATGCTATTTATGCAAAGCCTAATGATTTGATGGAATGGGTTTCTATAGTAACAAGATCCATATCATTACTGGTAATTGTTAGCCTAGTCTTTGTAAAGTGGCTATGGAAATATAAACTATTTTATCCTTGGCTTGTTCCCTTCCCAAATTTGGAAGGAGTATGGTCGGGATTGATAAAGACCACCTATCAAGACCAACCTCAAATTATACCTTTAAAAGTAACAATAACGCAGTCTTTCTTTCAAACAACTGTTAGATTGAAAACAGCCGAGAGCCAGAGCATTAGTAATGTCGCATACTTTCCAACAGATGAAGACGGGAAAATAACTCATTTATATTATTCATATTTGAACAACCCAAATTCTGGTGTTCGAGATAGAAGTGTTATTCATTTTGGAACTGCCAGATTGGACTTTGACCACTATCCTGTTACTAAGCTTACAGGAGAGTATTGGACCACGCGCAAGTCTGTTGGAACAATAGAGCTTAGTAAGCAAAAATAGCAACATCAGACTTTCCCCTTCAACATCTGACTTTGATGATTATGCTCAACATTGATTTCATTAAGAGGGATTTAATTTGGATAGGATGGCGATGATGGTTGATGGGACGACGCTCGATTCTTGATTTTCATGGTTAACCGAAAGGTATTTGAGGAGGGACTGATAGTTACTTTTTGCTGGCTTGACGGAATGGGGATTTTTCAAGGTGAATGATTTGATATTTAGTTAATTTCATAATAGACAAACAAGAATAAGCGGCCACCGCTATTACGCGCAGCTGTGGCCGCAATGGGGCAGAAGGGCCTTCCGCACAGCCTGACTGCCCTAAACGAAAACAATGAAAACAATATATATAACCTATCGAGTAAGCCGAGAGATGACTTCCCGATAGCGCATAATAAAACGCAGTTTGAATATGAAAAAGGTAATGCTGGTGTTTGGAACACGTCCCGAGGCCATTAAGATGTGCCCGCTGGTGAAAGAGTTCCAGAAATATCCCCAAGATTTTGAGACCATAGTGTGCGTGACTGGACAGCACCGTGAGATGTTGGATCAGGTACTGACCATATTCGATGTGAGGCCCGATTACGACCTGAACATCATGAAGCAGGGCCAGGATCTATATGATGTAACGGCTCGCGTTCTCACCGGCATGCGTGACGTGCTGAATGAGGTGAAACCAGATGTGGTGTTGGTGCATGGTGATACCACCACCTCTACCGCCGCTGCGCTTGCTGCCTTCTACCAGCAGATTCCCGTGGGTCACGTAGAGGCAGGCTTGCGTACACACAACATCTATAGCCCCTGGCCCGAGGAGATGAACCGCCAGATTACAGGCCGCATTGCTACTTATGACTTTGCCCCAACACCCCTCAGCGAGAAGAACCTTCTTGATGAGAAATCACATGGTCAGATCTTTGTCACCGGTAATACCGTAATCGATGCCCTCCACATGGTCGTCAATAAACTCAAAAACGACCCCAAACTTGCTGCCGAACAAGAGGATGTCCTCAGAGCCGCAGGCTACGATGTCACAAGACTTTCAAACGGTAAACAGTTAACTGTAAACCGTAAACTGGTTTTAATTACCGGCCACCGCCGCGAGAACTTCGGAGACGGCTTCATCTCTATGGTAACAGCCATGAAGGACCTCAGCGAGAAGTATCCTGATGTGGACTTTGTCTATCCCATGCACCTGAATCCTAACGTCCGCAAACCCATCCACGAGGTGTTCGGTGAGGATTTGACGCGCCCCAACTTCTTCTTCATCGAACCATTGCAGTACTTGGAGTTCGTGTATCTGATGGAGAAGAGCACCGTTGTGCTCACGGATTCGGGAGGCATTCAGGAGGAAGCTCCTGGATTGGGCAAGCCCGTTCTTGTGATGCGCAACACCACTGAGCGGCCTGAAGCTTTGAAGAGTGGCACCGTACACCTGGTGGGCACCGATCACGACCTCATTGTAAACGAAGTAAGCACCTTGCTCGATGATCCAGTAGCATACGAGAAGATGAGCAAGGCTGTGAATCCTTACGGAGATGGTAAGGCTTGCAGCCGTATTGTGCGAGCTCTGAATGGCGAAGCCGTTGACCGTTACGAAGTGAAATAAACCAGCTTCAGGCACATCTTGGGCAAGCCCAGAAGAGATAGTAGTGGCATAAGTAGGGAAATGTGATAGAAAAGAATCACATCATCTGCCAAACATTGAATAAATTAACAATTAACAAGTTAACAATTAACATCAGATATGAATGTCATAAAAACAGCAATAGATGGAGTACTCATCATAGAGCCAAAGGTTTTTGGAGATGCACGTGGATATTTCTTTGAATCTTTCTCGCAACGAGAATTCGATGAGAAAGTGGCACCAATCCTTGGGCATACCATAAACTTTGTGCAGGACAACGAGAGCATGTCAATCTATGGCGTGATGCGAGGACTGCATTTCCAGCGCCCTCCTTTCACACAGAGCAAACTTGTTCGTTGCGTTAAGGGTGCTGTATTGGATGTTGCTGTTGACATTCGTAAAGGCAGTCCTACTTACGGTCAGCATGTGGCGGTTGAGTTAACCGGAGATAATCATCGTCAGTTCTTTGTTCCTCGTGGTTTCGCACACGGCTTTGCTGTGTTGAGTGATGTGGCGATTTTTCAGTATAAGTGTGATGAATTCTATCACCCGGAAGCTGATGGAGGTATTAGCATCATAGACGATAGTCTTAGAATTGATTGGCGTATTCCTACAGAAAAGGCACTTCTGTCTGAGAAAGATACAAAGCATTCAGTGCTGAAAGATTTTGATAGCCCATTTGACATTAACGTAAACTTATATTGATTATGGTTATTCTTGTAACAGGAGCCAATGGCCAGCTTGGCAACGAGATGCGAATCATCTCAAAAGGTTCATCTGACAAGTATATCTTCACGGATGTTAATCAGGTTGAAGGTTTTGAAACAACGTACTTGGATATAACTGACTTGGAGGCCATTCGAAAAATGGTTGCAGGAAACAAGGTTGATGCTATTGTCAACTGTGCAGCATGGACGAATGTTGATGGAGCAGAAGATCCTGAGAAATATGCTTTGGTTGAGAAGTTGAATGCAACCGCTCCTGAAAACCTGGCAATAGCCATAAAAGAAGTTGATGGTTGGCTGGTTCAGATATCTACGGACTATGTATTTGGTAAAGAACCATACAATACACCTTGCAAGGAAGACCGGAAAGGCACACCTACTGGTGTATATGGGGTAACAAAGCTTCTGGGAGAGCAGAAAATCATTGCCACAGGATGCAAGTATATGATTATTCGCACATCATGGTTATATTCAGAGTTCGGTAAGAACTTTGTGAAGACCATGCTCAACCTAACTGCTATCAAGCCTCAACTAAAGGTGGTATTTGACCAAACTGGAACACCTACCTATGCTTTGGATTTGGCAACTGCCATTGTTGCCGCTCTAAAGAACCCAGTTTCTGGTATATATCACTACAGCAATGAAGGTGTCTGCTCTTGGTTTGATTTTACAAAGATGATTGCTGAATATGTTGGAAATACAGGTTGCGATATTCAGCCTTGCCATAGCGATGAATTTCCGAGTCCTGTTAAAAGACCTGCGTATTCTGTGCTTGATAAAACCAAAGTTAAGGAAACCTTTGGAATCACGGTTCCTTATTGGACAGATTCCCTAAGAAAATGTATTGCAAACTTGAAAAACAACTAATATGACATATAAACGTACAATTATCATCACCGGCGGAGCCGGATTCATCGGGAGCCATGTGGTACGACTCTTTGTCAACAAGTACCCACAGTACAAGATCATCAACCTCGACAAGCTGACCTACGCCGGCAACCTGGCCAACCTCAAGGACATCGAGGACAAGCCCAACTACAAGTTCGTCAAGATGGACATCTGCGACTTCGATGGCGTCTATAAGCTGATGCAGGACGAGCACATCGACGGCATTATCCACCTGGCCGCCGAGAGCCATGTGGACCGCAGCATCAAGGACCCCTTCACCTTCGCGCAGACCAACGTGATGGGCACCCTCAGCCTCCTCCAGGCCGCCAAATGCTATTGGGAGACCCTGCCGGAGAAGTTCGAGGGCAAGCGGTTCTACCACATCTCGACCGACGAGGTGTACGGCGCACTTGAGATGACCCACCCCGAGGGCATCAAACCGCCGTTCTCAACTAAA
>CACYKY010000015.1 GCA_902775135.1 uncultured Bacteroidota bacterium | reverse complement strand
GGAACATGTGCTGAACCTCGACTACCTGAACAAGGAGCTGGAGAAATGGATCAAGGCCCAGCAGATAGAGGCCGTGAATCAGGATGACCGTACGAGAGATGTCTTCTGCAGGCGTGCCGCCGTGGTGGGATTCCGTGCCGGCATGCTGGCGCACTTCCTCTATGGAGGCAAGAAAGTCACCCCCACCATCCGCAGGAACGTGTCGAGTTTTGCCATCTGGGTGGCCAACAATATGCTGAACCAGCACCTGCTTCGCTTCAACATCCAGGGGACGGGGAGCAACGTGAACGCCTTTGAGGATGTGTATAAACAACTGAAGGACACCTTCACGCGGGCTGATGTAGAACAACTGCTTCTCGCCATGGGTATAAATTCACCAGCGCGAACGGTATTGTATAGATGGCGACTGCTGGGTGTTATAGAGGCTGAAGAGGGGCGAGTGGGCAGTAGGAACACAAAAGCATATACTAACTTTAAAAAGATCAAGAGATGAAAACATTTGCAAGAGTAATTGAGATTTGCCCGATCATATCGGGAACCTCCGACAATGGGAACGACTGGGAAAAGCAGACCATCGTTTTGGAGACCTTGGGCCTGGAACCCATGACGCTGGCCGTTGAATTCATGGGCGAGCGGAAGACGAAACAGACCAAGCTGCTCAAGATGGGGCAGCAGGTGGAAGTGGACTTCGTGATACGCTGCAACAAGTACCTGGACAAATGGTACACGCGGCTTGACGGATTGAAGGCTAAGCCGATGGAGGAGGAGCCGGAGGCGGAGGAGGTCTAACCGAATCACCGGAAACATGCCGAATGGCTTCTTTTCTAACCGAATCAACTTCTTAGCTAACCGAAATGGCCGAATTATGCCGAATGACTGATTCTCTAACCGAATCACCGGAAACATGCCGAATGAGTTACTAGAGGAATAAGGTCTTTTTACACTTTTTTCAAGGGACACCGTCCGAGAGTTGGGCGGTGGCTTTTTTTAGTTAATAGTTTATAGATAATAGTTAATAGTTTACTCTATGTCACATTCTGATTTTAATGATAGCACTTTTGACTGGTCTCTAGTCTCTGGTCTCTTGCAAAGTTTTTGCACTTTTATGTTTGGCGTTTTGTGTGAACTGTGAACTGTGAATTGCAATGTTTTGCACTTTTATGATTGGCGTTTGTGTGAACTGTGAACTGTGAATTGCAATGTTTTTGCATTTTGAGATTGTGGATGCGGTAGCTTATCAGGCATGCGCCAGCTACAAATCGCAGTATTGCGTATTGCCCCCCCCTTTTTTAAAAACAAATAATGAATTTATATTTATTAAAAATATTCTTCTTTCGTTTTTGCTGTTGCTGTCCTCTTTCGTGCCCGCGCAAGCGCGGTCATTGGGGAAAAAGCAGCCCTCTTTCGTCATTGCAGCCCCCCGTTTGCACTCGCTTAAGGCGACGATGAAAAGTTTTTTTTATTATATTAAAAAAAATGTGTATTTTTGCAGCATGATTACTAACAAAGACATGGCCGCTCAGATGGCCGAATTTCTATTGACTGTGAAAGCGGTAAAGCTCAATGAAGAGCACCCCTTCACCTGGGCCTCCGGCCGTAAATCACCCATTTATTGCGATAACCGGGTCACCCTCTCGTATCCGGAAATCAGAACTTTTATCCGTCAGCGTTTCTCCGAAATCGTCAGCGACACCTGGGGCGATGTGGACGTCATTGCCGGTGTCGCCACGGGCGGCATCGCTCAGGGCGCCCTGGTGGCTCAGGAGCTTGGCAAGCCCTTCGTTTATGTACGCTCCGAGCAGAAGAGTCACGGTTTGACCAACCAGATTGAGGGCGAAATCCACGCCGGCCAGTCTGTCGTTGTCATCGAGGACCTGGTGTCCACAGGCAAGAGTTCCCTCATCGCCGTCAAGGCCCTCCGCGAGAAAGGCTGCGTGGTGAAGGGTATGGCTGCCATCTTCACCTACGGTCTCCAGGTGGCAGCCGACAACTTCAAGAACGAGGAGGTCGAGCTCGTCACCCTGACTGACTACGACACCCTCATCGGCGTGGCCAAGGAACGCGAGTACATCCGTCCCGAGGCTATGGAAAGCCTGGCCAAGTGGCGCCTCAATCCCGAACAGTGGAGCAAAGATCACGGCGAATGATAAAGAGGCTTATAGGACTTATAGGGCTCTTGGGACTTATAGGGCCTATAGGACTCCGCGCCCAGGACAGCATTGTCAGTGTGCTCGTGGCCGAGGGCGTGGAGATGGAGATGGTGTGGGTGGAAGGCGGCAGCTTCACCATGGGCAGCAATGCTACCCCCAAGGGCGTGAAGCTCACCTATGCTCTGGCTCGCCCCGAACACCGCGTCTCGCTCGACGGCTATTTCATTGGCCGCTATGAGGTTACTCAGGCGGTGTGGAAAGCTGTGATGGGCGAGAATCCGTCCAAGTTCAAGGGCGACAACCTGCCCGTGGAGTGCGTCTCGTGGAACGAGGCGCAGCAGTTCGCCATGCGGCTCAGCCAGATGACCGGACGCCGCTTCCGTCTGCCCTCCGAGGCCGAATGGGAGTATGCCGCACGGGGTGGTGAGAAAGGCTGTGCGCCGAAACAAAGGAACTTCCCCTACGCCGGGTGCGAACGCAACCAGTTGGACAACCATTGCTGGTACTGTGTGAACAGCGACGGCTGCACACATCCCGTGGGACGTCTGCAGCCCAACGCATTGGGTCTGTACGACATGAGCGGCAATGTGGCCGAATGGTGCCAGGATTGGGTGGAAGCCTATACTCCCGACGAGCAGACCAACCCCCGCGGCCCCAAGCAGGGCGAGAACCGTGTGCTTCGCGGCGGCCACTACAACAGCACCTCGGCCGCCTGCACTGTCTACGACCGCGGATGGTATCTGCCCACAGGCAAGTACGAGCTCTATGGTCTCCGGCTGGTGATGGAAGGGGAGTAGATGGATAAAAGATAAAAAGATTAGAGTTGAAAATCAAGGATAAGGAATTCAGGATGTATATCCCCGAAGGGGAAATCGCCAAGGTGGTGGAGCGGCTGGCCGGAGAGGTGAGCCGCGACTATCGTAATGGCGACCTGCTTGTCTGCCCGGTGCTCACCGGCGCCTTCCTGTTTGCCGCCGACCTGGTGAGGAAGCTCACGGTGCCGTGCGAGGTGAGTTTTGTGAAATACACCTCCTACAGCGGCATGAGCAGCACCGGCAAGGTGAACAGCCAGCTCCCGTTCCCGCCGAAAGTGGAGGGAAGGGACGTGCTGATAGTGGAAGACGTGGTGGACTCGGGCCTCTCGATGCGCTATATGCTCGACGTGTTGAAGGTCCTCCATCCCCGCAGCATAAGGATATGCACCCTCTTCTTCAAGCCCGGAGCCTTCAAGGGCAACTACAAGGTGGACTATGTGGGGCGCGAAATAGGCGACGAATTCATCGTCGGCTACGGGCTCGACTACGACGAGGAAGGCCGCGAGCTGAAGGACGTGTGGGTGGTTGAATAAAGTTAATAGATAATAGTTGATAGTTGGCTTTGGTGAATAGTGATTAGTGAATAGACAAATGAAAAAGACAATCAGGATAATGATGATGGCCCTTGTGGCAACAATGCTCTGGGCCTGTGGGGAGAAGGAGACGCATCTGGATGTCGATCCGACCCTTCTCTACGGCCGATGGGTGAAGAACGGTACCCAGTACTATTGGACCTTCAACGCCGACGGCACAGGCAATCTGGTGAACCGCGGGGAGGTGGAAGAAGGCGACGAGGACAACGGCGACTTCACCTGGACCCTCACCGAGGGCGACCAGCTGCTGACGGAGTTTCGCGGTGGCGGCGAACTCGGCGGCATATACATCCCCAAGCGCTACACCATCAAAGAGATATCAACCACAACCCTCCGCTGGGTGGACATCTACGACCGCTCTACCAATCTCACCAAAATCAACTAGGCCATGAGTATCAAAAAAGGATGGAAGATTACGTGGATTGCACTGGGCAGCCTGCTGGGTCTGCTGCTGGTGACGGTGGTGGTGGCATTGTGGCTGGTGTTCACTCCGAGCAAGCTGACGAAGATAGTGAACAGCCTGGCGGGCAACTTCATCACCTGCGACGCCCAGTTCGGCAATGTCGACCTGACGCTGCTCTCCACTTTCCCCGATGCGGGGTTGAAAATTGAAAATGTGGTGATTGTGAATCCGGACAAAGGTCCGGTGAGAGACGGTGTGCAGAACGACACTGTGGCGAAGATAGGCAGCCTCACGGTGGGCATCGATGTGAAAGCCTTCCTTAAGGAAAACAAGGTCATCGTCCACCAGGTGGCGCTCGACGACGCTACGGCCAACCTTTATATAGCTGAAGACGGCACCGCCAACTTCGACATCTTCCCCAAGAGCGACGACACCACCAGCAGCGAATCCAAGCTGCCCGAGGTGATAGACCTGAAGAAAATCAAGATCGATAACCTCAACGCCACCTTCCTCAACTGCAAGGAGGGCCTCATGAGTGCCGAAGTGGCAGGTCTGGATATGAACCTGAAAGGCTCGATGGAACAGGAAGATATCGTGGCCGACCTGAAGCTGAAGATTGACGAGGTGTTCTTCTCCCAGGGAGGAGACACAGCGTCGACGCTGATGGCTCACGTCAAAGGGCTGGAGATGAATGTCGACGGAACGAAAGAGGGAGAGGCGATAGATGCCGACATCAAGATAGACGGAAAGAAGGTGGACTTGGAGCAGATGGACTCGGCGGGAAACCACACGCTGAAAGGAGCGCTCGACGACCTGCTGCTGAAGGCCAAGGGCAAGGGCGACATGGACGAGATGCGCTGCGAGTTGAAACTCGGCGTGGAGAAAGGGACACTCAATGCCGCTGGCACCGAGATGGTCAACGCCAAGTTGAGCGAGTCGAAGAAAGACTTGCTCAATGTGGATATGCCTGATGTGGTCGTCAAACTGAACAAAAAGGAAGTGTGGCTCAGCGACAGCAAGATAAAGATTGACGACTATGCGCTGATGCTCAACGGACAGTGCTTCCTGGCCACAGAGGAGAGACCCCTCACGATGGATATGGCCGCCGAGACTGACGGCTCCTGGCGGGTGAAACCGCTGCTGGACATTGTGCCGGAACGATATGTAGGATTCCGCAAGGGAATGGAGATGGACGGCGACGTGAGCTTTGTGCTCAATGCCGCCGGAACGCTGACCGACAGCACAATGCCGAACATAGTGGGCAACATCGCATTGGCCGACGGCCGATACTATGCTCCGAAGATGCTGCCATACAAGATTAACAAGGTAAAGGGCAAGCTGGGCGTGGACTTGAACCTGGACAAACGGAAGGAGAGCCACGTGACCATAGAGAACCTGAAGGCACACACGCAGGGGACGGACGTGACCCTGAACGGCAGAGTCGACGACCTCTTGGGCGACATGCGGGTGGACGCCAAAGTGAAAGGAACGCTCCCGCTGGAGGATGTCGAGCCTTTGCTGCCCAAAACCATGAAGATAGAGATGGAGGGCGATGCGGATGTAGACCTCAGCGCCAAGTTCGCCATGAGTCAGTTGAAGAAGCAGGCATTCGACAAGATGAAGGCCAGCGGCACGTTGAAACTGAAGGGGGTGCAGGTGGATATGGACACCATCCATGCTTCCGCCCCCAACCTCGACATCGCCTTGCGGATTCCCGCCCAGGAGCACAAAGGCAAGATGGCCGATGCAAGGGTGAAGGGCAGCAGCCTGAAGGTGATGATGGGCAAGGGAATCAGCGCCGACGTGGAGAGCCCCGATATCAATATCGGAGTCAACAACATGATAAAAGAACAGCTCGCTGCCTCGTTCAAGATAGGGGCAGGGGAGACGGAGGCCAAAGTGGACTCGATGATATTCTCGCTGGTGGAACTGAACCTCGACGGCAGCATGCGTATGGACAGTCTGCAGAAAGACCCGCTGAAGAAGTTCAATCCGCGACTGAACGCCGAAATGCGCAATGCGTTGGTGTTCATGCCCCAATTGCCTGAGGCTGTACGCCTGCGCGAGTTCGACATGAGCTACAACCCCGAGGAGATAGAGCTTAGGGAGGCGAAGGTGACACTGGGCCATTCGGACTTCGAACTCTATGGCACGGTGGACAACTTCGAGGAGTGGCTGGACAACAAAGCCATGCTGAAAGGCGACCTCAACTTCACTTCCGACTATGCCGATATCGACCAGATAATGAACATGTTCAGTGGCATGGGAAGCAATCCTGACAGCCTTGAGGCCCAAAAGGCGGTGGACAACGTGCCCGCCGATGCCAATCCCTTCATTGTGCCGAAGAATGTCAATGTGACACTTCATACGCACATCAAGCGCAGTATTGCCTTTGGCAACGACCTGCATGATGTGGCAGGAGCCCTGACTGTTAATGACGGCAAGGTGATCCTGGACCAGATGGGCTTTGTGTGCAAGGCGGCATCGATGCAGCTGACGGCTTTGTATAAATCGGTACGTCCCGGACACCTCTGGGCGGAATTGGACTTCCACCTGCTTGACATACAGATTGACGAGTTGTTGGATATGATTCCTGCCGTCGACACGCTGGTGCCCATGCTGTCGGCCTTCAACGGCAACGCCAACTTCCACCTGGCGGCGCAGACCTATCTCGACGCCCACTACCAGCCCAAGCTCAGCACCCTCAAAGGTGCTGCGGCCATCACCGGCGAGAACTTGGTGGTGATGGACAACAAGGATATTGCCACCATTGCCAAGTTGATGCGCTTCAAGAGCTGGAAGGACAAGGACGACAAAATCAAGGTGGACAGCCTGAGTGTGGAGATGACCGCTATGGACGACGGTCACGGTTGCGAGGTCGAGGTGTTCCCCTTCCTCCTCACCGTGGGCAGCTATCAGGTGTGCATCTCGGGAGTGCAGAGTGTGAACAAAGACTGCGTCTACCACCTCGAGCTGCTGAAAAACCCGCTGTTGGCCAAGGTGGGAGTGGATGTGAAGGGGTCGATCCTGAAACCCAAGATCAGCCTGGGAAAGGTGATATATGCCGACCTCTTCCGCCCGAAGAAACAGGGTGTGGCTGAGAAGAAGGCCATGGAAATCAAGGCCAATATCCGCAAGGCGCTGGAAGCAAATGTGAGATAGATAATAGTTAATAGTTGGTTTTGGTGTTTAGGAATTATGGGATTTTTTCATAGATATCAGTCAGAGATACATGGCAACTACCGCAAGGGATACCTCCGCTTCGGCATCATTACCGGGGTGGTGCTGATGTTGTATATTCTTGTACGCTATATGATGGGTGTCCCCGCCGAGAGTCCCGAGGCCTACATCACTGACGGTATCATGCTGGTGGCGGTGTTCCTTTTCACGTTGCTCTACCGCAATGTCCTGCCCGACCGCAAGGCGACGCTCAAGGAGCTTATGCTTCTGGGTTTGGGTACCGCTGTGGTGGGCAGCGTGCTCTACGGGCTTTTCCTTTGGGCCTTCGGCAGCGCCGTTCCCGAACAGACGGAACTTTTCACCCGCACGCTCCGAGGTGAGGATGCTTTCCTCTCGGCGCCGGCGCACTTCTGGGCTGCCTGGTGGGGTATCGAGTCGGGGATCAAGCTGTCTGTCCTGGGCGGTTTCGGCGCTTTTGTGGCCGCCCTTGTGTTCAGGAATGAGAAATCGGCGATTCACCAGAAATAGTTTATAGTTAATAGTTGGTTTTGGTGATTAGTGATAAATATATAATGAATAATATAAAAAGTAAATTATGGATATATCAATTGTAGTTCCGTTATATAACGAAGCAGAGTCGCTTCCACACTTGGCCGAATGGATTGACCGGGTGATGAAGGAGCATGGTTTCAGCTATGAGGTCGTCATGGTCGACGACGGCAGCAAGGACACCTCCTGGGAGGAGATAGAGAAACTTCATGCTGCCAACCCCGCCTACCGGGGCATCAAGTTCAGAAGAAACTATGGCAAGTCCGCCGCCCTGAACACAGGCTTCGCCGCTGTACAGGGCGACGTGGTCATCACCATGGATGCCGACCTCCAGGATAGTCCCGACGAGGTCCCCGAACTCTTCCGCATGATCAGGGAGGAGGGCTACGACCTCGTCTCGGGCTGGAAGAAGAAGCGCTATGACTCCAAGCTGGCCAAGAACATACCCTCCAAGTTCTTCAACGGCACCACGCGGATGCTCAGCGGCATCAAACTCCACGACTTCAACTGCGGCCTCAAGGCCTATCGCCGCGATGTGGTGAAAAGCATCGAGGTCTACGGCGAGATGCACCGCTACATCCCTGTCATTGCCAAGTGGGCAGGATTCAGCAGGATAGGGGAGAAGGTGGTGCAGCATAGGAAGCGCGAATTTGGTGTGACGAAATTTGGCATGAACCGCTTCATCAATGGCTACCTCGACCTTATCAGCATCATGTTCATGTCCAAGTTCGGCAAGCAGCCCATGCATTTCTTCGGGGCTGTGGGCAGCCTGTCGTTCCTTGTGGGCTTTGTGGCCCTCGTCGTGGTGCTCTGCTTGCGACTGGCCAGCCGCATCTCGCTCACCAACAGCGTCTGGTTCTACCTCTCCATGCTCTTTATCCTGATGGGAATGATGCTCTTCTTGGCAGGCTTTGTCAGCGAGCTTGTCTGCCGCAACAGCACTACCCGCAACCAATACCTAATAGAAAAAGAATTATGAGTCTCCAATGTGGTATAGTGGGACTGCCCAATGTGGGCAAGTCCACCCTTTTCAACTGTCTGAGCAACGCCAAAGCGCAGGCGGCCAATTTTCCCTTCTGCACCATCGAGCCCAACGTGGGTGTCATCACCGTCCCCGACGAGCGTCTGGCCAAGTTGGTAGAGATTGAGCGACCCGCCAGCGTGGTTCCCGCCACCGTGGAGATTGTCGACATTGCCGGACTTGTGAAGGGAGCCTCCAAGGGCGAGGGACTGGGCAACAAATTCCTGGCCGACATCCGCAACTGCGACGCCATCATACATGTCCTCCGATGCTTCGACGACGACAATATCACCCATGTCGACGGCTCCGTCGACCCTGTGCGCGACAAGTTTACCATCGACCTCGAGCTGCAGTTCAAGGACCTGGAAACCATCGAGAACCGCTATGACAAAGAGGTGAAGAAAAGCAAGGCCGGCGGCGACGCCCATGCCAAACGACTCGTCGAGGTGATGGACCTCTACAAAGCCGCCCTGTTGGAGGGCAAGAGCGCACGCACCGTGCAGCTCGACGAGAACCAGGCCGAGGTGGCCAAGGACCTCATGCTGCTCACCTCGAAGCCCGTTCTCTACGTATGCAATGTCGACGAGGGGGCCGTGGTGAACGGCAACAAGTATGTCGACGCTGTCCGAGAGGCTGTCAAAGACGAGCAGGCCGAAGTGCTGGTCATCGGTGCGGGCATCGAGGCCGACATTGCCGAGCTGGAGACCTACGAGGAGAAGCAGATGTTCCTCGAGGACTTGGGGTTGAAGGAGAGCGGCGTCAACCGCCTCATCAAGGCCGCCTACCATCTCCTCAACCTGCAGACCTTCCTCACTGCGGGCCCCAAGGAGTGCCGTGCGTGGACCTTCCGCAAAGGTATGAAAGCTCCTCAGACAGCGGGCATTATCCATTCCGACTTCGAGCGTGGCTTCATCCGCGCCGAGGTGATCAAGTACGACGACTATGTCGCCCTTGGATCGGAAGCCAAGTGCCGCGAAGCTGGCAAGATCTCCGTCGAGGGCAAGGACTACGTGGTCCAGGATGGCGACATCATGCATTTCCGTTTCAATGTTTGAGGTATAAGGTTTAAGGTTTAAGGTTTAAGGTTTGAGGTTTGAGGTTTAAGGTTTAAGGTTTAAGTTTTGAGGTAATTGAAAATTGAAAATTGAAAGTGAAAACTGAAAAAAATAATAAGGAGTTCAAATGGTTGCGCAGCGCTATCTGCGTCAGCCTCGTTTTCCTTTTTCCTTTTTCCTTTTTCACTCTATCCTCCTGCTCCACGGAGAAAGCCAAGTGGACCAACATCCAATACCACAACGTCACCTGCCACTACAATGTCTGGTGGAATGGCAACGAGAGTCTCAAGGCAGGAAAGACCAAACTCCAGAAGACGGCCGTCGACGACTACACGCGCTTCATCATGCCTGAAAATGTGGGCGACGACGAGATTGCCCGTTCCATCAATCCCGAGATGGATCGTGCCATCGAGAAGGGAGTCAAAGGAATCCAGAAGCACAGCATCTTTGTCAAAGGCGTAGAGCATGTGCCCTACATCAAGGAGTGCTATCTGATGACTGCCTACGCGACCTTCTACAAGCACGACTATGTCTCCACCTCCAACACCTGCGACATCCTCATCCAGCAGTTTGCGGGCACCCATGCCGGTGACGAGGGGGCCGTCCTCCTCGCGCGCTGCATGACGATGGAAAAACGCTACGAAGAGGCCGAGGCCGCCCTCGACCAGCTTGTCCAGCGACTCGCCAAAGGCAACTTCTCCCGCAGCCAGCGCGACAAGCTCTACATCGCTATGGTCGAAGCCACTGTTCCGCAGGAGAAATACAAGAAAGCTGTGGAGTACATCCACGAAGCCATCGACGCCTCCTCCGACCGCTACACCAAGGCCCGCCTCTCGTTCCTCATGGCCCAGATCTATCGCCACCTCGACAAGCGCTCCGTCGCCGCCAAGTACTACGACCAGGTGATGTCCTATCGTCCTCCCTACGTGTTGGAGTTCAACGCCAAACTCGGCATGGCCTCCTGTGCCGACCTCGAGCACACTGACATCGCCAAGCTCGAACGTCAGTTGGACGACATGATCTCGGACAAGAAAAACGAGGAATACCGCGACCAGATCTACTTTGCCAAGGGCGAGATGTTCCTCGGCGTCAAGCAGCCCGACAAGGCCTGCGACAACTATCGCCGCTCCGTAGCCCTCGCCACCGTCAACAAGGCCCAGCGCGCCCAGTCGGCCCTCCGTATGGGCGAAGTGCAATACGAGGTCTTCGAGAACTACGACCTCGCCCAGCGCTACTACGATACCGCCATGCAATGCATTGCCGCCGACTATCCCCGCTACGACTACATCCGCCGACGCCACGAGATGCTCAGCGAGCTGGCCTCCTACACACGAGTCTACGAGCGCTGCGACTCCCTGCTGGCAGTAGCCTCCATGCCCGAGGCCGAGCGGATGAAACTCATCAACGACAAGATTGCCGACCTGCGCCGTCAGGAGGAGGAGGCCAAGGAGCGCGCGCTGCTCGAGGAGATGCGCAACGACGCGCGCCAGCAGCAGAACACCCTCACCGGCGACTGGTATTTCTATACCCCCAACACCGTGCAGAAAGGCAAGGAGACCTTCCGCCAGCGCTGGGGTATGCGCGCCCTCGAGGACCTCTGGTTCCTCTCCAACAAGATGACCACTTTCGCCCTCGACGACCTCCCCGAGGAGGAGGATGCCGACACCCTCAGCTCGCAGCCTTCCGATTCCAGTTCCAAGACTCCTGCCACCGGCGACCCCACCGACCCCCACAGTGTGGCCTACTATCTCAAGGACCTCCCCGCATCGCAGCATGCCCTCGACTCCCTCGACTCCCTCACCTCCATCTCCCTCCTCAATGCCGGCTACATCTTCTACGACGGCATCGGCAATATCCCGCGGGCCCTCGAGTGCTACCACCGCCTGGCTCAGGACTACACCTCCTTCCCCGAGATTGTGCAGGCGTTCTATATGCTCTATCGCATCTACGACCGCCAGGGGAACACCCCGCAGGCCAACTACTACCGCGACATGGTCCTCATGGGCTTCCCCGACAGCGACTTTGCCAACCTCATTCGCGACAACGAATACTACAAGGAGCTCCTCCGCCGGTCGCGCCGCATCGAGGCCGACTACGAGCAACTCTATGGCGAGTATGCCGCCCATCGCTTCACTACGGTGGTCGACTTGGCCAACGAGGCCGAGGAGATCTATCCCGGCAACCCCGCCCTCCACAAGTTCCGCTACTGGAAGGGGCTGGCCCTCGCCCGTACAGGCAACGTCACCGATGCCATCTCGCTCTTCTCCGCCCTTGCTGCCCTTCCCAAGACCGACAGCATTCAGCCGCTGGCCGAAGCCCAGCTGGCCTTGCTGCAGGACACCACCTTTGCCACCTCCGAGACCATCACCGACGCCGACGAGCAGCGTGTCCGGAGGGAAAAACCCCAGGCCACCGAAAGCAGTACGCTGCCCGCTGACGAAGAAGAGCCGCTGCCGCCGGAGTCCATGGTCTACCGTCAGCGCAGTGGACAGCAGTATTTTGTCGTCGTCGTCGTCGACGACCGCACCATCAAGGCCACGGAGCTGCAGATGCAGTTGGCCGAGTTCAACAGCCGCTACTATTCCAACTCCAACTATAGCGTCAACACCGCACTCTTCACCGACAGCACGCAGATTATCACCATCCATCGCTTTGTCGACGCAAAGGAAGCCATAGCCTATTGGAAGCACCTCGCGCAGGAGGAGAGCCCCCTCCGGCGCTATGCCGACGCCGACCATCGGGAGTTTCCCATCTCCACCCAGAACTACGCCACCTTTTACAATCGCAAGAACGTCGAAGCCTACCTGCGATTCATGGAACGCTATTTGCTGAAAGAAAATTGAAAATTGAGAATTGAGAAAAGAAAACATCACCCTGAATGCTGAAAACATAAATTTTAAATCATAAAAAAATGGCCAGAACAATGGAAACCGACACACCCAACGCAATCAACATCATCACCAACGGCACCGTCATCAAGGGCGACATCACAGCCACAGGCGACTTCCGTCTCGACGGAACCCTCGAGGGCAACATCCAACTCAACGGCAAGCTCGTCGTGGGCGACACCGGAGTCGTCAACGGCAACGTCCTCTGCATGAACGCCAACATCATCGGCACCGTCAACGGCAACCTCTCGGTGAAGGAATTGCTGTCGCTCCACAGCACCGCCCGTGTCAAGGGCGACATCCTCATCAACAAACTCTCCATCGAGCCCGGCGCCGTCTTCACGGGCAAGTGCTGCATGCTCGACGAGGTGCGCAAGCAGCAGCAGCTCGAGGCCGAGCAGGCCGATCAGGAAGCCAAAGAGGATTGATCCCCATGCCCGACCAAGCCGACCGCCTTTCGTTGGCCACGCTCTTCGAGCAGTGGTCCGGTATCTCTTGTACCGATATCCTTGCCCTCGGTGCACAAGGCTCCTCCCGGCGCTACTACCGCATGCTGGGCGGTGAGAACAACAGTATCTCCGCCATCGGCTCCGTGGGCGACGACCTCCGCGAAAACCGAGCCTTCTTCGCCCTCTGCCGACACCTGCATGCCAAGGGGATACGCGTCCCCGAACTCTACGCTGTAGCCCCTGACCAGCGCTGCTACCTCCAGCAGGATCTCGGCGACCTCACTCTCTACGGCTTTCTGCATGAGAAGCAGCGCCAGGGTGGGGGCTTCGACGCACAGATGCTCCTACTTTACAAGCAGGCCCTTGCCGACCTCACTGCCATCCAGCAGGCGGGGGCCGACTTCGACTTCAGTCTCTCCTATCCTCGCCCCGACTTCGACCGCCAGTCCATCCTCTGGGATCTCAACTATTTCAAGTACCATTTTCTCAAACTCGCCCACGTCCCCTTCGACGAGCAGCTGCTCGAGGACGACTTCCTCCGCCTCGCCGACCTCCTCCTTCAGGCCGACACCCATTTCCTCCTCTACCGCGACTTCAACCCCCGCAACATCATGGTCTTTGGCCCTCAGTTGTTCTACATCGACTTCCAAGGGGCCCGTCGTGGGGCGGCGCAATACGATGTGGCTTCCATCCTCTATAGCGCCAAAAGCAATCTCCCCGAGGCCATACGTCACGAACTCTTGGAGCACTACCTCCGTGTACGCGGAATCCGGGGCGAAGCACGGCGCCAGTGGCTCTCCCAGTTCTGGTCCTACCTCCTCCTCCGCATCCTCCAAACCCTTGGAGCCTACGGCTATCGTGGCCTCTTCGAGCGAAAGGACTATTTCCTCCAGTCCATCCCTCTGGCCCTCCACAACCTCCGCAGCCTCGCCGACGACCATCCCGACCTCTTCCTCACCCTCCCTCACATCAAACAAATCGTTCTCTCCCTCTCCGACCTCCGCCTTCAGCCCTCAGCTTCCGTCAACGTTAGCGTTAATGTTGGCGCCCAATCCCCTCAGCCTTCCCCCCTCACCGTCTTTGTGCAGAGCTTCAGCTACAAGCAGGGGCTCCCTGCCGACCCCTCGGGCAACGGCGGCGGATTCATCTTCGACTGCCGAGCCCTCCCCAACCCCGGTCGCTACCCCGAGTACAAAGCCTATACCGGCAAGGACCGTCCTGTGATAGAGTTCCTCCAGCATGAACCTCCCGTCGACCATTTCCTGCAGCATGTCAAGATGCTCGTGGCTCAGAGTGTCGACAAATACGTTGAGCGACGTTTCTCCTCCCTGCAGGTCTCCTTCGGATGCACCGGTGGCCAGCACCGCTCAGTCTTCTGCGCCGAGCAACTCGCCCAGTGGCTTCGTACCACCTATCCCAACATCCATGTTGCCCTCCGTCACCGCGAGCAGGAGAGGGGAGTCCGTCCCTGACTACCCGCCTCCGAAACGCTCTGTCGATGGGGGAAAAAAGCTGTTCGGAAGATGATGAAGTGGGGGAGTTTGTGTGGGTAATAGAGCGTATGGAGAAAAAATATTTTGCTGGGAATGAGTGAGATGAGAAAAAAAATGATTTTTTATTTTGCCAATTCAAAAAATGTTCATACTTTTGCACCCGATTTCGAGAGAGAAATTCGACCTTGAGAAACGACATGCCGCATTCGTCTAGTGGTCCAGGACATCTGCCTCTCACGCAGAAGATCATCAGTTCGACTCTGATATGCGGTACCAAAGCGATAGAATCAACAAAATTCTGTCGCTTTTTTTTCTTTTTGCCATATCGTTATTTTTTCTTATCTTTGCACCTTGATTTATGGGACGCTATTTCATACATCTGGCCTATAACGGAATGAATTACAACGGCTGGCAGACGCAGCCGGGTCTCCCCACGGTGCAGCAGACCCTCGAGGGGGCGCTGACGACATTGCTACGCGCGAAGATTGCCGTCGTGGGCTGTGGCCGCACCGATACGGGTGTCCATGCCAGCGACTTCTACGCACACTTCGATGCCGAAGGTGACGTCGATTGCTGTCAGCTCTCCTTCAAGCTCAACAACCTGCTGCCTCCCGACATCGCCATTTTCTCCATCTTCCCAGTCGCCGACAACGCCCATGCGCGCTTCGACGCCATCGCGCGCACCTATCAGTACCACGTGAGCGACCGCCGTCTGCCTTTCCGCCAGGGGCAGTATTGCCGCATCTACTATCGTCCCGACCTGGAACGGATGAACGAGGCGGCTCGGGTGCTCATGGAATACGAGGATTTTACTTCGTTCGCCAAACTGCATACCCAGGTGAAGACCAACATCTGCCACTTAAGTGATGCGCATTGGGACGAGGTAGGGGAGGAGTGGGTCTTCACCATCCGTAGCAACCGTTTCCTGCGCAACATGGTGCGTTCGGTGACAGGCACCTTGCTCGACGTGGGCAGGGGGAAACTCTCTATCGAGGGCCTCCGCCAAATCATTGAGAAGAAAGACCGTTGCGCCGCTGGCGTCAGCATGCCGGCCTGCGGCCTCTTCCTCACCAAAGTCGAGTATGCGAATCATTTGACTTAACTACTGTCTATTTAACTGCTAAAATATGAAATATATCGAGGTAACATTTACGATGGACGACACCGGCCTCTTCCGCGACCTGCTGGTCGATACCCTGGGCAACGAAGGCCCCTACGAGAGCTTTGTAGAGACAAAGGACGGTCTTAAGGCCTATGTGCCCGCCGACAAGTTCGAGCGCCACTTCCTCGAGGTGACGGTGGAGACCTTTCCCGTGCAGCTGAAATATAGTGTCGAAGAGATGGAGGACCGCGACTGGAATCAGGAGTGGGAGAAAAGCCATCAGGCTGTCTTGGTGGAATATGATGGCGGCAGCATCTGGGTGCGTGCGCCGTTCCATGCCCATCGCACGGATGTGGATTACGAACTCATCATCGAGCCCAAGATGAGTTTCGGCACCGCCCATCACCCTACCACCTACATGATGCTCTCCTATGTGGCCGAGCTCGACATGGTGGGCAAAAGGGTTCTCGACATGGGCTGCGGCACCGCCGTCCTCGCCATCCTGGCCAAGATGCGTGGCGCCAGCTATGTCGAAGGTGTCGATATCGACGAGTGGGCTTTCCGCAACGCCCGCGAGAATGCCGCATCCAACAATGTGGAAATCGCCCTCAAGCTCGGCGACGCCAGCACGTTGCAGGGCCTGTTCGACATCATCATCGCCAACATCAACCGCAATATCCTCCTGGCCGACATGGAGCGTTATGCCGCTGTGCTCAACCCCGGCGGCACACTCCTCCTCAGCGGCTTCTACGAGGCCGACGAGGCCTCCCTCATCGCCCGCGCCAACGAGCTCGGCATGGTGCTCCGTAGCAGGAAGAACCGAGACGGTTGGTCAGCGCTGGAATTAAAGGATAAGAGATCCATTCGGCATGTTTCCGGTGATTCGGTTAGAGAAGAAGCCATTGGTTAGAAAAGAAGCTCAATCTTTTTCCGTTTTGTTTTGAGATAGAATGTCATGATAGTTTGCATTGCTGAAAAGCCGAGTGTGGCGAAGGAGATCGCCAAGGTGCTGGGGGCCAACACCTCCCACGACGGCTACATGGAGGGCAACGGCTACCAGGTGACCTGGACCTTTGGCCACCTCTGCACCCTCAAGGAGCCGCAGGACTACTGCGACCAGTGGCGCCGTTGGAGCCTGGGGGCGCTGCCCATGATCCCGCCGCGTTTCGGCATCAAACTCATCGACAACCAAGGCTATGAGAAGCAGTTCGGCACCATCGAGCGCCTCTTCCAGGCCGCCGACGGCATCATCAACTGCGGCGATGCCGGACAGGAGGGCGAGCTCATCCAGCGGTGGGTGATGCAGAAGGCCAAGGTCAAGTGCCCCGTGCAGCGCCTGTGGGTCTCGTCGCTCACCGAGGAGGCCATCCGCGAGGCTTTCTCCAACCTCAAGCCCCAGGAGGAATACCAGAGCCTCTACGAGGCCGGCCTCTGCCGCGCCATCGGCGACTGGCTGCTGGGCATGAACGCCACCCGCCTCTACACCCTGCGCTTCGCGCAGGCCAAAGGCCAGGTGCTCAGCATCGGCCGTGTGCAGACCCCCACGCTGGCCATGATTGTGAAGCGCCATTTCGAGATAAAAAACTTCAAACCGGAGAAATACTGGATTCTTTCGACGGTCTATCGTGGCGTCACTTTCAGCTCCACCAAAGGCAAAATCAAAAAGATCGAGGAAGGCCAGAAGGCCATGGAAGAAATCAAAGGCAAAGATTTCACCGTCACCTCCATTGAGCAGAAGGCCGGCACCGAGGCGCCGCCGCGACTTTTCGACCTCACCAGCCTCCAGGTGGAGTGCAACAGGAAATACAGCTTCTCCGCCGACGACACGCTGAAGCACATCCAGAGCCTCTACGAGAAAAAACTCACCACCTATCCCCGAGTCGATACCACCTTCCTCTCCGACGACATCTATGCCAAATGTCCGGGGATATTGCAGGGTATCCGCCCCTATGCACCTCTCATCCAGCCACTGATGGGCAAGAAGCTGAAGAAAAGCAAGAAAGTCTTCGACAGCAGCAAGGTTACGGACCACCATGCCATCATCCCCACGGGCACCGACCCCTCCTCCGTGAGCATATCGCTCGACGAGAAGCGCGTCTACGACCTCGTCGCCCGCCGCTTCATCGCCGTCTTCTATCCCGACTGCAAATTCTCCACCACCACGGTGCTGGGGGCAGTGGAGAATGTGGAGTTCAAGGCCACGGGCAAGCAGATTCTCGACGAAGGCTGGCGCATGGTCTTCGGTGGAAAACCAGACCCATCCGAAGAGACGGACAAGTCGGACAAGAGGGACGACGAAGAGCAGACCCTTCCCGCCTTCGAGCAGGGCGAACATGGCCCACATGAGCCTACCCTCACCGAGAAGCAGACCACACCTCCCAAACCCTACACCGAAGCCACCCTCCTCCGCGCCATGGAGACGGCGGGCAAGATGGTGGACAACGAAGAACTGCGCGACGCCCTCAAGGCCAACGGCATCGGACGTCCCTCCACGCGTGCCGCCATCATCGAGACACTCTACAAGCGGCAGTATATTCAGAAAGTTCGCAAGAGTCTGGAGCCCACGCCCACAGGCATTGCCCTCATAGGTGTCATCCAGGAGGATCTCCTCAAAAGTGCTGAACTCACCGGCCAGTGGGAGAAGAAACTGCGCGACATTGAGGCGCACAACTACGACTCGCACCAGTTCATCGACGAACTGAAGCAGATGGTCTGTGAGATTATCCAGCAGGTGATGTCCGACGGCTCTCGCCGCATGGTCTATCAGTAGCCTCCCGCCAGCCGTGAAACCAATCCCCTAAACCCATTAAACCCATTAACCCTAAACCGTAAACGGTAAACCAAATAATGCCTCATTCTCCGATAAGGAACACGGTGTTCCGTTTGTGGAGATCAATCTTCGCTCTTTCCGTTTTCCATTTCCCACTCGTGAGTGAGCGGATTTGTTGTGTCGGCAGCGTCAGGTCGCAGGCCACGCAAATCATGGTCTGGGGGTTGAGGGTGGTGCATAGGGCTTCGAGGAGCTGGTTGTTGCGATAGGGTGCCTCGATGAAGAGCTGGGTCTGGTGCTCGCGACGGAGGCGCTCCTCGAGGTGGCGGATGGCGGCGGAGCGCTTGGACTTGTCGACGGGCAGGTAGCCCACGAAGGCGAAGTTCTGGCCGTTGAAGCCGGAAGCCATGAGCGCCAGCATGAGGGAGGAGGGACCCACGAGGGGTACGACCTCGATGCCACGTCGTTGCGCCACCTTGGTGATCATGGCCCCGGGGTCGGCCACGCAGGGCAGGCCGGCCTCGCTCAACAGGCCGATGTTCTCGCCACGCTCTATTGCATCTAGGTAGCCACCTATTGCCTCGTGGGAGGTATGCTCGTTAAGCTCCAGGAAGACAGTGCTGTCGATAGGGTAGGGGTAGGCCGCCTTCTTGAGGAAGCGGCGGGCGCTCCGCAGCTCCTCGACGATGAAAGTGCGGCAAGAGGCGAGGAGGGCGGCGTTTTGCGGGGGGAGAGAGCACGCCAGGTCGTCGGCGCCGATGGGGACAGGGAAGAGGATGAGCTTGCCCCACGGCTGGGGAGAGGGGAGGGGGGACGATGAAGGGTTGTTGTCTGTTTTCATGGGCTTTCAAAAAAAACTATTTGGAAATAAAAACTCCTATTTTGAAAAAAAATTGCGGAGGAAGTGATATTTTTGTATATTTGCAAAATGATATAGATATCATTAAACATTATAAAAAATTCAAACACATTACATTATGAGAAAACGACTACTTACATTAATGGGATTGGTGGCCATGATGCTACCCACCATGGTGACGGCGCAGACGGCGACGACGCTGAGCGATGCCGACCTGCCGCGGACCTTCACCTTCGAGGTGGGGAGCGGCGACAGCGCCTACGTCTCCTTCGCCAACGGTGCCGACGGATGGTGCTTCGGCGGAGCCACCTACAGCGGCGGAGCGCGGAGCATGTACATCAGCAACGACAACGGCGCCACGAACAACTACAGCACCGCCAATGTGTACTCCTACGCGTGGATCACTGTGGAATTGCAGCAGAGCGGCGAGTACGAGATAGCCTTTGACTGGAAGGGAACGGGCGAGAGCTCGTACGACTACATGTATGTGTACTGGGCGCCGGACAACGTGACGCCCACGGCCAACAGCACGCTGAGCGGCGCCACCCAGATTGGCGGCCGCTTCAACCAGCAGAGCAGCTGGCAGCACTACTACACCACGCGAGTGGTGACCGACGCCGACCTGGGGACCTACAAGCTCATCTTCATGTGGCGTTCGGACGGCAGCGTGTTCAACAGCCCCGCTGTGGCTGTGGACAACCTCTACTTTGGCCGCCTCACGTGTCCCGCCCCTACGGCACTGACCTTCAGCAACCTGACCAACAACGGTGCCACTGCCACATGGACCCCCGTGGGAGAGGAGACCTCGTGGATGGTGATGGTGAACGGCGAGGAGGTGGGCGACAGTCCCGTGAGCAGCGCCAGCTACACCTTCAGCGGCCTTGATGCCAACACCGACCAGAGCGTGACGATTCGCGCCGTCTGCGGTGCGGGTGACACCTCGATGAGCCTCACGGGCACCTTCCGCACCCTCTGCGAGAACGGCAACTGCCAACTCGTTGTCGCCCCCTCGAGCAGCTACAGCTACAGCACGTACTACAACCCCTCGGTGGCGGTGTACCAGAACGGGTCGGCCCTTTCTACGGGTACGGACACCCGCACGGTGGACATCTGCAACGGCGACAGCGTCATTGTGCTGGTGGCGCAGATGCCCTCCTCGACCTACTATACGCCGTCGGTGCGGGTGACCGACATTGCGGGCACCGACTTGTTCAATGCCACCATTGCCGGCCGTTCGGCGGGTGACACCCTTGTGGCCGTTGGCAACGGCTGCCCCTCGTGCATTCCCGTATCGGGATTGACCCTCAACACCTTCGATGCTTCGTCGGCCACCATCAGCTGGACCCCCGGCAACGACGAAACGCTGTGGGCCGTCTACGTGAACGGCGAGGAAGCCCTGGGTAGCCCTACGGCGACGAACAGCTTCGTGGTGGGCGGCCTTGAGTCGAACACCCACTACACCCTATCGGTGCGCGCCGTCTGCGGCTACGACGACACCTCCGCCGCGCGGAGCGTCAGCGTCCACACGGAGTGCGACGGCTACGCCGACCTCCCGTTCAGTTCGGGGTTTGAAGACCTGCAGACCGGCGACATGCCGGACTGCTGGCTGCAGGTGCAGACGGGCACGAACACGGGTCTGAACCCCCATCCCGTCTTCCCCTCGGCCTACCGCCACACCCCCAACGCCCACAACAGCGACGTGTACTTCGAATTTGAGAGCAACCAGGGCGAGACGGAAGTGCTGGCGCTGCCCCGCATGCAGAACATCGCGGACCTGCAGCTGAGCTTCTATGCCTCCATCACCAACGCCAACTTCAGGTTGGAGGCGGGCGTCATAGAGACCAACGAACAGGGAATGGACGTCTTTGTCCCTGTGGACACCGTCAATCTCATTGCCGGTTCCTCCTTCTCCAGCGCCTATCGCATCTACAATGTCCTCTTCAACACCTATCAGGGCGACGGTGAGCGCATAGCCATCCGCACCACGCCCACGGGCACGGGCACCTATACCCTGATGATTGACGACTTCAGCGTCATCTATGTGGGAGTGCCGGTGCTGAGTCCCTTCAATCCCGCCACGTACACGTACACCATAGGCGTTGACACCGCCTTCACCTTCAGCGGGAACCTGATGACGGGGAGCGACGTGAGCTACCAATGGACCTCCACCCTTGCCGCCACGGGCGGCGTGACCCTTACGGGCGACAACACCGACACCGTCACGGTGAGCTACAGCGCTGCGGGGATAGACACCCTGAGTCTGATAGCCAGCACGGCCTTCGGTGCCGACACGGAGAGCCTGGTGATCTATGTGGTGGACCCCAACCCCGTCAGCGAATTCCCCTACGAGAACGGCTTCGAGGAGGGGGAGGATGTGAGCTGGAACATGGCCAATAACGCCTCGGGCTGGTATATCGGCCAGGCCGTTGCCGCCACGGGCGGACGCTCCCTCTACGTGAGCTCCACCCACGGTGCCACCAATGAATACACCTCGCAGGCGAGCGCGAACTCGCACGCCTACCGCCAGATACGCTTCACGGAGGCGGGCGAATACGAGCTCTCCTTCGCGTGGAAATGCAACGGCGGCAGCGACGCCTACCTGCGTGCCCACCTGGTTGCCGGGGCCTACCGGCCCAATGCCGGCAGCAGCCCCTCGGGCACCAACCTCACGGGGTCGCTCCACGACAGCCTGAACTGGACCACCTACAGCACGGTCATCGATGTGGACACCGGCCTCTACACCCTGGACTTCTACTGGTACAACTCCTCGATGAGCACCTATGAGAACCCGGGAGCCGCAGTGGACAACATCAGGATTGCGAAGCTCACCTGCACGAGTGTCGGCGACCTGGCGGCCCAGCATGTATATGCCCACGATGCCGACATTGTGTGGACCCCGCGGGGCGACGAGACCTCGTGGTGGGTTGTGGTTGACGGCGGCGAGGGCTATGAGGTCACTACGGACTCCATCCACCTGGACGGCCTGACGAGCGAGAGCAGCCACACCGTGGCCATCAGCGCCATCTGCGGCAGCGGCGACACCTCGATGGCCAGCACCGTAGGCTTCACCACCACCGTTGCCTGCGTGCCTGTTGGCGACATAGTCTTCAGCGACATCACGGGAAGCAGCGCCACCGCCAGCTGGACCCCTGGCGGCACGGAGACGGCGTGGAAGATCGTCGTCGACGGGGGTGACACCGTCGTGGTTGCGGGAACCCCGAGCTACAGCCTCACGGGGCTGAGCCCGATGACGGAACACACCGTCGAGGTCATTGCCGACTGCGGCAGCGATGACGGCGAAGCCGTGGGCGAGAGCGCTACCTTCTTCACCCTCTGCGACGACGGCACGTGCAACATCACCCTCGTGATGGCCGACTCGTACGGCGACGGATGGAACGGAAACTCCCTCAACGTCTACCAGAACGGACTGCAGCTGGCCAGCGGCACCATAGCCACGGGCAACAGCGACACCCTGATGGTTCCGGTGTGCTCGACGATGCCTGTGGCTGTTGTTGTCAACACCAGTGGCATGTATCCCTACGAGATGAGCGCCGTGATATTGGGCGGCTCGGGCGTGGAGCTCTACAGCTTCGCCCCGAACTCGATGTCGGCCTCGAACAACGGCGACACCTTGGTGAACACCCTTGCCCCCTGCTCGGGGTGCATGCAACCCTCGGGACTTGAGGTGACGGCAAGCAGTACCAGCAGTATCAGCATAGCGTGGAACGCCATCGACTCGGTGATGGGCTTCCTTGTCTCGATTGACGGCGGCGCGTGGACCCTCGTCAGCGACACCACCTATACCGCCACGGGCCTCACGGCCTCCTCCTCGCACACCTTCTTTGTCCGCACCCTCTGCGGACTGTCCGACACCTCGGACGCCCGCACCATTGGCGGTGCCACGGAATGCGACGACGTGGTGGTCTTCCCCTGGAGCGTGGGCTTTGAAACGGAGGCCGAGCTCCTCTGCTGGCAGCAGGAGGGACAGAGCCAATGGCGACAAGGCACGGGCGACTACAGCACCTCCACGGGCTCGCACGGCGGCAGCGGCAACGCCCTGATCACCCATTCCTCGAGCGGCAACAGCACCAAACTCATCTCCCCGACCCTGAACCTGGCGAGCCAAAGCTCGGTGGTGCTCACCTTCTGGCACGTGCAGCGCAGCTGGGCGGGCGACATTGACGAGCTGAAGGTGTACTACCGAGCCCAGCAGAGCGACGACTGGACGCTGCTGGAAAGCTACACTGGCGCCATTGCCACATGGACGGCCGACACCATAGCCCTCCTCAACCTCACGGCCACCTACCAGATAGCCTTCGAGATGGTTGACCACTACGGCTATGGAGTTGCCATCGACGATATCACCGTTGGTGCCCCCGGCGCCACGCCCGTGGCCACCTACACGGTCACGGCCACATCGGCCAACAGCGCCATGGGAACGGCTGCCGTGAGCCCCAGCGGACTGCTTCCCGAGGGCACCAGCGTCACCGCTACGGCCACCCCGACGGAGGGTTACCTCTTTGTGAACTGGACTGCCGACGGCACCGCCGTGAGCAGCGACAACCCCTACACCTTCACCGTGACGGATAACGTGGCCCTCATAGCCAACTTCGAGGCCCAGCCCGAACCGGAGTGCGAAGTGCCCACCGAGGTCACCGTTACAGACATAGGGCTGAACACCGCCACCATAGGCTGGAGCGCCGCCGAGGGGCAGAACAGCTGGGATATCCACGTCACCGCTGCCGGCTTCGACCAGACCTTCACGGCCAGCAGCAACCCCTACACCGTCAGTGGACTTGCCTCGAACCTTGAGTACACGGTTGCTGTCCGCGCCAACTGCAGCGCCACCAACCAGAGCGAGTGGAGCGCCACTGCCACCTTCAGCACCAGCAGCTGCCAACCCGTCAGTGGGGTGACCGCCTCCAACATCACGGCGGGCAGTGCCCTGATATCGTGGACGGCCCCCAATGGAGTGGACAACTTCGAACTTGAATATGGCGCCAGCGGCTTTGGCGTAGGCCACGGAACCACGGTCCGCGCCAACGGCAGCAGCACCACCCTCACGGGCCTCACGGCGGGCATCCTCTACGATGTCTACGTGCGCAGCATCTGCGCTGAAGGCGTGTACTCCATCTGGAGCAACGCCACCAGTTTCGAGACACCGGACGACGGCACCGAGGGCATCGACGACATTGCCACCGCCGCCATCGCCCTCTACCCGAACCCCGCTTCCACCACGGTTACCCTCACGGGCATCGACGGAGGGGCCAAGGTGACGGTAGTGGACATGAACGGCAGAGTCGTGGGAGAGTACACGGCCAAGGGCAAGACCCTCACGATTGACCTTGCGGGCTATGCGCAGGGGGCCTACTTCGTCCGCATCACGGGCGAGCAGGTCAACGCCATCCGCAAGCTCATGGTGAAGTAGGACGGCACATTCCCAAGGGAATCGGTAATCCCCGCACGAGATTTAGCGTGCGGGGATTTTTTTTCTCTTGTTGGCACAATTTTTTTGGGATTTTTGAGTTTTTGATGATATGATGCAGGCGGGACCCCTGCGTACCCGGACATGATGCAGGCGGGACGCCTGCGCACCCAAAAAAGAAAGAAAAAAAGGATGTTCTATAAATACGTTTAATTGAAAATTGAAATTAGATATTTGCTATTGAAAGAAATGCCCTACGGGCAATTAATAGAAGTTACCAAAATATGTTTTGCATGAACAGATCTCTCTTCACACTCTTGGCAGCGCTCACGCTGGCGCTGGGTTCCTGCACGGCACAACCCTCGACGGAGGGCACCGCTGCCGCCTCCGCCGTTGTGCCTCCAGAGACGGCACCACAGGTTGCACCACCGAAACTCGTTGATTTCTCCGACGTTGCCGCCGCCACCATCGACGCTGTGGTCCACATCAAATGCGAGATTTCGCAGCTGACGCCCCTCTACCAGTCGTTCTTCGGCTTCATCATCCAGCAGGGGGTGCAGCGGCAGGTGTACGACGCCTACGGCAGCGGGGTCATCGTGACAAGCGACGGATACATAGTGACGAACAACCACGTGGTGCAGGACGCGCAGCGCATTACCGTGACGCTCAACGACCGCCGCGAGCTTCCGGCCCGCCTGGTGGGCAACGACCCCTCCACCGACCTCGCCGTCATCAAGGTGGAGGCCGGGGGGCTGCACTTCATCCCCTTTGGCAACAGCGACGCCGTGCGTGTGGGCGAGCCGGTGCTGGCCATAGGCAACCCCTTCAACCTCACCTCGACGGTGACCTCGGGTATCATCAGCGCGAAAGCGCGCAACATGCACATCATCGAGGCCTCGCGCAGCAACGAGACGCCCCTGGAGAGCTTCCTGCAGACGGATGCGGCGGTGAACAGCGGCAACTCCGGCGGCGCGCTGGTGAACGGGCGCGCCGAGCTGGTGGGGATAGTGACGGCCATAGCCTCCGGCAACAGCGGCAACTACATCGGCTACTCGTTCGCCATCCCGAGCAACATTGCCGTGAAGGTGGCTGGCGACCTGCAGCGCTACGGCTATGTGCAGCGCGGCTACCTGGGAGTGCAGGTGACGGAGGTGGACGCCAACGTGGCACGTCAGACGGGCGCCCGCGACCTGAAGGGCCTCTACGTGGCCAAGGTCAACGCCGACTGCGCCGCCGACCGCGCGGGCATCCGCCAGGGGGACGTCATAGTCCGCGTTGCGGGCAAGGAGGTGAACACCTTCGCCGAGATGATGGAGGAGCTGGCACTGTTCTCGCCGGGCGACGAGGTGGATGTGGACTATGTGCGCGGCGACCGGAGCTATAGCGTGAGGGCCAAGCTGCTGAACTCCAATGGGAACACGGAGATTATAGTTAATAGATAATAGTGAATTGTGAATTGTGAATAGTTATTGACGCTTGAGGACAAATATGCTGAGATGACGCAGCGGCCCGTGAAGGGGCTGGTGTGCAAGATGGCGTTGCCGACGATAGTGGCGATGGTGACTACCGCGCTCTACAACGTGGCCGACGCGGCCTTTGTGGGCCGCCTGAGCACCGAGGCCACCGCCGGCATCGGCATCTCGTTTGCCTACATGACGTTCATCCAGGCGCTGGGCTTCTTCTTCGGCCACGGGAGTGGCAACCATATCAGCAGGGCCCTCGGGGCCAAGGATGTGTCGTCGGCCACGATCGTGGCTACGGTGGGCTTCGTGACGCCCATGCTGCTGGGCTTGGTGGCGGCGCTGTGCTGCCTACCGAACCTGAGCTGGCTCTCGCGCCTGCTGGGTGCGCCAGAGGAGGTGGTGCCCTATGCCAACGACTACCTGCGCTACATCGTGCTGGCGACGCCCTTCATGATGTCGGCCCTCACACTGAACAACCAGCTGCGCCTCCAGGGCAACGCCACCTTCGGCATGGTGGGCATAGTGAGCGGTGCGGTGCTCAATATCGGGTTGGACCCTCTGTTTATCTTCACCTTCGACATGGGCGTCAGCGGCGCCTCGCTGGCCACTGCCGTCAGCCAGCTGGCGGCGTGGGTGCTGCTGCTCTGCGGGACGTTGAGGCCCGAGAGTGTGCATATCCGTTGGCGCGACTTCAAGCCGTCGGCGAAGGTGTACTACGAGATATTCCGTGGCGGATTGCCGTCGTTGTTCCGCCAGGTGTTCAACTGCGCGGCGGCGGTGTCGCTGAACTACTGTGCGGCGCTCTATGCGGCACCCGGGGAGGAGGCGTCGGCGGTGGCGGCCTTTGCTGTCGTTACCCGCATCATGATGTTCGCTTTCAGCGTGGTGCTGGGCTTCTCGCAAGGATTCCAGCCGGTGTGCGGCTACAACTATGGGGCGAAACTCTACGGCCGAGTGCGCGAGGCGTGGCTCTTCGCGAGCTGTGTGGGCACGGCTTTCTTGCTGGTGATTTCATCGGTTGGATTGTTGTTTGCACCCCAGATAGTGGCACTCTTCCGCGCCGAAGATCCTGTTCTTATTGAGATTGGTGCTGTCACCCTACGGTGGCAGTGTGTCGCCTTCCCGCTGGTGGCGCTGTTCACCACCACAGGGATGCTCTTCCAGAACATCCGTATGACAGCCCCTGCCACGCTGCTCAGTGTCTGCCGCAACGGACTCTTCTTCCTTCCGGCGCTGCTGTTGCTGCCCATTTGTCTGGGCATGACGGGTGTGCAGATGGCGCAGGCAGTGGCCGACGCGCTGACCTTCCTCCTCTGCATCCCCTATGCTTTATGGATCAATCGGAAACTGAAGAGGATGAGTAGAGGAGTGGCTGAGTGACTGAGTGGCAGAGTGGGGGAGTGATGAGTTATTTTTTCCGATTATCGGAATTTTTTTGTATCTTTGCATTTGCTATAAATAGTATATATACGATAATGGAAGACAACGAAAAAGATATAATTCAGGAAGTTACCAACGAGGAATACAAGTGGGGCTTCACTACCGATATTGACACCGAGACCATCCGCAAGGGATTGGACGAGGAGGTGGTACGTCTGATATCGAAAAAGAAGGGGGAGCCCGAGTGGCTGCTGGCGTTCCGCCTGGAGGCGTTCCGCCGCTGGCAGAAGATGAAGGAGCCCGACTGGGCGCACTTGGAGTACGAGACACCGAACTATCAGGACATCATCTACTTCGCCGCCCCCAAGCAGGAGAAGAAGAAAAGCATGGACGAGGTGGACCCGGAGCTGCTGGCGACCTTCGACAAGCTGGGTATCCCCCTCAGGGAGCGCGAGGCGCTGGCCGGAGTGGCCTACGACGCCATCATGGACTCCGTGAGCGTGAAGACCACCAGCCAGAAGGCGCTGGAGGAGAAGGGCATCATCTTCATGCCCATCAGCGAGGCCGTTCAAAAACACCCCGACCTGGTTCGCAAGTATTTAGGTTCGGTGGTGCCCTCAGCCGACAACTTCTTCGCCGCGTTGAACAGCGCCGTGTTCAGCGACGGCTCCTTCTGCTACATCCCCAAGGGGGTGCGCTGCCCGATGGAGCTGAGCAGCTATTTCCGCATCAACGCCAAGGGGACGGGCCAGTTCGAGCGGACGCTGATAGTGGCCGACGAGGGGGCCTACGTGAGCTACATGGAGGGCTGCACGGCTCCGCAACGCGATGAGAACCAGCTGCATGCCGCCATCGTGGAGATTGTGGTGATGAAGGATGCCGAGGTGAAGTACAGCACGGTGCAGAACTGGTACCCCGGCGACAAGAACGGCAAGGGCGGCATCTACAACTTCGTCACCAAGCGCGGCATCTGCAAGGGTTCGCACTCCAAGCTCAGCTGGACACAGGTGGAGACCGGCAGCGCCGTCACCTGGAAGTACCCCAGCTGCATACTGCAGGGCGACGACTCGACGGCGGAGTTTTACTCGGTGGCCGTCACCAACAACTACCAGCAGGCGGATACTGGCACCAAGATGATCCACGTGGGCAAGAACACCCACTCCACCATCATGAGCAAGGGCATCTCCGCCGGCAAGAGCCACAACAGCTACCGCGGATTGGTGCAGATAGGCAAGGGGGCCGACAACGCGAGGAACTACTCGCAGTGCGACTCGCTGCTGCTCGGCGACCAGTGCGGCGCCCACACATGGCCCTACATCAAGGCCGACAACCACACGGCCATACTGGAGCACGAGGCGACCACATCCAAGATTAGCGAAGACCAGCTCTTCTACTGCCAGCAGCGCGGCATCAGTCCCGAGAGCGCCGTGGGCCTCATCGTGAACGGCTACGCGAAGGATGTGCTCAAAAAACTCCCCATGGAGTTCGCCGTCGAGGCGCAGAAATTGCTGAGCGTGAGCCTGGAAGGGAGCGTGGGGTAGTTTATTGGTTTAAGGTTTAAGGTTTAAGGTTTACGGTTTAAGGTTTAAGGTTTATGGTTTAAGGTTTAAGGTTTACGGTTTAAGGTTTAGGGTTTAAGTTTTTAGTTTAAGTTTTTATATAATAAGAATTAAGGGTTTTGAAATCTGGTGCAGGCATATTGCTTTTTTTGCTTATGTTGTTGTCGTCGTGTGGCAACAAGATAAACGATGTGCAGTATCTGATGAAGAACTACCGTTTTGTTGACAGTGTACTGGAGCGGCAGTTGACTGATGCTGTTGAGGCAATGAATGTGCCGGACAGTGTGATGTTGGTGCTGGCGCAGTATGATTATGACTGGAGATCGCAGATGAGATCTGTGGGTATTGGTACTTTCCATCCAAAGTATCATTATGGATCGGATATCCGGAGTTGTATGATGCGGATGGACGGTGTGACTGAGATTGCCGGACGCAAGTGTTTGGTTGATATGTACGGTTTACCGATGGAAGAGACGGCAGGAGCGACATTGGTTACCATCAGGGACAGTCTGGACGATGACATCGAGATGATACAGTTTGAGGATAATCATTTCTTTTTCCTAGACACCACGGGACGCATAGTGGGAGACAGCCCCATCTACGATAAGTTGGAATTCTTTTTTGACAATGTGTTTACTGTTGTCGAGAACGACCCGGAGTTTCCCGGGGGAGAGGATTCGTTGCAGGCCTTTGTGAATCGCAACCTGCGCAACCCGCGACAGGTGGAGGGGAAGGTGTATGTGGAGTTTATCGTTGAACGCACTGGGCGACTGACGAACCTCAAGGTGCTGCGGGGTATTGACGAGGAGACCGACGAGGAAGCTCTACGCGTGATTCGGATGATGCCCCGATGGATTCCCGGACGTCAGCGCGACACACGTGTCCGCGTGAAGTATACCTTTGTCGTCAAGTTTAGCCCTATAGAACAATGACTCATAAACTGACAACCGAAGAGATGCACCGGATGACGGTGGAGGAGTTTCGCGAGAGCGAGAAGCTGCCGCTGACGGTGGTGCTGGACAATGTGCGGAGTCTGAACAATATCGGGTCGGTGTTCCGCACGAGCGACGCTTTCCGTGTGGAGCATATAGCCCTGTGCGGTATCACGGCGACGCCGCCGCACCGCGAGATACACAAGACGGCCCTCGGCGCCGAGGATAGTGTGGAGTGGAGCTACCACGAGGACACGGTGGAGTGTGTCAGTGCTTTGAAAGAACGCGGCTATAAGGTGTATGCGGTGGAGATTGCTCGTGAGAGCATATGGGTCGACGACCTGAAGGCCGTCGCGCTCGACAAGGTGGCCATCATCCTGGGCAACGAGATTGAGGGGGTGCAGGAGGAGGTGATGGAGCTGTGCGACGGGGCGTTGGAGATACCGCAGGAGGGGACGAAGCACTCGTTGAATGTGAGTTGCGCCGCCGCCATTGTGATATGGGAGATGTTTAAGCAGTTAAGAGTTAAGAGTTAAAAGTTAAGAGTTATGACCAAGGAAGAACGAATGAATAACGCACGAGCGCTGCACAAGCAGGGCTGCAACTGCTGCCAGGCGGTGGTGCTGGCGTATGCCGACAAGCTGCCTATAAAGCCGGAAGATGCTATGAATGTGGCCGCTCCCTTCGGTCGCGGCCTTGCGGGCACGAGGGAGGTGTGCGGCTGCGTGAGTGGTATGGCGATGGTGTGTGGCCTGACGGGCCACACGGCCGACGTGCGCCCGCTGATAGAACAATTCCGCGAGAGCAACGGCGACATCGTATGCGGACGCCTGCTGGCACAGGGCAAGAAGCCCTGTGGCGAGATGGTGGCTGAGGCCGCAGGATTATTATATGATACGATAACCTCTAATACATCAATGATATGAAACAAACGGTATTTGCATTGGCCATGTGCTTTATGGCATCTGTGGCATGGAGCCAAAACATTACTTTTCACCAAAGTGACAAGTCGGGTAAGAGATCGACGTCGCAAGTGGTGGTGAAGATGCTTCCTTCCAACAACGAAGAAGAGTTGCTGGTGGTGGAAGCGAAACGGAATGCTGTGGGTGCGGTGAAGAGTATTCAGGTGCGCCAAATCAACGATAGGTGGAAAGAATCGGCCATTGTGAAAATAGACAATACGCGAGGATGCTCGGTGGAGGCTTTCGGCAATGGGGATCGTTTGCATCTACTGCTGACATCTTTCGACAAAAAGGGCAGCACAATGCGGCACGTTGTGTTGAATGATTCCCCTCTCCGAGTGATCTCCGACAGCTTGTTGGCCGAAGTGAATCTTGGCGAGGAAGAGCAATGTTTCTTTCGGGCTGTTTCGTCGCCTTCCAACAATTACCATGCTGTGGTCTTCACCAAGGAAAGCGACGGCGGCGACCAGGCCACCGCTATGCTTTATGATGGAGAAATGAAGCGCCTTCGGGTGTGCAAATTGCCCCATGGTGAGGTGCGCCAAATACTGGTAACCGACCGCGGCGAGGTGGTCACAGCCTGCCTCCTCTCTTCCAATAGTCATGAGCAGTCTCTCCTGCGATTCAATGTCGCCAATTCCTCCGAATTGAAGTCGGGTGAAATGATGCTCAAAGGCGACCTCGAGCAACTTGCCTTGCTCAACTACGCTGGCGGTAAGGTTTTGTGCGCAGCCCTCGAAGGTGAGGAGAGTGGCTTTCTCGCTGGCAAGCACCTCTTCACAGCCTTCCATTCTTTGCTCTTCGACATGCAATCGGCTTCGCTCTGTGCCCATAACCGTCACCCTTTCTCTAACGAGGAACTCTGCGTGTTCGAGAATGTCGATACCGACACCAAACTGTCCTCTAAAGGCGCCAACTACATCCTCCTTTGCGATCATCTCACCACAGCCTCTGGTGGTGCTGTTCTCTTCCAGCGCCAATGGCGCGAGTCTCATCGCCAGAATGGTATGGAGCTCAGTTTTTCGTTCTTCAGAAAGGGCATGGTGGTTGCCAACCTGGACACGCTGGGCAATATCTTGTGGACTCGTGGCATCATGCAGAATAACCAGCATGCCACCCTCGACGTTCGTGGACCCTATTTGCTCGATCACGATGGTACCATCTGTGTCATTACTAACGAGTCGAAGGACGAGTCGCCTGAATACAACCCCTCCATCGCCGCCAAAAGAAGCAAAAGTCTTTTGATGGCCAATGCTGCGTTGGCAGCCTATTGCTTTTCTCCCGATGGCAAGGGTTCCAAACAGATGCTGGCCTCCGACGGCAAGTACCTCATTCTGTCGCCCCTTCATCGTTTCGGCAACGGCAAATACTACTTCCTGTCTGGTGGCAATGCACCTCAAATCAGCTATATTATCTTGCATCAATGAGCAAACGCAAAATCATCAACGACCCCGTCTACGACGGTTTCCTCTCCATCGACGACCCCGTGATCCTGCAGGTTATCGAGCATCCCTTCTTCCAGCGGCAGCGGCGCATCAAGCAGCTGGGGCTGACCTATTTGGTCTACCCCGGCGCCATGCATACGCGCTTCAGCCACATGCTGGGTGCCCTCAATCTGATGAAGCGGGCGCTGGAAACGCTCAAACAGAAGGGTGTCGCCATTAGCGACGAGGAGTGCCGCGGGGCCATGCTGGCCATCCTCCTGCACGACATCGGACACGGGCCTTTTTCGCACACCAGCGAGAGGGTACTCGTCGATGTGCCCCACGAGGAGATCACGCTTCTCATGATGCAGCGGATGCGAGATGACGCACAGAAGGCTCTTTCCATGTGCATCGATATTTTCACCAATAAATACCCCAAGCATTTCCTCCACCAGCTCGTCAGCAGCCAGCTCGATATGGACCGCCTCGACTATCTGGGGCGCGACTCCTTCTTCACCGGCGTCAGCGAGGGCATCGTCGGCACCGACCGCATCATCTCCATGCTCAATGTGCATGAGGATGAACTTGTTGTGGACGAAAAGGGTATCTACAGCGTGGAGAAGTTCATCATCAGTCGCCGCCTGATGTACTGGCAGGTCTATATGCACAAGACCGTCATCGCCGCCGACCAGCTCCTGCTCTCCATCCTTCGCCGTGCAAGGGAACTCAATCTTTCCACTTTCAACTTTCCTCTTTCCTCTTTCGACCTCGACCGCTTTGCCGAGGTCGACGACGACGACGTGATGGTCGCCGTGAAGCACTGGCAGCACTCGGACGACGAAATTCTGAGCACCCTCTGTCGCAATCTCGTCAACCGTCGTCTGCCGGCCATCCGCTTCAGCAACGAGCCGTTCGAAGGTGTCGAATGCGACTACTTCCACGGTACCGGCGAGCTGCACAACCGCAGTTATGACTTCAACGACCAGGAGATTAAGGTCCTCTACAAGGATGGCCGCTGCCTGCCTATCAGCGAGGCCAGCGACCAATTGGACCGCCACTTCCTCGAGAAACAAGTAACCAAATATTATCACTATTTTCCGAAAGATCAATGACCCCCGTAAGGGGTGGCGAACACCTTAAAATAAAAAATATGAAAGTGAGCAAAGTACATTTTATAGCCATAGGTGGAAGCGCGATGCATAACCTCGCCATCGCCCTCTGTCAGAAAGGTATCACCGTCACGGGAAGTGACGACGAAATATTCGACCCGGCGAAGAGTCGCCTGGAGAAGTACGGCCTGCTGCCGGAAGAGTTCGGTTGGAACCCCGAGAGGATTACTAAAGACCTGGACGCCGTGGTGCTGGGCATGCACGCCCGCATCGATAATCCCGAGCTTTTGAGGGCCCAAGAGCTCGGTCTGAAGATCTACAGCTACCCCGAGTACCTCTACGAGCAGAGCAAAGACAAGCTGCGCATCGTGGTGGGCGGCTCGCACGGCAAGACGACCACCACCGCCATGATTCTCCATGTCCTCGCCCATTGTGGCATCGAGGCCGACTATATGGTTGGCGCGCAGCTCAAGGGCTTCGAGGTGATGGTGCGCCTGAGCCACTCCGCCAAGGTGATGGTCATCGAGGGCGACGAATACCTCACTTCACCCATCGACCGCCGCCCCAAGTTCCACCTCTACCACCCCAACGTGGCCATCATCACCGGCATCGAGTGGGACCACATCAATGTCTTCCCGACGTTCGACATCTACCGCGAGCAGTTCAGCAAGTTCATCGACCTGATTGAACCCGAAGGAACACTCATATATTGCGACGAGGACAAGGAGGTGCACCGCGTGGCGGTGGAGAACCAGCGCACCGATATACAGAAGCTGCCGTATCTCTGCCCCAAGCATGTCGTCGAAGGTGGCATCACCTATTTGACCCATTCAACCCATAGAACCCCATTGATGGTCTTCGGCCACCACAATCTATTAAATCTCACCGCCGCACGGCTAGCTTGCCGACAGGTGGGGGTGACTGACGAGCAGTTCGACGAGGCCATCAGCACCTTCGAGGGTGCCAGCAAGCGCCTGGAGCTGGTGAAGAAGAACGCCACCTGCGCGGTGTATAAAGACTTCGCCCATGCGCCATCGAAGTTGCGCGCCACCATCCACGCCATGCGCGAGCAGTATCCCGACCGCCGACTGGTGGCCTGCATGGAACTGCACACCTTCAGCTCGCTGACGCAGGAGTTCCTGCAGCAGTACGCCCACTCGATGGACGAGGCCGACGTACGCTACGTTTATTTCAGCCAGCACGCCCTGCAGCTCAAGAAGCTGCCGCCCCTCGACCCCGAGGAGGTAAAGAAAGCATTTGGAGGCAACCCCGAAGGGGAACCGTGGTATGCCGTCGGCTCGGCCGACAACACCGATGAAAACAAAAATAATGCAGTGAGGAATGTGGAGGTTTTCACCGACAGCAAGAAGCTGGTGGAATGCGTGATTGCGTTAATGCGTAAATGCGTTAGTGCTGACGCGTCAGCCACTGACGCAATAACGCAATCCCACAATAACGCAATCAATCTCCTGATGATGAGCAGCGGCAATTTCGACGGCATCGACTTCGCCGCACTGGCCGACGAGATTATCTAGATTCTATAACCACCTAGAGCACCGCAGTGGTGTCCTTCTCCATATCGTCAAGGCGATGGATGGGCGATCCCTCGCCGCACAGTTTGTCGCCGAGGGTAGGGGAGGAGGTCTCGCATCCCGTGGTGTACACCTCTCTCACATACACTAGCCCTTTCTTCACGTCGACCCCTGTGCGATACGTCACAGCATATCTCATCTTCTCCCCCTCGTCGTTCTCGAAAAGGTAGGTGTCGGTATAGATGTAGTTCGACGCTTGCCCTCCTTGGAAACCATATCGGAGACCTCCCGTCGCCACAACCTCGCCGGCCGACTGTGTGCTCGGCACATTGTCTATGTCATACGATCGCACGCTCAGTGCCGTCTCCTTCTTTCGGTCTCTCTCCACTCCCGCAAGGACGAACCCCTCTTTCTGCAGCGCTTCCGCCACCCCTTTCACGGCATCCTCAAATCTCCCGTACGAGGTAACCCGGATGGTGGTGGTGCATCCGCATAATATTGATGCACAGAACAGTATGGTGATATGCAGAGTCGCAGCATGCTGCGTCTTCCGGTAGGCGGGTGCATTTGTAATATCTCTTCTCTTCATGGTGTTTCTCTTTTTGTTTCTGGCTGCAAAGATAGCCACTTTCGTTCTATTGACAAAATTTTTTTCCCCATATCGAAAAAAAAACGTATTTTTGCATCCTAAAAACAATATAATATATATGTCAGAATTCAAGATTGGCGACAAAGTGAAGTTCCTCAACGCTGTCGGCGGCGGTGTGGTTAAGAAAATACAGGGCGGTATGATCTATGTCGAGGACGATACAGGCTTCGACATGCCCTTCTCTCAGTCCGAACTCATTCGTATGGACGACCAAACGGGGGTCGGCAAGGTCTTCAACGATGATACTATCGGCGACCGCGACCGAAGTGGAGCCAATGGCTCTAAAAACCGTCATCCCCAGCCCAACGACGACGACGACGGCCGTTTCTCCTTCCCCACCATCGACGAACTCGAGACCGAGGTGCGTCGCCTCCGCAGCCAGAATGCCAACCTGCAGGAGCAAGTCAAGCAACTGAAGAGCCAGATTCTCTCCCTCCAGCGCACCATCGCCCGCATCTCGTAATTGTACGGATTAATGAAATGAAAAGAGCAATATTGACACTTGCGGTGCTTTGTGGCATTGGTTTTGGAACCGCTGCACAGAATGTGGACACGACATTGGTGGGTGTTCGGATGATAGACGTGGATTTACAACGCCCCAGTGTGGTATTCAAGGGCACCGTGATTGATAGTACTAACGGAGCTGCCATACCTTTTGCCAAGGTAAATGTGCGCGACAGATGCTATATATACTGGGTTGATACAACTGACATCAAAGGGTACTTTGAGATATCAATGCAAGCTGGAGTATATGACATCGAGGTGGCATACAATGGCTTTGAACATTATTGGCAGCGTGTTAAAGTAACCAACGCAGAGCCCTACACGATAAAACTGCAACCCAAGCGCCATCTCTTTTCTGGGGTTAAAATAGTGGAGACCGATTGGGACAATGTCCTTGAGATTGAAGCAAATGCTCCAACTCAAAAAATGGAAATCAATGGTGTGAAGATTTCCTCAAGATAAACCCCTTGTGACAAGAGGCCGTAATGATTTTGTAAAAAATTAAACAAGCAATGAGCAGACAGATACATATAGGGAAACTGACGCTGGGCGGGGGAGCGCCCGTCCGCGTGCAGAGCATGACGAATACCGACACCATGGACACCCGCGCCACCGTCGAGCAGGCACTCCGCATGGTGGAGGCGGGCTGCGAGCTGGTGCGCATCACCGCGCCCGACGTGAAGGCCGCCGAGAACCTTGGCCGCATCAAGGAGGATCTCCTCAGGCGCGGCTGCGAGGTGCCGCTGGTGGCCGACATCCACTTCAACCCCAAGGCCGCCGAGGTGGCCGCCACTCTGGTGGAAAAAGTCCGTGTCAACCCCGGCAACTACACCGACCGGAACAGTGGAAAGTGGAAAGTGGAAAGTGGAAAGTGGTCGGATGAATTAGAGCGTGAATATCAAGAGGAGGTCAAGCGGATAGGGGAGAGAATGTCCTCCCTGATAGATATCTGCAAGGCGCACCACACCGCCATGCGCATCGGCACCAACCACGGCTCGCTCTCCGAGCGCATCATGAGCCGCTACGGCAACACACCCGAGGGTATGGCCCAGTCGGCCATCGAGTTCGCCCGCGTCTGCGAGGAGCAGGACTACCACGACCTCGTCTTCTCCATGAAGGCCTCTAATGTTAAAGTCATGGTGGATAGCACCCGTCTTTTTGTCAAGAAAATGCACGCCCTCGGGATGGACTATCCCATCCACCTCGGCGTCACCGAGGCTGGCGACGGCCTTCAGGGCCGCCTCAAGAGCGCCGCCGGCATCGGCGCCCTCCTCCTCGACGGCATCGGCGACACCATCCGCGTATCTCTCACCGAAGACCCCGAAGCCGAGATGCCCATTGCTTACGATATCCTCCAGGCCGTCGGCGCCCGCATCACCCAGCCCGAATACATCGCCTGCCCCTCCTGCGGCCGCACCCAGTACGACATCCAGCGCGCCCTCCGCGAGATTAAGGAGAAAACACGCCACCTCGTCGGCGTCAAGATCGGCGTGATGGGCTGCATCGTCAACGGCCCCGGCGAAATGGCCGACGCCGACTACGGCTACGTCGGCTCTGGCGCAGGCAAGATAACCCTCTACAAAGGCAAGCAGATCGTCAAGCGCGACATCGACCAGCACGACGCCGTCGACCAACTCGTCCGCTTCATCGAATCCGACCGCCAGCACCACTAATCACCAATCACTCAAAACTTAAAACTTAAAACTCAAAACTAATCACCAATCACCAATAAAGCATTTGTCCTCTCACTCCCTTTCACTCCCTTTCACTCCCTCCAAAAATTCACCATTCACTATTCACTAATCACTATTCACTAATTTATGAAATGGTCCTTCATCCTCATCCTCCCCGCCGCAGTGGCCATCCTCTGGTCTCTCGCCACCTTGCTCCTTAAGCGCCGCTTCACCCGCGCCCAGCTCATCCTCTCTCTCAACCAGCTCCTCCTCGCCTTCGCCATCATCGACCTCGACGTCTTCTTCCGGGGCACCGCCGGTCGTCTCTTCATCTACGACTTCCTCTTCGAAACCTCTGCCATCCTCTGCGGCCCCCTCCTCTACCTTGGCTTCTGCTCCCTCGTTGAGCCCCGCGGCGTCACCCTCCGCCAGCGCCACTCCTTCATTCTCCCCATCCTCTTCGTCGTTGGCCTCACTGCCGCCTCCTTCTGGCTCGGCCCCCGCCGCTACGACCAGCTCTGCTATGCCATCCGCGAAGGCGAAGCCGCCTTCCTCCCCAACGACCCCGCCTGGAACTTCATGCTCTTCTGGGACCACATCCTTTTCCCCATCTTCCTCGCCGTCTACGACTTCATCCTCATCCTCCTCGCCACCTTCAAGGTGCGCCGCTACCAGCGCCGCTTCAACAGCTACTACGCCCGTGGCCTCAACCTCCCCTTCATCGACTCCCGCCACCTCATCCTCCTCTCCTGGCTCTTCCTCCCCATGGCTGCCATCGTCGTCCTCCTCGTCGACCTCCGTCCCTTCTACTACAAATACTGGCTCATCGCCTGCTCCCTTATCCTCGCCGTCATTCTCTTCCTCCTCGGTCGATTCATCTACCGTCTTGACTCCGACGCCCGCGCCCTCGCCGACTTCATCCGCAAAAAATCCTAAATCCCCATTCCTCATCCCTCCCATCCGCCTCAACCAATAAATAACTATTAACTATTATCTATTAACTATTAACTAAAAAAATGTCCCCCATTGCCCTCACCTACCTCATCCTCGGCCTCATCGCCCTCGTATGGCCCCTCGCCATCCTCCTCCTCAAGCCCCGTGTCCTCGCCGCCCAGTGGATCCTCGCCGTCGCCATGCTCTTCTTCGCCCTCTCCTTCATCCTCTACTCCGGCTTCTTCAACACTTTCCTATCCGGCGAATACCTCCTCGTCATCCTCTTCATGCTCTTCGCCCTCCTCGCCCCTCCCTCCGCCATGCTCGCCATCTCCTACCTCACCCGCCCCCAGGGACTTCGCCGCCTCTCGCGAGCCTTCTTCCTCCTCCCGGCAGCCATGATCCTTCTCCTCGCGCTCTCCGTCCTCATCGGCGGTCCCGACATGTACCGCCTCTGGATCTTCCGCGGTACCTCCCTCGAAGCCTCCTTCTTCTTCCACAACAGCTGGCGCTACAATCTCATCGTTTTCGTCCACTTCTACCTCTTCTACATCGTCCTCCTCCTCCAGCTCATCATCCTCTCCCTCCACACCTTCCGCTCCCTCCGCCGCTTCCGCCGCACCCTCGACGAATACTACACCTCCTCCGCCTCCCAGTCCCTCTCCTCCTCCGCCACCCTCACCATCAACCTCTCCATCCTCGTCATCTCTCTTATCATCGCCCTCTCCCTCGTTCTCTTCCCCTTCAACGCCCCGCGCCCCATCGCACTCATCCTGCCGCTCTCCATCCTTCAGGCCCTCGCCACCATCGCCCTCGGCCTCGCCACCTACCGTCTCTCCTATGGCGCCGAGAGTCTCCGCCACAACATCGACCGCAGCCCCCGCTCCCAGCGCCCTCGCGACCTCGCAGCCCTCGGCCGTCAGCTCTCCCTCCACATCGAGCAGCAGGGCTACCGCGACCCCGACCTCTCTGTCTTTTCCCTCTCCGAAACCTTCCATGTCTCTCAGGACCAAGTCGTCGACGCCATCCACCGCATCCACGGTCAGTCCTTCGCCGACTACATCGACTCCCTCCGCATCCAGCACGCTCTCTCCCTCCTCGCCAAGTCGTCCGACCTCCACCCACAGTCCTCCCACCTCCTCGACGACGACCCCGACCTCCTCCTCCGCATAGCCCACCAGTGCGGCTACCCCGACACCCAGGCCCTCCTCCGCGCCTACCGCAAAATCATGCAGTCCCAACTCTCCATCTCCTAAACACTCACACCCATCCAATCTTGACGCGCCAGCCACTGACGCAATAACGCAATCCCACAATAACGCAATCCTCACTCCCCTCACCATCCCCGAGGGGAATGCGCTCTGGTTGTCGAATGGAATTAACATAAAAAAATTAACATTCCATACAATAAAAAGCAATTTTTTTTGTTATACCAATACTAAAGCATTAAAAGGTTAACATTTAAGCACTGATAAACTATGCGAGCAGAAATCAAAACAGAGAAAGGCACTATGCACGTGACGCTCTATGAAAAAGAGGTCCCTGCCACTGTGGCCAATTTCGTGAAGTTGGCGCAGAGCGGCTTCTACGACGGCCTCCGCTTCCACAGGGTGATCCCCGATTTCGTCATCCAGGGCGGTTGCCCCTTCAGCCGCAACCCCCGCGACCCCCGCGTCGGCACCGGCGGCCCCGGCTGGACCATCAAGTGCGAGACTTCTGCACCCCTGCAGCACCACGACCGCGGCGTGCTCAGCATGGCTCACGCCGGCAAGGACACCGGCGGAAGCCAGTTCTTCGTCTGCCACAACCGTCAGAACACTCAGCACCTCGACGGCGTCCACACTTGCTTCGGTCGCGTCGACGAGCAGGACTGGCCCATCATCGATGCCATCCGCCCCGGCGATCTCATCGAGAGCGTGAAAATCGTAGGCTGAAAAGCTCCAATTGTATGATTAATGGTTTAATTGTTTTTAGATATGAATCTGGGAATTAAGCTTCTGGTGGCCGAGGACGACCCCAACTTGGGTACCATCCTCAAGGCCTATCTCACTCAGAAAGGCTACACCGTGGTGTGGGCCAAGGACGGCGAAGAGGCACTGGCTTTGTTCGACGCCGAAGACGTCGACGCCTGCATCCTCGACGTCATGATGCCCGCCAAAGATGGCTTTGCTGTGGCCAAGGAAATCAGAAAGGTGGACAAAAAAGTGCCCATCATCTTCCTCACCGCCAAGAACCTCGAAGAGGACAAACTCAAAGGGTTCGAGGTCGGCGCCGACGACTACATGACCAAGCCTTTCTCCATGGAGGAGCTCCTGGCACGTCTCAACGCCACCATGCGTCGCAGCTTCAACGAGGACCGCCCCGACAAGAACGTCTTCAAAATCGGCGGCTTCACCTTCGACTATGTGCACCAAACCCTCACCATCGGCAACGAGGTCCAGCGCCTCACCGCCAAAGAGTGCGACCTCCTGCGCATCTTCGCCGTCAACTTCAACCAGCTCGTCGACCGCAACACCACCCTCCAGAAGATCTGGAAGGATGACAGCTACTTCGCCGCCCGCAGCATGGATGTCTATATCACCAAGCTGCGCAAATACCTCAAGGCCGACCCCTCGGTGGAAATCGTCAACGTCCATGGTGTGGGGTTCAAACTGTCGCACAAGGAACAGTGAATCTCTCTCTCTTGAATTCTGAATGACGAAGGCTACATGAAGTTGGTGTTTCTTGGCTCAGGGACTTCTCAAGGCGTGCCGGTAATAGCATGCGGGTGCAACGTCTGCCATTCGTCCGACGTTCGCGACCGTCGTCTTCGCTCCTCGGCGCTACTCACCACCGACGCCGGCAGCAACATCCTGTTCGATATCGGTCCCGACTTTCGGCAGCAAATGCTCAGGGTGGGGGTGCAGCATCTCGACGCCATCCTCATAACCCACGCCCATCGCGACCATGTTGGAGGATTGGATGATATAAGGTCGTTCAACTATGTGCAGCACAAGAACATGGATATCTATTTGAACTCTGTGGCCAAGCATGCGCTGCTGCGCGACTACGCCTACATCTTTGCCCACCACGAGTTCCCCGGCCTCCCCGAGGCCGAGCTGCATGAGGTGGAGGAAAAGCCCTTTGTGGCCGCCGGGGTGGAGGTAATTCCCATCAGGGCAATGCACAAGGATTTGCCTATTCTCGGCTATCGTGTCGGAGACATGGCGTACATCACAGATGCCAATTACATCGGTCCTGAAGAGATGGATAAATTGAAGGGACTGAAGGTACTGGTGCTCAATGCGCTACGTAAAGCGAAACACTTCTCTCACTTCTCCCTCCCCGAAGCACTGGATGTCATCAATAACCTAAAACCCGACCAAGCCTACCTGACGCACATCAGCCACGAGATGGGACTGCATGCCGAGGTGGAGCGCGAACTGCCCGCGAATGTGAAACTGGCCTACGACAATTTGTGTGTGGAGATATGATTTCAGTTTGCGTTCATATATATAACTATTATGCCTACCCGCTGGTGCGGAGGCTTGTCACGCAGATGGAACAGTTGAATGGTACCGATGACTTCGAGATTGTCTGCATCGACGACTGCTCGAAAGGTTACTACCTCAACCAGAACACCGGCATCTGCGACTTGGCCAAGTACCTGCGTCTGAACGAGCACATCGGCAAGGGACGTACGATGAACCTTTTCCCCAAGTACGCCAACGGAGAATGGCTGCTCTTTGTGGACGCCGATAGCAAACTGCCTGACAACTTTCTGAAAACCTATAAGAAATACCTCGGCAGCAGGGCCGACGTTGTGGCCGGAGGTGTAGCCTACGACCTCCGCGACAACGACAAGGAACATCGCCTGCGCTATCGCTACGGCACCAAGGTGGAACACCGCCCCGTGGCCGAACGGAGAAAGCATCCCTACACGCTCTTCAGCGAGCGTAACTTCATGATTAGGCGCCAGGTATTCGAGAATGTCAAGGTGCCCCCTCAGCTCTGCCGCTACGGCCACCTGGGTCTACTGCTGGGCTATCGTATTCAGCTGGCCAAGGTGCCCCTGCTGCACATCGACAACCCTGTGACAATGGGCTATGTCGAATCCAATGCGGAGTATCTCAACAAGGCCGTCGAGGAGGTGGCCGACTTGGTGAAAATCTACGACGAGATGTGGGAGGACCAGCGCTTCTGCCGCCAGATACGCCTCATCAATTCCTATTCCCGTCTTCGTCGCATGGGCCTCTGTGGCATCTACTACAGGCTTTTCCGCCTGATGAAGGTCCTTCTTGAATCGCAGCTCGTTGGTGGCAACATCATCTCTCTCAAGGTGTTCAAATGGTACAAGGTGGGCGTTTTCATACAGAAAGCCCGCTATCCACAGAAAGAGGCAGAGTAAAGGAGGATTTCGCTCAAAACTTAAAACTCAAAACATAAACCTTAAACCTTAAACCTTAAACCTTAAACCTTAAAACTCATAAAACATTTGTCCTTTCACTCCCTCTCACTCCCTCTCACTCCCTTTCACTCCCTCCATATACTTAATACTCAAAACTTAAAACTCAAAACTTAAAACTTAAAATATGAGATTCAAACACATCACTATCATGACGCTGGCTTTGTTGGCAGCATCGTCTCTCTGGGCACAGGTGAGAGAGACCACATACTACGACGATGGCTCCTACTACACGGGCCAGCGCGATGCCAAAGGCCGTCGCCACGGTGACGGAATGATGGTCTTTGCCAACGGCGACCGCTACGAGGGCAACTGGAAAAAAGGCGACATCGACGGTCAGGGTACCAAGACCTACGCCGACGGCCTCGTCTACAGCGGCAACTGGAAAAAGAACAACATCTTCGGCCACGGTGTCTTCCGTTTCCCCAACGGCGACATGATGGAGGGCGAATGGACCGGCATGGGTACCGGCGAAGGCTACTTCAAGTGGTCCGATGGCACCCGCGTCGACGGCCACTTCGTCAGCGGTGCCGCCACCGGCCAATGCATCAAGGTCTGGCCCGATGGCGCCCGCTACGAAGGCAACTTCGTCCAGGGTCACCTCTCCGGTCGTGGCAAAATGAAGTTCGCTGACGGCTCCAGCTACGATGGCAACTGGCTCAACGACCAGTACGAGGGCGAAGGAACCTTCATCACCGCCGACGGCGAAGTCATCAAAGGTCGTTTCCATGCAGGTCAACTTATTGAACAAAATGAATAGAAGAGTTTTTTCCACGGCTATGCTCAGCCTGGCGGCACTCCTCATGAGTGGCTGCTGGGGCAGCCGTTTCGTGTCGGCCGACGCCGACCTTGAGTCTATTTATATGGGTAGGTCTTACTACGACATTGTCGACGAGTTCGGCCGTCCCGACTACACCATGCAGGACGAGGAAGGGGGCACCCGTATCGGCTACTACGCCGCCAACCTCAACGGCACCTCCGCCGCTGGCCTCTACCGCCAGTACCTCGTGCGCAACCGCAGCACCAAGGAGGAGGGACAGCCTACGGCTCCCGTGGTGTTCTCGTTCAACATCAGGAACAAGTGCTACGCTGTCGAGTCCGACTTCCTGCGCGAGAAGACCAAGTCCTCGGCCGCCAAGTCCAAAACCGACGACAAGCGTCCCCAGTGGGTGCGGCCTCGTGTGCCTCGTTCGTTCGATTTCCCCTTCGTCGACCGCCGCTCCCCCTACGCCGAGTTGGTGACCGTCGAGAGGATCGAGATTGAACGCGACAAGACGGTGGTCTATTTCTCCTTCTGCGACCGCACCCCGAAGCACCGTCCCCTCTACGACAAGGGGTTGGCCATCAACGGCGACGTCTTCATCCGCGACTGCGCCACAGGCAAACGTGTCAAGTTTGTCAAAGCCGACGGCATCTCCATCTATCCGGAGTACACCGACTTCGCCCACAACAAGGGCGGCTACGATGTCCTTGTCTACTCGCTGACTTTCGAGGCGTTGCCTCTCGAGACGGAGACCATCGACATCATCGAGCCCGGGGCCGAAGGCTTCAATTTCTATGGGGTCGACGTGCGTACCCCGCTGACCTTCCGCCAGGTGAAGCAGGCGAATCCTATCAATGAAAATTAATCAATACAATAATCTATGAAGAAAACCCTATTCTCTGTGGCAGCAGTGGCGCTCACCCTCGCCGCCTGCCAGTCAAACAAAAACACCGATGCGTCCAACGCCGACGTCATCGGCAAACCCAATGTGGCAGTAGAGGATGGCCGCTTCACTCCCGAGGTGATGTGGAGCCTTGGTGTGATGAGCGAATATGCCGTCAGCCCCGACGGCACCAACGTCGCCTTCACCCTCCGCTACACCGACATGGAGCAGAACAAGAACAACACCGAACTCTACCTCATGCCCCTCTCCGGTGGCGAAGCCCAGCGCCTCACCTACACCGCCGAGAGCGAGTTCAGCCCCGTATGGAAAGACGCCTCCACCTTGCTCTTCTGCCGTGGTAACGAGATCCGCTCCATCGACATCAAGTCCCTCAACGAGGGTGTCATCGCCACCTGCGAGCGTGGCTTCGAGGGATTCAAACTGGCCCCCGACGGCAACTCGCTGGTCTACATCAGCACCATCCCCGTGGAACGTCCCGAGCACATCGGCAAACTCTTCGCCGGTCTTGACAAAACCACCGGCCGCATCAACGAGGACCTCATGTACCGCCACTGGGACCAGTGGGTGGATGAAATCCCCCAGATCTACCTCGTCTCCCTCCAGAACGGCACCGCCAACCTCGACAAGGCTGTCGCCATCGTGGACGGTCCTTACGAGTGCCCCATGCGTCCTTGGGGTGGCACCGAGCAGTACAACTTCAGCCCCGACGGCTCCAAGATCGTCTACACCTGCCGCAAGAAAACAGGCTACGACTACGCCCACAGCACCAATAGCGACATCTACCTCTACGACATCGCCTCCGGCGAAACCCGCAACCTCTCCGAAGGCATCATGGGCTACGACCAGAACCCCGTCTTCAGCCACGATGGCAAGATGGTGGCTTGGGAAAGCATGGAGCGCGACGGCTACGAGAGCGACAAACTGCGTCTCATGGTGATGGATCTCGAGAGCGGCCAGAAAGTCGACCTCACCGAGGGCTTCGACTACGGCGTGATGAACATCCTCTGGGCTCCCGACGACAAGGAACTCTACGCCATCGTCATGTACCGCGGTATGAACGAAATCTTCGCCTTCAATTGCGAGACCAAAGCCATCCGCCAGATTTCCCATGGCTACCACGATGTCAACGCCATCCAGCTCGCTGCCGACGGCCAGACCCTCGTGGCCAACCAGGTCTCCATCCAGTACCCCGGCACCCTCTATGCCTACAGCGTCAGCGACGACAAAGCCGAAGGCCGCAAACTCAGCACCTTCAACGACGACGTCCTTTCGCAGGTGCGCATGGGCGAAGTCAAGGAGCAGTGGATCAAGACCGTCGACGGCAAGGAGATGCTCACCTGGATCATCTATCCCTACGATTTCGACAGCACCAAAGTCTATCCCGCCCTGCTCTTCTGCGAGGGTGGCCCCCAAACGATGGTCGGCCAGTTCTGGAGCACCCGCTGGAACTTCGAGGTGATGTCCGGCGCCGGCTACTTCGTCATCGCCCCCAACCGTCGCGGTGTCCCCGGATTCGGCATGGAATGGCTCGAGGAAATCAGCGGCGACTACGGCGGACTCTGCATGAAGGACTACATGTCGGCCACCGACTGGGCTGCCGCCAACATCCCGCAGATCGACCGTGAGCGCATCGGCGCCTGTGGCGCCTCCTTCGGCGGCTACAGCATCTACTGGCTCGCCGGCCATAATCACGACGTGAAGGGCTACAACGAAGGCCGCCGCTTCAAAGCCTTCCTCGCCCACAACGGTATGTTCAACTTCGAGCAGCAGTACCTCGAGACCGAGGAGATGTGGTTCGACAATTGGGACCTCGGTGGCCCCTACTGGGATTGGAACAACCCCCAAATCAAGAAGAGCTACAGCAACTCGCCCCACCTCTTTGTCGACAAGTGGAATACCCCCATCTGTGTCATCCACAGCGAGTTCGACTTCCGCATCGTCGCCTCCGAGGGTATGGCTGCCTACAATGCCGCCCAGATGCGCCACATCCCCAGCCGCTACCTCTACTTCCCCGACGAGACCCACTGGGTGCTCCGTCCCCAGAACAGCCTCCTCTGGCATCGCAACTTTATCGACTGGTTCGACCAATGGCTCAAAAAATAACAGCCCTCTCCAACCTTCAAGCCCGCCGATGAGGCGGGCTTTTTTTGTTTCTAATGGTTTGTAATCCAAAGATGTGCACTTTTATATAAATATTATTCACGCGCGTGTCAGGATTTTTATGTATTTTTGCATCCTAAATCTAGACCCGAAACACTATGAAAGTAAAAGTCGGAATTGCCCAGATGTCCTGCACCGAGGACAAAGCCCGCAACATCGAGCGCTACACCGAGAAGGTCCGTCAGCTTGCCGCCGACGGCGCCCAGATCATCTGTCTCCAGGAGCTCTTCGCCTCCCTTTATTTCTGCGACGAGGAACGCTACCAGAATTTCTCCCTCGCCGAGCCCATCCCCGACGGCCCCACCTGCCAGCATTTCATGGCGCTGGCCAAGGAACTCGGTGTCGTCATCGTCTGCTCCCTCTTCGAGAAGCGTGCCGAAGGCCTCTACCACAACACCACCGCCGTCATCGACGCCGACGGCTCCTACCTCGGCAAGTATCGCAAGATGCACATCCCCGACGACCCCGGCTACTACGAGAAGTTCTATTTCACCCCCGGCGACCTCGGCTACAAGGTCTTCAAAACCCGCTTCGCCACCATCGGCGTCCTCATCTGCTGGGACCAGTGGTACCCCGAAGCCAGCCGCATCACCGCCCTCATGGGTGCCCAGATTCTCTTCTATCCCACCGCCATCGGCTGGGATGTCCGACAGAACGAGGACGACAACCGCGAGCAATACGACGCCTGGCAGACCATCCAGCGTTCCCACGCCGTCGCCAACGGCGTCCCCGTGGTTAGCGTCAACCGCACCGGCCTCGAAGGCGGCATGCAGTTCTGGGGCGGCAGCTTCATTACCAACGCCTTCGGCCGTATCCTCTATCAGGCTCCCCACCTCGAGGAGGCGCTCCATGTACAGGAACTCGACCTCGACCAAACCGACCACTACCGTCGCCATTGGCCCTACTACCGCGACCGCCGCATCGACTCCTACGCACCCATCCTCAACCGCTATATCGACGAATAAACCATCACATCTATCACATCTCAAAAATCCATCAACATGAGCACTCCCAAAGAACAAGGCTACTATATGCCCGCCGAATGGGCACAGCACGAGGCCACCTGGCTCACCTATCCCAAGAACCCCGACTCCTGGCCCGGCAAGATAGAGACCATCTATCCCTCCTATCACCTCTTCGTCAAGGTGTTGGCAGAGTGTGAGCAGGTGCACATCAACGTCGACGACCAGCCGATGCTCGACCATGTGGCCGGCGAGCTGCAAAAGATAGGTGCCAACATGCAGCATATCCATCTGCACATCATCCCCAGCAACGACGCCTGGTGTCGCGACCACGGCCCCGCCTTCCTCCTCAAGAAGGGTGGGGGAGCGCGCGCCCTCGTCAACTGGAACCACAACGCCTGGGGCGGCAAATATCCCTACGAACTCGACACCGAGGTCCCTGTGCGTATCCACGACCTCATGCCCGAGATGGAGATGTTCTCTCCCGGTATCGTCATGGAGGGAGGCAGCATCGACGTCAACGGTTGCGGCGACCTCCTCACCACCACCTCCTGCCTCCTCAACCCCAACCGCAATCCCCAGCTCAACCAGGACCAGATTGAGCAGTACCTGTGCAACTACTATGGTGTCGACAACATCATCTGGCTCGGCGACGGCATCGTCGGCGACGACACCGACGGCCACGTCGACGACCTCACGCGCTTCGTCGCCCCCGACACCATCCTCACCGTCGTTGAACACGACGCCTGGGACGAGAACTACGAACCCCTGCAGCGCAACCTCCAGATGCTCAACCGTTGCCGTCTGGCCAACGGCAAGCAGCCAACCATCGTCGAGATGCCCATGCCCGACCTCGTCTTCTACGACAACCAGCGCCTCCCCGCCTCCTACGCCAACTTCTACATCGCCAACTCCAAGGTCATCTTCCCCACCTACCGCTGCCTGGCCGACAACGAGGCCGCCTACATCCTCGAAGCCCTCTTCCCCGATCGCGAAATCATCGGCATCGACTCCACCGACATCATCTGGGGCCTCGGCTCCTTCCATTGCCTCAGCCAGCAGATGCCCGCAATCAGTTAATAGTTAAGAGTTAAAAGTTTAGAGTTAAAAGTTTAGAGTTTGGAATGAGAAAGATTTTTCTTATCACAATAATTTCAATTTTCAATTTTCAATTTTCAATTGCCCAAGACCCCTTCCTCCCCGACACCATCACCCCCGGTCAGGCACGACTCGACCAGGTGATGCGTCTCGTCGACGGCAACTACACCGAGGCCCCCGATATGGATCGACTCTCCACCGAGGCCATCAACGCCGTCCTCAAGGCCCTCGACCCCCACAGCGTCTACATCGCCGCCAAGGATGTCGAGCGTGCCAACGAAGGCCTCAACGGCAACTTTGAGGGCGTAGGCATCAGCTTCCAGATTGTGGCCGACACCATCGTGGTGGGCTCCGTCATCGACGGCGGCCCCTCCGAGAAGGTGGGCCTCATGGTGGGCGACAAAATCATCGGCATCGACCATCGTCCCGCCACCGGCGACAGCATCAACAATCAGTTCGTTTTCAACCATCTCCGTGGAAAGAAAGGTACCGTCGTCTCCCTCGACATCCTTCGTCAGGGTACTGTCTACAACTTCGAGATCACCCGCGACAAGGTGCCCATCTATTCCGTCGACACGTGGTTCATGGCCGATTCCACCATCGGCTACATCCGCCTGACGCGCTTCGCACGCACCTCCGTCGACGAGTTCCGCAAAGCCTTGCGCGGCCTCGAGAAACAAGGCATGCGCTCCCTCATCCTCGACCTCAGGGGCAACACCGGCGGCTTCCTCGACATTGCCTGCTCCCTTGCCAACGAGTTCCTCGATCGCGGCCAGCTCATCGTCTACCAGGAGGGCCGTCGCACCCCGCGCCAGAACTACAACGCCAACGGCCGCGGACACTTCCGTGCCAAACGCGCAGCGAACGGCGCCATTATTGGCGGCGACCTCGTGGTGCTTGTCGACGAGGGTTCCGCCTCCGCCTCCGAGATTGTCTCCGGTGCCGTGCAGGATTGGGATCGGGGCACCCTCATCGGTCGTCGCACCTTCGGCAAAGGTCTGGTGCAGCGCATGTTCCCCCTCAGCGACGGAGGCCAGATACGCCTCACTACGGCTCGCTACTTCACCCCCTCCGGACGCTGCATCCAGCGCCCCTACGACCAAGGTTCCGACGCCTACCGCGACGACCTCTCCGAGCGCTACAAGCACGGCGAGCTCGTCAACGCCGACTCCATCCATTTCCCCGACTCGCTGAAATACAAGACCGCCCACGGACGCACCGTTTACGGCGGCGGCGGCATCATGCCCGACATCTTCGTCCCCATGGACACCATGCGCCTCTCCGACTACTATATCTCCCTGCGCGGCAAGGGTTTGCTCAACACCTTCCCCCTCCAATGGGCCGACGCCCACCGGAGAGACCCCCGCGTGAAGACCTTCGAGCTCTTCCTCGAGAACTACGACTCCTTCGGCCTCGACGCCCAGCTGGCAGCAGCAGCCATCGAGAAGGGCATCGTGCGCGACACCGAGAAAGAAGCCGCCGAACCCCTTCGCACCGCCCATAGCGACCAGTATATGGCGCTCATGCTCAAAGCCCAAGTGGCCAAAGACCTCTTCGGCATCGAGTACTACTACAAGGTGATGAAGGACCTCGACGACCCCTTCCTCCGCGCGATGGAATTCCTGCAGAAGAAGAAATGACGATAGTCGTTTAGATGTTCCCCGGAGGGGCAGCACAAGACAGCATGTCGTTGTGCTGCCCCTCTGAGCATCCGGGAACCCCGGAAAAACCAGGAACTCCGGATATTCCGGAATCTTCGGAAATTCCGGAAACTCCAGTTTCTCCGTCTTCTCCGGCTCTCATGTATCCCGTCTCCGAGCAGCGCCCCTGCTCGTCCTGCGCGAAGGCATAGATGTGCAGCGTAGTGCCCTGAAACTCATCGGGCAAGGCCACCGCCGCCTTCTGCATCCTCCGGTAGACGGGATTGGAGAGATACCCCTCCTGCAGCTCCTCGCTGAAGATCCAGAAGAAGATGCTGTCGTGCGAGTCGCAGGTGCGACGCAGGGGGTTCTTCTCGAACTTGATATTCAATATGTTATCAGCATCCACCGACGCCTCCGTCATCGCCACAGGTGCCACAGGGCCGTAGCTCACCTGCAGGGCGGCGTAGTCGACCTTAAAGAAACCATCCACCGAGCTGAAAGCGTGCTGGTTGCCTTTCACGAAGAGGTTCTGCGCCGTCATGTTCATCTCGTCGGCCGGGAGCTTGAGGCCGACGTTCACCGCCCATCGCATCTTTCCGGCCAGCTGCACTTCGGCCTTGAACATCGCGCGGTGCGCCTGCTGCGCTTCCGTGCGCGGGTTGCGCGCAAAGGCGTTGTGCGAGCGCACGCACCAAATGCCCTTCCAGCGGTAACCCACCACCGTCCCTACCTTGCCGTTGAATCCCCCGAGGATTCCGTCTGTCTGTTTTGCCATATCAAATTCGTTTTTGCTTGTTTCCGATTCAAAATCCGTTCCTCCCACCGAGGGATGCAGTCGGATGCAAACGGCTGGCATCCAGCCATAAAGCCTGCATATCCCTTTTATCACAC
>CACYKY010000014.1 GCA_902775135.1 uncultured Bacteroidota bacterium | reverse complement strand
CGGCTTCGCCGACGGAAGCCTTCAGGTGGATTACAGCTCGCTGCACCTGAGCTTCGGCGATGTGCCGCCGGTGGAGAGCCCCGAGGCTTCGCGGTCGGAGGCCAACGTGCTGAGTGTCAGCTTCCGCCGTGGACGTGGGGCGGGAACCGACTATGTCTACCTCTATGCCTATGCGCCCGACCTGGGCGATGGCTACCTTTCGGCGCCCGTCTATCGCCATGAGAAGCGCCTGTCGCTTGCGCTGCCCGACCACTTCGGGGACCATGCGGTGCAGCTCTACCTGCTGGTGCAGCACGCCGGCGGCAACTGGGGCAACAGCCAGTATATCGGCGCTTTGGCCGAAGGGGAGACGACGGAGGTGGCGTCCGAGGAAGCCCTTCCGCAGGCGCTGCAGGCCCTTTCGCCGGAGGGGACCCTAGCGCTGTCGGACGGCGGTGTCGTCGACCTCGCCACCGGCGAGGTGCTTCCCGACGGGCCCGATGGGGACAAAAAAAATAGCCGTGGGCGAGCGCCTACGGCTATGAGAAATTGAATAGTGTTTTAGGGTCTTGTTTTTTCCAATCGTTTTTTTCGGTGTCGGATGCACTAGAAGTGGAATCCGATGCGGAGCATCACGCTGCCGACGGTGCGCTGTTGGCGGCCCATGCCTGCGGCTTCGTTGGCCGTTACCTGGGTGCTGGCGGCTATGTTGTCGTCGAGGGTGCCCTGGGTGTAGTCGATGGGGTGTTTGCCGAGGCCATAGTAGTAGAGGCCTGCGCTGACATGTTCGCCGAAGTAGGCACCGGCGCCGATCATCCAGGCAAAGGCGAAGGTGGCCTTGTAGGCAAATTTGAAGTCGTCGGCGCCTTCGGAGGTAATCCAGAGGAGGTCGGTGCCGACGCCGAACTCGCCATAGGCGGAGATGTCGTCCCAGGGGAGGTCGTCATAGATGTAGCTGACACCGGCAAGGAGGGGGATGTTGAAGTAGGTCGGCGAGCTGAATTTGGCGTCGAGGTATTTGTCGCTCCATTTGCCGGAGATGGTGTTCCACATGAAGTCGATGTTAGCAAAGGGGGCCACGAGGCCGTATCCGATGTCGAAGCGGTAGCTGGCACGGTAGCCGAGACCGAAGCCGACGGTGGCGTCTTTACCCACTTGCTCGTAGGTCAGAGGCACACCGGAATTGTATGCGGTAATCAGGGTGGGGCCGTTGGAGGCGTCGCTTGCGAAGTCGCCGGTGGGAATGTTGCCGTTCAGGAAAATAGACTGGCGGAATTGGGCTTGCGCCGCGGTGCCGACACCCACGAGCATGGCGGTCAGGCACAGAACTTTTACTAATCTTTTCATCGTTTGGGATTGTTTTATTGTTTTCTTTTTTTTTATTTTTCGGTTTTCTTCTTGCGGCCGCGCTTCTTGGGTTCGCTCGACGAGCTCGCGGTGTGCTCAACGGTTTTGGCCATCTCCTCTTCGGGGATGGTGGCGTCGAGGGGCGGGTTCTCGGCGTCGAAGTATTCCTCTTCGATGCCTCGGATGTCCTCGTCGGAGGGTTCGAAGTCGTCGTCGGAGGGTTCGTCGTCGTCGCCGATTTTCTCGTAGCTGTCGAGTTCCTCGACCTCGTCGTCGCCGAAGGCGGCGCGGATTTCCTCCTTGTTGATGCCGAGGGTGAGTTTCTTCTTGCGTTTCTCGTCCTCCTCGAGGTTGGTTTCGAAGTCGCCGTGACGGAGCACGCGTTCCTTGTGGGTGGGGTCGATTTCCTCTTTCTCGAGGGCTTCGCTCAGGGGGGCGAACTCGTCTTCCTTGCCGCTGTCGTCGTCGTCGTCGAAGAGGGCTTTGTCGAGGTCCTCGCCGAGGGGGTCGATGCGCACTTCGAATTTCACCATGTAGTTGGTGTCGTCGGTTTCGAAGGGGACGACAAAAATAGTTTCCCCGTTGGGCTTGACGAAGCGTTGCAGGTAGTTATTATAGCCGTCGGGATAGGCTTCTTTGAACTTTTCCTTCAGGTCTTCGGACAGGTTTTTGTAACTGACTATCAGGTTCTTTTTGTGTTTTTTGGTAGTTGCCATAGTAGTTTGATTTTGGTGCAATAATAGTAAGTTATTTTGATATGGCCAAATTTTTTTTATGCCACCACGATGGATTCGTCGTCTTCGACCCTCAGGTTGTTCATGATGAACTCGCGTCGCTCGAGGGTGTTCTCGCCCATGTAGAAGGAGAGTACGCCCTTGGTGTCGAAGTCTTTGTGCAGGATGACGGGGTCGAGGCGCATGTCTTTGCCGATGAAGTTCTTGAACTCGTCGGGGGAGATTTCGCCGAGACCTTTGAATCGGGTGATTTCGGCCTTGGGGGTGTCGTGGATGGCGGCGATGCGCTCGTCGTCGGTGTAGCAGTAGGTGGTCTTTTGCTTGTTGCGCACGCGGAAGAGGGGTGTCTGGAGGATGTAGACGTGGCCCGTTTGGATGAGCTCGGGGTAGAAGCGGAGGAAGAAGGTGAGGAGGAGGAGGCGTATGTGCATGCCGTCGACATCGGCATCGGTGGCGATGACGACGTTGTTGTAGCGGAGGTTCTCGATGCTGTCGTCGATGTCGAGGGCGTTGTGGAGGAGGTTGAGTTCCTCGTTGCGGTAGACGTCGGCCTTGGAGATGGAGTAGGTGTTCTTGGGTTTTCCGCGGAGGGAGAAAACGGCTTGGGTGTCGACGTCGCGGCTCTTGGTGATGGAGCCGGAGGCGGAGTCGCCCTCGGTGATGAAGATGGTGCTCTCGAGGCGGCGGGCATGGTTGGTGTTGTAGTGCACGTGGCAGTCGCGCAGCTTGCGGTTGTTGAGGGAGGCTTTCTTGGCGCCCTCGCGAGCAATTTTTTTGATGCCGGCAATCTCCTTGCGCTCCTTCTCGTTGGCGTTGATTTTGGCCAGCAGGGCGTCGGCCGTCTCGGAGTGCATGTGGAGGTAGTCGTCGAGGTTGCGCTTGAGGATGTCGAGGACGTAGGTCTTGAGCAGGGGGGAGTCGTTGGTGCCGTCCACCTTGTTGGGTTCGAGGTGTGTGGAGCCGAGTTTGGTCTTGGTTTGGGCTTCGAAGACGGGTTCCTGTATGCGCACGCAGAGGGCGCAGACGAGCCCCTGACGGATGACCTCGGGGGGATAGTCTTTCTTGATGAAGTCCTTCACAACACGGGCATAGGCCTCGCGGAAGGCGCTCTGGTGGGTGCCGCCCTCGGTGGTGTGCTGTCCGTTGACGAAGGAGAAGTAGTAGTCGTTGCTCTGTCCGTTGACATGGGTGAAGGCGGCCTCGAAGTCGCCTTCCTTGATGTGGATGACGGGGTAGAGGGCGTCGCTCTGCAGGTTGTTCTCCAGGAGGTCGAGGAGGCCGTTCTTGGAGTAGTAGCGTTTGTCGTTGTAGTAGAGCGTGAGGCCGTGGTTGAGGTAGGCATAGTTCCAGATGCGGCGTTCGACATATTCGCTGATGAAGTGGTAGTTGCCGAAGAGTTTGCTGTCGGGGACGAACTCGACGAGGGTGCCGTTGTCGGTGCCGGTGGTGTCGGCGACGATGCCGCTGTCGTTGGTGAGTTTGCCGTCGCTGAACTCGGCGATGCGGGTCTTGCCTTCGCGGATGGATTGCACCTTGAAGTAGCTGCTCAGGGCGTTGACGGCCTTGGTACCCACGCCGTTGAGGCCTACCGACTTCTGGAAGACCTTGCTGTCGTATTTGGCGCCGGTGTTGAGTTTGGAGACGGCTTCGACGAGTTTGCCGAGGGGGATTCCGCGGCCGTAGTCGCGGATGGAGACGCGGCGGTCGGCGAAGTTGATTTTCACCTCGATCTTCTTGCCGAAGCCCGAGGTGAACTCGTCGATGGCGTTGTCGATGACCTCTTTGATGAGCACGTAGATGCCGTCGTCGTGGGAGGAGCCGTCGCCCAGTTTGCCGATGTACATACCGGGACGCAGGCGGATGTGCTCCATGTCTTCGAGGTGCACGATGCTGTCGTCGTTGTAGTCAACGGGGTTGGTGGTGTTCAGTATGTCTGTCTGTTCCATAGTGTTCGATTCATTCCATTTTCATTTCCGAGCCAATGGCGTAGCCGGTGCGTTCGCCGTCGGCTGTGGGTTCGCCCGAGGTGATGATGAGTTGCTGTTCGGGGACGCCCTGTTCCTGCATATAGCGCTGTATGATGTTGTTCCAGAGGGTGTAGCGGAAGGAGGCGGAGTCGTTGGCGGGGGCGGGCATGCGCTGTTCGAGGGTGATGACGAGCAGCGAGTCGCTCTTGGCGAGGGTGGCGAGGTCGGCGAGGGTGTGGTAGTTTTCGGAGGTGAAGCCTCGCTGATGGGGGTCGATGGCCATGAAGTCGAGGTTGTCGCTGCTCATGCCGAGGGCGTTGCCGAGGGCGCGGACGGGCGAGGTGGCCACCTTCACCAGCAGGTTGCCCAGGGTCTTCCATACCAGCTTCATGTAGTTGAACTCGGGGCTGTCCACATTGCCTTTGACGGGCAGGTCGATGAGGATTTTGTCGTCCTTGTCGCGCAGGATGTAGAGGGCGGTCTTGAGGGGTATCTTCACTTCGGGGTCGACGTCCTTGCGGCGGCTGCCGACGCGGGCCTTGAAGATGTCTATCTTGTTCTGGTTGTCGAGCTGGCTGTTGTTGATGGTCAGGCGTGTGGAGAGCCCGAAGATGCCGTCCTCGATGGGTTGGCCGGTATAGGCAACGGCCCAAGGGCTGAGTTTGGTCATGTCGAGTCCTTTGACGGAGAGGAAGAGTTCCTGGTGCTGCTTCCAGTTGTCGAGGTCGCCTTTCCAGTTCACCATCATGTGGCCGCCGCCGGGCAGCGAGGCACGCAGCTTGGCGTTGTTGCCGCCTGCGAGGGTGAGGTCGTTGGCTTCGATGTTGAGGTTGGTGACGGGGAAGTGGAAGGGGTCGGGGAGGGTGTAGTCGGAGTAGGTGATGTTGCAGTCTTTGACGGCGAGGTGGCCGACATGGAGTTTGAGGGGTGTGGAGGAGGTGGAGGTGGTGTCGGGGCTGTTGGCGGCGACGGTGGTGTCGGCGGGGGAGGAGGGCAGCAGGATGTCGTCGAGGGTGCTGCGGTCCTGCCATTGCTCGTAGTGGGCTTCCAGGCCTGTGAGCACGATGCTGCCGATGTCGTAGCTGTTGGCGTCGAGGTTGATGTTGTTCACTTTCACCGCCAGGCTTGCCAGGCGGGTGCTGGCGGGAGCGCTTTCGTTGTGCGTGGTTTGGGGTTGGAGGCTGACGTTGTTCAGGGTCACGGTGCCGCCGATGCGGCTCTTCAGTATCTCGCTGATGGTGCCTTCGGCCTTGAGGTTGGCTTGCAGGTTGCCGCCGATGGTGCAGGGCTGCAGCAGACCTTCGGTGAGCGGCTGGATGTTCTTCAGCGCGAAGTCCTTCAGGGCTGCCGTCAGGTTGTAGGTGCCGTTCTTGGAGTCGTAGCCGCCGTCGATGGAGAGGCGTCCGCCCTCGGCAAAGCCTATGCGCAGGCCGCCTTCGCTAGCCTCCTCGCCTCCGAGTACGAAGCCGGGTACCCGCAGGCCGATTTGTGGCAGGTGCCATTGCTTGCCCGACTGTGCGTCGCGGTAGTTCACCTGGGCGTGGCTCAGGCGTATGTTGTAGAATTTCATCACCCAGTCGCTGGGGGTGGTGTCGGTGTCGTCCTCGGTGGAGTCGCTGGCGAAGTGGTCGATGATGCTTTGGAAGTTGAAGGTCTCGCCGTTCTGTATCAGGTTGACCTTCAATCCGGCCAGGGTGATGTGCTTCAGGTGCACGGTGTGGCCGAGCAGTTTCAGGAGGCTGGCTTTGACGTCCAGGGTGTCGAAACTGGCGAAGATGTCGGTGCCGTTGTCCTCGTAGAGGCTTAGGCCGTGGACGGCCACGTGGCCCGTGTACACGTTCAGTTTCAGCCCTTCGACATTCACCTTGCGGCCCACCAGCTCTTCGCCGTGTTTGTTGATGTAGCTCTTGGCTACCGGTGCGGCGATGAGGGTGGCAACGAAAACGATTGCCAGCAAGATGCCTAGTACCCAAAGTCCTATCTTCAGACCCCTTTTCATTTTTATATTATTCCTTATATTTAATAGTGTGATAACGCATCCTTCGCCACTTTATTGTGTGGCGAAAGAAAAAATGACAACACCCCTTGGCGAGCCTTTATTGCTCGTAGAAGTGCATCTCGGTAAGGTATTGGTAGACAGGTTCTGTGAGCAGGTATCGCACCTCTTTTTTCTCGCCGATGAGGCGGCGGATGTAGCTCGACGAGATGTCCATCATAGGCACCTCGGCCATGATGACGTGCGGGTGTGAGGCCAGCTTGCAGCGCTCGCTTCCCGGACGGGGGTAGACATGGATGCGGTAGTGTTCAAGGATGTATTCGTAGTTGCGCCAGCGCTCGAAAGTGGCCAGGTTGTCGCTGCCCATGATGAGGCTGAATTCGTAGTCGGGATATTTCTCGCCCAGGGCCGCGAGGGTTACCACCGTGTAGCTGGGGATGGGCAGGTGCATCTCTATGTCGCAGGCTTTCAGACGATAGTTGTCGTCGACAGCGCGGCGCACCATCTGAAGCCTGTGGTGGTCGGCCAGCAAGGTGTGGCGTTCTTTCAGGGGGTTCTGCGGACTCACCACAAACCACACTTCGTCCACCCCTTCCTGCTGCACCATGGTGTTGGCTATCACCATGTGTCCCACATGGATGGGGTTGAACGACCCGAAGAAAAGCGCGATGTGCTTCATCAATAGTAGTTATACGCCGTCTCGATTTTCACGTGGCGAAGGCGTGTGCCCTTGAAGGTGTAGATTTCGGCCACCTCGCCGGCGCCCGAGATCACTTTCAGCACGGCCACGTCGGAGGTGTACGATTTGGGGTATTTCTTGAAGAACACGTGGAAGACTTCGTCCTTCGACATGCCCACGTGGATGCCATTGGCGAGCACTATTTCGGGGTCGTTGATGCGGCCGCCGAGGAGTTCCACCTTACGTGTCCAGATAGAATAGAACATGTCCAGATAGCTGTCGTCCAGGCGCTTCATGCGGTTTACGCTCACCTCCATCGAGTCGAAGTAGCTGCGGTAGCCACTCTCGCGGTACCAATGGAGCTGGTTGTCGGTGATGTATTGCTCCATCGACTCCCATTCGCCGAAGGGGTAGATTACGTAGTTGGACAGCGAGTAGACGGTCATAGTGTCGGTGTACACTTTGATGTCTTTGATCATGTATTCCTCACGGCCAAAGTTCATCATTCTCATGGCTTTGGCGCGCGAGGCCACTTGCTGCGAGAAAGCCATCGTGCTGCACAGCACCAGGGCTGCTATGGTCAGTATTCTTTTCATCCCTATTATACTAATAAATTATTCACCATAACGACAAAACTCTTCCTTTATTGCATCTGCGGATAAAAAAAATGTCATCCAGAGTAAAAAAGAAACGGGGTGCAAAGCGAACTTTGCACCCCGTTCAATTATTTCGTCGTGGAATGGGTTTACTTCACGATGGTCAAGCGCTGGGAAGCGACACCGTTGTCGGTGGTGACGTTGATGAAGTAGACACCCTGGGCGAGGGCTCTGACGTCGAGCTCGAGGGCGTTGACGTTGAGGTTCTCGGAGCGCATCACCACGCGGCCGAGGGCATCGACCATCTGGTAGCTGCGGATGGTGCTACCGGCCTCGACAACAGCCATCTCGGTGGCGGGGTTGGGGTAGGTGTTCACGCTGATGCTGGTGTTCTCCACATCCTCGATAGCCACGTTGGTCAGGTAGCCGCTCTTGGTGCCGTTGGCGATGGTGCGGTGCATGACGTCGGTGCCGTAGTCGTTGACGAAGGCGGCCACCCAGCAGTTGTTAGGACGCCAGTTGTCGGAGACCTGGAAGGTGTAGGTCTTGCTGAAGGTGCTGCCGGCTTCGGTGCTGGTGATGACGTTCTGGTCGCCCCAGACATCGCTGATGCAGGCGCGGAGCACATGGTTGTGGGTGTACATGCCGGAGGCACCGGATTGGGCGGCCTTGATGCCGTCTTCCAGGAAGTAGACGCTCAGACGGGGGCTGGCGAAGGCCATGGAGCTGAGGAAGTTGCCGCTGACGGTGAAGGTCAGGGTGCGGCTCTCGGCGTTGTAGTTGAGGTCGCTGATGCTGACATTGACCAGGGCGGGGGTGCTGATTGCGTTGGTCACAATCTGGCGGGCGTTGGTGCCGGGGAAGAAGGCGGGGCCGGGGTATTCGGACTTGTCGTCGACATAGTCATAGTTGCGGTCGAGCATCCAGGCGGGGGCGAAGGTGCTGCCACCATCGTTGAAGAAGCTGAGCATCTGGTTCGACTCGGAGATGGTCATGTTGTCGGTGTAGTAACCCACGTGGTGGGCAATCCAAACCACACGGTCTTCTCGGCCTTCAACGGCGGCATCGAGACGATCATGGCCAGCGGGGCAGTTGGGGCAACGGGCGGTGGTGAAGTGCTCGAGGACGGTGTTGCGTGTGGTCGCGGTGGTGGGGTCGTAGACGGTCATGGTGGTGGCGGCGGAGTTGTCGGTGGGGTCGACATCGGTCTCTCCATTGGGGTCGTATACGGTCACGCTGAGGTTGTTGGCTCCGATTTCGCTGCTGCTGAGACTGAAGGTGTAGGTGTAGGAAGCGAAGGAGGGAACGTTGATGTTGGTGACGTTGATGGTCTGCTCGCTGCCACCATTGAGGATATAGTCAAGGTTGAAGGAGGTGAGGGGGGCTGTGCCATTGTTGGTCACGTTTACGTTCACGCTGAAGTTGTTGTCCTGGGGGACGAAGGAGGGTACCTCGACACCGGTGCAGGCAATGGCGTTCTCCGGGAACACGGAGACGGCAATGTCGTCAACAAAGGTGTAGAAGCCGTCGCCATGGTTGACGAAGGCGATGTAGATGTTCTGGTTGGCATAGCTGTCAAGGTTAAACAACACGGTGTTCCAACCGGTGGAATAGTTCTGGTCGTCCATCACCACATCGAGCACCTGGGTGAAGTCAGTCTTGTTGGTGCCGGTGGTGGAGATCATCACTTTTACTTTCTCAGGATAGTTGGCGGCGCGGCCCCAGATGTTGGCTGAGAGGCTATAGCCAGAAGCGGGAACGTTGATGGCGGGGGTGATGAGCCAACGGTCGCAGTCATTTCCCTCAGGGTCGGTGTAGGAGATGGAAATGGCGGCATAGTTGCCGTCTTCGGATACTTGGGTAACCTCCCAACTCTGTCCGAACTGGTTGTAGGGGCTACCGTTATAGTTTACCAGTTCGTCGGCGATGACAGTCCAACCCGAGGGCATGGATCCGCCTTGGAAGTCCTCAGAAAAAGCGGTTTGCGCATGTGCAGCGAAGCCGAAGGTCAGCACTGCTGCAAGAATTAATAATGTTTTCTTCATAAAAATGTGTTTTAAATTATTTGTTTTTCAAAGTGCAAAAGTACATATATTTTTTGATATGGAGGTATTTTTTTTCAACATTTTTTTATTTTTGGTTCAAGGTGTGAATTTTTTTGCGTAAATTTGCAGCATCAACCTAAGGTCACGAATACCTATAAACAATTTAACTTCAAGTGAGTAATTACGCTATTGTTATTGCCAACCAACTGAATGTCAATCAGCGTCAGGTTGAGAAGACGATAGAGCTGTTGGAGTCGGGCGCCACGGTGCCTTTCATTGCGCGTTACCGCAAGGAGGCTACCGGCGGTCTCAACGAGGTGCAGATTGCCGCCATCCGCGATTTGCTGTTGCGATTGAAAGAACTCGACAAACGTCGCGAGGCGGTGTTGCAAAGCATTGAAGAGCAAGGGAAACTCGATGCGGGGCTGCGCCAGCAGATTGAGGCGGCAGCCTCCATGACAGAGCTAGAGGACCTCTACCTGCCCTACCGTCCCAAGCGCCGCACCCGCGCCACCATTGCCATCGAGAAAGGTCTCGAACCCCTGGCCGACAGCATTATGCGTGGTGTGATGCCTGCCGGCGCCACGGACGATGACTTGCAGGGCGCCCGCGACATCATTGCCGAGCGCATCAGCGAGGACGCCGCTGTCCGCAACCGCGTGCGCAATATCTTCCGCCGCCGCGCCATGCTCACCTCGGCGTTGGCCCGAGGAGTGGACGAGAACGACGAGAAGGTGGGCAAGTTCGAGAGTTGGCTCGACTGGAAGGAACCCATCAACCGTGCCCCGTCGCACCGCATCCTCGCCCTTTTCCGCGGCGAGGAGGCCGGTGTGCTCAAAGTGCATGTGAAGCCCGAGAAGGACGACGAGAGCATCGAGGCCATGACCTCGCACACTCGACCGCGTGGCGAGGCTGGCGAACAATACGACCTGGCTGTGGCCGACAGTTACAAACGGCTTGTTATGCCGTCCATCGAGACGGAATTCCGCAATATGTTGAAGGAGAAGGCCGACCGTGAAGCCATCCGCGTCTTTGCCGAGAACCTGCGCCAATTGCTTCTGGCTGCCCCGATGGGACAGAAGCGCACTTTGGCCATCGACCCCGGCTTCCGTACCGGCTGCAAGGTGGTATGTCTCGACGCCCAGGGACAGCTGCTACACAACGAGACCATTTATCCTTTCACTTCTGTGCGCGAGGAGCGTGCCGCCGTCAACAAGCTTGAGGCTTTGGTGGAGGCTTTCCATATCGAGGCCATTGCCATAGGCAACGGCACCGCCGGCCGCGAGACCGAGGAGGTGGTGCAGAAGTGCCATTTCAACCGCAAGGTCATTGCCGTGAGTGTCAGTGAGGCCGGGGCCTCGGTCTATAGCGCCAGCGAGGTGGCCCGTCGCGAGTTCCCAGAGTACGACATCACCGTCCGCGGCGCTGTCAGCATCGGTCGCCGGCTGATGGACCCCCTCTCTGAGCTCGTCAAAATCGACCCCAAGAGTATCGGCGTGGGACAATACCAGCACGATGTGGATCAGAAACTTCTCTCCGAGAGCTTGGGCGACACCGTCGTCAGTTGTGTCAACAGCGTTGGCGTTGAGCTCAACACCGCCAGCCGCGAACTGCTGAGCTATGTCAGCGGCATTGGCCCCGCATTGGCCGACAAGATTGTGGCTCACCGCAACAAGAACGGTGCTTTCGCCGACCGCGAGGCGCTGAAGCAGGTCAAGGGGCTCGGCGACAAGGCCTTCGAGCAGTGTGCAGGTTTCCTGCGTGTCCGCGAAAGCGCCAATCCGCTCGACCACAGCGCCGTCCACCCCGAAAGATATGCCCTCGTGGAGCGCATGGCGGCCTCCGTTGGGGCCGATGTGGAGAGCCTTTGCAAGAATGCCGACCTCCGTACAAGCATCAAGTTGGAGCAGTTTGTATCCGGCGACTGCGGCCTGCCCACCCTGCATGATATCATGAAGGAACTGGAAAAGCCCGGCCTCGACCCCCGTGCCAAGTTCGAGGTGTTCGAGTTCGACAAGAATGTCACCCGTATCGAGGATGTGCAGGCGGGCATGGTGCTTCCCGGCATCGTTACCAATATCACGGCTTTCGGCGCTTTTGTCGACATCGGAGTGCATCAGGACGGGCTGGTACACATCAGCCAGATGGCCTCGCGACGGGTCAACGACCCGTCGGAGGTGGTGCATCTGCATCAACATTTGAAAGTGAAGGTGCTCGATGTCGACCTGCGACGGCACCGCATCAGTCTAACGCTTCGTGGGGTGGAATGATTCCACCCCTTTTTTTGTGTTTTCCCTTAAACGGGACGGTATTCCAGAATGTCGCCGGGCTGGCAGTGGAGGACTTTGCAAATGGCGTTCAGGGTCGAAAACCTGATGGCGCGCGACTTCCCGGTTTTCAGGATGCTCAGGTTGGCCGTAGTGATGCCTACACGTTCGCTAAGCTCGGCAAGGGTCATCTTGCGCTTTGTCAGCATGGTGTCCAGGTTTACGATAATCATAAGCGTTTATTCTTTGATTCTGATTGGTTTGCGATAGTCCATCCCCACATGTGTCAGTCCGTCACCACGATGAAGGGGATTCGGGCCTGCAGTCCTTCGCTTTGGGAGACGAAGAGCAGGTCTTGCTCCATGCGCGACAGCGTTTTATGTGTTTTCCCTGCTGTCTTCCAGCGGTAGGCAATCCAGCCTTTGGCAAGGAGGTTCAGGTCGCTGTCGGGGGCGTCGCCGAGGATTTCCTGCAGCTGTGTCCATACGTCCTTCTCGGCGGGATAGGCTTTGACGGCGTAGTGCTCGAGACCTGCCTTCTCGGCGGCGATGCTCAGGGCCAGGTCGATGCCGCCCAGGGTGTCCACAAGCCCGATTTGTTTGGCGTCGACGCCGGTCCATACACGTCCACGGGCAATCTGATGCACAGCGTCATAGCTCATGCCGCGTCCCTCGGCCACACGGCCTACGAAGACTTTGTAGAAGTCCTCTACGTTGCGCTCCATCATGGCCATTGCCGTCGGACTCAGCGGGCGGAAGATGGTCAGACCGTTGGCGTTGCGGTTGGTGCTGACGGTGTCGATATTGAGTCCCAGTTTTTTACGCATGAGATTTCCCACGTTGGGCAGGGTGCCGAAGACGCCTATGGAGCCGGTGATGGTGGTGGGCTGGGCCACGATGACATCGGCCATGCAGCTCATCTCATAGCCTGCCGATGCCGCCAGGTCGCCCATGGAGACGATGACGGGCTTCTTCTCGCGGGCCTGCATGACGGCGTGGGTCATGCTTTCGCTGGCTGTGGCCTGGCCGCCGGGCGAATTGACACGCAGCACGATGGCTTTCACCGCTTTGTCCTCCGAAGCCTGGCGCAGGGCTTTGACGATGTCGTCGCCGTAGACGCCCATGTCCATGCCGCGGGCGCTGCCGTCCATGACGTTGCCTTCGGCATAGATGACGGCTATCTTGTCCTTCGACTGCTTGTTGGCGGAGGTCAGGTTGAAGTTCTTGGCGTAGTCCTCCAGGAGGAGGAGCTGCTTGCCGTCGTGCTTGTCCTTAAGCTCCTGGCGCACATCTTCTTCGAAGCGCAGGGCGTCGACGAGACCGTTCTTCTGGGCATCGTCGGCCAAGTATCCGCTCAGGTTGTCGGCAATGGCGTTGAGTTTGGCCACGTCGATGTTGCGGCTGGCGGCAATGGTGTTGGTGGCGGTGTTCCAAATGCTTGAGATGTAGGCGCGAATCTGCTCGCGGTTGGCGGCGGACATGTGGTTGAGGGTGTAGACCTCGCCGGCGCTCTTGTAGGCGCAGCTCTCGGGGCGGATGAGTTGCATCTCGACGCCCAGCTTGTCCAGCAGTTCTTTGTAGTACATCACCTCGGCACCCATGCCGCGGAAGTCGACCATTCCGCTGGGGTGCAGGCAGATGCGGTTGGCGACGGAAGCTACGTAATAGCCGCCTTGCGACCAGGTGGTGGCATAGGCGACCACGGGTTTCTTGTTGTGGAAGTCCTCGATGGCGGCACGCAATTCGGTGAGCGAACCCCAGGAGAGTTCGCCGAGGCCGGCGTCGGTCAGATAGAGGGCGTTGATACGGTCGTCGTCGGCAGCGTGGCGGATGGCGTAGACGGCATCCAGCAGACCCACGGTCTTGCCGCCGCCGAGCGACATCGTCAGACCGCTCTGTGTGCGGTCGCCGCTGATGCGGCTAAGGTCCACTTTGAGCACCGAGCCTTTGCGTACGGGTGTCATCTCGCTGTTGTCCATCTTGGCCACAGAGGCCACCATCAGCAGCATCATGGCAAACATCAGTATGCCGGAAATCACCGACACTATCACCATGCCCAAGGCCGAAGCCAGCATGGTCATTCCAAAGGATAAGGGTTTCTTCATCTTTATAAATTTTCTGTCATAACGCGTAAAATCCTTTTTTATTGTGTGTTTTTGACGGGTACCCCTGATACACGTCTTCTTCCTGGCCTTTCTTATGTAAAACAAGCCCGGGGCGAGCTATATGGCTCGCCCCGGGCAGTGGGGTGTGTCTGCGTCGCGGGGTTTAGAGTTTGTCGTTGGAACCGAGGACGTTGACAATCTTGTGGATGTACATCTTCTTCATGCTCTCGCGGGCAGGTTTGAGGTACTGGCGCGGGTCGAAGTGGTCGGGGTGCTCGGCCATGTGTTTGCGGATGGCGGCGGTCATTGCCAGGCGGCTGTCGCTGTCGATGTTAATCTTGCAGACGGCGCTCTTGGCGGCCTTGCGGAGCTGCTCCTCGGGGATACCCACGGCGGCCTTCAGGGCGCCACCGTTGGCGTTGATGGTGTCCACCTCGTCCTGGGGCACGGAGCTGGAGCCGTGGAGCACGATGGGGAAACCGGGGAGCTTCTTCTCGACGGCTTCGAGGACGTCGAAGGCCAGCGGAGGAGGCAGCAGGCGGCCGGTCTTGGGGTCGACGGTGCACTGCTCGGGTTTGAACTTGTAGGCGCCGTGGCTGGTTCCGATGCTGATGGCCAGCGAGTCGCAGCCGGTGCGGGTGGCGAAGTCGATGACTTCTTCGGGCTTGGTGTAGTGGGAGACCTCGGAGGCCACCTCGTCCTCGACGCCGGCCAGCACGCCGAGCTCGCACTCGACGGTGACGTCGTACTTGTGGGCGTACTCCACGACCTGGCGGGAGATACGGATGTTCTCCTCATAGGGGAGGGCGCTGCCGTCGTACATGACGCTGGAGAAGCCCATGTCGATGCAACTCTTGCAGGTCTCGAAGCTGTCGCCGTGGTCGAGGTGCAGCACTATCTGGGGGTTGGGGCAGCCGAGTTCCTTGGCGTACTCGACGGCGCCTTCGGCCATGTAGCGCAGCAGGGTGGGGTTGGCGTATTCGCGTGCGCCCTTGCTCACCTGCAGGATGACGGGACTCTTGGTCTCGACGGCGGCCATGATGATGGCCTGCATCTGCTCCATGTTGTTGAAGTTGAAGGCGGGGATGGCGTAGCCGCCGTTGACTGCTTTCTTGAACATCTCGCGGGTGTTCACCAGTCCTATTTTTTTGTAGTCTACCATGATGTTTTATTTTTTATTGGGATTGATTTTTTTTGAATTGATTGAGTTGATTGAGTTAATTGAATTGATTGAATTAATTGAATCAATTGATTCTATTTATTCCATTATCTCCATTTATTCCATTATTTATTTCCATTTTCTTCTATTATTTCCATTCTTTTCCTCCTGCCTAGCCGTTCCGCTGCCGGTATTCTTGTCTGGCTCGATACATCTGCTCTTTCAAGCCTCCGTTTTCGACAAACTGCTTCGTCTTCGATTGGATGAGCCGGTCGAGGAAGTAGAGGGCTTGTTCAGTCATTCCCCGGGCGATGTTGGCTGTTGTCTGCGGAGGGCGTGTGCGTGCCAGCTGAAGGTAGTATTCGGGTTCGCTGTGCTCTTTCCCCAAGGTCCACAGGGCTTTTGTCTCGACACTGTCTTTCGCCCAGATGGCATGCTGGTGTGTGCGGAGCCAGTCCTCGTAGTCCTCGTGTAGTTCGTGCAGGCTTCCGGCGGCGACCTTCAGCAACTTCAGCTCCGACTCTTTGCTGGCGGCTCCGTCGGTCACCCCTTCCACTATGTTCTGTTTTCCGCTGCGGGCTGCCTGCACCATTTGGTCGACGGTCCTGTCTTTGCTGCGATTCATGTATTGCTCGCAGAACCAGTAGGTCAAATCGTATACAACCACAGATTTCTGGTAGCATATCAGTTGGCGATAGTCGCCACTGGATGCCAGGAGTTGATTGTGGTTGTTGCTGTCCATTTTCTTCTGTTTTTGATTTTGCAAAATTACACATTATATTTTACATAGCCAAATTAATTTTGCCACTGGGGTAATAGAAAGGCCCGCCGGAGATGACTCTGGCGGGCCGCAGGGTTCGGCTGTGTCACGCTTACTGGCGGGTGGCGCCGGTGGGGTAGTTGATGACCTGGAACCAGTCGTAGAGTTGGATGGTGATGGGAAGGGATACGTCGTTGCCGTTGGTGATGAGTTCGTTGCAGTCGCGCATGGTGCCGGTGAGGTTGATGATGGAGGAGTTGAGGCCGAACTCGGTGACGTTTATTGTATTACGACCACTTTACGGGCGGGGCGGTGACCGACGCGGACGAGGTAGACTCCGGTGGATAGGTTCTCATTGGGGATGATGCGGCCTGTGATGTCGAAGATTTGGATGGCTTCACCGTCGGTGCCTTCGACCATGATACGTCCTTCGTGGGAGTGGACTTTGATGTTGGGCGAATGGATGTCGTCAATGCCGCTGCAGTTCTCGTGGTATTTGTCGGCGAATTGTCCCCAATAGCTGTCGGCCAGCCAGGCATCGAGGCTACCGCAGGGGACGGCGATGCTGTCGATGCGACCGATGTCATGGAGCGGGCCTTCACCAGTGGCAACCGGAGGATTGCCATTGGAGAAACGGATATGGTCGAGGTTGGCGCCGCTGAACACGGCTTCGCCCATGGTGTCGAGCGGCCCGTTGAAATACACGTTACGCAAGTTGTTGTCGCATGCACCGAAAGCACATTCGCCAATCTTTCTCAATGACGTCGGCAGGCTGAGTGTTGTGACATGGGTGCTGCTCATTTGCCCCATCGCCCAGAAGGCATAGTCTCCTATTTCTTCCACATCGTTGTTCCAAGTAACGGAGCTGAGTTTGATGCACGAGTTGAAGGCCTCCTTGGGAATAACGCGCAGTGAGTCGGGAATCGCAATGGAGGTGAGTGCAAAGCAGAATTCGAATGCCCCTTGGCCCATGGAGAGTAGTGTTTGCGGCATGGTGACGCTGGCGAGGCGGTCGTTCTCCGAAAAGGCTTTCCTGCCTATCGATTGCATGTGGGCCGGCAGCGCGATGCTGGTGAATTTGCATCCGTTGAAGCAGTTGTCGGTGATGGCGGTCACACTCTCGGGTAATGTGATATTCCGCACCCAGGTGTTGTTCTCGAAGCCGCCCACCACTTTCACGTTAGGGTGTAGCGTGACCGTGGCGCCCGACTTGTGGCATGATACTAGTGTGTCGTAGCTGCTGTTGTAGAGCAGCAGGCCGTCGAGCACGTAGCGGCTGTTGCCGGGGGAAAGAGAGAGATTGTTCATCTGCGGGCAGTAAGAAAAGGGACAGATGCCGATGTGCGTCACCGTCGATGGGATGACGATGCCATCGACCGAGGCGCAACAGTTGAAGGCGAAGTCGCCGATGCTTTCCAGACCTTCGGGTAGTGTCACCGAATTTATTTGACCGCAAAAGCCGAAAGCCATCCAACCGAGATGACGCACATATTGCGGCACACTGACGGCTCCCGTCGTCCCGCTGGGTACCAGGCAGAGGGTCAGACTGTCTTTGCTGTAGAGCCAGCCGTCGATGGAACGGTAGCGGGGATTGCCCTCGTCGACGGTGATGCTCGCCAGGTTCCTCAGCCAGAAGGCACACTCGCCGTATTCCTCAAAGCAGGCCGGCAGGTGCAGCGACGTGACGTTGGCGTAGAGGAAGGCGTGGTCTTCGATGACGCGCAACGAGTCGGGTAGCAGCAGGGTGCTGAAACGGCAGTCGTAAAAGCAATACGAGCCGATAGTGCGTATGGTGGGTGGCAGGGTAAGGCTGGTGACCGTGGTGCAACTCTCGAAGGCCGATGCCGCCAGTGCCGTCACGGTATAGGTAGCGCCGTCGTGTTCCACCGTCTGGGGAATGGAGAGGGCACCACTGTAGGGGCTGTTGTAAAAGTAATACTTGGGCAATACTTCTACAGTCTGCTCCGATGTGACGCCGTACGCGATGCCGTCGGCTTCAAAAAATACCTGCTGCCCCATGGCGCTGACAGTCAGGCTCATCATGATGATTGCACAGAATTTTTTCATTATTATATTTTTTTGAAAGGAATAAAGATTCTGTTCATCGAACGTACACGCGTGGGCTGTCATTCCGTTGGTCTTCTATTATGACGCGTTGACGTGGACGGTTCCCTACATGCACCCACAAGACATGTGTTGTGGTGGATCTGTCTCGCGGATAGTTCTGCTCGATCTTGAAAGATATAGCGCAACGGCCGTCGCAATGTGCTGTGGCCACCAGACGCCCACGTGTGTCGTAAATATCGACAAGTTCATTCATGACATCCTCCACCACGATGGTGTTCCCCACCACCCTGATGGTTGCCGGCGGCAGTTCATCGGGTATGGGTTCGCAGGGGTCGTCGAGTGTGTCGAGGCTGTCTGTCTGTGTTTTCCTTTGATAGCCTTGGGGGCAGCCGCAGGACTCGTCAAAGGTTGGCAAGGGCATGGGCAGCGACGTGTCGGCTGCGGCGACCAGGTGCTGGATGGGCTGCGGAGGCACCCATGCACGGTGTGCAGGAATGCTGTCCGCGTTGCTGTCGGCAACCGGCGCAGGGACTGGCGTGGAGGGACTGGCGGTGCTGGAGGGGGTTGTATCAGTTGCCGATGGATTGCCGCCGCCGAAGACTTTCTGCCGCCACGACGGCACCACGGCGACGGTGATGGAGCTGGCCATAAACAGCAGGAACAGCACCAGCAATATCCTGCGGGCCTTGGTCAGGGTGCGGTGCATGCGCTGATAGACGGTGTCGCGGCTCAGACCCATTTCCTTCGCTATCTCGCCGGCACTGTATCCGTCCATGCGCATCTGCAACATCTGCCGTTCGTCGGGATTGAGCTGTGTCAGAAGGTCGTTGACCAGCGTGCGTATTTCGGCCTTGTCCAGGGCATCGATGTCGGGCTGTTCGGGAAGGTCGCTCATCGGTACAGGTCGTTCGCGCCGTCCCGCATGATTCAGTACATGCCGCACCTGCCATTCCACCCAGGCTTTCCGTTCGTGGGACTTGGCGTCGCTGCGCAGCTCGTCGTAGTGCTGCCAAAGCCGCAACGACACGTCCTAGAACAGGTCGCGGCATCGCTCGTAGTCGCCATGTGCGGTATTGCGGCACATGCTCCAGATGAGGGCGGAGTGGTCTCGCAGTAGTTCGGTGTATGTCTCATGTCTGTCCATTCATCTATACATTACCCCATGAGAGACCGAAATCTGACAGTGGATGCAAAAAAAAACTTCAGCGGGCGAAGATGCCGAAGACGGCGGCGCCGCTGCCGGTCATGGAGGCGTAGAGGGCGCCGCGGCGGTAGAAGTCGTCCTTGAGGGCGGCAATGGCGGGGTGTGCGGGGAAGACCGAGTTTTCGAAGTCGTTGACGATGAGGTTTCTCCACTCCTCGATGGGCCGTCTGATGGCCTCGCGCAAATCGGGTCTTGGGGTCCCGAAGAGGTCGCGTCTCAAACCGCCATAGGCCTCCTTGGTGCTGACGTGCTCGCCGTCGGGAATCTCGATTTTAACTTCGAATTTCGAATTTCGAATTTCGATATTCTCCAGCTGGTCGCCGATGCCGGTGGCGTAGGCGGCGCGGTTCTGGATGAAGAAGGCGCAGTCGGCACCCAGCATGGCGGCACGGCGCTCCAAGTCGGTGTCGTTCAGATGCAGCGAGAACATCTCGTTGAGCATTTTCAGCGTGAAGGCGGCGTCGCTGCTGCCTCCTCCCAACCCGGCGCCGAAGGGGATGCCCTTCTTCAGTCGGATGTGCACCGCCGGGATGCCGAACTCCTCGTGCAGCAGCCTCCATGCTTTCATGCAGAGGTTGTCCTCAGGGGCGTTGTCGAGGGTGATGCCATCCTGTATCATGCGCGGCGCATGCGCGGCGCCCCCCGACGGGGGATTCTGTTCGGTGATTTCCAGCTCGTCGCAGAGGTCTGTGACAGGCAGGAAGATGGTTTCGAGGTTGTGGTAGCCGTCGGGTCGCTTGCCGACGACATGCAACCCGAGGTTAATCTTGCAGTTTGGGTAGGTTTTCATAGGCGCGGATAATGTCGGTGACGAGACGGTGACGAATAACGTCGCTATTGTCAAGTTGTATGATGTCGATGCCTTTCACATCCTTGAGGAGGTTGACAGCCTGCAACAGGCCGCTCTGCTGGTTTAGGGGGAGGTCCACCTGCGTCAGGTCGCCCGTGATGACGAATTTGGCGTTGCGGCCCATGCGGGTGAGGAACATCTTGAGCTGTGCCGAGGTGGCGTTCTGCGCCTCGTCGAGAATCACGAAAGCGTTGTCCAGCGTGCGTCCGCGCATGAAGGCGAGAGGGGCAATCTCGATGGTGTTGTCTTCCCAGTAGGAGAGGAGTTTCTGCTGCGGTATCATATCGCGCAGGGCGTCGTAGAGCGGTTGCAGGTAGGGATCCAGTTTGTCGCGCAGGTCGCCCGGCAGGAATCCCAGGTTCTCGCCCGCTTCCACCGCCGGACGTGTGAGGATGATGCGCCGCACCTCCTTGTTCTTCAGGGCCCTCACGGCCATGGCCACCGCCGTGTACGTCTTGCCTGTACCGGCAGGCCCTATGGCGAACACCATGTCGTGGTCGTAGACGGCACGCACCAGCCGCTGCTGGTTCGGCGTGCGCGCCTTGATGAGCAGTCCGTTGCGACCGTGCACCAGCACCTCGTCGCTCATTTCGCTCTCAGGGCTGCCGCCGCTGTTTTCCATGATGCCCATGATGGCGTTCTCCGTGATGCGCCCGAACTTGTCGTAGTAGGTCATCATCGCCTGCAGCTTGCCCTCGAACCAGGCGATGTCCTCCTCGCTGCCAATGGCTTTCAGCATGTCGCCGCGCGCTATAAGCTTCAGTTTGGGAAACAGCACCCTGACAAAATCCAGCATCTTGTCGTTGGTGCCCCAGAACCGTGCGTAGTCAATCTCTTCCAATGAAAAAATCTTCTCGTTCGGCAAATCGTTACTCGCTGTCATATTTCTTTATTCTAATTTCTAAATCCTAATTTTTCGTGCTGCAAAGTTACGAATTTTTTTCGCTGCCTCGCACAAAAGATATCAACTTGATTTTAACAGCCACGAAAGTATTAATGGGGGCGACGTTTGGGTGCAACGTAACTTGCTTGGAGATATCTATTTGGATATATTTTTTTGTACAAAAGGGAAAAAGTTGTATCTTTGCAAAATCATTTCAAACTAGAAAACAGATTATGAACAACCACATAGTGATAATGGCCGGCGGCATTGGAAGCCGTTTCTGGCCCCTCAGCACACCCGAATATCCCAAACAGTTCATCGACATCCTTGGATGTGGTCGCACGCTCATTCAGCTCACCGTGGACCGTTTCAAAGGCCTCTGCCCCATGGAGAACTTCTGGGTGGTGACCAACGCCGCCTATGTCGATATCGTCCGCACCCAGTTGCCGGAGATGCCTGTCAACCACATCCTTGCCGAGCCGGCAGCACGCAACACCGCCCCCTGTATTGCATGGGCATGCTGGCGTATCAAGAAGGAAGACCCCGAGGCCAACGTGGTAGTCACCCCCGCCGACGCCGTGGTGATGAACCCCGAGGAGTTCCGCCGCGTCATCGGCAACGCGCTGGCCTTCACCGAGAAGAGCGACGCTATCGTCACCATTGGCATCAAGCCCTCGCGCCCCGAGACGGGATATGGATATGTGGAGTCCGCCGGAGTGGCACAAGGCGAAATCTGCAAGGTGGCGGCCTTTAAGGAAAAACCCAACCGCGAAGTGGCGGAGCAGTACCTCCAGGCGGGCAACTACCTCTGGAACGCCGGCATCTTCGTGTGGAACGTGAAGACCATCACCGATGCCATCTCCACCTACAAGCCCAACATTGCCGCCGACATGGAGCGCATGCGCACCGACAAGGATGTGCAGGAGGTGTTCCCGCAATGCGAGAAGATCAGCATCGACTATGCCGTCATGGAGCCCGCCGCTGCCGACGGCAAGGTCTACACCCACCCCGCCGACTTCGGCTGGAGCGACCTCGGCAACTGGGCCTCGCTCCACGACAAGCTTCATAAGGACTCTGGCAACAATGGCGCCGTGGGCACCGTCCGCCTCTACGAGTGCAGCAACTGCGTCGTCCACGCCGAGGATGCCAGCAAGGTGGTCCTGCAGGGCCTGGACGGATACATCGTCTCGCAGAAAGGCGGTCGACTCCTCGTCTGCCGCCGCAGCGAGGAGCAGCGCATCAAAGAATTTTCGCAAGCTGATTGAGCCGCTGCATCTGTGCCAGCCGGGCCTGGACGGTCTTCTTGTCGCAGGTGCAGTGGGCGCAACGGCCCGTCTTGGGGTCGGCATTGGCGCAGGGACGCTTGAACTCTTTCTCCTTGTGCAGGAGCATCTTCAGTCCGAGTCCGGCCATCATCAGGGCCAGCACCCCCACGGCAATGGCCAGTACGATCAGTATCGTCTTCATTCTGTTCTTCTTTATTTTCTTAAGGTTTAACGCTCCTTATGCCAAATTATTGTGCCTCTTGCAATAAAAAAGTGGCTTTCCCGTTACTATATTATAAATAAGGAATAAGCAACAATGACAGAAATGGAGAAAATGAAGGCGGGGTTGGAATACACCTTTGCCGACGACGAGCTCAGGGAACGCTATGGCCGTGCTGTCCGCTGGTGCGAGGAGTACAATGCCATCGACGGCACCGACTATGCCGCCCAGTACCAGCACCTGAAGCTGATGCTCGGCGCCGTGGGCGAAGGCGCGTGGATTGCCAAGAGTTTCCGTTGCGATTGTGGAAAGAACATTTTCATCGGCAACTACTTCAGTGGCAACTACAACCTCACCATCCTCGACATCCGAGAAGTGCATATCGGCCATAACGTCATGATAGGTCCCAACACCCTCATCACCACGGTCGGACATCCTCTGTCGCCGCAGAAGCGCCGCGAATACATGGCGCAGGCTGCGCCGGTGACCATCGGCAACGATGTGTGGATTGGTGGCAATGTCACCATCCTCCCCGGCGTCACCATTGGCAACAATGTCGTTGTCGCTGCCGGTGCTGTGGTGACCCACGATGTACCCGACAATTGTCTTGTTGCTGGCGTTCCTGCCCGCAAAATAAAAGATTTGACTGATGACACAGACGAGTAAGATTATGGTTCAGAAGTTTGAAGAGTCGATGCACCAGGACCTTCATCAGTACCTTCTCGGCCTTGACGAGGTCGACGCACAGCTCCCGTCGTGTCCCGACGTCGAGGAGCGTTGGGAGACTATTGCCAACGCCTATATCCCCGACGGTGCCCGCGAGTTCCGCAACTACCCCGTGGCCAGCATCGGCTGGATGATGTACATCGGCATGGCGGTGGCCAAGATGTGGGACGACGAGTGGCGCATCTATTCCCAGATTCCTGACCTCTATGCCTACATGCGCGACAAACGCGGCTACGATGCCCTCGACGAGTACATCTGCGAGGATCTCCTTATGCTGCGAGGCGATGATGGTGCCACTTTGGAGACCATCGTCTGCGAGTGTGCCGCCCGTGTCCACCACGCCCTCCTGCATCAGCGCATCGAACCTGGCACCGAGGAGGCCTTCGCCGCCTATGTGGCCTGCCTGCGTCAGATGTACCTCTTCGGCACTTCCATGCAGCTCCATCGCATGGGATACCACATGACCAGAGTGAGGTGATGTGCTATCAAGTTCGCGGGGCATGCTTGGTGGAAAAATCTACATGGGGGTTAAAATTTTTTTTGAGTTATTTTGGAAATGGTTGAGAATCATTGGGGGAAATGATGGAGGTGTATTCGGGTAAAAAGCGTAAAAAAACGAGCACTGAATTTCAGCGCTCGTTTTTGCTCCCCCTGAAGGACTTGAACCTTCGACCCCCTGATTAACAGTCAGGTGCTCTAACCAACTGAGCTAAGGAGGAATCTCTTGATTTCTAATTCCTGATTTCTTATTTCTAAGTGTCAGTTATCTCTCTTGAAATCGGGTGCAAAGATACACACTTTTTTTATTCCGGCCAAATTTTTTTTGAAATATTTTCTTCTATTTTTTATAATTGGCTGTAAATTCGATTTCTACAGAGCATAATTTTTCAACCATGTCTGATGCTATAAGGCTGGATTGTGACTGATTTTGGATGGCTAGATCGCCGATTTTGCCGTGCGTTCCGACGGCAAAGCATACGTATTTGTATAAGTCTCTGTGCTGCTGTGCGGTAATCCCAAGCAGTATGCCTGTCAGCACGTCGCCGCTGCCTGCAGTGGCCATGCCTGCATTGCCTGTATGATTCTCTGTTACAGTGCCATCGGGCGAGTAGATGCGTGTGTGGTGGGCTTTGCGGACGATAATCATGCCGTGCTGATGTGCCATTTCGGCGGCATCGCTCTCTCCGAAGAGGCGGCGATATTCGCCGTCGTGGGGAGTGACGACTGTAGGCAGCGTCCTATGACTGGCGATGGCGAGTATGTCCGGCCGCAGCGCCATGATGTTCAGCGCATCGGCATCGAGGATGAGTGGACGGTCCGAGGGCCAGGCCTGGAGTGTGGCCAACAACGCTTCTTGACTCTCCGGTGCGGTACCCAATCCGGGACCTATGGCTAGCGAGGAGTAGTACTCCAGGTGAGTTGGAGGAGTGGTGAAAACCTTGTCGTCGGGGTCGATGTCCACCATGGCTTCGGGGAAGGCCGTCTGCATGGCATCCACACACCGCGAGGGCAGATGCACGCTCACCAGTCCGCAGCCGCTGCGCAGGGCCGCGCGGGCGGCCAGAATGGCGCAGCCGCAGCGTCCGTAGGCTCCCGCTATCAGCAGCGCGTGCCCGTAGTCGTGTTTAGTAGTATCGGGGTTTCTCATAGGATTATTTATAAAAATAGGGACGCGGAAAAGAAACCGCGTCCCTATTGTTTTGGGTGTCATTATTATTCGGCGCTGCCGGCATCGGGATTCTCCGGACGGAGAGAGACGGCAACATAGTTGTTCAGGTTGACATACTTGGCGGCGAGGCGCTGGATGTCTTTGACGGTGACCTTCTTGACCATCTCGTTGTAGTTCTCCACGAAGTCGCGGCTCTCGTTGAAGCGATAGCTGCCGCTGATCTGGCCAATCCAGAAACTGTTGTTCTGGCGGGCTTTGTCGCGGTTGACGATCATCTGCTCCTGGACTTTGCCGAGGGTCTTCTCGTCGCAGCCTTCCTTCATGTACTGCTTGAGGATTTCGATGCAGTCGCCTTCAATTTTCTTGGCTTTCTCGGGGTCGCAGCCGATGTAGAACTGCCAGCTGACCTGGCCTTCGGGGCTGATCTCGTAGTCGAAGCCGGCGGAGGGGCTGTAGGCGTCGCCGTTCTTCTCGCGGATAATCTCGGTGACGGTGATGCTGAGGGCCTCGCCAAGTTCGGTGATGGCGATTCGGGTCTGCGGGTCGAGCTCGCTGGCGTTGACGTTCACCTGGCCGCTCATGATGAGCATACCCTGGCGCTCGATGCCCTTGACGGCCTCGGCGTGCTGGATGCCGCTGGTGAATTTGGGGTTGCGGTTGATGAATTTGTCGTTTTTCTGCTTGCCGTTGACGGGCAGGTTGTTCAGATACTTGGCGATGAGGGCGATGTCGTTGTCCTCGACGTTGCCGACGAAGAAGAAGGTCTGGTTGGAGGCATCGTTGAAGCGCTCGCGGTAGATCTCAAACATGCGGTCGAGGCTGAGGCTGCGCACTTTCTCTTCGGTGGGGACGACAACCTGGCGCTTGTCGTTCGGGAAAGCGGTCTTGTAGTAGGTCTCGATGAAGGCCACCTGGGGGTTCTCGCGGATGTACTTGATCTGGTTGATGGTGTTCTCGATGTTGCGCTCATAGGCTTCCTGGTCCTTGCGGGGAGCGGTGTAGTAGAGGTTGATGAGCTGCAGGGTGGTCTCGAGGTCTTTGGGCGAGCAGTTGCCGCTGAAGCCCTGGGTCTCGTCGCTGATGTAGGGGCTGATGCTGAGGTTCATGCCTTTGAGCTTCTTGTTGAGCTGGGTGGCGCTGAAGTTGGCGATACCGCCGGCGTCGACGAAGTTGGCGGCGTTCTGGGCCTGGTAGGCTTCCTCATCGCTGTAGAGCGAGCTTCCGCCGAAACCGAAGGAGCTGATCTGGATTTCGTCGGCCTTATAGTCGGTCTTCTTCACAATGAAGCGGATGCCGTTGGGGCAGGTGTACTCGGTGTAGCCGAGGACGCTGTTGGTCTTGGTGACGTTGGCTTTGACGTCCTTGAGGGTTTGGGTGAAGAGGGGCTCGTCCTTGAAGCTGTCAACCCAGGGCTGGGTCTTGGCTTTCTTTGCGTTCTTGATGATTTTCTTGGCTTCTTTCTCGGTGGTGACCTTGACGCCGTCCTTCTCAGGAGCGGTGAGGTAGAAAATCATGTTGTTGTCGGTGATCCAGGTCTTGACGAGGGCGTTGCACTCCTCGAGGGTGATTTCGGGGATGAACTCCTTGGCGTATTTCCATTCCTGACGGATACCGGGGCAGGGGGAGTTCTCCAGATAGTGGTCGGTGTACTCGTCGGCAAGGCTGTTGCTCTGGGTTTTGTTCTCTTCCTTGGCCAGCTTGGTGTAGGTGCTGAGGAGGTCCTCTTTCTGGCGCTCCAGTTCGCTCTGGAGGAAGCCGTGGTCGTCGATCTGTTTCATGACCTTGAGCAGGAGCTCGGCGGTTTCGTTGATGCGGCCCTCTTTGGGGGCAGCGCTGACGGCGAAGACGTCGATTTCACGGCCCAGGAATCCACTGTAGCCGCCACCGGCATACATCATGGGGGCGGTGGGCTTCTCGCAGATTTCGGCGAAGCGCTCGTTGATCATCATGTCGATAAGGTTGCGGACAAGCATCTGGCGGTAGGCGCCGATGGTGCCGTTGGGGGTCTTTTTATGCTTCCAGTAGAGGGCCAGGCTGGTGCTGGTGGCCTCCTTGTCGGTGGCGATGCAGATGAGGGGATTCTTGTTGTCGGGAATCTGGTAGCTCAGGCGGGGCAGTTTCTCCTTGCCGAGGAACTTGTGGGAGCTGAAGGTGTCTTTGATCATCTTTTCCATGGCTTTGGCACCCTTCATGCCGGCATAGGCATAGTTGTCCATGTCGCCAACGATGACGATGGCCTGCAGGTCGGGACGGTACCAGTCGTTGAAGAAGTCGACGATGCTCTGACGCTTGAAGTTCATGATGACCTCTTCCTTGCCGATGGGCAGGCGCTCGGCATAGAGCGAGCCTTTCAGCATGATGGGCCAGGTCTTCTGGCGGAGGCGGTCGCCGTGACCGACGCCACCGCGCCACTCCTCGTGGATGACGCCGCGCTCTTCCTCAATCTCCTTCTCGTCGAAGAGGACGTTGCCGGCCCAGCCGTCGAGAATCTCGATGCCCATCTTGACCATTTCTTCGTCGTTGGCAGGCATGTTGACATAGTAGACGGTCTGGTCGAAGCTGGTGTAGGCGTTGATGTCGCGACCGAACTCGACACCGTGCTGCTGCAGCTTGTCAATCATTTCGTTGTGGGGATAGCCCTTGATGCCGTTGAAGGCCATGTGCTCGCAGAAGTGGGCAAGGCCGCGCTGGTCTTCGCGCTCCATGATGGATCCGGCGTTGGAAACCAGACGGAACTGGATCATGTTCTCGGGCTTCTTGTTGTTGCGGATGTAGTAGGTGAATCCGTTGTCGAGTTTGCCGTAGATGACCTTCTTGTCGAGGGGCACCGTGGCCTTCAGGTCGCTTTTCTTCTCTTTGGCGCCAGCGCCGGGCATCTGGGCGAAAGAGGTGCCGCCGAGGACCATAGCCAGCAGCACAATCCAAATCGATTTTTTCATTTTTTGTTGTTTTTTGTTAGTTTTATTATTTTATTTTTGTTTTCCGTTAAGGGCTGTTTTATATATAATTAGCCTAGCTTTTGCACAAAGGTTCAAAGTGCAAAGATAATAAAGTTTTTATAATTGGTAAAATTTATTTTATAATTCTTTCTACTATAGCCATCAGCATTCGTAGTGCTCCAGGGCCTGGCGCAGTTCCACAGGGCTGATGTTGTGGTGGATTTCTCCGTTGAGGGCGTAGGAGATGGCTCCGGTTTCCTCGCTGACGATGACGCTGAGGACATCGAGTTGCTCGGTGACGCCGATGGCGCTGCGATGGCGCAGGCCGAGATTGGGGTCCACGTCGAGGCGCGAGGTCACGGGCAGGATGCAGCGTGCGGCCAGGATGTCGTTGCCGTGGGCTATGACAGCACCGTCGTGCAGAGGCGAGTTCTTGAAGAACAGGGCTTCTATGAGTGCCGACGAGGCCATGGCGTTGATGCGCTCGCCGGTTTTGATGATCTCCTCCACCTCATTCTTGCGCTTGAAGACGATGAGTGCGCCGGTCTTTGACTGCGACATGTGCATGCAGGCGTTGATGTAGGCTTCGTAGTTGACGGTCTGCTTGTTCTGTATGTTGTGTTTCCAGAATTTGAAGCGTTGCATCCACGATTGGTCGAACTGCGTCTTGGTGCCGAGGAAGAGCAGAAAACGCCGTATTTCGGGTTGGAAGATGACTACTAGCGCGATGAGGCCGATGCCGGCCACGGAGCTCAGTATGGCACCCAGCAGGCGCATGCCCAGCATTTCGGCGGCGCGCCAAGCCACCACGATAATCACCAAGGCCCAGAAAATCAGCATGGCATTGGTGCCGCGTACCATGCGGTAGACATAGAAGGCAAGTCCAGCCACGATGAGCACGTCGATGATGTCGATGAGTTGGATTTGTGGAAGTCCTAAGATTGCGTTTGTCAACATGTTATAATCTATTATTGTTCTTTTTTCAATCGAAAAGCAAGCGGATGGTTTCGACGGCAGGTTTGGGGTCGTGGACACGCAGCAGTCGGCTGCCCTTCTCGAGGGCTATGGCATCGAGGGCCACGGTGCCGGTCAGTGCCTCGTCGGGGGTGGTGTCCAGTCGCTTGTATATCATGCTTTTGCGGCTCAATGCTGTGAGCAGGGGTTCGCGAAATAGCGAGGTCAGTTCGTCGAGGCGGTGCAGCAGCTCGTAGTTCTCTTCCACGGTTTTGGCGAACCCGAAGCCGGGGTCGATCCATATATCCTTGACTCCCAAGCGGTAGAGGTTGTCAAGCCGTTGGGAAAAAAAGCGTGTCAGGTCGCCGACGATGTCGTCGTAGCCAGTCATTTGCTGCATCACCCCTGGTAGTCCCCGGTTATGCATCAGGATATAAGGCACTTGCATGTCGGCAACGGTCTGGAACATCTGCTCGTCGAATTGTCCGCCGCTGATGTCGTTGACGATGTCCGCACCTGCCTCAATGGCGGTGCGGGCAGGAATGCTATAGCAGGTGTCGACGGAGATGATGGCTTCCGGCAACTCGCTGCGTATCAGTCTGACGGCCTCGTCCAACCGCTGTGCTTCCACTTCGGGTGGCGGTAGCTCTGCCCCGGGGCGCGATGAGGCGGCGCCCACATCGAGGATGTCGGCCCCGTCGGCCAGCAGTTTGCGGGCCTGTGCAAGCATGGTGACGGCGTCGCGGTAGCGGCCGCCGTCGTAGAATGAATCGGGCGTGATGTTCAGTATGCCCATTACCGCCGGCCGTGCGAAGGTGACCAGCTGGCCGCGCACCATGATGCTGAAAGGCGAAAAGTCCAGTCGTTTCATATCGCCCTATTAACGCTCGGGATTTTTTTTTATTGTGCTGAAGGTTCCATACCTGGATAGAAATAGGGTTTTTGTCGATATTTCTTACCCTATATTCCAATGGTCCTCAAATTCTTCTTATGTGCAGTATTAGAATGCAATGTGGGAAATGGAGGATTTTTTTATTTTTTGTATACAATAAAAAAACTGGAAGCGCGTTTATGATAGGTTATGTGTAAAAATGGACTAACGAAAATGAGTACCCGCGAGGAGATGGAGCGCGAGGTGGCGATGTGCCGGACGTTGTTTGAGAAGAAGACGCGCGACTATGGCACATCGTGGCGCATTCTGCGCCTGCCGTCGCTGACGGACCAGATTTTCATCAAAGCCAACCGTATCCGTAGTGTGCAGGAGAGCGGCGAGAACCATGTGGGCGATGGAGTGAGGGACGAGTTTGTAGCCATGGTGAACTATGCCGTTATGGCTCTGATCCAGCAGGAGCTGGAAGGCGGAAAATGTCAAGTGGAGTGCGGAAAACAGGGCGAGGCACCGATGGAACTGCCGTTGGAAGTGGCTATGAAGCTGTACGACAAGCATATTACCCGCATTCTGGACTTGATGATGGCCAAGAACCACGACTACGGCGAGGCCTGGCGCCAGATGCGCATCGGGTCGATGGTTGACTTGATACTGATGAAGCTCCTCCGCATCAAACAGATAGAGGACAATGAGGGCCGTACGTTGGTCAGCGAAGGCGTCGAGGGCGGATACATGGACATCGTCAACTACTCGCTTTTCTGTCTGGTCAGACTCACTGAAGAAGAAAAAAACTAAGATATGAAAATAAAGGATACAAATCTCAATTACACTCTCAATGTTGTGGCCCGCTGGGTGGTGGGCTTGGTGTTCTTGTTCTCGTCGTTCGTCAAGGGTGTCGATCCTCTGGGCACGGTCTACAAGGTGCAGGAGTATATGACGGCCTGGAGCATCGGGAGCCTCACTTTCGAGTGGGCGCTGCCGCTGGCGGGCGTGCTTTCGTGCGCGTTGATTTGCGCCGAGTTCGTGGTGGGTGTGCTACTCATCACCAATGCTTATCGACGCATGACAGCCTGGCTGTTGGTGCTGATGATGCTTTTCTTCACGGTGACCACTTTCGCCGACGCTCTCAGCAACAAGGTGACCGACTGCGGTTGTTTCGGTGATGCCATCAAGCTGACCAACTGGGAGACTTTCTGGAAGAATGTGGCTCTGGATGTGCCGACGGTGTGGATATTCCTCACCTGGCATCTGCGCCGCAAGCGCCGTTTCGAGCGCGACTGTATCGTCCTTGTGGCTGCATTCGCCGCAATGCTGGTATTTTGCATCTACAACATCAAGCACGAACCGGTCATTGATTTCCGCCCCTGGAAGATTGGCAACAAGATGATTGAGGAACGCGAGGCTATGAACCACATGACTTTCAAAAATATTGCTACTGGCGAGGAGGTCAACGTGGACTATCCCAACGGAGGATGGAGCGAGGTGCCGGAGGAGTACAAGGACTTTGAGAAGTGGGAGATTGTGGCCTCTACCAGCGATGAACCGTTCGAGATCAAAGCCGATGGTTTCAGCATGATGGACATGATGATGGAGGACCACGCCGTGGACCTCATCCAGGCCGAGGATGGGTTGGTTATCATTACTATCCATTCGCTGGACAAGATGGACGAGGAAGGACTGGAGGAGGTGAAGCTGGCTCAGCAGTTGGCTGAGGAGAACGGCAAGCAGATCGTGCTGCTGACGGCGGCCCTGCCGGAGGAGATACAGGCCTGGTTGTACGACAACCATGTGGAAGGCCTGGATTATCTCTTTGCCGATGCCACCGCCATCAAGACCATGTTGCGTGGCACCCCCGGATTCATGTATGTGAAGGATGCTGTGGTGGTGGACAAAGGCCGCAAGGCTGGGGAATTGAAAATGGAATAAGGGTGCTAATAGAACCTAAGAAAATAGAGAAAAAGTATGATACAGAGAATTCAATCTTTATGGCTGCTGTTGGCAGCGTGCTGCATGGGTCTGTGCCTGCTGGTGCCTGTGGCCAACTATCAGTTTGACAATATGCCGACCGAAGGTCAGCGAGTCGAGGCCCAGCTGGACCTCTTTGCACGCGGCGGTGCCGACATGATGTCGCAGATGGACCAGCCTGTGGTGCACTACGGCCAGCGCCTGACGGGCATGGAGACATGGCCGCTGGTGACCATAGTGCTGGTGTGCATGGTGATTGCCGTAGTTGCCATCTTCCTCTTCAAGCGCCGTACATTGCAGGTGCGCCTGACGGCCTTTGGATTTATCCTCAGTGTGGTGTATGCCTTCCTGCTGTTCTTCTGGGCGGTGGACCACTATGCCGACCTGCTTTCGGCAGGCATGGGTGGTGTGAAGCCCGAGGTGACATGGTACGTCGGTGCCTATGCCCCGCTGGCATCGATGGTGTTCCTTTTCCTGGCCCAGCGCGCCATCAGGAAGGACGAGGCCTTGGTGAAGGCGGCCGACAGACTGAGGTAAGAGAGATAGGAGTTGAGAATTGAAAACGGAATTTAACAATATAGGACAACTGCCCGAAGTGGCACGGAAGTTGCTGGAAACTTTTCCGGACGACCGTTTCTTCGCCTTTTTCGGCTCCATGGGTGTTGGGAAAACAACGCTGATTAAGGAGATATGTGCCGAACTGGGTGTGAAGGACGTGGTGTGCAGCCCCACGTTCGCCATCGTGAACGAATATTGTCGCCAGCCGGAAAACGAACCGGTGTATCATTTTGATTTCTACCGGTTGAAGACACTCGGAGAAGCCTATGACTTGGGCTATGAAGAATACTTTTATAGCGGGTACTACTGCTTCACCGAGTGGACCGAGAAGGTGGAGGAACTGCTCCCTGAGAGTTATGTGAGGGTGGATATTGCCGAGAACAATGGTGTGCGTACGCTGGTGGCGGAGAGGGTGGTCGAATGACTGAATGTGTGAATGCTTGAATGCAACAATTTATAAAAACTATATGAACAATAGAGAAAAAGAATCGGAAGTGCTGGCACGGCTTGCGGCCCAGGCTCTGGACGCCAAGAAAGGCGAAGAGGTGCGCATACTGGACTTGAGAAAGGTGCATGGTGCTCCGGCAGAATATTTTGTCATTGCATCGGGTAATGTGCCGTCGCACGTCAGTGCACTGAGCGACGCCGTGTTCGAGACGGTGAAGAAGGCCACAGGCCTCAATCCCCACAAGATTGAAGGCTACAACAACGCCGAGTGGATACTGATGGACTACTTCGATGTTGTGGTGCACATCTTCCAGAAGGATAAGCGTGCCTTCTACCGTCTGGACGAACTATGGAGCGATGGCGAAGAGGTGGCGATTAAGAATTAAGTGTTTTTGAGAAAAGAGAATATGGCAAAACAGACCGGAAGACCCCCTCAGATGTCACCCCAGGGAAAGAAGCCCAAAGGGGCGAAGTGGCTTTATACTATATATATAGTCATTATGCTTGTACTATTGTTTGGCATGTTTGGTGGCGGTGAGTCGTCGAAGGTGCCTGTCGAGTGGGACAAGCTGTCGCAGGTGCTTGAGCGTCATGACTACGAGAGTATCACGGTTATCAACCAGGAGGTGGCCGAGATAAGAATCAAGGCCGACGCACTCAAGGCCTACCCCGACCTCTACGGAGACTTGCGTACACGCAATCTGACAGGCAAAGAAGGCCCTGCCGGCATGTACACCTACAATATAGGCAACTATGAGCATTTTGACAAAGAACTGTCCATCATAGAAGAAAAGACCGGTGAGCATATCAGCTACCGGATTGAGACACGCACCAACGCGTGGCGCGATTTGCTGGTGTGGTTTGGCCCGCTGTTGTTGATGATACTGATGTTCTGGGGATTCAGCGCTTTCGCCCGTCGGCAGATGGGGGGAGATAAGGGCGGTGGCTTCGGCGGCATGTTCGGTTTTGGCGGATCGCGAGCCAAGCAGTATGACGCCACCAAGCAGGTCAATGTCACCTTCAAGGATGTCGCCGGATTGGCGGGAGCCAAAGAGGAGGTGATGGAGGTAGTGGACTTCCTGAAGAATCCGAAACACTATACGGAATTGGGAGGCAAGATACCCAAGGGCGTACTGCTGGTAGGACCTCCAGGTACGGGTAAAACCTTGCTGGCTAAGGCTGTAGCTGGTGAAGCCGGGGTGCCTTTCTTCTCGATGAGCGGATCGGATTTTGTGGAGATGTTTGTCGGTGTCGGTGCATCGCGAGTGCGAGGACTGTTTGAAGAGGCAAAGAAGAAATCGCCCTGCATTGTCTTCATCGACGAGATTGACGCCGTGGGACGCGCCCGTGGCCGCGGGGGAATCACCGGAGGCAATGATGAGCGAGAGAATACGCTCAACCAGCTGCTCACCGAGATGGATGGTTTCTCAAGCACCACCAATGTCATTGTCCTGGCGGCCACCAACCGTGCCGATGTGCTGGACAAGGCCTTGATGCGTGCCGGCCGCTTCGATCGCCAGATCTACGTCGAGCTGCCCGACATCGAGGAGCGCAAGGCTATCTTTGCCGTCCACATGAGGAACCTGAAGCTGAATGACAAAGAAGGGACGGAAGGTTTTGTGGACCGCGACTTCCTTGCCAAGCAGACTCCAGGCTTCTCGGGCGCCGACATTGCCAATGTGTGCAACGAGGCAGCCCTTTGTGCCGCCCGCAAGAATAAGAAACTGATTGACAAACAGGATTTCCTTGATGCCGTCGACCGTATTGTCGGTGGCTTGGAGAAGCGCACCAAAGTGCTTACCGAACAGGAGAAACGTACTATCGCCTATCATGAAAGTGGTCATGCTTCGGTGAGTTGGCTGCTGCGCTGGGCCAATCCGTTGGTGAAAGTGACCATTGTGCCGCGAGGCAAAGCCCTTGGTGCCGCCTGGTACTTGCCCGAGGAACGACAGATTACCACATACGAGCAGATGTTCGATGAGATGACCTCCCTCATGGCCGGACGTGCATCGGAGGAGATCGTCTTCGGACGTATCAGTACAGGGGCATTGAACGACATCGAGCGAGCCACCAAGATGGCTCAGGCTCTTGTGACCTACTATGGCATGAGTCCGGAGGTGGGCAACATCAGTTTCTACGACTCTACGGGCCAGAACGAATATGGTTTCACCAAGCCCTTCAGTGAGAAGACCGCCGAAACCATCGACCGTGAGGTACGTCGCATGGTAGAGGAGGCTTACAGCAAGGCTAAGGAATTGTTGGTCAGCCACCGAGAGCAACTTGACGAACTGGCAACACAACTCTATGAAAAGGAAGTGCTCTTCCGAGAGGACCTTGAGCGCATTTACGGTCCTCGTCCGTGGGAACAACCGGAAGAAATAAAAGAACCCTCTGACGCGTCTGAATTGTCCGACCCGTCTGAAACAAAATCAATAGAAGCATGAAAACATTTTGGATTCGCACCGCCAGCGCCGTTGTCTACGCTGTGCTTTTCCTTGGCTCGCTGCTGAGTGGATTCTTTATAAAGAATCCCGTATATGGGCTACTCATTTTTTCCACGTTCCTGGGCATCGTCATGCTTGGGTGCACGTATGAGTTTTTCCGTATGGTTAAGACACAAGGTTCCAAGGCTTGCGAGCCATTGGCAGTGGCCTACTGTTTGATTACCTTCGCGGTAGTGATTGTTCCGCCTGTGTTGAGCAGTATTCTCAATGGGTTCGTCGTAATGTTGTCGGCTTTTGTACTCTTTCCCTGCGCCTTTGCATTGGCGGCTATAGTACAGCTGTGGACCAAGAGCGACCAGCCTTTCCGTGATGCCGCCTATACCATGGTCCCGATGCTCTATATTGCCATCCCTTTGTGCCTGATGATTGCGCTGGTTCCGGATGTGGGAGCGCGTGTGGTGCTGATGCTGATATTGATGGTTTGGGTCAATGACTCAGGTGCCTATATCGGCGGTTCCCTCTTTGGCAAGCACAAGATGTGGGAGCGCCATTCGCCCGGAAAGACATGGGAAGGCACCGCTTTCGGTGTGTTGGTCACCATTTTGCTGGCTGTCTTCGTCGGCCCTTGGATCCAGCCTGCTGTGGCTTGGTACCACTGGCTGGCTTTGGGATTGATTTGCAGTGTTGTCGACACGCTGGGCGACTTGGTGGAAAGCATGCTGAAGCGCTCTGTCGGAATGAAGGATAGCGGCAATATTATGCCTGGACATGGCGGTTTCCTCGACCGCTTCGACAGCCTGCTCATCATCATGCCTTTCGCGTACGCGTATATATCATTAATTATATTGTAAGTATATGAAAATCCATCGTGAAGGAAAGAAAATCATTGCCATTACCGGTGGCGTTATCTTTTTGATAGTGTTGCTGATGCTCCTTTTCTGCAAGGATTGGAACGTGGTACACTACCTCTTTGTCTGCGCCTTGGTCATCTTCGGGTTGATGGTGACGGCTTTCTTCCGTATACCTCGTCGCATTTTCACCGAGAGTGCGAAGGAACTCATCTCGCCTGCCGACGGCACCATCGTCACCATCGAGCAGGTGACGGAGAAGACCTATATCAAGGGTGAATGCATGCAGGTGTCCATTTTTATGAGTGGCACCGATGTGCATGTGAACCGTTACCCCTGTGATGGCCTCGTGGAATACGTCAAGTTCCGTCGTGGCAACTATTTCGTGGCCTCCTATCCCAAGAGCAGCGACCTCAACGAGCGTACCGAAATAGGAATGCTCCTCGATAACGGCAAGCGCATCCTTATCCGCCAGGTGGCTGGCGTGATGGCACGTCGTATTGTCTGCTATTCCAAGGAAGGCGAACGTGTCAAACAGAACCAAGAACTCGGTTTCATCCGTTTCGGTTCGCGTGTCGATCTTTTCCTTCCACTCGATTTCCCTATCAATGTGGCTTTGCAGGATAAGGTGAAAAACGCCATTAGTCCCATCGCTGAGATTGTGTGATAATGATTGCCGACCAGATTCTATACGAAGACAACCACTTGTTGGCGCTGAACAAGTTGCCTGGGCAAATCACCCAGGGCGACAAGACCGGCGACACTCCTTTGGCTGAACTGGTGAAAGAATTCATCAAGGAGCGTGACCACAAGCCCGGCAATGTCTATTGTGGAGTTATCCATCGGCTCGACCGTCCCGTCTCGGGGGTTGTGCTCTTGGCAAAGACCTCCAAGGCACTCTCTCGTATGGTAGAAAAGGTCCGCACGCGTGAGTTTGAGAAGCACTATTGGGCTGTGGTCAAGAATGCCCCTCCGCAGCCTGCCGGAGCATTGGAAAACTGGCTCGTCAAGAACGAGGAACGCAACAAGTCCTATGTCTTCTCCTCGGCCCGTCCCAACGCCAAACTTGCCCGCCTCGAATATCGCGAACTTGCCGTCAGTGATGGCGGTTACCACCTCCTCGATATCAATCTTCACACTGGACGGCACCATCAGATTCGTTGCCAGTTGGCCAATATCGGCTGTCCCATCAAAGGCGACCTCAAGTATGGTGCGCCGCGAAGCAATGATGACGGCAGCATATCCCTTCATGCCCACAGTATTTCTTTTGAGCATCCCGTTACACACGAGTACCTCACTATCACGGCTCCGTGCCCTTCAATTGAAAAGATGTTTAATATTCAATAGTATATTCATAATAAAATGAAAAAAACGTTTTTGTTTCTCTTGATTTCTATGGTTGCCGGCGTTTCCTTGCGGGCTCAGGTCGTAACTGTCGACAACTTCGACAGGCTCCAGGTTCGCTATGAGACACCTCAGCTTTCTTTTCACACCGTTCCTTTCAATGGTGACAAGGCCACCGTCCTCGAGCTCGATGGTTTTATCAGTGGCGGACTTTATGGCGCGCCGGCCATTCCTGTGCGCACAGATGTCATTACCGTGCCCTTTTGCCAGTCCATTTCCGTTGATGTCACCGATGCTGTTTACGACACCATCAATCTCGAGCTCGCCAATCTCTATCCCTTGCAGCCCAGTCGTTCCAAGTCACAGCTTGTGGATCCCGAACCGGTCATCGATGCCCAGCGTTACGCTGCCGATGAGTTCTGGGGACTGCCTACAGCAAGGGTCGAAGTGGAAGGTATCGCCCGTGACCGCCGATTGGCAACTCTCGTTTTCAGTCCTGTGCGTGTCAATCCCGTCACAGGCCAAGTTATTCTCTGTCGTCGGGCCACTATCACAGTGAATTACAATGATGTCGACCAGCAGGGCACCCTTGACCATTACAGCCGCTACCATTCGCCGGCTTTCACCACAGGAGCCACCCTCAACAGCCTCTTCACCACCAAGGACGCCACCAACAGCGCTCCTCTCCGCATGGTCATTATGTCCCCTGGTAATTTCCGTTGTCATAGCCTCTCTGCTTTTGCTAACTGGAAGCGTCGTCAGGGTATGATGGTTGACCTTGTGTTTATGGACGATATGGGTCTTTCTTCCAACTCCGATGTCGCCAACTACCTCAAAGGTCTCTATACCAACGCCACTGCCGAAGCTCCTGCTCCTACCTACCTTCTCCTAATTGGTGATCACACCCGTCTTGCGGCCTTCGATACCCGCATCACCTCTTCCTCGTGGTATGAAAGCTACGACCACATTTCCGACCTCTATTTCACCACTTGGACCTCGGGCGACAATCTCCCCGACTGCTATTCCGGCCGTTTTTCCACCCTCGATACTGTCGTTCTCGGTCGTATCATCAGGAAGACGCTCCTTTACGAGCAGTATGCCTTTGCCGATGACAGCTATCTTTCCAAAGGCATCCTTGTCTCGGGTATCGACCAAGGCTCCAGCGGTGACAATGCCTATCGCTATTGTGATCCCACGATGGACTACCTCGCCGCATTCTATGTCAACAATGACAACGGATTCGGCAATGTGACCTACTACAAGAACAACACCTCCGTCCATCCTGACGGTGTTACCGTCACCGGCAATTCCGGCAGCTCCGCCGCTGCCACTGCCCTCAGAACCCTCTATAGCGAGGGTGCAGGCTGGGTGAACTATTCCGCCCACGGCGACTGGGACCGTTGGCATCAGCCCTCCTTCACCGTTTCGCACGTCAATGCCATGAGCAATAGTGGCAAGCCTTCCATCATGATTGGCAACTGCTGCCTGTCCAACAAATTTGACGAGAACGTCTGCTTCGGCGAAGCGCTCCTTCGCCGCGACAATGCTGGCGCTGTCGCCTATTTCGGAGCCACCAACTCCACCTACTGGAAAGAAGACTTCTATTGGAGCGTCGGAATCCGCACCAACATCTATAATGCCATGAATCTTGCATACAATGCCAACAATCTCGGCATGTACGACCGTCTCTTCCATACCCATGGCGAGGATCCATCGGTCTATGCCGTCACTGCCGGCAGCATGCTTGTTGCAGGCAACATGGCCGTCAATGCGGCATCCAACAACCAGTTGAGCAGCAGCAAGTCAAAGCAATACTATTGGGAAATCTACGAACTTATGGGCGACCCCTCGCTTCTCCCATGGCTCGGTACTGCCGACGAACTTACGGCTAGCGCCTCTCTTCGTGGCGACAAATTGGATGCTGTGGTTCCTGCCTATGCCTATGTTGCAGCAGTCGACACCAACTCCAATCTTCTCCTCGGCGCCGCTTTTGCTGATGCCGATGGCCATGCTACGCTAACCCTTGCTTCAACCCAGAGTCTCGGCAATGTGTGTCTCTCGGTGACTGCCCAAGGCTACAAGCCTTACTTTAAGAACTTCAGCGATATGAATGTCGGTATTGCTTCCGCCAGTATGCAAAAAGTCACTGTGGCTCCCAATCCAGCCTCCGACCTTTGCACCGTCAGCGGAGAGGGGCTCCAGAGCGTGGAGGTTCTCGACCTCATGGGACGTCCTCTTGCCAACCTCACAGCCGTCGACGGCAGCTGCCAGCTCTCCCTGCAGCCCTACCATGGAGGCATCTACCTCCTTCGTCTGCATACCGACACTGGTATCAGCCTGCAAAAACTTGTCATTAGCAAATAAAATAGCACGAAAAACCAACTAAAAACAATCCTCACAAAGATGAAAAGACTCTCTCTGATAGTCCTCAGCGCCCTTTTGTTGGCATCCTGTGGCAACAATTCCTCTGTGACGGTTCCCACTACTGTGCCGGAACTAAGCACCCCTGTAGACTCTCTCTCATGGGCCTACGGCCAAAACATTGCCAGCATCCTCAGTACGGGGTTCTTCAAGGAGCTCGATGCCGACCTTGTCATGCGCTCGGCTCTTTATACCCTTCACGGCGGAACCGCCCAACCGATGACACCCGACGAAACCAAGGAGGCCATCGATTTTGTCACCACCATGTATGAAAACTCCCTCCGCCAGGTGGCTGCCAACACCAGGGAGCAGGTGGAACAGGCTCAGGAAGCCTATTTCCAGCAGCTTGTCAAGAACAATCCCGCCGTTAAGCGTCACCCCAAAGGTTTCTATTATGAGGTTCTCAAGCAAGGTTCCGGTCCCAATGCCATCTACGGACAGCGTATCGAGTTCGACTACAAGAGCTATCTCATGCTGACGGGTGAGCCCTACGATCAGACCTATGGGAAGCGTCCTCCCATCCTGCATGTTGTCGGCGAGCCCATGTTCCCCGGCCTCATCCATGCCTTCCAACTCATGAATGCCGGTAGTATCTACCGCTTCTATTTCCCCTATCAGTTGGCCTTTGGCCCCACTGGCGCATCCGGAATTCCGGGCTACACGCCCTTCATCTACGAGATCGAACTCCATAAGACCTTCAACGATTAAGACGAAAGAAGAATGCCGTTTGGAGCGGCAATCCCCAAAATAGCGAGAGGCTGCCGAAAGGCAGCCTCTCGCTTTACTATTGTCTGGTTACCTGCTTAATATCCTAGGATCTTCAGCATCGATTTGTAGCTCTGCTCTTTTGCGAATAGCTTGGTTGTGTATTCGCCGTTCTCGTCCTTGTCGATGATGACGTGCTTCGGTGCCGGTATCAGGCAGTGCTGTATGCCGCCGTAGCCGCCGATGCTTTCCTGGTAGGCCCCGGTGTGGAAGAACCCGATGTACAAGGGGTCGTCCTTTTGCAGCTTGGGCAGGAAGATGGCATTGGCGTGACTGTCGGCGTTGTAGTAGTCTTCCGAATCACATGTCAGACCTCCCAGGAACACACGCTGGTACTCGCAGTCCCAATGGTTGATGGGCAGCATGATGAAGCGTTGGTTGATGCCCCAGGTGTCAGGCAGGGTGGTGATAAAGCTGGAGTCAATCATGTACCACAGCTCGCGGTCGTTTTGCTGCTTTTGGTCGAGGATGGAATAGAGTGTGGCGCCACTCTCGCCAACGGTGAAGCTGCCGAATTCGGTGAAGATGTTTGGCTCCTCCACGCCCCGCAAGGAACAGATGTTTTTGATTTGCGCTAGGATTTCTTCGGCCATGTATTCGTAGTCGTAGGTGGCCGCAAGGCTCACCTTTGAAGGGAACCCTCCACCGATGTTCAGCGAGTCAAGCTCCGGGCACACGCGTTTGAGGTCGCAGTAGACGTTGACACATTTTGCCAGCTCGTTCCAATAGTAGGCTGTGTCGCGGATGCCGGTGTTGATAAAGAAGTGCAGCATCTTGAAGCGGAACTTTTTGTTTGGCTTCACCTGTTCCTCATAGAAGGAGACAATATCGTTGTATCGGATACCCAGGCGCGACGTGTAGAAGTCGAATTTCGGCTCCTCTTCCGATGCTATGCGGATGCCCAAACTCATCTGCTCGGCACCCTCGGATAGCATCTGGTCAAGGGTGTAGTATTCGTTTTTGTTGTCCAGAATAGGAATCACATTGTGGAATCCGTCGTTGAAAATACCTACAATATTCTCAATATATTGTTCCTTTTTGAATCCGTTGCACACAATTACTTTCTCCTTGTCTATCAATCCTTGGTTGTGCAGTTCCTGGATGAGGTTGATGTCAAAAGCCGACGAGGTTTCGAGGTTGATGTCGTTCTTCAGCGCCTCTTCTAATACAAAGGCGAAGTGGCTGCTCTTGGTGCAGTAGCAATAGTTGTAGGTGCCTCGGTAGTCGGTTTTGGCAATGGCGACGTTGAACAATCGTTTGGCCCGTTGAATCTGTGAACTGATTTTGGGTAGGTAGGTGATCTTCAACGGCGTGCCGTACTGTTTGATGATTTCCATCAAGGGTATGTCGTGGAAATACAGTTCGCCATCCTCTGTGCGGAATTCGTCCTGTGGGAAATCGAACGTTTGGTCGATTAGGTCGTAGTATTTGTTCTTCATCTTTATTGATGTGATTAAAATTCAACCATTTTACCCAATCCGACTCACTCGGATTCGTCTGCAAATATACAACTAATTTAGTTACTTTTCTGAAAAATATTCAAAAAAGTTGGGTTTGATTATTGTTTTTCTGTGTAATTTGTTGAAATATAGTATGATTCATAAGAGTCGTCTATCCGACTCCTCCCAAAGCGTCTGTTGGTAGGAGTGGATGGGTTGAAAAAGACTTTCTGCTTGTTTTTTTCGGATAGGGTATCTCCGAGTGGATCCGGGTGGGTTACTTTCCTCTGCCTTGAAGAATGATTTTGGCGGTGTAAACCATTATCTTCAGGTCTGTGGTGACGGACATGTTGTCGAGGTACAGGAGGTCGTAGCGTAGGCGCTCAACCATCTCGTCGACTGATGAGGCGTATCCGTACTTGACTTGTCCCCAAGAGGTGATGCCGGGTTTGATGCGCTGCAGAAGCAGGTATTCGGGTGCGCGACGTACGATTTGGTCGATGTAGAACTGGCGCTCGGGTCGAGGGCCGACAATGGACATGGTGCCACGCAGAACATTGTAGAATTGTGGTATTTCGTCGAGACGTACTTTCCTCATGAATCGTCCAAAGGGTGTAATGCGCGGGTCGTCGTCCTTGGAGAGTGCGGGACCAGATTGTTCGGCGTCTACATACATGGAACGGAATTTGTGCATGCGGAATGGCCGTCCGTGGAGTCCAATGCGTTCCTGGGCATAGAAGACGGGGCCGGGGGAAGTGGTGCGGACGATGATGGCTGTGATAAGGTAGACGGGTGAGAGAATAATCATGGCGAGCAGGGCGATGACTACGTCACCGATCCGCTTGACGGAGTATTGCCACTCGGGCATGAGGCGGTTGTTGATGACGATGAAGGGCGAGTGGAAGATGGATTGCTGTTTGACAGATCCAACAATCAGGTCTCGAGCGTCGGGTGTGAGTTTGATGATGAGGTCGGCGGCGGAATTGAGTTGGCGCAGGATGCCTCCGATGAGGTCGCGCTGACTGTCCTCGAGTGCGATGATGACCTCTTCGATATGGTACTGCTCGATGAGTGGACGAATGTCGTCGATGGTTCCTAGGCAGGGCATCAGGGTGGAAAGGGGCGAGGGTTGGGTGTGAGTGTCGGAGGCTGGCGACGGATCAATGTAGCCTATGATGAGGTTGCCGGAATAGGTCTCTTGGTTTTCGATGTCAAGGTAGGTATGGTGGGCCTTGATGCCGGCGCCAATGAGTAGCGTGGGGAATCCAATCTGACGCGAGTGGACGCGACGTACCGTCTGTGAGGTGATGAGGAGGCGGAAAAAGTATGTGAAGGAGAAGTGGACGGCAAGAAGGAAAAGGAAAGCTATGTAATGGTCGCTGTAGATGGAGGTGGAGTCATCGAGGAGCAGCACGAAAAAGATGACAACGGCGCCTATCAGGGTTGCCGTGAGGGTGTCCAGAAGCTCTTTGAGGCGGGCCTTGCGGAGAACATTGCGGTAAGTGCCGAGGATGGTGTAGAGGGCGAGCCATCCGGCAGGCACGAGGAGCAGGCCGAGCCAGTAGTTGGGGTCGGCAAAGATGGTCTGTATGCCCGACAGGGTGAGCGCTTGGGGGTGCGGAGGGTCGAGGGCGAGTTTGCGGAATGCAAAGAGCGCCGACCACGAGAGCAATGCTGCCAGCAGGTCGAGAAGGATATATTTGAGGGTTTGCTTTTTCTTCATTTGTTATGGATTGGGGTGGGCGGTTGTTGGCCGTCCGGTCGTAGGGTTAGTTGACGATGTTGGTGGAGATGATCTTGACATTGTCTATGCGGACGTCGCCTTCGATCCCGTCAATGTTGAGGGCTGCGAAAGAGATGCGGAAGGTTTGGGGGTGGTTGAACCATGACCAGGTGCGGCCAAGGTTGATGTACATGTGCTGCCAGTGGTCGGTGGGATTGACAACCATGACACGTTCCTTTTCTGTGTTGCCACCGCTGGTGTAGGCTGCTTCCATGTAGACTTCAAAGCGGACGTCGGAACGGGTGTCGAGTTCGAGGTAGATGGCGCGTGTGGCATCGAAGAGGTAGAGGTCGCTATTGATAGAGAAGGGTACGGCATCGGAGGTGTCGGACACGTGGACACGGGCATATCCTTGGCCTGTGCAAGCGTTGACGGGGTCGTGCTTCACCCATTCAACACCTTCAAAGTATTGGCTGCTGGCCGTGGGCTCAAAGAGTTCGTACATGTGTATGTCGCTCATGGAGATATTGTAGGTGGTGGAGAGGGTGTCGAGACAGAGGGTGTCGCCGCTGACGAATCGGAGCGAGTCGGTGCCAAGGACGCCGGAACGGATGGTGATGGGTTTGTAGAATGAATAGAAGGGGAGAAGGATGCTGTTGCCGCTGTGGGGAACAGCAGGGTAGACCTCGATGTAGTCGATGGGGCCGTCGTGGAGGACGGGAACGGTGAAGGGCATGCGGAAGAGCCCGATGGTGTCCATCTTGCGCGCATCGGGGTAGTGTACGGCCACATAGCAGGCAACGATATCGGAGGTGTAGAAGCCTTCGTCGAGGGTGATGGGGTTGCTCTCCGGTGGGACGAGTTTGATGGCGTCGATATGGATGAACGACGGCGCAACGAATTCGTCGTCAGCGCACGAAACGCATAGCATTGTTATCAGGATGGGCAATAGCCGCAGGTATTTCATCATTTATTTAATAAGTATTATATGTAAAAAACGAAGAAGTTGCATTTTTATTATTCTCGAATGAAAAATTATGTGTAATTTTGCATCCCGAAAAAATTTCAACGCCATGAAAGAACTAGCCATGCACGTCTACGACCTGATGGAGAACTCCACGGCCGCCAATGCGAAAGATGTCAAGCTGACGATTGTGGACAGCTTGAAGAACAATGACTTCCACTTCACTATCGAAGATAACGGCAAGGGTATGAGCCCCGAGTTCCTGGCTAAGGTGACCGATCCCTATACCACCAGCCGCACCACCCGCAAGGTGGGCCTCGGCTTGCCTCTCATCAAGATGAACACCGAGAAGTGTGGCGGTGGCATGAATCTGACGAGTACATTGGGTGTCGGTACGCGGCTGGAGTTTTGGTTTGAGCACAACAATTGGGACCGTCCGCCCATGGGCGACCTGCCCGGCACTCTCGTGATGCTCCTTTCCGCGCACGAGGACATTCATTTCGTCATCACCTATCGCACCGACGAGGATGAGTTTGTGCTGGATACCGACGAGCTGAAGGAAGCCCTCGATGGTATGTCCATGAACGACATCCATATCATCAACTATCTGAAGGAGATGATTGCTGAGAACCTGAAAGAGATTCATGCAAACGAGTGAAAGGTAGTTGTGTAGCATGTGGAGACGCAGCGTGCTGCGTCTCCCAGTAAGTGGTTAAGCAATATGAAACGAATCGGAGTGTTGAGTGACACACACGGGGTGTTGGCGCCGCAAGTCTTCTCTTTCTTCAAGGATTGCGACGAGTTGTGGCATGCTGGCGACATAGGTCCCGGGGTGTTGGACGAGTTGCGGGCTTTCAAGCCCGTGCGCGCCGTGTGGGGCAACTGCGACAGCTTCACTCTGCATTATGAATTGGAGGAGAAATCGTTCTTCGAGGTGGAAGGTCAGCGGGTGCTGATGACGCATATCGGCGGCTGGCCCGGACACTATCCCTATGAATTGAGGAGGACCTTGGAACTGGCCAAGCCCGACATCTTTGTCTGTGGCCACAGCCATATTCTTCGTGTGATGTACGACAAGGATTACAACTTCTTGCACATCAATCCGGGTGCTGCCGGAAGACAGGGGTTCCACAAGGTGGGCACTCTGGTGAGGTTCGTCCTCGATCCCACTCCCAAGGAGATGGAGGTTATGGATTTCCCAAAGCTGCAGGAAGTCTGACTACGGATTGTTTTTTGTGGGGCGCCCCTGGGCGATGACGACGCCGGAGATGACTATGACCATGCCGACGAGTTTGGCCCAGCTGAAGCTTTCCTGCCCTATGGCTACGGCGGCTATGAGGGAAAACACCGGGATGGCGTTGTTGAAGATGCATGCTTCCGAGGCTCCCAGATTTCGCACTCCATAGTTGTATCCTGCATAGGCAAGGGTGGAGCACAGGATGCCCAGCACCAGGATGAGAAGCAACATCTTGGGACTCCATGAGAGTAGCGGCAGGGTTCCTGCGTCGAATGCCAGTACGAGCGGCAGGAAGTATACCAACCCGATGACGTTCTGCCATGTGGTGACAACGAGGGGGTGGTAGTGGTCCACTACTTTGACAAGCAGTAGGGTGTATACGACGGCAATGGCTACAGCACCACAGAGGAAGAGTATTCCTTGGAAAGCGGACCCCTGCAATCCGATTTCGCCGTTAAGCATAAGGATCACTCCTGCCAGCGAGAGCGCTACGCCGAGAATGAGCGAGGGCTTGATTCTTTGCCGGTACCCCAGCCACATGCCGAAGGGCACAAAGAGGGGTATGGTGGCGATGACGACGGATGCCAGCGATCCGCTCACCAGGCGTACGCCGTTGGTTTCGCAAAGGTGGTAGATGAAGGGCTCGCAGAAAGCAAGCAGGAGAAACCATTTGAGGTCTTCCTTGCGGATGCGCTGAAGGCGGTGGGTGAGGGCGAGGGCAGGCAGCATGACGGCCGATGCAATGGCCAGCCGCAACGCGATGAGCGAGGTGACGGTCATGTGTTCCTCCGTGAGGAAGAGCTCTTTGGTGAGGATGAAACTGATGCCCCAGAACACAACGGAGGCGGTAATGAGGGTGTATGTCAGTATCTTGGTTCTCTTTTTCATTTTGGTACTATCGGTTTAGAATGGGTAGTTGATGCCGAAATTGGTGACAATCTGATTGAAAGCCCAATGTGGCGGACGCCAACGGTAGGATTCGCCGTATCCGGGGTCGTAGATGGGAATGGCGAAATCAAGTCGGAGTGTGGCTATGGAGACGTTGAGTCGGATGCCAAATCCCACGCCGACGGCTATCTCTTTCAGTATGTCGCCCCATTGCAGTTCTCCGCCAGGATATTGGTCGGAAGGGTTGAGGAGCCACACGTTGCCCATGTCGGCAAAAAGGGCCCCTTCGAAAATGCCGGCTATGGGGAAGCGCTCCTCAAGGTTCAGCACCAGCTGGAGGTCGCCTACACGCTCTATCATGTTGTCGCCATAGTTGTAGGAGCCGGGCCCCAGGTGTCGCAGTTGCCAAGCGCGCATGGTGGTGGGGCCGCCGCCAAAGAAACTTTTCTCATAGGGCATGGAGAGGGAATTGCCGAAGGGTATGCCGGCACCGAGGAGGGCGCGTGCCACGAGGGTGGAGCGCTGGAAGTGGTAGAAATAGCGTGTGAATTCGGTGTTCACGCGGAGGTATTGCGCAAAGGGTACGCCAAAAATCTGGTGCACGCCGTTACTGTCCTCTTGGGTGTTGGCCAAATGGGCATAGCCTTTCAGCAGGTTGCCGGCACTTTCCACCGAGAGGCGGAAGAGGGAGAAGTTGCGGCGCGTGCCGAACTGCTGGTTGCTATAGGCAAAGTCGTAGCGGGCGTCCATGATGAAGTGGCTGCTGTACTGATAGTTCATCCTCAGGTCGTTGATGGCTCGGAGGCGTGCTGTGAAATCTTCGTCGATGTTGAGCACACGGACAAAGGTGAGCTCGATGGGTAGCAGCTGGTGCTGCGTGGTGTGGCGTGCGGCACCTCCCGGTCGTTCCGTCGAACGGTGCGTCCAGGTGTAACCAAAGGAGGTGTTGGCCAGTATGCGTTCAAACCAGTAGCGGTACTGGTAGCTTCCTCCCAGGTTGATAAGGGTGTGGGGACGTGTGCTGCGCCAATGGATGAGCGACGAGAAGGGGAAGGCGTCGGGCATGTCCAGCGAGGCATCAAGGTTCACCTCGAAGGTGCTGAAGTTGTCGTAGAAACTGCCGCCGCCGCCCTGCAGGATGAATTTGGGAAGCTCCAGGAGGAGCGAGCTCTTCACTTTCAACAGCTCGGCTCCGCCAAAGAGGTTCTTGTGCTGGTATTCGAGGGTGGTCTCAATGCCCAGGTTGCCGTTGGTGAAGAAGTTGGCCGAGCTGTCGGTGGCTCCGATGGGGGAGGCGTTGGTAAGCTCCAGCGAGAGGGAGATCTTCTGTTGCGAGGTGTTCAGCAGTCGCACATGGGCATCCACCAAGGGGACGCTGTCGGTCGACGAGGGCGACTCCGAAAATTCGATGTTGATGTACTTGAAGTTGCGAAGGTTGAGCAGCGAGTTGTAGGTGTTGGTGATATGGCTTGGGCGATAGGTCATACCCGGGAACATCATCATCGATCGGCTGATGGTTTCGCGGTTGGGGGTGACGGGTTTGGTGGGGTCGGTGACAAACTGGTAGTCGAACTGGCGGGTAAGACCGGCATAGCTGAAGGAGGTGGTGTCCAGCGCTATCTCGCCTCCTCGCAGGCCTGCCGTGCTGTTGGGGAAGATGAAGATGTTGTTGATGTGGTATACGCGAAGGTCACGACTGTCGACATAGACGTCGATGGAGAGGCGCCGGTCGCTGTAGGTGGTGTCCACAAGGAAGGTGATGTTCTCGAGCGAGGCTTTGTAGTATCCGCGTTCGCGAAGCAGCGACACAAGGCGTGAGCGCTCGGCCGCGAGGATCTCCTGGTCATAGTAGGTGCCTGCCTTCAGGGGCGACGAGGGTTGCCAGCGGTCGAGGAGGTTGCGCACGGTGTCGTTCTGGGTGTGATACAGCACTTCCTCCACAAGGTAGCGCCGCGTGGCGGTGATGTGGTAGCCGATGGCAATTTTTTTATCCTCGATCTCGAGGGTGTCGAAGCTGACGGTGGAGTTGAAGCACCCTTTCGTCTCTAGCAGCCCTTGCAGCTGCCGGGCGGTGCGGCGCGCGCGCTCTTCGTCGTAGACAACGGGCGCCTGCCCGAGTCTTCGCCAATAGTTGCCCCAGATGGTGCTGTCCGTAGGGGAGGCTATGGAGTAGAGCCACATGCCCACAGGCAACCACCTCACTCCGAAAACCTTCGAGTTGCGTCGTTGCACGTAGTAGTTCTCAGCGTTCTTCAAGGCCTCGGTCACTTCGGGTGGTACCTCCGTACTGTCGGACATGACGACGGTTTGCACGGTTTCGTCCAGACGGTGGCACCCCTCGGGGATGTAGCGGTTGGTGTAGCACGAGGTGAGGGTGAGGAGGAGCAACGTGAATGCGCATACAAGGCAAAGGGTGCCGCCGTGCGGTACCTTCCCATAATGCCTTCTGTGTTGCCATTCTTTCCTCATCGTCTATTGCTCAATTTCCCCAAGTATCTTGTCGGTGCTGCCCAGGTTTTCGTTCATGTATTCTTGGCAAGCCTGCGAGGCTTTCTCTCTTGCATCGGGGTCGGTGAGGAGGCGGGAAAGTGGCTGGTTGAGGGCATCGAAACCATCGATGCTCCATCCGCCGCCGCGGGCAATGATGTCGCGAGCCTCCTGGAATTTGTGGTAGTTGGGGCCGAAGAAGACGGGCTTGCCGAAGGTCACAGCTTCCAGTATGTTGTGTATCCCCACTCCGAAGCCTCCGCCGATATACGCTACGTCGGCATAGCGGTAGAGTTTCGACAGGAGACCGATATTATCGATGATGAGAATCTGTCTAGTGGTACTATTTAAACTAGAAGAACTAGAAAAACTAGAATACCTCACGCTGCCCGGGAACAGGCGTTCTATCTGTTTCAGGTGCTCTTCGTTGATGACGTGGGGGGCGAGGATGAGACGCATGGGACGTGGGGACATCTGGACGTAGCGCGCCAGAATCTCCTCGTCGGGAGACCAGGTGCTGCCTCCTATGACAACACTCTCGCCGCCCTCGCCGAGCCATCGCTCGATGGCCTCGTTGCGCTCGGCAGCAAGGGCTATCTGGTGCACACGGTCGAAGCGGGTGTCGCCGGCAAGCGAGCATTGGCTGATACCATGACTCTCGAGCAGCTGCAGGCTTTCTTCGTTCTGCACGAAGAAATGCTTGAAGCACGTCCGCAGCTGTTTGAGGAACCAACCCCCATACCACTTGAAGAAGTATTGGTCGGGACGGAAAATGGTGGAGAAGATGTAGGTCTTCGCACCCCAACCCTTCAAGGCGTTGAGGTAGTTGTACCAGAATTCGTATTTGACGAAGAACACCGTGTCGGGGTTGGCCCCGAGGATGAAGCTGCGCACGTTGCGCGGCGTGTCCATGGGCAGGTAGCAGATGGCGTCGGCCAAAGCGTAGTTCTTCCTTATCTCGTATCCCGAGGGGGAGAAGAAGGTGACCAGCACCTGGTGGTCGGGATGGCGCCTGCGGTATTCTTCGAGCACGGGGCGTGCCTGCTCGAACTCGCCCAAGCTGGCAGCGTGGAACCACACGGTGGGGCGTTCATGGCTCAACTTGGCCACCTCTTGCGGCCACCGCTTCCATCCGCCAACCATCTGGCGCGCCTTCTCATGCCCAAACAGCGCCGCCAGCCGTATGCCCAAGGTGTAGAAGTAGATTCCTATAGTGTATATGATTCGCATTGCTAAACGTTTGAATCCTAGTAATAGTAATAGTCATAGGCGGTTTTTCCCGTGAAGGGGAACATCCAGCTCAGCTTCAAGCCCGCCATCAGGTCGAAGTAGGTGTTGTTGTCCTTCCCGTTGAGCCCCATCACGTTGTCTATGATGTAGGGGCGCGACGACCAGCTGAGGCATTCGCTCACGTCGAAGGTGACCTTGAAGTTGACGTAGGTCGACCTATTGCTCATGAAGATGAAGCCAACGCTCTGCGTCAGTATCACGCCGTTGCGCAGGTGGTCGTAGAGCTTCATCAGGTTCTCGTTCAGCTGCGGCACTTCGGCCTCGTTCATGTCTTGGGTGTTGATGGTTTTCTGCATGAACCATCCGCCGCTGAGCTTCAGCAGGATGCCCGAGTCGGGGTTCCTGCGGAAGAGGGGGATGATTTTGGCCACACCCGGACGTACGGCAAACCCGCGGTTGTAGAGGGTCACAATGCCGTCATATCCGCCCCAGCTCATCAGGTAGCCCTGCGGGGTGAAGATGTCGCCCATGCGGTCAGCCCGCAACGTCAGGTTGTCGCTGTTGTATCCGAACCACAGGTCGGCATCCAGCGTCGCCATCCAGTTGCTCTTCCACTTGTATGCCCAGTCAATGTCGAAATTCAGATAAGGCCCATCGTAGAGCTCCCCCATGTTGGCATGGGCCGCTCCGCTGCTGTTGCTCCCCGCCAAGGGTGTCATCGCCCCTACCGAAAATCCCACTATATGGCATTCCAGCGTGTCTATCCCGTGCTTCTCCTGCCCCTGCACGTGGGTGGTAATCAGCATCGCCGCCAATGTCAGTATCCAAAATTTATTTCTCATTTCAAAAAAAGTTCGTATCTTTGCAAATCGTCTTTTGAAACGACAAAAGACACAAAATATTGTATAACATATAAAAAAATATATAACCTTATGGCAAAAGACTTTCCAAAACGTAGTGAGAACTATTCCGAATGGTATAACGAACTAGTGGTGCGTGCCGACCTCGCCGAACAGAGCGCCGTACGCGGATGCATGGTCATCAAACCCTATGGCTACGCCATCTGGGAGAAGATGCACGACCAGCTCGACCGCATGTTCAAAGAGACCGGTCACCAGAACGCCTACTTCCCCCTCTTCATCCCCAAGAGCTTCCTCTCCCGTGAGGCCGAGCACGTCGAGGGTTTCGCCAAAGAGTGCGCCGTCGTCACCCACCACCGCCTCATGAACGACCCCAACGGCAACGGCGTCGTCGTCGACCCCGCCGCCAAGCTCGAGGAAGAGCTCATCGTCCGCCCCACCTCCGAAACCATCATCTGGAGCACCTACAAGAACTGGATCAAGTCCTATCGCGACCTCCCCATCCTCTGCAACCAATGGGCCAACGTCGTCCGCTGGGAGATGCGCACCCGCATGTTCCTCCGCACCGCCGAGTTCCTCTGGCAGGAAGGCCACACCGCCCACGCCACCCGCGAAGAGGCTGAAGCCGAAACCCGCCGCATGCTCGAGGTCTATGCCGAGTTCGCGGAGAAGTATATGGCTATGCCCGTCCTCAAAGGCCACAAGAGCCCCAACGAGCGCTTCGCCGGCGCCCTCGACACCCTCTGCATCGAAGCCATGATGCAGGACGGCAAGGCCCTCCAGGCAGGCACCTCCCACTTCCTCGGTCAGAACTTCGCCAAAGCCTTCGAGGTGCAGTTCCTCAACAAGCAGAACCAGCTCGAATACGTATGGGCCACCTCCTGGGGCGTCAGCACCCGTCTCATGGGCGCCCTCATCATGACCCACTCCGACGACAACGGCCTCGTCCTCCCGCCGCATCTGGCGCCCATCCACGTGGCCATCGTCCCCATCTGCAAGAGCGACGAGCAGCAGCGCCAGCTCGACGAGCACATCGCCCCCATCGTGAAGGCCCTCGAAGCCAAAGGTCTCGTTGTCAAGTACGACAACCGTCCTGAATACAAGCCCGGCTGGAAGTTCAACGAGTACGAGTTCAAGGGCGTCCCCGTGCGTCTTGCCATCGGCCCCCGCGACCTCGAGAACGGCACCTGCGAGGTATGCCGTCGCGACACTCTCGAGAAAATCACCATGCCCATCGAAGGCATCGCCGACCACGTCTACGACCTCATGGAGCAGATCCAGCAGAACCTCTACAAGAAAGCCGCCGACTTCCGCGCCAGCATGACCCGCAAGGTCGACACCTGGGACGACTTCAAGGTCGAGATCGAGAAGAACGGCTTCCTCCTCTGCCATTGGGACGGCACCGTCGAAACCGAGGAACGCATCAAGGAGGAAACCAAAGCCACCATCCGCTGCATCCCCTTCGACGCCCCCGAGGAAGAAGGCCGTTGCATCTACTCCGGCAAACCCTCCCACCGTCGCGTCGTCTTCGCCCGTAGCTACTGATCATCAGCACAATAACGCTATTCCAAGTGGAGCCTCCCCGAGGCTCCACTTTTGTTTTCCTTTGGACACATTTGGGATACAATTTGTGTCTCTACCTTGCTGTGTATGTGTACGTTATGTTGAAGAGTGAACCAAAATCGCATCCAACACTCTGTCTTGCGCTGAAAAAAGTTGACACAATAGTCAACAGAAATGCAAACAAGAGAAGTGAAAACCAGGAACGGGAAGAAAAGGCTAAGCCCGGAGT
>CACYKY010000013.1 GCA_902775135.1 uncultured Bacteroidota bacterium | reverse complement strand
ACCTCTACGGCTTCGTCACCTCCGACAAGACCAACCGCAAAAAGCCCAACTCCGTCTCCAACTCCCTCTACATCGGCTCCGGCAACATCGGCTAACCCCGTGCCAGCAACACCGGCCACCCCCGCTGCCCTCTCACTCCCAACACTCCCCCAACTACTCTCACTCCCAGAGGCCGCCATCCGGCGGCCTCTTCCTATTCTATCCCCTCTATCCCATCTATCAAATCTATCCCATCTATCCCCTCTATCCCATCTATCCCATCTAATCCCCAATCACTCAAAACTCTTAACTATTAACTATTATCTATTAACTATCAACTCCTCCCTCTCACTCCCAGAGGCCGCCATCCGGCGGCCTCTTCCTATTCTATCCCATCTATCAAATCTATCCCATCTATCCCATCTATCCCATCTATCCCATCTAATCCCCAATCACTCAAACCTCAAAACTCTTAACTATTATCTATTAACTATTAACTATTAACCATCAACTCCTCCCTCTCACTCCCAGAGGCCGCCATCCGGCGGCCTCTTCCTTTTTATCCCAATCCCAACAAATAGTTAGCGTTAGGGTTAGAGTTGAAAAGACATTTTTCCTCTCCCCCACCCTCCTCACGCACATTGACGATTAAGTTAATTATCGTTAAGCCCCCGTCAATGGTGGCAAAAATCGCGGACACACATGGGCCATCTGACGCTTTTTGGTGGAAACATTGAAATCAGACAGACACTCATCCATTTGATTCACATATCAATACAACATCCCGACAAAAAAAGTGCATCGTATTCAAAAAAAAATGTAACTTTGCACCCATAATTCGACGCGAGAAGTTGAACATTGAGAAGAAAGCATTTGTGACGGCAGCACAACAAGAGTTCTTTGTTTTTTTCACATATGTTCGCCAATCGCCGAGAGTTCAAGGAGGCTAAAAATATCCATAGACTATTACAAACCAGAATGGCAACGCAGAAGATATATACAGACGATATACAGATAGCAAAATCCCTTATCAAAAGGGATGAAGCTGTCACGCGTCGCTATTACTATGAGCAATGCTACCCCTTATTCAAGTCTATATACGACAACTACTATACCGACTGCAAGTGCTGCAAAGAATTTATGGACGAGATTTATATCCTTGTCATTGCACCGAGCAAAACCACCGGACGTTGTCAGATGGAGAACTTCAGGGGAGAAAGCACATTGACCAGTTGGCTGAAAGCAGTATGCCTAACCTTTTGCTATAGGAAATATAAGCTGATGAAACGGATGCCCACCTATGAGCCTCTACATAGTCATGTAACAAATGACGAAAAAGATGATTACGGTATTGATAGAATTGTTGACAAATCCGCATCCATAGGGTTGGATTATAATCGAATGAACCGTGCTGATGTGGAAGTATTGCTGGATATGATGCACAACGATAGTTATCGTAGACTTATCCGCCTGCGCTATTTGGAACAGATGACCAACGAGGAGACCGCCAAAGAATTAGGATTGACAATGGCAAATTACTACAATATGCACAAACGCGCCAAAGAACAATACGAAGAAGTTAGAAGAAAGGAGGAGTATCATGGATAATTTCCCCAGTATAGAGAAGCTGGCGGCATTTTTCGACGGCAACCTGCCAGAAAACGAGGTGCAGCAAATTACTCGACTGGCAGCAGACAACGAGGCTATTCATGAGATTTTGGGCGCCACTACAGTACTTGACGATACAATGGCATCTTTTGACGAAAAGGATTTGCAACTCCCCGATGAGATTGTAGGAATGGACTTTGAACTGCCAGAGATAGAAAATATGGATTCTTTTTCAGTAAATGGTTATAGATTTTGGACTGATGAGAATCCATATAGCCAAGAAGGATATCAAGTCGAAGTAAAAAACATAGAATCAGCATCATCTAACAATACACAAAATGCAGAGAATATGACAGAGAAAAAAAATTATGGATATGAGCCAAATAATGAGTTGAACAAATTTGACCCTAATATTTGGCAAGGCTTTGACAATACTTGCGCTATTCGTAGTCAAGAAATAATTTTACGGGACTATGGAATCATCATACCCAAGGATGTGCTTGTGGAATATGCAACTGAGCATGGTTGGTTTGATCCAGACCCAATGAATGGAGGAACCCCTAAAGAATACATAGGTAATCTTATGGATGAATGCGGGATCCAGACTGTTAGAACTGAAAATGCTACAATTTTTGACATTGTTGCAGAATTGAAGGCTGGTCATCGAGTCATTGTTAGTCTTGATGCAGAGGAATTATGGGTAAAAAACGAACCTAATATTTTTAAAAAACTATTTGGCGAAGCGGTTAACAAGGTAAATGATACTATTCAAAACATTAAAGGAATCGAGGGGGCGAATCACGCTCTTGTTGTTGCAGGTGTCAACGTGAATCCTCGCGACCTTTCTGATGTTAAGGTTGTACTGATAGATTCTGGAGATGGCAATGTTTGTATAGAATACAGCCTTAAGGATTTTCAGAATGCTTGGTCGGACGGACATTTTCAAATGGTATCAACAACTATCCCTGCTCCATATCAATACAATTACCATACTCATGAAATGGAACCATCCGGATTCAATACGGAGTTTATTCCCTCGATGATTGAAATGCCAGATGGTCTTGAAAACCATTTTGTTTTGACTGATAGTTATTATTCTGAATATAGAGATTTTCAGCCAATTTACGATGATGAAGATCATTGTATAGATGTGGGCAGTCTTGGGGAAAACCATTCTAATATAGAGGATGCAGGCAGTACAAAAATTGTTTATGAAAACACCGAAGACCATCCGTATTATGGGGAGGATGAACCAGGGTGGTCATCCGAGGACACACCTGAGCAAGAAGGAGAGATTACATGTATTGTTGAGGATGAGCCAGATTCCTCTACAGAGAATGACGATAATCCGACTTATGTGGATGATTATGACTCTGATGAACAATAAAAATTAATACTATGTTAGAACGTACACCATTAGGGGAATCGATGATCTCTGTTCAAGCATCCGGTTGTAGCTGGTTTTTTATAACTAGCTCCATTCTGTCTCTTGTGAATGGAAAACAAAACATAAAAAATTCTATCGAGAATGCTAGAAAAGACGAGGTTTTTCAGCGAGAGTTGCAGAGACAGAAAGAATTATACGAAGACCAAAAGGAGGCTGAAGATAGGGCTTTTAAATTGTGGCTCAAACAGAGACAAAGGGAATTCGCGAGAAGTGAGGCATCAAAGAAGCTGGAAAACGACTTGATGAAGGAAGATTTGAAAATGTTCATCAAGGATTGGCCACTTCATATATCAGCAGAGGCTATCATTGAGAAAAGAAAAGCAATGAGTTCGGTTGAAACAACTCCGTTAAATATTGTTGTAGGGAAACATTATATTGGAGAATCCAAGCAATTGGATGTGATTTATTCTCAGATGGTTGATATGTTATCTGTAGAACTGAAAGAATCAGGACTTATAAATAATGTTTATAGATTCAAAGACGATAATACAGTAATTGGTGGCCCTGCATTGGCGAATATCTTTGCCCTGATGAGTAATATGCCGGCTGTTGTTTTAATACCCAGGTTTGATAAGGAGAAAGACAAACTATCCATTTCAATTGGATATTGGAATCAAGATTCGCTTTTCCCCATGCAAAAAAAAGTGCTCGAATTGGACTACAACGAGATGAGAATGGTGAATGACAAAGATTATTCTTCAAAGAAAAAAGCGGAAATAAATTGTTCTTATGCAACAATTGCTATGGTTTTGAATGATACTCATTTGTTATTAGAGAACTATTTCAAGCCATTGTTTCCATCTTTTGCGGAAAAGAAAAACATATCACTCAAAACTCATCCAAGTCTTATTGATTTTGCCCAAAAGGAATATTCTTCATTGAGTAGTATGGAAGTTACCACTGCAAAATACAATATAGGTAATTTAATATCTGAGGACGAGAAAAATTGGAGCCGCGTGAGCGATTTGGCAAGAGAAGCTATTAACCAGTTAAAAATGTAAGACATGAGCGTCGTAGTAGGTACACTCGTTACGATGGCACTTCAGGCAGGTGTCTCTATATATAATCAGTGTTATAGTCGCAAGAATTTAGAAGCGATTAACCGGCGAAAGCAGGAGTTTAAAGCAAGCTCTCAAACAGATAGCCTTAAACGTGATTATGAGAAATTCAAACGATCTTGCGAACTTCAACTGCAAATAGAAGAAGATGGTCATGTTGAAAGACTAAACAAAATTGATCAGGAACTTATTGGTTCGTTTAGTAAAATAGCGCATACAGAATCCCTAAAGTCTCATTACCCGCTAAAAATCAGTCCGTATATCATAAGCAAATCGGTAATTCCAATTTGCGGGACACAGATTGGTCATTCTCGCCAAGAGGTCTTTTGTATTCTGACCAATAGTAATGATTCTGTATTTAATCAGAAAATATTGCCTACTCTCGATGAAATGTTATGTTATACGATATCTGCTTTATGGAACCAACAAAGTTTGCATACCGTTTGTTACTATCCCAATATTTGGAAAGAGAAGCATCTTTTCTGCAATGAAGATATTGATAACATTAAAGCAATCATTATTACCCCGACAATTACCATTACTCCCTATTTTGAGATAGGCCCAGAAACAAACATTTTGAAAATAAAGATTAATATGTGGGGAATTGGTAATGAAATCGCAACAGAGATAGAGACACCGATTGCTTATAAGAATATTCCCCAAAAATACTTGGATTCGGAGAAAGAAGACATTCTGTTGCAATTGTTTCCCCTAACAATATGTGCATTGGCCCAGTGCATTGACATGTATTATTGGGCAAATTATTATCAGTCACCTTTATTGCCTCTTCTTCTTGAAAACGGACAAATACCGGTCGATACACAGACGAAGACAGAATATGGCACCGCTTATGCAGGGCTATATGAAATATTGGTTTTGGGTGGAGGCAATAGCACCTATCCAATTTCACCCGAGAATAGAACCTTGTTGAAAAACATCGCAGATATTAATCAGTGCAATTTTCCTCAACGGGGTATCAATTTTTTGGACTCAGTGGTGACATTAACCCAATGTGGTGATACTTCGGTAAAAATGATACGTGATACTGCTAAATCCATATATGAGGCTCGAACAGGAAATGTGGTAGATTCGCTTTCGGCTATTGATGTTCGCTATTTGGACAATGAAGATATGGATTTGATTTCCGACATGGTCTCTATTGCAAGTGTCAGCAGAAATCTAGTCGTATGTAAAGAATTAACAGATATAATTAGTAGAAAAATCAAACTTTGGTAATTTTTTAGCTGTGGCAATATAATAATTGTAACATGTAACCAGTTGATATTGTTTTAATAAGTAGCCATATGATTAATAATGAAACCAAATGTGCTTCTAACAAAATGTCAGATGCATTTGAGAAGTTGAACCTCCTAAAAAGAAATCAAAAATATTATAGTGTCAGAGAATGTCTTGAACTCGCCAGTGTAATAAGAGATAATGTTATTCGAGATGCTAATATCATCCAAAGTTGTAAAGAAGACTTGGCATTGTCGAAAGAAAGACAGCATATATTTGCTTTAATAAAAGAGTTTCAGGACGATCTGTTAGATGCAGTTGAATCAACAATAAAAACGGATGACGAGATAAAATATAATGAACCATTTGACTATGTTTCGGCAAAGAACAATTTGGCAGAGTTGGCAAAAAATGAAATTGCAGAAGAAGTAAAATGGGCGGGAGAAAAACCAGAAGAAGTTTCTATAATCGAGAGTTATGAAGCGCACCTTGAGTCCCTTCACAATATTGTTGACCGATGCGAGAACGATAAATATACAATACTTCTTATGGGGGAATACCAGTCGGGGAAAACAACGACATTAAATGCATTGTGCGAGGGAATGCAACTTGGGGCTATTGGGAAAGGTGCAAAAACATCAGCTGTACCTCTGACCGTATCGTATTCTGAAAAAAAAGATATTAGTATACAATGGAAAACAAAAAATGATTTTTATGATATTTTCCACCATTTAAAAGGTTATTGTCCAGATATTGATTTTGACAACTTAGATATTGATGATAGTGTCATAAGACTGAATTTATTAAACAAAATTGATGTGTTACGAATGCGAATTAATAATGTTGACGTAAAAGACCATCAATTTATTATTCTGAGTTGTATTATATTAAGATATTGGAAATCAAGTGAGTTAAAAGAGATCATGCGTCGAAAAATAATGTTTGATGAGATTGAAGCACTTGGTAAATTCCCGAAAAAAATGATGGAACGTTGGACTAATAAAGGCATCTCTGATTTTAGTGCATTAGAATCCGCATTTGTGTTCATTAAACAAATTGATTGTCATATTGATTCAACAATTTTAAAAACATTGAATTGCATTATTACGGATTGTCCTGGACTTTTTGCCAATGAATACGACACTCAGGTTACAGAAAATGCAATGAAAGATGCTGATGCAATTTTGTATATTCTTCCAAGAGAGAAACAGTCAGGAAACCAAATCGACGAATCCTTAGAAAAACTAAGGAATAATTATAGTGACTATGTTCATCGAAAATTGGTTGTCGCCAATAATCTTATAAGTAATCATCCTAACACAAGTACGATATATGAAGCCAATCAAAGCAATATTAAAAGAGCGTTGGGGAGTGATTTTAATGTTATCCCCTATGATGCACGGGCAGCATATCTGGATAAAATAAAAATGGCATATGATAATAAACGACTGGATGATTTCTCAATTAAAAACTTTATTATATCTAATCCAAGCAAAAGATTTGATTTTCGAATAGGGAAAACCGAAGAGACCGTATTTGACAGTTTTGATGATACATGGAAAAATTGCGTAAGGGAATATTCATATGAACAATTGAAAAACAATGGACTTGATCAGCTCTTGGACTTTCTCGTGGCTTTTATTGAGCGAAACAAAGCTGTTTCTATTATTATTGACAAAGGTATCAGACAGTTGAATGATGAATTGAAAACGATTCAGAACAATCTTAAGATTCACAGAATTGAGCCCTATAGAAACAATAGGGATGAAATGGAAGAACAGTGGGAAAAAAGAATGAATTCCATTAAACAATTTGGCAATGAGGCAAGTGATATTGTACATCATTGTTTATTTGATTCTCAATCTGGTATATTGGACAAACTATCGGTCGCAGTTTATTCTAAACTATTCCCCACATCAGTATATGACACAATGGCTGATAAAATATGTGATAAAATATATTCAGAGGCTGCTACTCTAAAAAAACTAGAAAGTGACAAAGATAAATTTAGTAAATACACAGAAAAAATTGTATCTGAGTGTATTACAAAAGTTTTACAAGACAGGGTGTCGTATTGGAACAATTTAATGAGTTCTAATCAAGATGTGGATTTTAATAACATATTTGTATCTGCTGTTGATTTAATAGAACTAAAAGTAACAAATAAATGGAATTCCTTGTTTGTAAGTGATGATGCTTTCAAAAATGACATGAAGAGCTACTACCCTATCTATAAAGACACAAAGATATTTTCCATAAATAGTAAGAATCAGAATGCAAACATGATAATTGAACAGAAAGATATATCTGCTGTAATATCATTGAATAATGCTGCCGTTGCAGTGGGCGCAGCAGGTGCTATTGCTTGTGGGGCTGCAATTGCATTGGCATTGTCTGGCCCAATAGGGTGGCTGGTTGCAGGTTTGGTGGCACTGGGTGGCGGACTGTGGGGACAAAGCTCAATAGAAGAACGGAATAGGAATAAATTTAAGAAGAAAGCAAAACCTATAGTTGAAAAACAACTTAACAATGGTAATATAAAGGAATCAATAAAAGGAATGATTAAGGCAGAAGTAAAACGTTTGCTTAACACTTATGAAGAACTTTTACGTGTGGATATGGGACTGGTACAACGGAAACGAGATCTTGCGTTAGCGTCACTTGATGACCCGAAGAAGGAAGAGAATTGCTTTATAGCCGTTGGCTCTATTACGAAACTTGACACTCAAAAAAAACTATACAATGATTTTTTATCTTCGTTATAGGTTATGGGAATACTTCATTTCGGACTTGTTGGAGATTTCCAATCAGGGAAATCAACATTGATTAATTGCTTGTTGGGATGCCCAATAGCGAAGGTTGGCGAAGGTGTCTCGACAACTCACTCTATTGTCAATTATAGGTATAGTGAATTCGAACATATAGAATTAATTAATGACATAGGACAAAGGGAACATATTGTTTCCACTGATTTAAACGGTATAGATAATCGGAAAGACATAAAAGAGGTTGACGTTTTCTTGAAGAACAATTTTCTGAAGGCAACAATATTGACCGATATGCCCGGTTTTGGTTTTGACGAAAAAGACAACCAAATGTCTGAAGGATTTATACACAACCTTGATTATGCAATTGTTGTGATGACCAATTACAAGGCAATCGAAGAAGAAAGTTCTTACTTTAAAAACATTCAAATACTAAAAAAAAATAATATTCCCTATTATATTATTTTGAATTGTTCTGATTCCTCTTCTGAAAAATGGCTTCCATCACATTCTGATAATCTAAACATTGCTAAGAGAGACGCTGAATGTATTAAGTTTTACAAGCCCTTAAAATACCCCTTCGATGATATTATTATGCCAATAGTAAATCTGATGTGGTATTGGTTTGCCATTATGGGTGATCAAGATGGCGAGGTGTGTCGCTATTTAAATGCCTTTCGCGACTATGGCTTGTTAGATTCTGATGTAAAAAACACAGAAATAATCGAAGCAAGTAATTTTAATTTAATAAACAAGATTTTTGAAATGGATAACAGAGCGTATTTGGAACTCAGAAAAGATTTTAAAGAAGAAATCAAAAAAATGAAAGACGAAATATGCCCAATTGGCACAATACAGACATTTGCATATTCCAATCCTCCAGACGGATGGTTAATGTGCGATGGTGCAAAACTATCTATTAGCAAATACCAAAAGCTATTTGAGGTCATTGGCAATGTTTTCGGTGGTGATGGAGAGAAAGATTTTTGTATACCAAATCTAAAAGGGCAGTTTATTAGAGGGTGGGACGATAGAGATGATACAAGAAAATTTGGTTCTTCCCAAGGCCATGCTATACAGGGTCATACTCACGAATTTGTTCCAGAACGACTTTCTGTTAAAATAAGTGCAAATGGAGAACATACGCATACAATTAGGGCAAGAAAAACAAAAGCACAAGACACCTCGATGTTCAGTTCCGATATTGATGTTTTAAAATGGTTGTATGTTGACGGAGATGATTCGGCTGACTCAACGACTAATGGATCTCATTGCCATGCTGCGTCTGTCGGCATTAAAGATAATCCAGTCGGTAATATAACCGATTCAAACTATGGCGAGGTTGAAAAAAACTGTCATGAAACAAGGCCTACTAATGTGAATCTGATGTTTTGCATTAGAGTCGAGTAATAAAGAAGTGTTGTCATTAACGACATAAAATAATGACGGACGGCAGTTATGTTTTGGCTTCCAGTGAGGGCCAACCCAGTTTGGATACTGCGATGGAGGTGTAGATGTCGCTTAGCCAGGAGCGGAGCATCTCTTCTTCCATCTCTTTCGGCATCTCCCCAGGCAGGTGCCATTCATACTGCTGGTCGTACTTCATGAAGCGCATGACGGCATCGGCCATTCCCATCTGCCCCATGGACCAGACGGCAAGACTTACGCCCGGCAGATTCCTCAAAGTGAGGCATCTTTCTTCCTCAGGACCATGATGGTACCAGCCGTCACCGTCCAGCAGTCGACGGACCTCGTTTGCAATGGATTGATACAGGTGGTCTTCGATGTCGGCTTTGTAGTCGTGCAGGTGCAGATGTGTGACGGTGCGGATCCATTCGTCGGGCGTGAGCAACTCCTTCCGTACCAGTTCGGGGTGCTCTTTGCCCAAGCGCCTCATGACATATCCCCAACCGGCAAAAGCAGCAAGTCTTTCATGGTGCTCGTAGACAAAGTCGAGAGGGAAATTCCTTACGATGAGTGAGGCGCTCTCCACTTCGTGATACTTCCAAAAACAGGTTTCTATTGGCAGGATGAAATCATCGTCCCAGTGCCAATCCAAACGCGTATAGGCCCACAACCGTTCCTTTTTTGTGCCCTGCGACAACATAGAGTGAAGTATCTTATGTTGATAGTTTGTGGGCACGAATCTGTAACGCATCTTCAGTCCCTCGCGAAGAGCCGTCTTGTTTGTACAGTCGGGTGCCAACAGTTGCCTGAGCATACGGCTGACGGTGCTTTTCTGACGAACCAAGAATGGCTTCTCGATTCCCCGACGCTTGATGATCCTGATGAGAAAGTCGGGGAATCTTTGCATCTCGACATATTGCATCAGTTCTCTGTCGGGAAGGGTGCAGACGAGGGCATAAGCCGTCTTGTAGCGTCCACCGTAATGATACATGGATTCGACTTTCTGGATATGCTGTAGTATTTCAGAGGGTTTCATAAGATAAAGGTTTTAATGATTAAAAAATGCTGCCGCATGCGACAGTCCTTAATAATAAAAGATGCCTTTATACATATAAATCTATCATTCCCCTTCAAAAAATTTTTTTTTCATATGCGATGATAGATTCGGGCTCCTGTCGGGGTCTTTAAAGGCAGACACAATTTCCACTACCAAACCAAAAGAAAGGAGGCAAGCTATGATACTGAAAGCACGAAAGAAGTTCGACAAGTATGTCGTTGGGAAGCGCCGCGAGAGCTGCGGCTACCGCGAGGTGTATGACGCCAAATATGAGGGTAGCAAGGTGGTGCTGACCGTCTACGATGTGGAGCAGACACCTCCGACGCTCTTCACCGACGAGATGGTCAGCTCCAGCCACAAGCCCATGCCCCGTGAAGCCTGGCTGCTGGAGCGGCTGACGGGAAAATACTTCTCCCGTCTGATAGAAGCCGGGCGGACGGTGATGGGTGAACGAGAGCTGGCTTGGTTTACCCAAGAGTACTATTATGCGAACACGATGGCAGAGTTGACAGCCATCGCCATTGCTGGCGAATGGCGGCTGGTGCAGGAGATGGGGATGATCGTAGAGGCCCTGCAGGAACTGGCGGAGGTTTCGGACGGCGGCCATTTCAACCTCTGTCCGCAGACGGTCAAACTGATTGGCGATGGACACGGAGGCCCCATCATCCGCATTGGCGGCCTCGACCATGCAGGCCCTTGTTGCAACGGCAAACCTTGGCTGGACACCACCACATTGAACCCCTGCTGCTGTCCGCCGGAGTCGTTCTACGGCATCTTCGACAGCACAACGGATGTCTACGCCCTCGGCATGCTCTTAGCCTACATGTTCACCGGCCGCTATCCCTATCCCGTCGCCGAAGGACTGACAGCGGCACAGATCCAGGAAAGGGTGAAGAAAAGCGAGCCCGACCTTGAAGGCATACCGGAGAAATTCCGTCCTTTAATCCTCAAAGCCATCCACCGCCGCGCCGCAGTCCGGTTTCGGAACGTGAAACAGTTTGCCGCCGAGTTCAACAGCATTATCGGCAAAGAGAAGACCCCGGTATCACATACTCCCTCCTGCAGCCGGGAAAGAGAGGACAAACAACAACCGGATGCCACACAAAGTGCAGCGCTGAATGTGAGCATCGGAGTGCGGCAAGGGAAGGGCTTCGGGGCGGTGGCCGGGATGGATACCCTGAAGAGCGAACTCAAGACCGATTTCGTGGACATCATCAAAAACCGGGACCTGGCACAGGCCCTGGGCATCGAGCCGCCCAACATGATACTCTATGGCCCTCCGGGCAACGGGAAGACCTACATCGTAGAGCGGCTGGCAGAAGAATGCGGTATGGAATACTGCTATGTGAGTCCCAGCTCGTTGGGGTCCATCTACATTCACGGCTCGCAGGCGATGATTGCGGACCTTTTCGCACAGGCCGAGGAGAAAGCCAAGAGGAACCCCAAGGGATGCCTCCTGATGATTGACGAGATTGATGCGGTGTGTCCTACCCGCACGGTCGACGACATGAACCACCAAGCGGGTGAGGTGGCAGAGTTTCTTACCCAACTGAACAATTGTGTGGAGAAGAAAGTCTATGTGATAGGCACCACCAATCGCATTGGGAGCGTGGACAGAGCCATCCTGCGTCCCGGCCGCATCGAACAGGTCATATACATTGGATTGCCAAACGACAACGACCGACGCGAACTCTTCGAATATGAACTCGGGAAGCGTCCGCATGCATCAACTATCGACACCTCGGCATTGGCTCACCAGACAGAAGGCTACACCGCTGCCGACATCGCCAAGATAGTGAAAGTCAGCTCACGTCGCATCTTCCGAGCTTGTCTGGACGACGAAACGGTAAAACCCGAAATCACCCAGGAATGCGTGGAGCAGACCATAGGAGAATGCCGTCCGTCGGTGAATCCCAACGAGATAAGGGAATATGAGCGGCAGCGCGACGAATTCGTGGCATGCGGAAAGCCAGCGAGAAAAAAAATAGGATATAACATTCCTTAAAATTATTAATCCTCTAAAACCATTAAAATCATGAAAAAAAATGACATTCTAAAAGCCCTTGACAATCTGGGCTTCACGGTAGACGAATTCGGTGGTCACTGCTACCATTTCGAGTATGAAGAGATGAACTACCTCTACAACTATGATGAAAGCGACGAGAATTTCCTGTTTCTTTCCATACCCAACATCTTCGCGGCAACCGACGACAACGCCGAGTTGTTGATGCCCGTCATCAACCAAGTCAACAATATCATCAAATATGCCAAGATCACCTACGCTGAGGAGATGGTATGGGCGACGTTTGAGTACCCGATGTTCGAGTGGGTCAACCTCGAGGAGTTGCTCGAATTTGCCATTCGAGTGCTCCAGAGTGCGGCCCACACTTTCAACCGCGTACTTCGTGGCGACTTCGACACAGAAAGAGAGGAGGAAGTAGCATGAGAACGCTTCGCGACCGGCTGACCGACGCATGTCAGCAATTGCATTTCAAGGTGACGGAGGTGGACGACCTCATCATCGAAATACGATTCCAGATGCATGACGTCCACATCTGCTACAACGAGAAATCGCCCGACGACTGCATTGTGTTGGTCCCTGTGGTGAAAAACGTTCCTGACAGTGAGCGCCAGCAGGTGCTTGAACGCTGCAATAGCCTCAACGAACGGCTGAAACACAACAAATACTATATTGCGGGCTCTAGTGTGGTGGCCACTATCGAGTTTCTCTTCGAGAATGACGAAGAGCTCAAGTACCAGCTTGAACATGCTGTACGATTGGTTAGCCAGGCAAAGACCACTTACGAACAATACGAATAGCAGAACAGATGGAGCGCGAACGCGATATATACCGGTTTCACTTTGTCAAGCTGCGGCAGTGGTGTCTCAGCAAGCGGGACAGGGAGGCCTTCGTGGAGCTGACGCAGCGGGGCGACCACAGGCTCACCGACGGATGGCTGCCGGAATGCTACACGGAGGGGTGCGAATGCCGCTGGATAATGGGGATGGTGGACAGCCTGCTGTGGGGCGACGAGCTGCACTATGCCATAGAGGTGGAAGGCGAGACGGCAGGCTGCCTCAATGTGTCGCGCTGCGGGGGCGTATACCGCCGTACGGGCATCCTGCGGGTGATACTGCTGCCCGAATACTGCGGACAGGGCATAGGCTCGCAAGCCGTAGGGATGGCGGTGCGCGAGGCGCTGCAATGCTACCATGACGGCGAGTTTGTCCACAAGGGCAGCTTCGAACGTCTGCAGGCCAGCGTCATAGGCGACAACCCCGCTGCTGTGCGGGTGCTCGAGAAGAACGGGTTCGCCTATGAGGGCACTGTGCGCAACGGCGTCCGCAAGGGGCTGGAAGTCATGGACGAAAAAGTATACGGCATACTCCTCCCCGAGCCCACATCCAACACCCCCGAACTCACGGCAGAGATGGCCGAAAGGATCAATCTTATACGCAAATTCTTTGACGAAGAATGATGAACATCACATTGAAACCTTGGACAACAAAGGATGCCAACAGCTATATAGAGATGATGGAGCACGTGGACTTCACCTATGAGGACGAGGAGCTCCGCTGTACCGATATTAGTGAGGCCCAACGGCAGCTGAAAAGGATGCAGGTGGGCGAAGATTACAACGGCGACTTCTACAGGGCGGTGTTCCTCGACGGTCGGCTTGTGGGGCATGTGCAGGTGGTGCGCCAGGATGGGGTGCGGAGCGGCGACGGCCATGTGGGCTGCATGCTCGTCAGCGAAGCCTGCCACATGGGAGTGGGCACCGAGGCTGTGCGCCAGATGGTGGAGACGGCCTTCCGCCGCCGGAGTTTCGACCGACTGACAGCCATTGTGTACCATCCCAACCGGGCCTCCGCCCGCATGGTGGAGAAGGTGGGCTTTGTGCTCGAAGCCACGCTGCGTCGGACCGTGAGCAAGGGTGACGGCGTATACTACGACGCCCTCGTCTACGGTCTGCTGCGCGAGGACACCGGCATAGGCACCTCCGAATGCTGCGAGCCCGAAGACGAGCTTGCTCCCGAAGAGCAGGCCGCCATCGAGCCCACCCTCGTAACGCATCGCCCGGACGAATGGGATTGGAATCTCAACCAGAACTAAAAGAACTAATGTTTAGTGATTTGTGATTCGACCAGCAAGTATGGTTTTGCGATATATTTCAGCCTGTCTCATACCTTCTTCGTGGCCGTTAGTTCATAGTTGAACAGGTCAAGGAGCTGGTTTACCTTGTCCATCCTCAGCGAAGGTTTCCCTTGCTCAAGATTGCGCACAAAACAGAGTCCTACTCCCGATTTCATAGCCAGGTCCTCCTGCGTGAGGCCGTACTCCTTGCGTAACGCCTTCACAACTGCCGATAACTGTGTTTTTGCCATCATGGAAATTATATTATATCGAATGCAAAATTACATAATATTTTTCTATCTATATTACTTCGCATATAAAATTATGCATATTTAACAATTCTACATTCTTTCCAATATAATCGAATCATCCTCCCGCTTGTGGCTTATAAATGCGTAGAATTCTTCGCTTGGTTCCATTGAGATTATGTTGCATTGATAAAACTCAGTTATTGAAAAAAAAGTCAACTTTTTGAGTGGGGGGATGATAGATTTTTGACATTGGGGGGCTCTATATGTATGAAATTGAACAATGAGGGGCGAGGAAGGAACAAGGGAGGGCGAGGCAGTTTGTACGGCAGGAGGACTGTTCGTACAACAGGAGGCGGGGTTTGCGGAAAGAGGGGGTGCGGCGCTTGCGCAGGTGATTGGAAATGACTAGTTTTACAAAAAATTTTTAATAACAAAAAAAAAGTAAGCATTATGATGAAAAAGATCAAATCCGTATTCACAACGGTAGTGGACTGGGTGGCGACACTCTTCGGCATGAAAAACGACAGTACGAAGTACAGCCGCATGCTGCGGCGCATCGTGGGCACCGGCTTCGCGCTGGCGGTCATCTTCTGGACGCTGCGAGCAGCAGTGGAATTGTTGGACGAACTGGATTGGAGTCCCAGCAGCCTGTTCAGCAGTGACGACGACGAATACTATGTTCAGGACAGGCTGACGGACGACCTGGTGTTCTACGGCTCGATGTACAACGACTTAGGCTATGTGGCCAATGCCAAAGGCAAGAAGCTGGTGAAGGATGTAGAATGGGTGGTCGGGCCCAAGGAGGGCGACTCGCTGGTGTGCTACAGCGACGGCCAGCAGCGCGGATACTTCCACCTAAGGGACGGACACCTGGTGGTGAAACCGCAATACAGCCACGCCTGGATCTTCTCGGAAGGTCTGGCGGCGGTGGTGATAGAGGGGAAAATCATGTTCATCGACGACCAAGGGCAGCCGGCCATGGGAAAAAGGTTCGGCTACGTGGGTGACGGGAAAGACTTCGTCTTCCGCAACGGATTGTGCGCCGTGTACGACAGCAACGGCCAGCACATGGGCCTCATAGACCATCAGGGCGATTGGGTCATCGAACCCCGATATGAGAGTATCCTCCCGATAGACACCTTCTGGCATGTCCGCCTGGACAACCAAGAGGCCGTCCTCACCTTCCACCTGGACACCGTCATCCCCCTCACCCCGGCCTCGCTCGAAATCGACGACACCGTCATCTACGCCATCAACAGCGACCACACGAAGAGCACCTTCGGCATAGACGGCCGCCTGAAGTGCAAGAACGAGATAGACGAAGCGGAGCTGATGCAATACGACACCCGCGAGGTTCTCTATCCCAACGCCACGGACGACGATGACGACTACGTGACCTATGACAGCGACGAGCGCCCCACGCGCAAGGCTGTGGCCACCTGCCTGCGCTACGAGGCGGAATTAGGATGGTACGGCCTCATGTCGCCCGACGGGCATGTTGTCACCCCGCCGTCGTATGTGAGGATAGAGGCTGTGGACAAGGACCTTTACCTCTGCTTTACGCACTACAATCGGGGCATACTCCTCAACAGCCGAGGACAGCGTGTGGAATAGGGACCCGGTCATCAGCAAATGAGTGCAGCCGACAGGCGGCATGAGGCAGCACGGAGGTGGTGACTCTTGCCGCCTGACGGCACCCGAAGGGCAGGGATTGAAAATATACATGTTGACTATCAGTACATTGCAACTTATGAGAAACAAAGTTGATAAATTCTTTGTATAAATCTGTTTTTTTTTATTATCTTTGCACTTGATTTTTGATAATAATAATTAATACCATAATACAATGAGCAACAAAAAGTACACGCTGGTAATCAACCCTGGTGCCACATCGACCAAAGCCGCCATCTATGATGGCGAAACCGAAGTTTTCACCGAGAACCTCTCCCACCCCATCGAGGAGATCCAGAAGTTCCACGAAGTAGCTGACCAGTTCGACTATCGCAAGTCCGCCATCCTCGACATGGTGAAGCGTCATGGTATCGGCACCGACGAAATAGCCGTCGTCATGGGTCGCGGTGGTCTCACCCGCCCCTGCGAGAGCGGTTGCTACCGCGTGAACGACCTCATGAAAGAGGAGTGCCACGCCGGTATCCAGGGCAAGCATGCCTGCAACCTCGGCGCCCTCATCAGCGACGCCATTGCCAAGGAGATTGGCCTTGAGTGCGCCTACATCGCCGACCCGGGCATCGTCGACGAGCGTCCGGAATACGCCAAGATCTCGGGTCACCCCGAGTTTGACCTCGACCCCAGCCACGAAGGCGTCATCTGGCACTGTCTGAACCAGAAAATGACCGCCAAGCTCTATGCCCGCGAGCTCGGCAAACACTATGAGGACCTGAACCTCATCATCGCCCACATGGGCGGCGGCGTCAGCGTCGGCGTGCACCAGCACGGCCGCTGCGTGGAAGTGAACCGTGCCCTCTGCGGCCTCGGTGCCTTCTCCCCCACCCGTTGCGGCTCCATCAACGCCTCCAAGCTCATCGAGGTGGCCTGCAGCGGCAAGTATGACGAGGCCAAGCTGAAGAAGATGGTCACCGCCGAAGGCGGCTTTGTGGCCTACCTGGGCACCAACGACGCCTACGAGGTGGAGAAACGCGCCCTCGCCGGCGACGAAAAGTGCAAACTCCTCGTGGATGCCTTCTGCTATCAGGTGGCTATGGAGATCAGCCGTCTAGCCGCTGTGGTGAACGGCAAAGTGGACGCCATCCTCCTCACCGGCGGCATTGCCTACAGCAAGCCCTGGATGGCCCAGATCACCGAGAAGATTGACTGGATTGCCCCCGTGAAGGTGTACAAGGGAGAGAACGAGATGCTCGCCCTCGCCATCTGCGGCAAGGAAGTCCTCGACGGCGTGGAAGTGAAAGAATACAAATAAAAAGAAACAAGAAACCGAAGATGCGACATGACGGCATGTCGCATCTTCCATTATAGGAAAGAGAGATCCATGAAGAAGACCATCGTCATCGCCGCCATAGGTGCAGCGCTGCTCTGCGGCGTCGCCGCCCAAGGGCAGGAGGTGAAAATCAAGAAAGGCAAAGTCACCATGACCGAGGCCCAGTACAACGAGCTGAAGGCCAAAGCCGAAGCCTACGACCAACTCCGTGCCGCTCCCGTTACCTTCAACGATTCGGCATCCTACGCCATCGGACGCGATATGTACAACCAGTGGAACGCCCAGCAGCTGGGCATCGACGGCCGCATGGCCGGATTGGCCCTGATAGAGTGCAGCATCGCCCAGCCCCGTTTTGGCGACGAGACCGCCAGACCCCTGCTGCAGCGCTTCCAGCAAGCCTTTGTGGATCGCAGCCAGGCTGCTGGCCGCGAGAACATTGAGAAGGGCGAAAAATTCATGAAGGAAATCAGCAACAACAAGTCGGTGTACACCACCAAGAGCGGTCTAAAATACCGTAAGCTCCGCGACGGCAACGGCAAGCATCCCAAAGCCACCGACCGGGTGAAGGTGCACTACACCGGAAAACTCATCGACGGCAAGACCTTCGACAGCAGCGTGGAGCGCGGCGAGCCGCTGACCTTCCCCCTGAACCAGGTCATCCCCGGATGGACCGAGGGTTTGCAGCTGATGGACGAGGGTTCGAAGTACATGCTCTATATCCCCTACAACCTGGGCTACGGCATGCGCGACATGGGCAATATCCCTGCCGGATCGACCCTTGTGTTCGAAGTGGAGTTGATAGAAATCAATCCCGAATAGTGTGAATAGTATCGGAACACACTTCCGGCTGACCACCTACGGCGAGTCCCACGGGCTCGCCGTAGGTGGCATTATAGACGGCTGCCCGTCGAGAGTGGCCCTAGACTTCGAGGCCATTGCCGCCGACCTGCGCCGCCGAGCCGACGGCGCTCCGCGCGAGGAGGAGGACGAGGTGGAATGGCTCTCGGGCCTCAAGGAGGGCGTCACCCTGGGCACCCCCATTGCCTTCAGCATCGGCAACCGCCATGCGCGTCCGGAGGACTACGCGCGCCTGGAGCACCTGTATCGTCCCGGACATGCCGACTACACCTATGAGGCGCGCTACGGCATCCGCGACCATCGCGGCGGCGGGCGCGCGTCGGCCCGCGAGACGGTGGCCCGCGTGGTGGCCGGCGCCATTGCCAAACAGGTCATCGCACCGGTGAGCATTCACGCCGAGGTGGACACCCTCGGCCCCGAGGGCGACACCCGCGGAGGCACCGTTGTGTGCCGCATTGAAGGACTCAAGGCCGGAGTGGGCAATCCGATCTTCGGCAAACTGGGTGCCCTGCTGGCACATGCCATGATGACCATCCCGTCGGCCATAGGCTTCGAGATGGGTGCAGGATTCGCCGCCGCGCAGATGTCGGGCAGCGAATTCGTGGACCGCTGGAATGGGGACGGCAGCACCCGCACAAACCACTGTGGCGGCGTACAAGGGGGCATCAGCAACGGCATGCCTGTGGAGTTCCGCGTGGCGTTTCATCCCGTGGTGACGCTGCCTTCGGAGGTGGAATGCCTCACCGACGACGGAAGGCTGGAGCCGCTGACCATCGGCGGCCGACACGACAGCTGCCAGGTGATGCGGGCCCCCGTGATAGTGGAGGCAATGGCCGCACTGACCCTTGCCGACTTGATGGTATAAAAAACGATTATTGGTTCAAAAAGGATTATGAAATACAAGATTTACACTCTTATCTGCCTAAGTCTGCTCCTGCTCGGCGTCAGCGCCTGCAAGCACGACGGCTTCACCATTGAAGGCACCATCGAAGGCGGTGGTGGAAAATGCCTCTGGCTCGAGGAGCTGGCGCCCGAGGGGCCTATCTTCATCGACTCCATCAGGATGGATGCCGACGGCCACTTCAAGTATCGCTACAACGCGCCCTACCTGAGTCTGTACAACCTGCACACCACAGAGAACAACTACATTGTCACCCTGCCGGCGAACGGCGAAACCATCGAGGTGAAGGGGCAATACGACAACCTGTCGGCCACCTACAGCGTGAAGGGGTCGGCCGAAAGCGCCCTATTGTGGCAGCTGCAGCAGTATACCAACGACGGGTCGAAGATACTCTACGCGCTGGTGGATTCGGTGAACCACTACGAAGCCCTGCTGGCAGCCGGCGAGATGGACAACGCCACCTACGACAAGAAGAAAGCGGTGACAGACTCCATCTATCATGCCACCTTCGTGGAGCAACAGGAATATGTGTGCCGCTTCATAGAGGAGAACGCGGGATCGCTGACCACGCTGATAGCCCTCTACAAGCCCTTCAACAATCGCGCCCTCATCGACCCGCGCGACCCCATCAGCATCGACTATTTCGACCTTGTGCTGGAGGGACTGCAGCGCGAGCTTCCCGACAATCCGCACACGCTGCACTTCAAGAACACGACGGAGCATCTGCGGAGCGCCCTAGCCCGCGAGCAGGAATAAAAAAAAGGCCCCGTGCTTGCAGCGCGGGGCCTTTCATTTATAGCCTTCTCTTTATTCAGGCCAGACGGCCTGGAGATTGCGGTCGCCGTAGGCGTCGTCGATCTTGCTGATGGTGGGCCAGTACTTCTCGCAATGAGGCAGCGGGAAGGCGGCTTTCTGACGGCTGTAGGGCAACGTCCACTCGTCGGCGCAGACCACCTGCATGGTGTGGGGAGCGTTGGCGATGGGGTTGTTGTGCTCGTCGCTACGGCCAGTCATGATGTCGTCGATCTCCTGACGGATGGCGATCATGGCATCGCAGAAGCGGTCGAGCTCAGAGAGAGGCTCACTCTCGGTGGGTTCGACCATGAGGGTGTTGTGCACGGGGAAGGCGACGGTGGGGGCGTGGAAGCCGTAGTCCATGAGACGCTTGGCGATGTCGCCGACACCGACCTTGAGGCTGAACTCGTTGAAGTCGACAATCATCTCGTGGCCGCACATACCATTGCGGTTGGTGTAGAGAATCTTGTAGTACTTCTGCAGGCGTGCGCGGAGATAGTTGGCGTTGAGGATGGCGTGCTTGGTGACGTCGGTGAGGCCTTCGCTGCCGAGCATGAGGAGGTAGCCGTAGGTGATGGGCAGGAGGTAGGCGCTGCCGTAGGGGGCTGCGGCCATAGTGTTACCGTGCTTGCCACCGACCTCGACAACGGGATGCGAGGGCAGGAAGTCGACCAACTTGGCGCTGACGCAGATGGGGCCGACACCGGGACCGCCGCCGCCGTGAGGCATAGCGAAGGTCTTGTGGAGGTTGAGGTGGCACACATCGGCGCCCATGTGACCGGGGCTGGTGAGACCCACCTGGGCGTTCATGTTGGCGCCGTCCATGTAGACGAGGGCACCCATGCTGTGGATGATATTGATGATCTCGAGGATACCTTCCTCGAAGGCGCCGTGGGTGGAGGGATAGGTGATCATGAGGCAGCTGAGGGTGTCCTTGTACTGCTCGGCTTTGGCGCGCAGGTCGTCGATGTCGACATCACCCTTGTCGTTGCACTTCACGACAACCACCGTCATACCGGCCTTGGCGGCGGAAGCGGGGTTGGTGCCGTGGGCGGAAGCGGGGATGAGGCAGACATTGCGCTGGGGCTGGCCGTTGGCGATGTGGTAGTTGCGGATGACGGTGAGACCGCTGTACTCGCCGAAGGCACCCGAGTTGGGCTGCAGGGAGCATCCTGCGAAGCCGGTGACGACGGAGAGCCAATGCTCGATGTCCTTGATCATCTCGATGTAGCCCTGGGCCTGGTCGGCGGGCACGAAGGGGTGCATGCCGGCGAAGCGGCTCCAGGAGAGGGGCATCATCTCGGCGGCGGCATTGAGCTTCATGGTGCAGGAGCCCAGCGGGATCATGGCGCGGTTGAGGCTGAGGTCTTTCTCCTCGAGCATCTTGATGTAGCGCATCATGGAGGTCTCGTCGTGGAAGGAGTTGAAAATCTTCTGGGTGAGGAAGGCACCGTTGCGCTTCAGCTCGGCGGGGATAGCCTCGTCGGCGAACTTGCAGCAGCAACCCTTGCACTCGAGGGGCTGGGCGTTCTTGCCGGCAGCTTCGGCCAGGCAGGCCACGATGGCGTCGAGGTCGGCCTTCTCGGTGGTCTCGTCGATGGAGATGCCGATGCACTCGTCGCAGATGTAGCGGAAATTGATCTCGTGCTTGAGGGCCACTTCGCGCACCTTGGCGGTGGGCACGGGGCACTGGAGAGCGAGGGTGTCGAAATAGACCTTGTTGTGCTGCTTGTAGCCATACTGCTCGAGCTCGATAGCCAGACGATGGGCGCGAGCGCAGATGCGGGTGGCGATCTCGCGGATACCTTCGGGACCATGCCAGATGGCGTAGAAGCCGCTCATGTTGGCCACGAGGGCTGCGGAGGTGCAGATATTGGAGGTAGCCTTGTCGCGTTTGATGTGCTGCTCGCGCATGCCGAGGGCCATACGGAGGGCGGGGTTGCCCTTGGCGTCGACGCTCCAGCCGATGATGCGGCCGGGGAAGGCGCGCTTGAAGGTCTCGGTGAAGGCGAAGAAGCCGGCGTGGGGGCCGCCGAAGCCCATGGGGAGGCCGAAGCGCTGGGCGTTGCCCACAGCGCAGTCGGCGCCCATCTCGCCAGGAGTCTTCATGAGAGCCAGCGCCATGAGGTCGGTGGCCATGCAGACGAAGATGCCCTTTTCGTGGCACTTGGCGATGAAGGAGGTCCAATCCTGAGCCTCGCCGAACTGGTTGGGGTACTGCACGAAGGCGGCGAAGAAGCTGCCGTCGAGCTCGGTCTGTGCGGCTTTGCCGGTGACAATCTCGATACCGCGAGGAGCGGCATTGGTCTGCATGACAGCAAGGGTCTGGGGCAGGATGCCCTCGTCGACGAACACCTTGCAGACGCCATCCTTGACGGCCTGGCGGCTACGGCTGTTGAAGAACATGATCATGGCCTCGCCGGCGGCGGTAGCCTCGTCGAGCAGACAGGCGTTGGAGAGCGGCATGCCGGTCATGGAGGCAATCATGGTCTGATAGTTCATCAGCGCCTGGAGGCGGCCCTGGGAAATCTCGGTCTGATAGGGAGTGTAGCTGGTGTACCAACCGGGATTCTCGAACACGTTGCGCATGATGACGGCAGGGGTGATGGTGCCATAGTAGCCCATGCCGATATAGGTGCGATAGAGCTTGTTCTTCTGAGCAAGGGAACGCACATGATTGAGAAACTGGTACTCGCTCATACCCTCGGGCAGGGGCATGGGTTCTTTGAGACGGATAGCTGCGGGAACAGCTTTCTCGATGAGCTCGTCCATGCTGCTGACGCCGATGGCCTCGAGCATCTTCTTCACTTCGGCCTCGTTGGAGACACCGTTGTGACGCGATGCAAAATTGTTGGTTGTCATATTAATTTGTTTTTTTTAAATTTACTATTCTATCAAAAAAAGTCGCCTATTGCACTCTCATGGGAGAATCGTATGTGCCCCAGGCATTGTCGGCACTCATGAAGAAACGGCAACGCAGCACGCGGCGCACCGTCTCGATGCGGACGATATAGCTACCCGCAGAGAGACGCTTCATATTGACGCTGCCTTTGCGACCGTCGCCGGTGTAGACACACTCGCCGGACTGGTTGAAAAGCGATACGGAGACCACTTTCTCGCTCCGCGGGAAATTCCATTTCAGGCGTTTACGCTCCTTGTCGAACACCACCTCCTTGAGTCCATTGATGGAGGAGGCCACCTCCTGGAGGTCCACTGTGTCGCGGATTACCTTGTAGCCTTCCTTGTAGACGGTGTCGACACGAAAGACCGTATCGTGGTAGATCAACATCCCCGAAGGACGGGTGAGGGCCACAAAACTCTGGCTGCCGGAAGGGGCAAACGTGCGGGGGTTGTCGTGGTTGCCGTCGGACCAGCCGTCGAAGCCGTAGCCGGCAGCGCATACCGCCGTCAGACTCACGCTGTCGCCGAAGCCATACTCGCCACCGCCCATCACAAAGCCAGCCTCGGAATTGTCCATCGAAGCGGTGATGGTGAAGGTGCAGCTGCCGAAAGAATCGAAATTCCCCAGACGTTTCCAGAAACCGGACTTGTCGTAGAGCTTTTTGCTCACACAGGGCACGCTGAATTTCACCATCTTGGGAATGTCGGAGAAGGTGGTGACAACGATCTCGGGAGGATAGAGGGCGTTGACTTTCACCGACTTCAGACCCACACAATGGTAGAAAGCGCGGCCACCGATATGCTTCACGGAAGCGCCGATGATGACCGATTTCAACGAATGGCATTGATGGAATGCACACTCTCCGATGCTCTCCACAGACGCTGGGATCGTCACACCGCCGGAGAGGGCGCTGCAGTAGGCAAAGGCATAATTGCCAACATATTGCAGCGAGGGAGGCAGGCTCAGGGAATCGCTGATGGCGTCGACACCGCAGAAGGCGTAGTCGGGGATGCGGCGCACATCCTGGTCTACCACCACCTTCTTGAGGCTGCGGCAGTTGCCAAAGACCGTCATGCTCACCGAGCCACCCATGTATTCGCACTCTTTGGCGCGGAACAACACCTCCGTCAAAGCAGAGCATCCATAGAAAGCCGAAGCACCGATGCGCACCACATTGACACCGATACTCACCCTACCCTTCAAACCGCTACAGCCATAGAAGGCATAGGCGCCGATTTCGCGCACCGTTTCGGGCATCACCACAAGATGCATCTTGTTGCAACCGGAGAAAGCCCTGTCGCCAATGGCGGTGACGGTATAATCCTGATTGTTCCAATTGACATTGGCAGGAATGATCACCGCACCCGAAGGCTGACGGTGACCATAGTAGTAGTTGGTCCCTCCTGTCCTCGGCGGCACAACCGACACGTAGTGGTTCTGCACATCGGTGACATTGAAGAACAAGGAATCGCCGTTACTCAGCCTTATTCCGAAATCGTAGGCGTGGGCTTGTATGCCGAACATACCCATCAGTAACAGTGCAATGGCGATTCCTTTTTTCATATCTACTACTTTTTTTTTGAATGTTGTACTACAGTTGACTTATTTCACGCAAGGGCCGGCGGCCACGAGAGCCTTGCCAGCTTCGTTGTGGGTGAACTTGACGAAGTTCTTCACGAAACGGTCGGCCAGGTCGCGGGCCTTGTCGTCCCACACTTTGGCATCGGCATAGGTGTCGCGGGGGTCGAGAATCTTGGGATCCACACCGGGCAGTGAGGTGGGGACCTCGAAATCGAAGTAGGGGATCTTCTTGGTCTCGGCCTTGAGGATGGAGCCGTCGAGGATGGCATCGATAATACCGCGCGTATCTTTAATAGAGATGCGCTTGCCGGTGCCGTTCCAACCGGTGTTCACGAGGTAGGCTTTGGCGCCGCTCTTCTCCATACGTTTCACCAGTTCCTCGGCATACTTGGTGGGGTGCAACTCGAGGAAAGCCTGACCGAAGCAGGCGCTGAAGGTGGGGGTAGGCTCGGTGATGCCGCGCTCGGTACCGGCCAACTTGGCGGTGAAACCGCTGAGGAAGTAGTACTTGCACTGGTCGGCGGTGAGGATGCTCACGGGGGGCAGCACGCCGAAGGCGTCGGCACTCAGGAAGATGACGTTCTCGGCGGCGGGACCTGCGCTCTTGCCGTGGACAGGCTGGACAATCTTCTCGATGTGGTCGATGGGATAGCTCACGCGGGTATTCTCGGTGACACTCTTGTCGGCAAAATCGATCTTGCCGTCGGCAGCCACAGTCACGTTTTCCAGCAGGGCGTTGCGGCGGATGGCATTGTAGATGTCGGGCTCGCTGTCCTTGTCGAGGTTGATCACCTTGGCATAGCATCCGCCCTCGAAGTTGAAGACACCTTCGTCGTCCCAACCGTGCTCGTCGTCGCCGATGAGGAGGCGCTTGGGGTCGGTGCTAAGGGTGGTCTTGCCGGTGCCGGAGAGACCGAAGAAGATGGCGGTGTGCTTGCCCTGCATGTCGGTATTGGCGGAGCAATGCATGGCGGCGATCCCCTGGAGAGGCAGATAGTAGTTCATCATGGAGAACATACCCTTCTTCATCTCGCCACCGTACCAAGTGTTCAGGATCACCTGCTCACGGCTGCTGACATTGAAGGCCACACAGGTCTCGCTGTTGAGGCCGAGCTCCTTGTAGTTGTCCACCTTGGCTTTCGAGGCGGTATAGACGGTGAAGCCGGGCTTGAAATCCTTGAGTTCGTCGGCGGAGGGCTTGATGAACATGTTGGTCACGAAATGGGCCTGCCAAGCCACCTCCATGATGAAACGCACGGCGATGCGGGTATCCTTGTTGGCGCCGCAGAAAGCGTCGACGACAAAGAGCTCCTTGCCGCAGAGTTCCTTCTTGGCCAGGTCTTTCATCTGCGACCAGACAGCCTCGCTCATGGGATGGTTGTCGTTCTTGTATTCCTCGGAGGTCCACCAGACGGTGTTTTTCGAGTTCTCGTCCATGACGATGTATTTGTCCTTGGGCGAGCGGCCGGTGTAGATACCGGTCATCACGTTGATAGCATCGAGTTCGGTGAGTTGGCCCTTGTCGTAGCCGGTCAGGCTGGGGTCCATCTCCATCTTGAACAGCTCCTCATAGGAGGGGTTGTAGTGGATATCCTTCACGCCGGTGATGCCCAGCGCTTCGAGGTCTTTTCTTATTTTGTCGTTCATAATGGTTACTGTTATTTTAATTATTTTCTGGCTTCCTTGATGGCGGCCTGTGCGGCGGCGAGGCGGGCCACGGGCACGCGGAACGGCGAGCAGCTGACGTAGTTCATGCCGGCCTTGAAGAAGAACTCGGCGGCAGTGGGATCGCCACCGTGCTCACCGCAGACGCCGCACTTGAGGTTGGCGCGGGTGGAGCGGCCACGCTCGATACCCATCTTCACCAGCTGTCCGACGCCTTCCTGGTCGAACGAGTTGAACGGGTCGGCGGGGATGATCTTCTCGTCGACATAGGTCTTCACGATGGCGTTTACGTCGTCGCGGCTGAAGCCGAAGGTCATCTGGGTCAGGTCGTTGGTGCCGAAGCTGAAGAACTCGGCCACCTCAGCAATCTGGTTGGCGACGAGGGCGGCACGCGGGATCTCGATCATGGTGCCGAACTTGTACTCGAACGTCACACCATATTTCTTCTCCACCTCTTCCTTCACCTCGGTGGCGATGGCTTTCTGGTGGCGGAGCTCAGCGGCGTTGATGGTCAGCGGGACCATGATTTCGAGCATGGGGTTTTTGCCTTCCTTCAACAGCTCGCAGGTGGCGCTGAAGAGGGCGCGGAACTGGACGCGGGTGATTTCGGAATAGATGATGCCCAGACGCACACCGCGAAGACCCATCATCGGGTTCACCTCGTGGAGGCTCTCGACGCGTTTCTTCACATCCTCGTAGCTGATGCCGAGACGCTTGGCGGCCTCTTTCATCTTCTCTTCGCCCTGAGGAGCAAACTCGTGCAGCGGGGGATCCATGAGGCGGAAGGTCAGGGGCTTGCCGTCGAGAACCTTGAGGGTGCCCTTGGCGCTCTCGCGGATGTAGGGCTCCAGCTCGTCGAGGGCGGCGATACGCTCCTCCTGGGTGTTGGCCAGAATCATGTTGCGCAGCTTCTCAAGGGGTTTCTCGCTGTTCTCGCCGTAGAACATGTGCTCGATACGGAACAGGCCGATACCTTCGGCGCCGAAGTCGATGGCCTTCTGGGCGTCGGCGGGGTTGTCGGCATTGGTGCGGACACCCATCTTGCGGAACTTGTCAACCAGCTTCATGAACTGCTGGAACAGGGGGTTCTCGGTGGCGTTGATCATCTTGACTTCCTCGTCGTAGACCCAGCCCTTCGTGCCGTTGAGGCTGAGCAGGTCGCCCTCGTGGAAGGTCTTGCCGTTGATAATCACGGTGCCGCCATCCTCGACGTTCACTTTCTTCTTGCCGAACTGGTCGGTCTTGATGCTGGTCTTCTCCAATTCGATCTTCACGGCGTCGCATCCGACGATGCAGCACTTGCCCCAACCACGAGCCACAAGGGCGGCGTGCGAGGTCATACCGCCACGGGCGGTGAGGATACCGTCGGCGGCGCGCATGCCTTCGACGTCCTCAGGATTGGTCTCCTCGCGGACGAGGATATTCTTGATACCAGCCGACTGGTATTCTTTGGCTTTCTCGCTGGTGAGGGCGATGACACCCACAGCACCGCCGGGGCCGGCGGGCAGACCCTTGGCCAGCACCTCGTGCTTCTTCTCGTCGCTGGCGTCGAGGATGGGGTGCAGCAGCTCGTCGAGCTGTGCGGGGCTTATGCGCATCACCACTTCGCTCTCGTCGATGAGGCCTTCTTTCAGCATGTCCATAGCCATCGTGAGGGCGGCGACGCCGGTGCGTTTTCCAACGCGGCACTGCAGCATGTAGAGCTTACCGTCCTGGATGGTGAACTCGATGTCGAGCATATCGTGATAGTTCTTCTCGAGGATGGTGCGGATATCGCAGAGTTCCTTGTAGGTTTCGGGCATGAGTTCCTGCATGGAGTGCATGTGCTTGTTCTGCTCGTTCTTGGTGTCGTCGTTGAGGGGGTTGGGGGTGCGGATACCGGCAACGACATCCTCGCCCTGGGCGTTGATGAGCCACTCGCCGTAGAACTGGTTGTCGCCGGTGGCGGGGTTGCGGGTGAAGGCGACGCCGGTGGCGCTGGTGTCGCCCATGTTGCCGAAGACCATAGCCTGCACGTTGACGGCGGTGCCCCAATCGTCGGGGATACCCTCAATCTTGCGGTAGCTGACGGCCTTCTTGCCGTTCCAACTCTTGAAGACGGCCTTGATGCCACCCTCCATCTGGGCACGGGCGTCGTCGGGGAACTCGGTGCCGAGCACTTCCTTCACGCGGATCTTGAAGGCGTCGGAAAGCTTCATGAGGTCCTCGGCGGTGAGCTCGGTGTCGCTCTTGTAGCCCTTGAGGTTCTTGTATTCATCGAGCATGTCGTCCAGCTGCTTGCGGATGCCCTTGCCGTCGGCGGGCTCGATGCCCTCGCTCTTCTCCATCACCACGTCGGCATACATCATAATCAGACGACGGTAGGAGTCGTACACGAAACGGGGGTTGTTGGTCTTCTTGAGCATACCGGGGATGGTCTTGCTGCTGAGGCCGATGTTGAGGACGGTGTCCATCATACCGGGCATAGAGGAGCGGGCGCCGGAGCGGCAGCTGACGAGCAGAGGATTCTCGGCATCGTCGTACTTCATACCCATGATCTTCTCGATATTCTCAACGCCTTTCCAGACCTCGTCCATCAGCCCGGCGGGCAGTTGGCAACCATTGGCGTAGTAGGCCGTGCAGCACTCGGTGGTGATGGTCAAACCGGCAGGAACGGGCAGACCCAAGAGGCACATCTCGGCAAGGTTGGCACCTTTGCCGCCCAAAAGGTTCTTCATGTCAGCTTTTCCCTCGGCAGTCTTGCCGCCGAACGTGTAAACGTACTTTGTCATCTTAGTTTAATGTGTTTGTTATTAATATATTATTTAATTTTATTTCATTTTAGAAAGTGCAAAGATACGAAAAAGGCTCCACATGACCAAATATTTTTTTCAACACCCTTTACCAAAAAGACCTTCTCTCCTACCCGACCAAGTAAAGAAAACACCATTTCGATAAACAAAAACCGATTCGCATCACAAGCCATCTGTTTTAACATTTACCAAGCATAATCTTCCAACCTTATCCCAATCAACCATTGCCCAACCTCCTATCATCTCCTTTCAAGGTAGGAGTTGGATAGGAGTTGATAGGGAGTTGGTAGGGAGTTGGTAGGGGGATTATACCACTGATATAGCAAGAATTAGGCTTATAGAACACCTTCTTTTGAGAAAAAAGGAGGTTGCAAGGTGAAAGGTTATCGTTTTTCGATAAATCAAAAAGAAATAAAAAAGAATGACTCCAGAGGTCGTATCGCTATGGATATAGCGTTATCAGGAGCAAAGGACCTATTTTTTGGCGTAGTGGGGGTGGAAGGCGGCGATGGTGTTGCGAAGGGTGTCGCGGGTGAGGTGGGTGTAGATTTCGGTGGTGGAAATGCTTTCGTGGCCAAGCATCTCCTGCACGGCGCGGAGGTCGGCCCCGTTTTCGACCAGCTCGGTGGCGAAGGAGTGACGCAGCGAGTGGGGACTCACATGTTTCTGTATACCCGCCTCGGAGACAGCCTGTTGGAGAAACATGAAGACAAAGTTGCGCGAGAGATGGCTCCCGCGACGGTTGAGGAAGACATATTTTTCCTCGCCGGGCTTGACCTCGATGTGGGAGCGGACATTGTGGATGTAGGTGAGCATCATGTCGAGGGCGCGAGGGTTGATGGGCACCCAGCGTTCTTTGTCGCCCTTCCCGATAACCCGGAGGCATTGTTCTTTCTCGTAGATATTCGACAGCTTGAGGTTTACAAGTTCCGATACCCGAAGTCCGCAACCATAGAGCACCTCGACAATGACGTTGTTGCGGTATTGGTCGGGAAGGCTGAGGTCGAAGGTCTGCTGGATTTTCGTAATATCCTCGTCGGTAAGCACATCCGGCAAATGCTTGGGGCGCAACGGCAGGTCGAGGAGGTCGGCGGGGCTGTCCTTGATGGCGTCCTCAACCACAAGCATATGGAAAAACATGCGCCATCCGGCAATCATGCGGCGTTGGGAGGTGGACGCAATGCCCGTATCGTTCAGCTGGGCAAGGAGTTGCTGCAGCTGCTCGAGGGCTACGTGCTCGCTGTCGGTCCCCTGCTCGACCATAAAGCGGGAGAGGTGGTCGAAGTCGCGCAGGTAGGCCTGCACGCTGTTGTCAGCAAGGCCTTTTTCCAGCCGGAGGTAGGTCTCGAAGTCGCGCCGGTTGCGGCGCCATGTCTGTTCGATGTCAGCCATAGCTACTTATCTTTCTTCAAGTACCACTTGATGAAGTCGACGATACCCTCTTGGTCCTTATATTTTTCCACCTTTTTGGGGTCGGGGTTGTCGAGGTCGACCATGCCCCAAGAGTAGCGGCTCTGGATGTCGGCCGCACGGCGGCGGAAGTAGGGCGAGCTGTGCGAGGGGTTGCGTTTCAGCGGCGACGGGAGGGTGGCGGCGAGCTGGGAGGCTTCCTTGCGGCTGAGGGTCTTTGCCGAGTGGCCGAAGTAGTGCTGCGAGGCGGCTTCGGCGCCATAGATTCCGTCGCCGAATTCGATGATATTCAGGTATACCTCCATGATGCGACGCTTGCTCCAAAAGGTTTCGATCAGCACCGTATAATAGGCCTCTGCGCCCTTGCGGAGGAGGGTGCGGCTGTGGGGTAGGAAAGCGTTCTTGGCGGTCTGCTGACTGATGGTGCTGCCGCCGCGAAAGCGTTTGCCACTCTTGTTCTCGTAGTAGGCTTTCTTCATCTGCCTCACGTCGAAGCCGTTGTGGTACTGGAAGAGGCCGTCCTCGGAATGGATAACGGCGGTGACCAGGTTGGGCGATATATCGCTGAGGGGCACATAGTTGCGCTCGAAATTGACGGTACGTTGGTCATCTTTCAACTGCTGGACGAAGCGCTGCATCATCAGCGGTGTCAGCGGGGGATTGAAGACGATGCCCAGGATCACCTGCAGCACCGTCATCAGCCATAGGCCCACGATGGCCATCCATACCACACGCCCCACCTTGCGACCCAAGGAGAGGGTGTGCCAAGGTTTGAGCCAGCGGCGACGGGGTTTGCTGTCGGTTTGTTGCTGAATATTCTCCATGCTTTTCAAAATCCAGAAACATCAACGGAGAATGTTTTTTTTTATTGTCCACCTGGGGCGACAAAAGGCAAAAAGATTTAGTGAAAATTATTTTGTTATATTAAAAAATATTAGTATTTTTGTAAAATCATTTAACAACAAAAATATTTATAACCCTTTAAAAAACAATATAATATGGCAAAAGTTGCTATTAACGGTTTCGGCCGAATCGGAAGAATGAGCTTCCGCGCCATGCTCGCCCACCCCGAGCTGGAAATTGTCGCTATCAATGACCTCACCGACGCCAACACCTTGGCATACCTGTTCAAATACGACTCCGTCCACGAGAACTTCGACGGTGAAGTGCACGCTGAAGGCGACTGCCTCGTGGTGAACGGCAAGAAGGTGAAAATCTATGCCGAGCGCGACCCGCAGAACCTCCCCTGGAAGGACCTCGGAGTTGACATCGTCGTGGAGAGCACCGGTCTGTTCAAGAAACGCGAGCAGATGATGAAGCACATCAATGCCGGCGCCAAGAAGGTCATCCTGACCGTTCCCGCCAGCAAGGCCGAGGACGTCGACGCCACCGTCGTCATGGGCGTCAACGACAACGTGCTGACCAAGGAGATGCAGCTCGTCAGCAACGCCAGCTGCACCACCAACTGCCTGGCCCCCGTCGCCAAGGTCCTGAACGACAAGTTCGGCATCAAGCGTGGTTTGATGAACACCGTCCACAGCTACACCAACGACCAGAAGATCCTCGACCAGCCGCACAGCGACCTCCGTCGTGCCCGTGCCGCCGCTGTCAGCATCATCCCCACCTCCTCCGGTGCCGCCAAAGCCGTGGGTCTGGTTATCCCCGAGCTGAAAGGCAAACTCGATGGCTTTGCCATGCGCGTCCCCACTCCCGACGGTTCTGTTGTTGACCTCACCGCCGAACTCAACTGCAACGTCACCAAGGAAGAGATCAACGCCGCCATCAAGGAGGCCGCCGAAGGTTCCATGAAGGGCGTATTGCAGTATGTCGAGGAGCCCATCGTCAGCATCGACATCATCGACAACACCCACAGCAGCATCTTCGATGCACTCCTGACCCAGGTCATGGACGGCAACTTCGTGAAGATCGTCAGCTGGTACGACAACGAGAAGGGCTACAGCACCCGCGTGGGTGACCTCGCCGCTAAACTGGCCAAACTTCTCTAACGTCCAGATATGCTGTTAGAAAATAAAACTGCAATCGTGACCGGTGCCACTCGTGGCATCGGTCACGCTATTGCTACACGGTTTGCCAAAGAGGGCTGCAACGTGGCCTTCTGCGGCCGCACACGCGGCGAGAAAATGGTCGCCGTGGAGCAGGAGCTGCAAGCTCTGGGGGTAAAAGCCAAGGGCTATGCCGCCGATGTGGCCGACATGGGACAGGCTCAGGCCTTCGTCAAGGAGGTGCTGGCCGACTTCGGCACGGTGGACATTCTGGTGAACAATGCCGGCATCACCGACGACAGCGCCGTCAAACGAATGACGGAAGAGCAGATGGACCGCGTGATGCATACCAACCTCGGCTCGGTGTTCTGCATGACCAAGGCCATGCAGCCGTCGATGTGGAAGCAGGGCTATGGCTCCATCGTCAACATTGGTTCGGTGGTAGGCATTGCCGGCAACTACAACCAGGCCAACTACGCCGCCTCGAAGGCTGCCATCATCGGTTTCAGCAAGAGCTGCGCCAAGGAGTTCGCCGCACGCAACATACGTGTCAACGTGGTGGCACCAGGATTCATCGAGACCGAGATGACCGCCGAGGTGCCGCCAGAACTGATGAAAACATGGTGCCAGCGTATCCCCATGAAACGTGCGGGAAGCACCGACGAAGTGGCGCAGGCCTGCGTCTTCCTGGCCAGCGACATGTGTCCCTATATCACTAGCGTTGTGCTCCCCATCTGCGGAGGAATGGAGGATGCGTGAGAAATTGAAAATTAAAAATTGAAAATTGAGAATGAAAACTTCCTTTCACTCCCTCTCACTCCTACTGATTTTTCTCCTTGCCTCCTGCGGCGGTCCCCAACGACAGGCCTCCACCACCGATACCGTCACCGACGACTACGGCCGCACCGTCGTGGTACCGGCACAGCCGCAACGGGTGGTAAGCCTCTCCCCTGCTGTTACCGAAATCATGTTTGCCCTCGGCGCCGACGACCTCCTCGTGGGGCGCACGGACTTCTGCGAGTACCCCGACGAGGCGTCGCAGATTCCCTCCATCGGGGGCATCAGTAACCTCAACATCGAGAAGATCCTCTCGCTCAAGCCCGACCTCGTCATCAGCGGCTCGATGGTGGGCAAGAAAGCCACCGACCAGATGGACCAGATGGGCACACCCATGGTGTGCGTGATAGAGAAACCCAACTTCGAGGCGCTCTACGACAACATCGAAGCCATCGGCCGCCTTGTGGGCAAAGAGCACGAGGCCGACTCGCTAGTGGAAAGTTTAAAGTGGAAAGTGGAAAGATTATTAGCCGACACGTCCCTTTCTGCTCTCAACTCCCAACTCTCGTCTTGCTATTACGTGGTGGGCTTCGGCCCCAGCGGTAACTTCACCGCCGGCGGCAACACCTTCATCAACGACATCATCCGCATGGCCGGTGGCCGCAACATTGCCGAGGGTATGGAGGGCTGGAGCTACAGCCTCGAAGCCCTGATGAAGGAAGACCCCGACTACATCATTGTGCGCCGCGAGGACTCGGCCGCTTTTGTGGACATGAAACCCTACAACCGCCTCAGCGCAGTCAAGAACGGACATGTTATCGGTATCGTCAGCGGCACCCTCGACCTGCAGGTGCCCCGCAACATCGACGCCGTCCTCTACCTCCGCCAGCGGATGAGAGAGTAGCTGAGTGGCTGAGTGGCTTCGCTCTCGACTTACGACACGTTAGCTTTGCTGACATTCTTATTAGTTGAGCGGAATCAGCGTACTGATCTCGATATTGTTATTGGGCTCCGTCTGGCCACCCACACGAGTGATGCCACGCTGGGGTCCTTTCACGTCGGTGACAAGAGTCGTCGTAGAGCCGTCGGCCATGATGACACTCTCGATGAAAGCACCCAATCCTCCATCGTAGTTGCAACCAGCCTCGAAGTTGAAGGCAGGCACCTGAGAGCGGTCGCACGTAACCTCTTCTGTCTGCTGGGTGGCGAGATTGTAGATGGTGAAGCTCTGGAGGCCGACATTGATATGCGGCTCATAGCAATAGCCTTCGGCGTCGAACATACTGTACTGGGGCCATCCGGCGGGCAATGAACTCTCGGTAAGCTGGTAGGTGTTCGAGTTGAAGGTAAAGAGCGTCGTCCCGCTAAACCAAGAATAGTTTTCCTCGTCGCTGACATAGATCGTCGTCGAGTAGGTCTCGTACTCGTCGCCGGAGAAATAGCCCTCGGCCACAGCGGTGGCGGTAGCCGGCGACGTGCTGACGTCGACAAGGTAGATGCTGTCGGTGGTTGTAATATATTCGTTCCCTTCCCATATCTCAATCTCGGCCGAGACGAAGAACTTGCCGCCGATGCAGCGCATCTCGGGCCGATAGTCGTTGCCTGGTATGCCCTGTATGGCGGGCAGGGTGCCGTTGGGGGCCATGATGGAGGCTACGTCGGGCGAGTTGCCAGTGTAGCAGATGGTGGTGCCCAAGTGTCCCTGGTTGTCGGTGACGGAGTAGCCGATGTTGTAGTCGAGCACATTATAGACCGAGATGGAGCTGCCATTGTCGTGCAGCCGGGTGAGGCCGCCCTGATAGGAGCCCGAGGCCAGATAGATATCGTCGCCCAGCTGGTTGATGAGCCCCAGCTTGCGCAGACGGTCGCCCGTAAGGTCGCCGTCGACGGGCAGCCCATTGTCGCCGCCATAGCCTACCAAACCCACGCTTCCAAGGCCGGGAACATAAATTGACACGATGGGGAACTTGACAATTACCTCGTTCAGGTCGAATATCTTGCCGTCGCTCTTGCGGATGAGGAAGTTCTCGCCGAAATTCTGCTGGCTGTGGTTCACCATACCGCGGATAGCGTCCTGCATACTCTCGCTGAATCCACTATAGTCGTCGCACTCGTAGCGGCAGCCCACGAGCCAGATGTACTTGTCGCCCACGGGCACCATCTGGTTAATCGTCAGCGTCAGTTTGCGACTCAGCTCGCTGGCCACCCCATTGTCGTCACACTGGTATTCATAGGCGACAACGGACAAATTGCCATTCTCGTCAACGCTGTAGAGATACTGCTGGCTACCAACACCATCTTTTGTATTACTCTGCCCACCGGCCAAAGCCAGATAATTGGCACCGCTGAGGTTGATACGGTCCATCTTGAAATTGTGGAAGCTGTCTTCGTTGCTGCATGCAACAACCAGCAAAGCCAATGCCGAAAGGCAAAACAGACGGATAATTCTTTTCATGATCTATTATGTGTTTAGTATTTATACTTTTGTTTTCAGTTTGCAAAAGTACAAACATTATTCCATTCCACAAAATTTTTTTTAATAACTAAATAGATACAATATTTTTTCACGAAGGACGTTACAAGCTATTATGGATAAATTAAGCTATGCATTGGGCCACAATATTGGCCACCAACTGATTGGAATGGGCTTGGGAAAGAGCCTGAATGTGGACGACTATGCCGCCGCCATCCGCGATGTGCTGGAAGGGCGTCCGGAACAGATGAGCGCTGCCGAGGTGCAGCAGGTGCTGGAGCACTTCTTCAGCGAACTGGAGGAGCGCCAGCAGGCCGAAGCCATTGAGCGCGGCAAAGCCGCCCGTGCCGAAGGCGAAGCCTTCCTCAACCGTAACAAGCTGCGTCCCGAAGTGACCACCACCGCCAGCGGCCTGCAGTACGAAGTGGTGAAAGAGGGCACCGGCCGTCAGCCCAAAGCCAGCGACACCGTGCGCTGCCACTACGAGGGCACCCTTATCGACGGCACCGTTTTCGACTCGAGCTACCGACGCGGAATGCCCGCCGAGTTCGGCCTGCGCCAGGTCATCAGCGGATGGACCGAAGGTGTGCAGCTCATGAAAGAGGGCTCCATCTTCAAGTTCTACATCCCCTACAACCTCGCCTATGGCGAGCGCGGCGCCGGCGCCGACATCCCTCCCTACGCAGCCCTCATCTTCACGGTGGAGCTCATCAAGGTTCTCTGATGGGATTTTTTCTTTGTCTCCGGTACGCTTGCAAGGAGTGCAAAAAGGAGGGAGGGCGGCCACCGAAGGTGGCCGCCCTCCCCATTGTCATGCTTTCCTTTTCCAAACAGGCTTATTCAGCGCTGCTGATGAAGGGATATTTGTAGTCGCGTGCAGGGTCGAAGGTCTCCTTGATGGCCTGCGGCGAGGTCCAGCGGATGAGGTTGAGGTAGGAGCCGGCCTTGTCGTTGGTGCCGCTGGCGCGGGCGCCGCCGAAGGGCTGCTGGCCGACGACAGCTCCCGTGGGCTTGTCGTTGAAGTAGATGTTGCCTGCGGCGTTCTTCAGCAGGTCGTAGCCGGCACGGAGGGCCTTGCGGTCGCTGGCGAAGATGGCACCGGTGAGGGCGTAGGGCGAAGTGGTGTCGCACAGCTGACAGGTCTTCTCGTAGTCCTTGTCCTCGTAGACATAGATGGTGATGATGGGTCCGAAGATCTCCTCGCACATGCTCTTGTAGTCGGGTTTCTTGGCCAGGATGACGGTGGGCTCTACAAACCAGCCCTTCTTCTTGTCGCACTTGCCGCCGAAGATGACCTCGGCGTCCTTGCTCTTCTTGGCGTGGTCGATATAGGCCTTGCAGTTGTCGAACGAAGCCTCGTCGATTACGGCGTTGACGAAGGCGCTGAAGTCGCGCACGTCGCCCATCTTGATCTCCTTGAGCATCTTGCCGATAATCTTCTCGACCTTGGGCCACATGGAGGCGGGCACATAGGCGCGGCTGGCGGCCGAGCATTTCTGGCCTTGGAACTCGAAGGCACCGCGGACGATGGCTGTAGCCACCTGGTCGGGGTCGGCGCTCTTGTGGACCATGATGAAGTCCTTGCCGCCGGTCTCGCCGACAATCTTGGGATAGCTTCTGTACTTGTCGATATTCTGGCCGATGGCCTTCCAGAAACCCTTGAAGGTGGCGGTGGAGCCGGTGAAGTGTACACCGGCGAGGTTCTCGTCGGCGAAGGCCACCTTGCCGATGAGGGCGCCGCTGCCGGGGAGGAAGTTCACCACGCCGTCGGGCAGGCCGGCTTCCTTGTAGATCTTCATGAGGATGTAGTTCGACAGCAGGGCGGTCGTCGAGGGCTTCCAGATGCATACGTTACCCATCAGGGCGGGACTGAGGCAGAGGTTGGAGGCGATGGAGGTGAAGTTGAAGGGGGTGATGGCGAAGACGAAGCCTTCCATAGCGCGGTAGGTCACATAGTTCAGCGTGCCTTTGTCGCTGCAGGGCTGGTCGCTGTAGATCTGGCTGGCGTAGAAAGCATTGTAGCGCAGGAAGTCCACCAGTTCGCAGGCGCTGTCGATTTCGGCCTGCATGGTGGTCTTACCCTGGCCGAGCATGGTGGCTGCGTTGATGAGGTAACGGTATTTGCCGCTGATGAGGGTGGCGATCTTGAGCATGACGCTGGCGCGGTCCATCCAGGGGGTCTCGGCCCATTCCTTCTGGGCTTTCATAGCGGCGGCGATGGCCTGCTGAACTTCTTTCTCGCCGACCTTGTGGTAGCGGGCCAGCACGTGGTGGTTCTCGGTGGGCATCACCACTTCGCCCATATTTTTGGTCTTGACCTCTTTGCCGCCGATGATGGCGGGGATTTCGGTCACCTTGTTGTAGAGCTCGTCGAGGGCTTTGCGGATTTCCTTGCGCTCGGGGCTACCGGGTTTGTAGCCAAGAACGGGTTCGTTTTCAGGTTTCGGGAATACGAAAATGCTGTTGTTCATTTTTGTAATGTTTTAGTGGTTTAATTTTGGGTGCAAATATACAAATAAATTCTGATACGATGAAAAAAAAGTTTCAACAGGTGTTGAACAGCCTGTTTCTCCGTCCATTTTTCATCGAGAAGCTCAATAATCCTCCGAGGTGGGTGTTTGCTTCATTTCGCTTCGCTTCAGTCGCAGGGCATTGCTCCCGCGATGCCGGGCAGGGGCAGGTATAGGGTAGGCGATGCAGGGGGGCGTAAGGGGGGGGGATGACAGGGCGATGACAGGGTGATGACAGGGCGATGACGGAGTGGCAATAGGGGTAGCGGTGGTGTGTATGAGGGAGTTGGCGGAGGGAGGAGAGTTTTCAACGGGTTTTTGTTGATAACATTTTTTTGCCAAACGGAGAAAGGAGTGTATCTTTGCATCATGAATTCATCGGGGGAGACCTCGATTAAGTTCCTTGACATGAATTGTTTGTCGTGGTTGCCCCCCCCCTGGAGGCGGGCACAAAGAGGGAATCGCGTGAGAATCGCGAGCTGTCGCGCAACTGTGATGATTGCCGCGTTGGCATGGCCAACGGGAGAAAACCTAAGCCAGACACCTGCCACGATGAATAGCAACACATGCCGCTTTCGCGTCAAAAGCCGGCCGTTGTTCACCCACAACTATGCCCCCGGTCGACTTTTGCATGCAGAAAACAGATATAATAATAAAGAAAACAATAATAATATAGGCAAGCAAACATGGAGACCAACAGTTTTACCATCACCAAGCGCGACGGGACGCAGGAGCGCTTCTCGCTCGACAAGATCATGAATGCCATCATCAAGGCGTTCAACTCGCAGAAGGAGCCCATTGACCTGGGCAAGTTGTCGAAGATCCTGTCCCTCATCGACATCCACGACGGCATTACCGTCGAGGAGATCCAGAACCAGGTGGAGGTGGCCCTGATGAAAGAGGGCTACTACAACGTGGCGAAGAGTTTCATCCTCTACCGCCAGCAGCACACCGAGGACCGCGAGACGATGGAGAAGCTGCGTTTCCTGACCGACTATGTGGACGCCGCCAATGCGGCCACCGGCTCGAAGTACGACGCCAACGCCAATGTGGAGAACAAGAACATCGCCACGCTCATCGGCGAATTGCCCAAGAGCGGCTTCATCCGCCTGAACCGCCGCCTGCTCACCGACCGTATCAAGAGCATGTATGGCAAAGAGATGGCCGACCGCTACATCGACCTGCTGACGCACCACTTCATCTATAAGAACGACGAGACGAGCCTGGCCAACTACTGTGCCTCCATCACCATGTATCCCTGGCTCCTCGGCGGCACCACGAGTATCGGAGGCAACTCCACAGCCCCCACCAACCTCAAGAGCTACTGCGGCGGCTTCATCAACATGGTCTTCATGGTCTCCTCCATGCTGAGCGGCGCCTGCGCCACGCCGGAATTCCTGATGTACCTCAACTACTTCATCCAGAAGGACTACGGCAAGGACTACTGGAAGGAGCCCGACCGGGTGGTCGACCTCTCGCTGCGTCAGAAGACGATGGACAAGGTGATCACCGACTGCTTCGAGCAGATTGTCTACTCGCTCAACCAGCCCACGGGCGCCCGCAACTACCAGTCGGTGTTCTGGAACATCGCCTACTACGACCGTCCCTACTTCGAGTCCATCTTCGGCGAGTTCCGCTTCCCCGACGGGTCGGAGCCCGACTGGGAGGGCCTCTGCTGGCTGCAGAAGCGCTTCATGCGCTGGTTCAACGAGGAACGCACCAAGACCGTGCTCACCTTCCCCGTGGAGACGATGGCGCTGCTCTACGACAAGGACGGCAACTTCGTGGACAAGGATATGGCCGACTTCACGGCCGAGATGTATGCCGAAGGGCACTCCTTCTTCACCTATATCTCCGACAACGCCGACTCCCTGAGCAGCTGCTGCCGACTGCGCAACGAGATCACCGACAATGGCTTCAGCTACACGCTGGGTGCCGGCGGCGTGAGCACCGGCTCCAAGTCCGTCCTCACCATCAACCTGAACCGCTGCATCCAGTATGCCGTCAACAACGGCATGGACTACAAGGAGTTCCTGACGGACATCATCGACCTCTGCCACAAGGTGCAGCTGGCCTACAACGAGAACCTGAAGGACCTGCAGGCCCACGGCATGCTGCCGCTCTTCGATGCCGGCTACATCAACATCGCCCGCCAGTACCTCACCATTGGTGTCAACGGCCTGGTGGAGGCCGCCGAGTTCATGGGCATCCCCATCACCGACAACCCGCAGTACCGCGAGTTTGTGCAGACGGTGCTCGGGCTGGTGGAGAAGAAGAACAAGGAATACCGCACCAAGGAGGTGATGTTCAACTGCGAGATGATCCCCGCCGAGAACGTGGGAGTGAAGCACGCCAAATGGGACCGCGAGGACGGCTACTTTGTGCCGCGCGACTGCTACAACTCCTACTTCTACATCGTCGAGGACACCACGCTCACGGTGCTCGACAAGTTCCGTCTGCACGGCGCCCCCTACATCGAGCACCTCACCGGCGGCTCGGCGCTGCATTGCAACCTCGAGGAGCACCTCACGCAGGAGCAGTACCGCCAGCTGCTCAAAGTGGCCGCCAAGGAAGGGTGCAACTACTTCACCTTCAATATCCCCAACACCATCTGCAACGACTGTGGCCACATTGACAAGCGCTACCTCAAGGAGTGCCCCCACTGCCACTCGAAGAATGTCGACTACCTGACGCGCGTCATCGGCTACCTGCGCCGAGTCTCCAACTTCAGCCAGCCGCGCCAGCAGGAGGCCGCCCGCCGCTACTATGCCACCATGGAGAAAAAAGCCTAAGAGAGAGAGATGCTCAAGTACACCGAAACAGACATTGTCTTTCAGGAGATTCCCGACGAGGTGACGCTGGCGGTGAACCTGTCGGGCTGTCCCTGCCGCTGTCCGGGGTGCCACTCCAAGCATCTGTGGGGCGACGTGGGCGAGCCGCTGACGGACGAAGCCCTCGACAAGTTGCTGGAGCGGCAGCCTTCGGGAGTCAGCTGCGTGGCGCTGATGGGTGGCGACGCCGCGCCTGCAGAGGTGGACGGCATTGCCTCGCGCCTCAAGGAGCGCCATCCGGGACTGAAGACGGCATGGTACAGCGGTAGGAACCTGGTCTCCCCGGCGGTGAACCTCGACAACTTCGACTATGTCAAACTGGGCCCCTACCTGGCGCACCTCGGCCCCTTGAAATCGCCCAAGACCAACCAGCGCCTCTACCTTGTCCAGCATCGCCGCAACACCGAGCCGGGCAACATCCTCATGGACCTCACCCCCAAATTCTGGAAGAAACCGTGAGGAATGCGTTAATGCGTTAACGTGTGAATGCGTTAATCCTTATTGGGGACGGTATTCCTCGAAGGAGTGGTCGTCGTAGAACATCAGTATTTTCACCAAACGCCGTTCATTGCCCATGGACGGCGAAGGTTTTTTATCCTCCCGTTCCACAACGGTGGGGTGGGATTGCGGGATTGAAGACGCAGCTTGCGGCGTCTCTACGTAGGGGGATGGGGTTTCCACATTGGTTTGCTGTGCTTGCGGGGTGGGAGACGCAGCTTGCGGGGTTGGAGACGCAGCGCGCTGCGTCTCTACGGAGGGGGCTGGGGTTTCCACAACGGTTTGCTGCACTTGAGGGTCGGGCATAGAAAAGAGCGTTGGCTCCTGCGCCGAAGGCGAAGGCGAAACGGAAGTGGCGGGGGCGGGGGTGCCCGTCATATACATCTCCCCACGTCCCAGGAGGAGCCAGTTGGAGTCGATCTCGGGATAGCGGCGGATGACCTTGCTGACGAAGTCGAGACTTGGGTTGTTGCGCCCACTCAAAATGTGCGACATTCCGGAGGGCTGAATACCGATTTCTTCGGCGAACTGTCTTGCGGTGATATTTTTGGCCTTAAGAATGAGATTTATCCTGTTTATCATAATCTTACATTTGTAACCATGCGTTAAATAATTTACAAAATTACACAATTATTTCGATACTGCAAAATAAAATTAACAACATTACAAATGTAAATATAGGCAATGTATAAATAATTTGTTTAAATAATATACTATTAAGTCATTGATAACAACACTTTATGATTAATCATTATAGCAATCTACACAATCGGTTTATCCCTGCCAATAATTGCAATTATTACTTTATATAAACAAATTTAAATAACTGATAATTAGAATTAATATTTACATAGATGATATAAATATTAATAGATTTAACAAAAATACAATTTACATTTGTAATTACATTTGTAAATATACATAACAACGATAAAATTACAAAAATACACGTAGTTTCGGTCGGCAAATTTGCTACAAATGTAAACAACGAAAAATCGCCTGTAATGGGCTATCTCCCTCTCGGAGCGACCGGATGTACAGATTGCGGAGAAAGTCGCTCAGAATGGCCAAAAATGAGTTTTTGGTTTTTCCCCACCTTTTTCCCCTCATCTGCCCGTTGAGGTGGCAAGAGACGCCTCACTCTCCCCTACCCTATGGGTTTGGCGACTGGTGATGGGAGATCAACGGAGCGTGCGGAGGTGGGACTTGTGGAGATCGGAGACGCGGAACGACTCGAGGGCTTTCTGGATGCTCTTGCGTCGGACCCACTCGGGGAGGCGGCCCTCGTGCATGAAAGGTTCGGTGGCGTCCCACTGCTTGGCGAGGGCTGTGGCGAAATACCATGCCTGCATCATCTTGACATAGAACTCGTCGCGCCCGATGGCGGCGACCCACTGGGGGAAGTCGGGTCGGAAGGTGTCGGGTGCCAGAAAATGGCGCATGAGCATGCCGATGCCGAAACGGCAGGTGTACTCGTGACGGCTGGCCATCCAGCGGCGCACAAGTGGCAGCAGTTCGGCGGTGTGGCGAGCGAAGACCTTCGGCGAGAGGGAGTCGCAGGTGGCCCAGTTGTCGACATAAGGAAGGAAGCGCTCCACTTCCTCGACGACAGTGGCGTATTCCCTCATGCTGTTGAGCAGCGCTGCATGTAGGCCATTCTCCTCGAGGAAACGATGGGGCAACAGGGCCAGGAACTCACGAGCTACGGCGCTGCCTTTCAGCTCTTTGGCCAGTTGTGCCAGCTGTGGGGCGCGCACGCCGACAATCCGCGAGGGGTCGATGTTGGGGATGAGCTTCGCCGTGAAGGCGGCATATTTTTCGTCGCGCAAAGCGAGGAGACGGTCCTGAATCATAGTGAATTGGATATCAAAGAGAGGAGTTTGTTTCTGGTGTGTCTGAATCCGGGCTTGAGGAGGGAGGGTTCGAGCATGAGGAGCGATTGGCGGAGTTCGCTGAGGAGCTCGGGGTAGTGGCGGCAAAGCATATAGGCCAGCTTGCCACAGAGCGCACGGACCCCCACAGGCTCGGAGGGGTCCATCAGATGGAGGAGGCAGAAATCGAGGAGAGCCGTATCCACCTGGTCGACGGCCCATTCCAGCCGCTCGAGGAGTGCCAGTGCCAGACGCCGACGGGGGACGTCGGCGGCGGAGAGGGCCACCATCGTCAGCTCCCGCCGGTGCTGGTCGAGGTAGACAGAGTCCTCCTTGGGCAGATGCGTCAGCGCCCACAGGGCGTTGGCGCTCATGCGCCCCTCCCCTTCCAGCGCGGCGGCGAAGAGCTCGCGGCGCGCCTCCTCGTTGCCGTGGGCGTTCATAGCCAGCAACTTGACATCATCGATATGCAGGTGCTCCATGCTGCAAAGATAACAAAAATTTGGAAGATTGGAGAAAAAATCCTACCTTTGCAGTCGGAAACAGAACATTTTTTTTACTCTTATGGAAAACAAACATATTATCAACGGCCGCCGTGTGGCTTCGGACAAGATTTCCACCCTCGCCCCAGGCGAGATATTCGTCTTCGGCAGCAACATGGAAGGTATGCATGGTGGCGGAGCTGCCAGGTACGCCAACAAAAATTTCGGAGCCGAATGGGGTGTCGGCGAAGGCCTTACGGGGCGCACCTATGCCCTGCCGACGATGGAGGGCAAAGCATCGATGAAACAGGCCGTAGAGCACTTCACCTCGTGCGCCAAGGAGCATCCCGAGCTGACCTTCCTGGTCACCGCCATAGGATGTGGCATCGCCGGATACACTCCGGAGGAGGTGGCGCCGCTCTTCAAGGATGCCGCCCAACTGGAGAATGTCTACCTGCCGCAGCTGTTCTGGGAGAACCTGTCGTAGCGGGGCTTACAAAATTGAAAATTGAAAATTGAAAAATGAAAAATGAAAAATGAAAATTGAAAATTGGGAATTGAAATCTAAGGCTTAACGGTTGATGCTCTCGGGGTGGCGGTACTGGCGTTCTTTAGGGACGGGTTTGCCGCCGACCTGGATGGCCTGGTGGGGGCAGGCGTGCAGGCAGCCGAGGCAGGCGGTGCAGGCGGTGCCGATGGCGGCGTGGCTGAGGTCGTCGAGGGTGATGTTCGATATGGGGCAGGTCTTCACACAGAGGCCACAACCGACGCAGAGGTCGGCGTTGACGACGGGTTTGAAGGCCCCCAGGATCTTGTGCTCGAGGGCGGGAATCCCCGTCAGCCAGCCTGCCAAACCGGGAGTCCCGAAATGGTGGCAACGACGGCGGGCCTTGATATCGGCGGCTATCTGTTCCAATCGCGGAGCATACTTCTCCAGCTTCCAGAGCTGGTCGTTGGGATTGCGGCCGAAGAGGGTGGCGCAGTTGTCGGGCATACGTATCTTGTGGCAGTATGCCACCCTGACACCCTGCTTGCGAAGCAGTTGGCGGACGGACCAGATGGAGTTGCCTGTCTGGGCCCCGCAGGTGACGACGATGAAGAGATAGGCCTTCGCATTCAGATGCAGGCGTGCCACCAGGTCGCGAACAGCCGGAGGGGTATTGAAATCGTAGCAGGGATAGACCAGGCCGATGCACTCCTCGTCGGAGAGGTCCTTGCCGGCGGCCTCCGCCAGGGGCATGAGGCTGTCGCCGGTGGCCGAAGCAAGCTTCTGGGCTACAGCGAGACTATTGCCCGTTCCTGTGAAATAGAGTATCATAACCTTTTTTTTTCTACTGCTCGGGGACGACGGCGAAATAGGTCAGGGGCTCGGAGGGCGAGGCGTTGATGAGGCTGTGGCTGTGGCCTTTGGGACAATAGTGGCATTGGCCGGGGAGGAGGCGTTCCTCGCCGTCGTCGTAAAGGCAGCGGGCCTCGCCGCTGAGGATATAGATCATCTCGCTGCTGGTCTCGTGACAGTGGTAGCCGATGGTGCAGCCGGGCATCAGGCATCCGCGCATAATCTTGTTGACGCCGTCGAAGAGCATACGGCAGCGGGTCTCCCCTTCCCCACCCTTGAAACGGGGGATGACGGTTTCCTCAATCTGGTCGAAATCGATTTTCATAGTGTTATCCTTTTTTCCCCCTATAACGTCCCGAGCTCATTTTTATTGCATCACATCAACAATTCAACGATAAAGCCAAAGATTCACCATTCACAAATCACCAAAACCAACCCGACAAGGCAATATTTTTGCATTAGCGACGTTCTTAAGGTGGATTCTATAAAAGGATGTTCTATAAATACGTTTAAAAGAAAACCCCTATGGGGTATAATTGTTGATAATTAGATATTTGCTATTGAAAGGAATGCCCTACGGGCAATTAATAGAAGTTACCTAAATTCCACATAAAAAAAGGAAATGAAAACTATGGCTTCAAGATTTCTGCGGACCGCCATAATGGTGACAGCGGCCATGCTGGCCACGGGCTGTGCGGTGTACAACGGCACAACGACGGACATACCGCTGTTTCAGGAGAAAGGCGAACTGCAGTTGGAAGGGGCGTTTGCTCCGGCAGGACGTGCCATGCTGGGAATCCCTCTTCCCTACCGCGTGACGGCGAGCTACAGTCTGACGGACCGCGTGGGGCTGTCGGCCAGTGTGGATGCCCTGAGGCAGACGGTGCAGGCGATGGGAGGTGTGTACAGGCCTATGGACAGGCACTTTGTATGGGAGGTCTACGGCGGATTGGCGCTGGGACGCGGCAAGAGTACCGAACCTGAGAAATATTCGTACTATGGGCACTATGCGATGCCTTTCGTGCAGGTGGACTGCGGCTGGCGCGACCTGACACGGTGGCTGCATGTGGACGTGGCCTTCGCGATGCGAGCAGGAGGCATCGTGGGAGAAACGGAGTATCGGGAATACGGCTCTGACCAGTATTCGGAATGGGTGGTACAGGAGGAGCGTTTCAAGGGAGTGCGCCCCATGCTGGAGCCGTCGGTGGAAGTGCGGTTCGGATGGAGCGACCTGAAGTTCAACCTGCGGTATTACCAAATCTTTGTTTTCGGCAACGGGAGGAACCACCCCGGCCTCCTTCAGGACATTCCGACGATGAAGGGCGGCTTCGGAGTTGGCATGAGCTATAGGTTTTGATGGGGTCAGCGTTCGCGGCTCGCTCAGCGTTCGCGGCGCTCGATGACTTCCTTTAGCTTGTAGCGGTCGCCTGTGGCGGCGGGGAGGGCGTCGATGAAAGGCTGGGAGTAGCCGGGGGTGTCGTAGCCCCAGCGGAGGAAGTTGCCCTGGGCGTCGGTGCGCTTAACGACCTGGTCGTTGTATTTCACTATCAGATATTTGGCCAGACTGTCCCACCGCTGCATCATGCGGGAGGCATAGGCGATGCTGCGCTTGTTGAGGAAGTCGCGTCGGTCGGCGGGGGTCATGTTGCCTATAGCTATCATGACGCTGTCCTGGTCGGCGAGGAAGTAGTCCTCGAGCTCGCGCTGGGCCTGGCGGAGGTCGCCAATCATCATGCTGTAGCGCGGGTAGATCATGTTGGCCACCCAGTTGTTCATCCAGAAGGCGGACTCGAAGGAGAACTCGCTGCGAGGGTTGTTCTCGGGGCGGAAGGGGTCGGGCACCTGGGTGATGCAGCAGTAGAGGGGCACGTAGGCCACCATGTCGGCATCGTCGCAGTTGAACCATGTGACGCCGCCGACGTCGTCGGGCAGCCAGGAGCGCATCTGGCAGACCATGGTGAAGCCTGACTGCTGGGTGGCGATGGGGCGTTCGCGGAAGAGGTGGGTGCCGTCGGAAGTCTTCATGTGCATAGGCAGCGGGCGGATGGGCATCTGCCAGGGGCCGGCGGAGGCGTCGGCGGTCATGTCGAGGGGTGTGCCCTCGAAGTGGTCGCGCATGTCGGCCATCACGTCGCCGAGGGACAGCGGCTTTTCGGGTTTCACCCAGAGGGGCAGGTGGTCCATAATTTCGCCATTCGCTCCGCGCTCGGCGAAATCGCCGTTGATGTAGGGCAGGTAGTGGTCCATATCCGAGCGATGGTGGCGGAAGAAGCTCCAGACACGGGCGTCGGCATAGCGCACGTTCTCGAAGTCGATGGGGCAGTAGGCGTCGCGGAAGGAGAACTCATTGTCGGCTCCTTTGAAAAAGCCTTTCTCGCGAGCAAAATCGATCACGTCGGCGGCATAGACACATTCCACCTGAGGCTGCAAGACATACTGCAGATGACGGCTACTGAGACTCTTGTAATCCTTGGTTTTCTTCGTTTTCTGCTTCACGATGGAACCGTTGTCCCAACACTCGCCCTCATGCGGGAAAAGACGGATGCGGCTGAGGTTGGCATGGGCGCTGATGCAGTCGTCGGGGATGCGGAGGGCCACCCATACGGCGCCCTTGCGGTGGGGTCCCTTGCCGATGATCTCCATGATCCACGCCTCGTCGGGGTCGCAGATGGTGATGCTCTCGCCGGAGCTGTTGTAGCCGTATTCCTCCACCAGCTGGGCCATGCAGCGGATGGCCTCGCGGGCGTTGGCGGCGCGCTGGAGGGTGAGGCGCATGAGGCTGAAATAGTCGAGGAGACCGTCGGGGTTCTGCAGCTCGAGGCGGCCGTCGAAGGTAGACTCGACGATGGTGAGCTGGCGTTCGTTCATGAAGCCCACGACATTGTAGGTGTACTCCACCTGCTCGACAAAGCGACCTTCGTGGTAGGGGCCCCATCCGCGGATGGCTATCTTCTCGCCGGGGTTGTGGCGGCCAGCGGGGGTGTGGAAGAGGGAGCCCGCGAAGCCGAAGCCGTCGCAGTTGTAGGTGCAGATGACGCCGCCGTCGGCGGAGGCCTTCTTGCCTACGATGAGGTTGGTGCAGGCGCCGGCCTGCGGGAGGGGCGACAAGAACGACAGGAAAAACAGACAGATGACAAAAAATCTCTTCATAAGATCAAAAACTATTAAATTGCACGTTTTGAATGTTATAAGAATTTTAGTATAAGGAGTGAGAGGGAGTGAGAGGGAGTGAGAGGGAGTGAGAGGACAATTGCACGTTTTGAATGTCATATGAATTTTAGTATGAGGAGTGAGAGGGAGTGAGAGGACAATTGCACGTTTTGAATGTTAAATGAATTAGAATTGAATGAAATGTTTGTAGCAATGGGCGCCGCAGAGGTAGCGGCCGCTACGGCGAAGGAGTTGGTAGGTGTTCTTGCGAACATTGACGGCGGTGGCGGGGTTGGCGTCGTAGCGGGCACAGAAGTCGGGGTGTTCCAGCTGCAGATCCTGCGCATGGAGGAGGTCGCCAACGATGAGGCAGGGGCCCACCTCGTAGAGGGTGTGGCCGGGGGTGTGGCCGGAAACGACACATGGCGTCACCATACCGAAGCAGATGGTTTCGCCATCCACAAAGGTCTTCACCCGCTTGCCGTAGGCCGCCAGTACCTGCTGCCAGCGCTCGTTGTCCTTGCCGGAGGCCATCTCAGCTTCCGAGAGGTAGACGACGGCATTGGGGAAGGAGACGTTGCCCTCCTCGTCGAGCAGCCATCCGAGGTGGTCGAAGTGGAGGTGGGTGAGGCATACGGCCTCGATGTCGGCCGGCGTGATATCCACCGCCTTCATGCGATCCAGCAGCTGGCCACCAGCCTGGGGGCCGATGCCGGCGTCGAAGAGAATGGTGTGGGAGATGGTGTCTTCGTAATCGGCCTGTCCCCGGGCGATGTAGACATTGAAGGCCGAGCGGAAAGCCGTCTGGCCGGGAGCGAGGAGGGAGTCGAGCAGGGCGTCGTTGTACGAGCCGCGGAAGAGTTCGACGGCCTGCTCGCCCTCGCGGTCCTGGAGGCCGATGACCTCCACGCAGTCGCTCTCGCTGCAGACGGAGATGCCGTTCCATTCCTGCGCGGGTTGTATGCTGTCGAGGTTGTTGGCGGTTTGGTTTCCACCACTGCAGGCGGCGAAGCCTATGGCGGCAACGGCCATCAAGGCCATCATCTTCAGTCTTGTTTTCTTCATGATCTTCATTATTTTTTCTTGCGTGAGTATTGTTGTTTCACTATCTCGTATGAATTCTGCACCAGTTCGCGCAGGAGACTGTCGTCGGCCCCTTCGGGCCGGATGCCTATCCAGTGGCGGGGATTCATGTTGTAGGGAGCGGTAACGGAAGTGTAGCGCTCCTTGAGCTCTCCGATGCGGTCGGGCTGGCATTTGACGTTCACCAGCTCGTAGCGGTCGATGTCGAAGTAGCAGAACATGTGGCCGCATACGTAGAAAGCCAGCACCCCGTTGGCGGCCTTGAAAGCCTGGAAGGGCATCTTCTCCTCCACATCGGAGCCTAGCGACAGGCTGTAGTTGCGCAATTCTTCGACGTTCATCTCTCACCTCTCATTGTTTCCAGGCTCCAGAGGAAAGCACGGGCCATGCGGGCGCCGGGGTCGGCGAAGTGGCCTCCCTGTTCCCACACGAGGGTGGTGTTCTCCATGCCCAGCTGCTGCTGCAGACGCTGGTGCTCAAAGCGGATACGGTCGCCCACACGGGCGAAGGTCTTGTTGCGGCTGCGCTCCTCGCGGTCGCCGAGACTGAGGTACACCTGCTTGGCCATCATGGGGTTGTGGGCGGCATAGGCAGGCCAGTCGCCTGCCCACAACGAAGGCGAGCCGGCGGCGACGGCGGCGAAGCGGTCGGTCTGGCAGGCCGCCCAGAGGGCGAAGAGGCCGGCGAGGGAGTAGCCCCCCAGGACGACGGGGGCGGCAGAATGGAGGAGGCTGGAAAGGGCGGGCAGCAACTCGTCGGAAAGGAAGAGCAGCGTCTCCCCTGCCCCACTGCCCACTTCGGGGCGGGAGCTCACGGCGGGCTCGGCCCATGGCATGAGTTCCAGCTCCCAGTCGGCTATGGGGACAGCGACGAAAAGAGGGGAAAGTGGAGAGTGGAAAGCGGAAAGCTGGCCGAGGGCGGAGAAAAGCAACTCCACCTCGCGCTGGAGGTCCTCCTGCTGGTGAAGGCTGACGAGCTGCACCACGAGAGTGTCCGGGGAGGAAACAGAAAGCCGGAGGCAGGGGCAGAAAAGGCTGCACCGTCGGCCTCCGACCATCAGGTTTTGTCTTTCGACAGTCATGTGGGGGGGGCTTACTTCTTCTTGAGGAGGGAGACGACCCACAGCAGGATGACGGCGCCGATGACGGCGGTGACGATCTGGCCGACGATGGTGCCGCCCCAGTCGATGCCTATCCACGACAGGACGTTGCCGCCGATGAAGCCACCGACGATGCCGACGAGGAGGTTGACCAGGAAGCCGAAACCGGCACCCTTCATGAGTTTACCAGCCAGGAAGCCAGCCAACGCACCGATGAGAATTGTGATGATGATACCCATTGTTTATAGTTTATAGTTAATAGATAATAGTTAATTATTTCTTATTCCTCATTCCTTATTCCTTATTCCCCATTCTACTCGTCCTTGAAGCCGGCGGCGATGCGGGCGCGTTTGCGCTCAATCTCGTCGAGGATGATTTTGCGGATGCGGAGGTTGGAGGGGGTGATTTCGAGGTACTCGTCCTCGCGGATGTACTCCATGGCCTCCTCGAGGCTCATCTTGATGGCAGGGGAGCAGGTGGATTTGTCGTCGGCGCTCTTGGAGCGCATGTTGGTGAGGTTTTTGGCGGTGACGACATTGATGACGATGTCGTTGCCGGGACGGAGGGACTCGCCGATGACCTCGCCGGCATAGACGTGGTCGCCGGGCTCGATGAAGAAGGGGCCGCGGTCCTGGAGCTTGCTGATACTGTAGGCTGTGGCCTCGCCGGTCTCCTTGGCGATGAGGGCGCCGTACTTGTGGTCATCGAGGTCGCCCTTCCAGGGCTGGAACTCGAGGAAGCGGTGGGCGATGATGGCCTCGCCGTTGGTGGCGGTGAGGAGGGTGTTGCGGAGGCCTATGATGCCGCGCGAGGGGATGGTGAAGTCGAGCTGTACGCGGTCGCCCTTGGTATCGATGGTGCCGACCTCGCCCTTGCGGCGGGTGACGACATCGATGACCTTGGAGGAGAACTCCTCGGGCACGAGGACGGTGAGTTGCTCGATAGGCTCGCACTTCTGGCCGTCGATTTCGCGGATGATGACCTTGGGCTGGCCCACCTGGAGTTCGTAGCCTTCGCGACGCATGGTCTCGATGAGCACGGAGAGGTGCATGATGCCGCGTCCGTAGACGAGGAGGGCGTCGGGCGAGCCGGTCTCCTCGATGCGGAGGGCGAGGTTTTTCTCCAGCTCGGCGAAGAGGCGGTCGCGGAGGTGGCGGGAGGTGACGTATTTGCCCTCCTTGCCGAAGAAAGGCGAGTTGTTGATGGTGAAGAGCATAGACATGGTGGGCTCGTCGACCTTGATGGGCGGCAGCGCCTCGGGATTGTCGGCATCGCAGATGGTGTCGCCAATCTCGAAAGCCACGTTCTTGTCGAGATCCATGAGTACGGCGCAGATCTCGCCGGCTTCGACGGGAGTCTTGATACGCTCTTTGCCGAGCCCTTCGAAGACATAGAGCTCCTTGATGCGGGTCTTGATCATCGTGCTGTCGCGTTTGGCGAGGGTGATGGGCTGGCCGGCCTGGAGGGTGCCGCGATGGAGACGGCCGACGGCGATGCGGCCGAGGTAGGAGGAGTAGTCGAGGGAGGAGATCATCATCTGGGTGGTGCCCTCGTCGGTGCGGGGAGCGGGGATGTGCTCGATGATGAGGTCCATGAGGTAGGAGATGTCCTCGGTGGGGGTGTTCCAATCCTCGCCCATCCAGCCCTGCTTGGCGGAGCCGTAGGCTGTGGGGAACTCGAGCTGGTCGTTGTTGGCGCCGAGGTTGAACATGAGGTCGAAGACAGCCTCCTGAGTGAGTTCGGGGTCACAGTTGGGCTTGTCGACCTTGTTGACGACGACGATGGGCTTGAGGCCAAGCTCGATGGCTTTTTGCAGCACAAAACGGGTTTGGGGCATGGGGCCCTCGAAGGCGTCGACGACGAGGAGGACGCCGTCGGCCATGTTGAGGACACGCTCGACCTCGCCGCCGAAGTCGGAGTGGCCGGGGGTGTCGATGATGTTGATCTTGCATCCCTTGTAGCGTACGGAGACGTTTTTGGAGAGGATGGTGATGCCGCGCTCGCGCTCGAGGTCGTTGTTGTCGAGGATGAGTTCGCCAGTTTCCTGGTTGTCGCGGAAGAGTTTGGCCTGATGAAGCATGCGGTCGACGAGGGTGGTCTTACCATGGTCGACGTGGGCTATAATTGCAATATTACGAATGTTTTGCATAGATATGATGAATAAAAACCAAAATGCAAAGATAAGAATTTTTTTTGAAAAGGAGGAGAAGAAATTATATTAGTTAATAGTTAATAGATAATAGATAATAGTTAATAGTTTGCTCCACGTTGGTCGCAAGAGGAGTGGGGAAAAAAAATTTTTTTTTGTAGGGATGTAGTGATTTGGTATTTTTTTACGTTATTATAGATGTGAGAACAAGGGATCCATTCGAAGAGATGCTGCACCGATACCGGGGGCTTCTGTTCACCCTCTGCAGCCGATTCAGGCACAGAGGGTTGGAGGTTGACGACCTGATACAGGAGGCGTCGATAGCCTTGTGGCGCAACCGCGAGCGGTTGCTGGCGTTGGGGAGTGTGCAGCAGGCGGCGCTGACATGGAAGGTAGCGCGCAACGCGGTGATAGATGCGTTGCGGCGATACGAGGAAACGGAGGCGCTGCCGGAGGGACACGACGAGGCCTGCGAAGACCGGACGCTGCTGCAGGAGCTGCACGAAGAGATAGGCAAGCTGGAAGAGCCCGACCAAACGATAGTGAAGATGCAGCTGGAGGGATACAGCTATGAGGAGATAGGCAATGCGCTGGGGATGACGGAGAAGAACGTGAGTGTGAGACTTGTGAGGGCTAAGGAACGGTTGAAGAGGAGAATGGTTAATAGTTAATAGATAATAGATAATAGTTACGAAAATAGTTAACAGTTATGGACGAGAAAAGATTTGAAGCATTATGGGAAAGGGCGGAAGCCGAGGGCTATGCCACGAGGCTGGCCGAAGAGTATCCTGGCTGGCGCGCCAGACGGCGGAGAGCAGGCGGGATTGTGGCAGGAGTGGCATTGGTGCTGGCTGTGGCGACACCGCTGGTTTACACTCCCATGCCGGAGATGAAAGTGTATTGCAACAATGCAGCATACGACGAGAGCCATTGGACCGATATGGCGTCGAATTTGCTGATGGAAGGGTGAGGTGAATAGTTAATAGTTAATAGATAATAGATAATAGTTAATAGTTAATGAGACGATTGATATTCATAATGTTGGTGTCGCTGACCACGATGGTGGGCTGCTCGCCGGAGCCCGACGAGGGAAGCCTCTACCACCGCTACGCCGACCGGAAAGGATTGACGGTGGCGGAGGTGGACGGATTCCAACTGGGCGAGGGAACGACGATCGACGTGGTGATGCTACAGGCCGAGAACGACAGCATGTGGGAGGCGATGAAAGCGGAGTTTGACATCCGCGGCGAGGAAGGAACGGTGAGCTGGCTGGGAGAGAGCGAGAACCCGTCGGCACGCACCCAATGGTCCGGAGCCCCGGTGCTGAGGGTGATTGCTTCGCACAGCCGTCGCTCCATTGGAATCTACCGCATTGAAAACGAGGCGCAGTACGACGCCCTGATGGACTACCACCTGGAGTCGATGAGAGTGAAGTGGAAAATTGAAAATTGAAAATTGAAAACGGAAAGTGGAAAGTGGAAAGCGGAAAATTGAAAATTGAAAATTGAAAACGGAAAGTGGAAAGTGGAAAGTGGTGGGGAATGGTGAATAGTGAATATTATATAAAAACTGATTAAATACAAACAATAAAAAAAAGATACTATGAAAAAGATACTGTTTGGACTGATGGGGCTGATAGGGCTGATAGGGATTGTGGGATGCGAGAAAGAGAGGACGAATCCGGAGGAAACCCAAGGACACGATATTTTTTACACCGTCAGCGAAGGGACAGCGATTCCCAACATGGGAGGCACCACGGCGCACCTCACCACGGAGACGGAATTCGACGCCCTGCTGGAGCGTTTCTGCTCTTATACGCAAGAGGGGGCACAGGTGATGTTCTGCAGCACGCGAACCAACAGCAAAGAAGGGGCGACAGGCAGAGCCACCTCGATTACCACCACAAACCGCGAGGAGCTGAAAGCATGGATGAAAGACATGGAGAGAGCCGGCAAGACGGTCCAGATCACCTACAACAACGATAACGGCACGTGGAGCGGACGCGCCTACACCAACCTGGGGCAGAGCGACACGCAGGAGCCGCAGATGTACACGGGGAGACTCGACTTTGTAGCCACTCCGGTGCTGGAAGAGCCTCCGCTGGGCGGATTGGTATGGGCCATGCGTACGGGTGCCGACAGCACCCTCATCATCACCGTTCACGGCATGATGATGTGGAACGAGCAGGAGACCCCCGACGAGAACATGAGCATACTGATTGGCGCCGAGATGGTACTGGAAGGAGTGGTGAACACCTACACCGACCTCGAAGGCAACAGCTTCATGACCCTGGACATCAACGTGGAAGTGGAAGAGGAGTAGCTGGGAAATGAGAGTAGATTCCCGGTAAGAAAAAATAAAAATAATGTATATACAATAATAAAAAAGGAAAAAAAAGAAAAAAAATTCATCCCGCTGTAGTTTTTTACCGAGTTGATACGTTCTTATAGACGAAAAGAAAAACAAACAAAAAAAATAATCAATTAACAATCTAAAACATTAAACAATTATGAAAAAGAACATTCTTATCGCTGCCGTTGCAGCCCTGACCCTCTCCCTGACCGCCTGCCAGAAGGACGATGTCAACCCCATCAACAATGGTGGCGAGAACACCAACGCCCTTGTGAAGACCACCGCTGACCTGCACAACACGAACTGGACCTACAGCGTGACCACCACCGAGCTCGTCAACGCCCTGATGGGTACCAACGTCCCCTGCATGGACAGCACCGCAGAAGAGACCTACACCTTCGGTCTGAACTTCGACGGCCAGTACGCCCACTTCAGCTTCCCCGAGAACGTGATGGCCTTTGGTGGCGACGAGGGTGAACTGAACCAGATTGCCGGAGTTTCCTACGAGTATGAGTACGACGGCACCACCCACACCGGCTACCTGACTGTTGCCGCCGAGGACGAAGATGGCAACGACGTGCCTGCCCAGCTTGAGTTCACCTACGACGACGCCACCGACGTCATCACCTTCAACCTGGATATGTTCTACGCCGAGGACGGTACCCCCATCACCCTCACCCTCAACTTCAGCCGTAACAACGAGTAAAATAAAGGTTAATAAAAGAATTGCGAATGAAGCGCCTGCCGGTTGGCAGGCGCTTTTTTTTGCTTTTTTTTATGGCATTGTAATTTTTCGCTCTCGAGATACGTTATTATAGTGTGAAGGAACCAGAAACATTCAACGAGTTGATGCTCCGCTACCGCGGGTTGCTCTTCTCGGTATGCCGCCGCTACAGTGGTGACGGCCTGGAGGTCGACGACCTGCTGCAAGAGACCATGCTGGCGCTGTGGAACCTTCGCGAACAGCTCTTTAGCATCACATTGGCCCCAAGACAGGCAGCATGGATATGGCGCGTGGCACGCAGCACCTGCATCGACCTGCGGCGCAAGAGAAACAACTACCCCACCCCGCTACCCGACGACTACGACGCCCCCGCCGAAGACACCACGCTGCACGACACCCTCCACGAATTCATCGCCCAACTGCCCGAACCCGACCGAACCATAGTAACCATGCATCTTGAGGGCTACGAATACAAAGAGATTGGCCGCAAGACCGGATTGACAAAGAACCACGTAGGCATACGTCTGATGCGGATAAAAGAAAAACTGAGAGAACAAATGAACAATGTGTTAATGCGTTAATGCGTAAATGCGCTAGTAGTCATTCTATTTAAAACTTACACAATAACACAATAACACAATAACACAATGAATAATATGACATTCGACAGCATCTGGGAAAAAGAGGAGCGCCAGGGCCTTCAGCAGCGGCTGCGACAGGACTACCCCGCATGGGTGCGCCGTCGCCGGCAACGCCGCACGGCGCTGGCCACTATCACCGTACTGGCGGTCGCCGGTTTTTCGTTTTTCAACTTTCAATCTTCAACATCAAAAGATTACGACTACGTCGCCTGCAACCGCAGCGGCATCGCCGAAGGGCATTGGGCCGACGTGGCTGCCAATATATTAATTATGAATAGTGAAATTTGAATTATGAAAAAGACACTGCTTATACTGCTGCCACTGATGCTTCTCGCCTGCTCGCGCGAGGTGGAGGAGATGCCGCTGTACCGGCAATATGCAGCACGACAAGACCTCACGGTGGCGCAGGTGAAGGGCTTCCAGCTCTGCGACACGGTGAAGACCGACGTGGTCATCCTCGTGGCCGACGACAGCACCGCATGGGCAGGCTTAAAAGAGGAGTTCGACATCCGCACCTCGGAGGGCGTCACCAGCTGGATGGGAGATATCGACAAACCCGCCAAGCGTGTGAAGCGCAGCGTCCGCCCCGCCTGGCGCGCTATGGCCGTACACGCGGACCGCACCATAGCTTTCTACCGCATCGAGGACTCGGTACAGTACCAGGCGTTACTCGACTACCAACTGGATAAATTGAAAATTGAGAATTGAGAATTGAAAATTGAGAATTATAAAGATATGAAACACCGTTCATCATTCAACATTCATCATTCAACATTATTCCTCGCCCTGCTGGCCGCTGTGATCAACCTTGCGGCCTGCGAACCGGAGAGCGACAGCACTTCCCGCAACACTATAACCTATGTCGTGGCCAATCCGACAACTCCAGTCACACCCATCGAAGCCGACATCACCTCAAACCAGAACCTCGATGCGCTGCTCGACCGCTTCTGCGACTATGCCGAGCAGGGCCAAGCCGTCACCTTCTACCACAACGGACACACTTCCGGCACACCCTCCAAGGAGGCTACAAAGTTCTCCACCACCAGCCGCGAGGAGATGAAAGCCTGGATGCGCCGCATGGAAGATGCCGGCAAGACCGTCACCGTGACCTACAACCGCGAGACGGGCACCTGGAACGGCACCGCCTATGCCGTCGCCCCACCGACGCAGGACGAGGGTCCGCGCCTGAGCCGCGTCACCTTCGATCAAACCTTCGACTCCACAGGCATGGCCAGCTGGGAGCGTCATATCGTCTATACCTACACGTGGGACGGCGACCTGCTGACCTCGGTGGACGAGGAGTGGTTCTCCGTTTGGCGAAGCCTCGACGGCACCAGCGACACCTCGGTGGATCACAGCACCGCCATCCTCACCTACCAGAACGGCTTATGCACAGCGATAGGCGACGTAAGAAACACCTACCTGGGCGGCAGATTGGCGGTGCAAGAGTTCCCGTGGGACAACGGCGGGGTCTACACCTTTGTCTACAACGAAGAGGGGAAACCCGTCTGCCCCGTACACACCTTCATGGCTTCGCAGTATGGCTCGGACGTGATGGAGCCCGTCACCGTCTGGGGTGCCGTTGCCGAATGGGAGAACGGAGATGTGGCCCATTTTGTCAACGAAGACGGACAGCCGGTAGTCAACTTTGAATACGACAATTCCTTGCGTCCGCGCGGTATCGTCATCGGCGTACATGTACTGCTGCCCTACTACACCGGAGTCTTCTGGCCACAGAACCTGTGGAGCAGTCACAACATCTCGCGTGTCGACTGGTGCGGGAGCGACTATGGCGACTTTGAGCTGCAGTACACCCACGACGCCGCGGGCCGTGCCGCCACGGCGGTCATACCGCGCTGGACCGACGGCAGCCACGTCAGTTGGACTTTTGAATACGTTGACTGAATATGAAACATCTCTCTTCTATATTATTGACCCTCGTGATGCTGTCTGCCAACATGGCAATGGCGCAGAACACCCGGTTCACCCTCACCGGCGGCTGGTCGTTCCCGATGGGCGAATTTGCGCAGTCCGACCTTGCCAGCAACCAATGGGGCCTGGCGACAAAAGGGCCGTGGGGCGGTGCAGGACAGGGCGGCATGCTCGGTGTGCAATGGTGCAGACCCATGTCGGACTACGACCACCTCAGCCTGCTGCTGAGCTTCGACTTCATCTACAACGACATGGGCAGCGACATCAAGACCAGTCTTTTTGAGACACGGAAAGCCCTGGAGAGCAACTTCAGCGAGGTGAAGTTCACCCTGCCCGGCTATATCAACCTGCCGCTGATGGCAGGCCTGAGGTATGAGTGGCCCACAACCAATGGCCGGTGCTTTTTCGTCGAAGTTCAGGCGGGTGCGGACTGCCTCATCGTCACCGACCGCGGCGCTACACTGCGGGATGGGCAACAGCCGCTGGTGATACAGGGACAAACGCTCTACGACTATATCTATACCGACCACTACACCACCACCGTGGCTGTGGCCTTCCACCTCGGGGTGGGCTATCGCTTCGCCTGGCGCTGGCAGTTCGATGCCGGGCTGTGGTATCTCGGCAGCCACCAAATATCAGGTGTCGAGGACTATAGCGTCAACACCCACCCGTACCCGGCCGACTTGACCGACGGGAAGCAGAACTTCCTCCTCGGAGAAATCACCCCCATCATGATAACGACACGAATCGGATTCAAACTATAAAGAAATACGACATGAAAACCATCAAACTTTTCGCCCTGCTGGCAACCGTCCTTACCCTTGCGGCCTGCAACAAAGACAAAGAAGAAACACGCCACGAGCGTGATATCGTCTACACGGTGGCCGAACAGACCACCACTACCGTCCACCTCACTACGGAAGCCGAATGGGACGCCCTGCTCGACCAGTTCTGCAACTATGCCGAAGGCGACGCCCTGCTCGACCAGTTCTGCAACTATGCCGAAGGCGGCAGCAGCGTCACTTTCCGCAACGCCAAAAGTGCCACCAAGAGTGCCACCAAGGAGGCCATCACCTACAGCACTACCGACCGCGAGGCCATGAAACGCTGGATGGCTCAGATGGAAGACGAGGGCAAGACCGTCACCGTCAGCTACGACCCCAATACCGGCACCTGGAACGGCACCGCCTACGCCACCGCACCGCAACCTGTCGGTGGAGGGCATGCCTATGTCTGCGACCGCTGGCCCGACTATATTGCCATCATGACCGTCAGCCCCGATAGCCGCGTTTACGGCACGTGGGCCGCCGACAACGGCTGGTCGCTCTACGGACTGCCGTGGGGCATCTGTGGCTACATGTTCTCAGGCTTCACCTGTTTGGAATGCCCGATGGAGTACCACTTCACAAACATTTACTGGAACGGCATCGACGTCAGCGGGACAGGCCAACTGCACGGCGATACACTGCATATGGAATACGGCGGCATGGCTCCCCAGTGCAACACCTGCATCAGCGTGTTCGACATGGTGCGCAGCACGCAGTACGAAACCTGGGTGAGCACCAACAACGGCTACGACGTGGTGATGCACATCGACCGTGCGAACCGCGTGGCCGTGGCCGCGACCCCGGCAAACTACATCAACACCATCGTCGAGTTCCCGCAGGGACGCTTTCACTACGAGGACGACGAATACGGCAACCGGCAGACCTACCTCGGCGTCTACCCACCGGTGCACGACACCACTCCCCTTTATGGCAACGCCTACAACATCCTGCAGGTCAGCCCCACACAGGAGGAATGGCGCTTGATATGCGACTGCCTCAACCCGCCCACCTTTGTCTTCAACCGCGTCGACTGAAAACTTTAAAATACCAGATGAACAAATTAGATAGATAAAAAGATAAAACTAGTTACAATATGAAAACAGCCAAACTTTTCACATTGCTGGCCTTTGTCCTCACCCTTGCG
>CACYKY010000012.1 GCA_902775135.1 uncultured Bacteroidota bacterium | reverse complement strand
GGTCTCGGTCACCGAACCCATAGCCACGATGACGTTCTCGGCATCCTTGGCACCGTAGTAGGTGAAGGGGGCGTAGTTGCGGCCGGTCAGCTTGCTGATTTCAGCCATATACTCGGCCACGATGTCGGGCAGGGCGTCATAGTACTTGTTCTGCAGCTCGCGGGTCTGGAAGTAGACGTCGCTGTTCTGGGCGGTACCGCGGGTCACGTTGTGCTCGGGGTTGAGGGCGTTCTCGCGGAAAGCCTTCAGGGCCTTCTGGTCCACCAGCGGACGCAGGTCTTCCATATCCCAAGCTTCGATTTTCTGGATTTCGTGGCTGGTGCGGAAGCCGTCGAAGAAGTTCAGGAACGGCACACGGCCCTTGAGGGCGCTGAGGTGGGCCACAGGGGCGAGGTCCATCACCTCCTGCACCGAGCTGGTCTGGCGGGCAGCCATCACGTCGGCGTGGTCGCCGAAGATGGAGAGGGCCTGGGCGGCGAGGGCGCGGGCGCTCACGTGGAACACGCCGGGCAGCAGTTCGCCGGCGATCTTGTACATGTTCGGGATCATCAGCAGCAGACCCTGCGAAGCGGTGTAGGTGGTGGTCAGAGCACCAGCCTGCAGCGAGCCGTGCACGGCACCGGCGGCACCGGCCTCGCTCTGCATCTCGACGACCTTCACGGTCTCGCCGAAGAGGTTCTTACGACCGCCGGCGGCCCACTCGTCGATATACTCGGCCATAGGGCTGGAGGGGGTGATGGGGTAGATAGCTGCTACCTCGCTGAACATGTACGCCACATGCGCAGCAGCGCAGTTACCGTCACAAGTCATGAACTTTTTTTCTTTTGCCATAATTGCTTAAACGTTTAAGGATTAATTATTTGTTTAATATTTCTTTCTTATTACGGGGGTACAAATATAATAAACTTTACCGATGTGGCAAAATTTATTTCTCAAAATAAAATAGCCGACACGTTATTTTACTTTTAATCACAAAAGTAAAACAAAGGGTCGACTAATTTTACTTTTATTCCTGTAAGTAAAATAAAAGTTGTAACGTTCATTTCTATTTCCCCCACCTCTTCCAGCACAATCACTTTCCGTCGCCTTTTCTTACTCGTTTTACTGTATGTTTGATTTTGCCGATGAGGAAGTTGATTTCAAGAGAGGATTCTGTCTCGGAGGTCTCGAGGTCGGGCATCACTATGTCGGTCAGCACCTCGCCGAAGTGGTTCATCTTCTTTTCCTGTACCGCCTTATCTGTCACCTTGTGCAACTCCACCAACTCGCGCTTCAGCTCCCGCACTTTGGCGAAGGTCTCGATGATGGCGATGGTTACAGCTGTTGCTCGCTCGCTTTTCAGAATGGTAGCCAGCATATAAAGACCCTTCTCGGTGAAAGCTCGCGGCTCAACAGGAGAGTTCTTCAAGGTCTTGAAGTGGTCGAAATTTTCGACCAGTTGCTGCTTTTCAACACCTTGCAGCGTGAAGAAGTAGCCTTTCGGGAATTTGTCGGGGTTGTTTTTCACCGCCTCATTCACCCTCTTGGTTTCAACACCATATAACTCCGCCACATCACGGTCAATGAGCACCTTTTGTCCGCGCAACTCAATCAGCCGGGTTTCTATCTCTTGCGTTTCAATGGAGTTTGGAGTTACTATTTGTACTTCCTTTGTCATATTTTGTTCTATATTTCAGTCGTTCCGCGCAAACTGGCGGTATGCTTAATGTTTTATAAACCAACAATCTGCGCTATAAATAGTATAGCGTGAGATGTTACAAAGATACAAAAAATGGGGGATTGGGAAAAACGATTTGCTTTTTTGCGGGGAATTGTGTATCTTTGCATGATGGTTCCCTAAAGGATACGAGGCATCAACTGGCTGTCAGGTAGCGGTTTAGGATGATAGAAGGCTGGTTTTTCGACGATATTTCGCCGTTAGTATAACGATAGTTCAACGATGCTGCATCGTTGAACTATCGTTGAAGTATCGTTGATGTATCGTCGAAGTGGTTGACTTGCAGCGAGTTGGATGCGGTTTTGGTGGGAATTTGGATATAACTGATTGTAAATCAATAATTATAGGAGAATAAACTTATGGCAAAACAGAAACCGAATGGATTGTTTATCAATGGCAGTTTGAAAAGTAGCGGTGTGACTTTCTATAGCCGCAGCGGACGGATGGTTGCGCGGTCGGCGAGCAGCTCGCAACCCAAGCGCCGCACGCGTGCGCAGTTTGTGGCGCGCCAGCAGTTGTCGCACAGTTGCCGGCTGTGGACGATGCTGAAGATGGCCACCGATGCCGACCCGATGTTCGAGAAGACGCCTACGGCGTATGCGCGTTTCCGCACCCTGATGCGTCGCACGCCTGTGGTCTTCACCGCCAAGGTGGGGCCGATGGCTGAGGCCATACTGCTGCTGCCGGGCATGCCGGTGAGCGACGGCGTGCTGCCTGTGGTGGAGCAGCGGCTGGGCGAGGTGGACGGCGTGGGCGCCCTCCTCACGTCGCTCAAGGCCGAGGACGTCAAGCGTGGCGACATCCTGCGCCTCTACACGCTGCGCCAGACGGTGGAGGGCCGGCGGCCGATGGTGCGCATCGGCGCCGACGACCTGGGGGTGGACGATTTCAGGGAGGTCGACGGATGCTTGGCGTTGGTGGACGAGGGCTTCGCCGACGAGATGGCCGGCTGGGCGCTGGTGCACATCCGCGGGGCGAAGTGCAGCAGCCAGCAGGTGGTCACCCGTTGCACCTACTACGAGTCGTTCACCACCGAGAAGGCCTTCCGCACCGCCGCCAGGAGCTACGGCGGATTGACTCCCGAGGTGGAGTAGGGTTTGGCGGGTTGGATTTTTTTTCGTATCTTTGCAAAGTATTTCATCTTGTTGAACGAATCAGATTACTGTATATGAAGAAGATTGTCATTGTCGACGGAGGCCCTCGCAAGAATTTCAACACGGCCGCGATGATGCAGAAGTTTGCAGAAGGGGCGAGGTCCGCCGGCGAAGGGGTTGAGAACAGCAACGGCTACGGCTCGATGGAGCCTTGCATCGCCGCAGCCCTCGGCGCTCCCGAGCGCCTGATTGCCTACAACACCTACCAGGTGAAGGACTACGGCCGCTTCGAGCTTGGCGGCTTCTCGGAGGAGGCCAAGCGCCGCTACCGCGACGAGCATTGGGAGGAGGACCTGCAGCGGGCCTTCGCGGCAGGAAAGCGGATGGCGGAAGAATTGAAAGTTGAAAATTGAAAATTGAATTCAATTTGAAGATGACTATCGATACCACAAATATGTGCTCGCACCTGCAGCGGAAGCTGTTCGACGAGAATGGCGAATACCATCGCCTATGGCTGGCGATGCAGGAGGATGCGGAGCTGACGGCTGTGGTGCGCTCGCGCCAGCTGCATATCTACCGCAACGGGAAGAAAGTGCTGGTGCTGGCCGGCAAGGCGGCGCCGAAGACTCTACCTCGAGGACCTCTTCATCGTGCCCGAGAAACGCGGAAGGGGTTATGGGAAGGCGTTGCTGAAACACCTGGCGCAGCTGGCTGTGGAGCGCAACTGCGGCCGCATGGAGTGGATATGTCTCGATTGGAACCAGCCGGCCCTGAAGGTGTACCGTAGCATCGGCGCCAAAGCGATGGACGAGTGGACGGTGCAGCGGTTGGATGAAGGGGCGTTGAAGAAGTTTGCTGAAGAATAACGACCAATGGAACAGATAGAACGAATTGCGCGGATGGAGCAGCAGCTGGAGGTGGCGTCGCGAGCCGTCAAAGGGCTGGCGGCGGCGCTCGACGACTATGAGGCGGCGCAGGAAGCGTTGCGCGAGTTGGAGTCCTATTACTGCAGCGAGAAGTGGAAACAGGACTTAGCGGCCGACGAGGCCGGAAGGCTGCCCCAAGAGATGAAACGCGGTGTGCTCAGCGAGGATGCCGTGTGGAACCTGCTGGAGGAACGCGACAGGTTGGAATTGAGGATGAAAGGGATACAATGATGAAACAGATAGAGGTTGTGGCGGCCATCATCCGCAAGGACAATAGGATCTTTGCCACCCAAAGGGGATATGGCGAGTGGAAGGACTGGTGGGAGTTTCCCGGCGGCAAGATGGAGCCGGGCGAGACGGCCGAAGAGGCGCTGAAGCGCGAGATAAGGGAGGAACTGTCGACGGAGATAAGTGTGGACGAGCTGCTCTGTACGGTGGAGTACGACTACCCGCAGTTCCACCTCACCATGCATTGTTACCTCTGCTCGCTGCTGACGGTGGCCTTGCACCTCAACGAGCACGAGGCGGCGCGATGGCTGTCGGGCGAGGAACTCGACAGCGTGCGATGGCTGCCGGCCGACCTTCAGATCCTACCCCAGATAAAGACACACGCTATCGCCAGCTGAACAAGCAGCAAGGCCGGCACCCCGTAGCGGAACTTCTTGTGTTGCGTCTTGTGGCGGAACACCCTCATGGCCAGCAGGGCGCCTATGCTTCCGCCGAGGGCGGCGAGCAGCAGGAGGGTCGCCTCGGGTATGCGCCAGCGGTTGTGGCGTGCTTTCCATTTGTCGACGCCATAGGTGACGAAGGTCAGCAGGTTGGCCGCCAAGAGATAAAATATGACTATCCGTAGGTACATTTTATCGGTTCTTGATTAAACGGGGATGTTTCCAGTAGCGGGACATCCCCGTTGTATATTATTTTCCTGCTGCGATATATTTTTTCAACGCTTTGACATAGTTTCTGAAGGCCTCTGTTCCCGACGGGGTGATCTTGCAGGTGGTGCGTGGCATTTTCCCTTTGAAGCCTTTTTCGACGGCTATGTATCCTGCTTCGGCCAGCTTGTCAATCTGCACGCTCAGGTTGCCCGAGGTTGCACCTGTCTGCTCCTTCAGGTAGTTGAAGTCGGCCTCGTCCACTCCGGCCAGAATGGACATGATGGCCAACCGCAGCTCTGAGTGCAATAGTGGATCTAATTTAGGCAACATGGCTTACTTGTATTGATGTTTGATGGCCAGACCTGTAACAATAAGCATCAAACCGGCGAAGGTGAAGATGAACAACTGCTCTTCGTTGGCACCGGTGATGTAATAGATGGCAAGTCCGCCGATGCCTGTCACGAATCCGGCAATCTTGATGGCCCAGTTCTTGAGTGCCACGCCGCAGGCGCACTCGGCCAAGCCGAACAGCAGCACAATCTCGGCCGTGAGACTTGCAACCGACACCATAGCGCGTATGGTTCTGCCAAGTTCAAGGGCACCGTCGCTAACATAGGAATAGGCAAGCGTGAATGCCGCCACCGCGCAGGCAAAAACGCCGAAGGTGGCCCAGATGCCGCCGGTGATACGGCTAACGTCGTTCTGTACTTGTTCGTCAGCGTCCTTACGGCTAAGCAGTCTTGCCAGCAAAAAACCGATAACAGGCATAGCAAACCAAATGCAGTTCCATGCACTCTTGTCGGTTATTTTCCAGAGTACATATACCAATAGAGAGAAGAATGTCAGAAGTATTCCCCACAAAATGTAGTACTTCCCGCTGCGACGCGTTATTTCCTTGCGGTTGCTGTTGAGCGTCTCGGTAATAAGGGACAGGCTTTCCTGAGCCGTCATTTCTTTGTTTTGTTCCATTTTTTTTAATGTTAAAATGTTTTACATTATTTTATACATTGTGACGTTTTCAATTGCTGCGCAGTTTTCAAAAAATCACGATGCAAAAATAAACAAGTTTATGATATAAACCAAATTATTTTGAAAAATATTTTATAAATCACTGTGTATTATGATAATAAATTTTAGTAAGTATATCAAAAATTGTGATTTTTTACAGGCAAAAGCATCATAAAATAGCATTTTTGACCCTAATTTTTGCAGATGAGCGTTACCTCTATCGTGTCACCGAAACTTTTGCCGATCTGCTGGCGGATGGCTTTGGTGATGCCGATGATATAGCAGATGTTGCCGGCGGCATCCTTGACGCCCATATTGACCACGCTGCCGCGATAAGGTTCGCCGTCGAAGGTGGCCTCCACCTTGAGGCGTCCCTTGCCGTATTCCTTGCGGATATCAATTGGCACCACTACATATGCGGCATCCATGTCGCCGCTGCGCTCGATTGTGGCTTTGAATCGGTGCTCCATATCATATTAATGTATCCTGTTGACGGCGCGTATCTTTTCGAGCATGGTGTTGGCCCAAGTCTCGTCGCCGGGCAGCTGGTAGCGGCAGTTGCCGGTGGGCGAGGGGGTGAATGGGGTCTCCGCATCGGGCAGGATGGTGACGATGCCGCGCTCGGAGAGTGTAAAAAGGTTGTCGCCCTCGACGGCGTTGATGACCACCATCGGGTCCCACATCTTCTGTCCAGTATTGCAGTTGCAGGTCATATACACCTGCTTGACGGGGTGCACGTCTGTCCAGTCGATATCGGCGATAACCTGCTCAGGGGTGTATTCCACAGGTTGCCCCGCTTCCATAGGAGAGAAGATGATGTCCACATCAGAGGGCCACAGCTGGAAAAAGGTTTGCGCAAAGTTGATACCCTGTGCGAAATTGAAGTCGCCCTCGTCGGCCTCACCGAAGCGACCGCCCTGTATGTAGAGGCATTTCACCTTCTGTCGCACCAGCTCCACGCCTGTGAGCGGCGAATATGCGTCGCCCTCCGACTCGAGCAGTTGTGCCAGACAGGTGACAAAACCCACCGACACGATGTTCACCGAGTGGTCGGGTTCGGCAGCCAGCAGGCGGCGGTAGAGCTGCCATCCGTCAGGCAAGGAAGAATAATCGCTCACCGTCCGCCGGAACATCGGGCTCCCGTCGGCAAGGGTATAGGTGGGCAACGCCTTATAGTCGATCCATACCGCTGGATTCTCGATACCATTCTTCACCAATCCGATAGGCAATTCCCCATGACCGAAGTAAGTGTTCATCACGTCGGCACAAGCGGCACACTCCTCGCCCATGCGGTCGACCACCACACCCAGCAGGCGGCAGCGTCCCTGATTGTGGTAGTTGTAAAGCATCTCGAGGCCGAAGAGGTCGTCGGTCGACGACCCGAGGTCGGTGTCGTAGATGATGGCCGGCATGGTGGCGACGGGCTCTTGGGAATTGTTCTTGTTGCACGAATGCAAAGCCTGGCTGCCAACGACTATCAGGCAGCATAAGATGGCGACGCGCAAATGTGAAAACGTATGATTGTTCATAATGCAAAGGTGGATTTGTGTCTCCGATTTATTGGTGGACATCTTTCACCAGGCGGACGGAGCGGCCGTAGCCGCGATCCTTTTCGTAGGTGCATTCGGCGCTGGCGTTGACCACGCCGTCGATGAAGAGCAGGGCATAGGCCTGGCGTTTGGCGTTGCAGGTGGCGGCCCAGTAGCTACCGCCCTCGCCGATGGTGGAGAGCCATGTGCTACCCCGGAATCCGGCGGCGGGCAGGAAGATGGCGCCGGCCTTCTCCATCATCGCCCATTGCTCGGCGTTGTAGGTGTTGTCGGCGAAGTGGATGGCGAAACTGTTGCGGTTGATGCCCACTATCGAATCGATGCCTTCGGGACGCTCGAAGCGGTCGGGGAAGAGGATGAGGCCTTTGACGCCGCACACGGTGGCTTCGGCATAGCGGGCGCTGTCGGTGCCGTCGACGGAGGAGGCCGCACGGCGGTTGACGAGGTAATCCCATTCGTCGCGCGTCAGCGTGCGCCACGTGCCGGGGGCGTCGTCGCCGATGGCGTTGTACACGCCCCAGTCGGCATAGGCCTCGCTGCCGCAGAGGCTCTCGATGTCGTAGTCGCCGTCCTTATCGGAGCAGGGCGACACATGCCAGCCGCTGCTGCCCCAGGTGAGGAGGTCGATCCAGCCGGTGTTGGTGTCGGACACGAGGGCGTTGTCCTGCCCGAGGTAGTCGTACTGGTGCTCGGCGAAGCGGAAGGTGCCGCTGGCCGTTCCCTCGGCGGAGGAGTGGCTGCCGAGGGTGCAGAACTGCAGGTTGCCCGGCGAGAAGAGCACCTGATGCCCTTCGGCCACGCTGAACAGGGGTTGAGCCGTCTCTTCGTGTTTGACCTCTTCGCGCTCGCATGCGGCAAAGGCCAGACACAACAGCGCCGCTGTCATTAGAAGTGTTGTTTTTTTCATGGAAAGTGGAATTAGTTATTTGAATCAGTAGTTTTTTATCGCAAGGTGCGTCTTATGCGGTCACTTCCGCCAAGGCCCGAGCCAGTTGGTCGGGACAGCTGGTGTCCTTGAAGCCGCAGCGTATGCCGGCCAGGCGGTCGCGCACCTCGGTGGCGGGCAGGCCTTCCACGAGGCGTCCGATGCCTTGCAGGTTGCCGTCGCATCCGCCGAGATACTGCACGTTGTGCAGCCGTCCCTCATCGTCGATCTGGAAATCTATCTGTACTGAGCAGGTACCATGGGTCTGATAGGTATATTGTTTCATCGTTGTCTTCTTTTTTTGAGTTTGCAAAGGTACGAAGATTATCTGGAATGGTGAAATAATTCTTTTTCCGCCGCCTTTTTCAGGGGTGGGCAGGAGGAGATATGCTGTGTGTTTTTTTTCTGCTGCGGGGCAGGGGTGGGGGAAGGGCGCTAGGCGATGAGGTCGGCCAGCTGGCCGTGGGCGGCGCGGACGAGGTCCTGCGGAGCCAGGCGGAACTGGAGGCCGCGCTGGCCGGCGCTGCAGTAGACGGTGTCGTAGAGCATGATGCTCTCGTGGAACCAAGTGGGCAGCGCCTTCTTCATGCCGATGGGTGAGCAGCCTCCGCGGATGTATCCGGTGAGGGGGAGGAGCTCTTTGACGTGTATCATCTCCACCTTCTTGTTGCCCGTTACCTTGGCCGCCTTCTTGAGGTCCACCTCCTCGGCGCCGGGGATGACGCAGACGAAGAAGCCGAGTTTGTCGCCCCGGAGGACGAGGGTCTTGAAGATGCGTTCGATGGGTTCGCCCAGGACTTCGGCGGTGTGTTCGGCGCCGAGGTGCTCCTCGTCGACTTCATAGGGGATGAGGTCGTAGGCAATCTTTTGCTGATCCAGCAGGCGTGCTGCGTTGGTTTTAGTTGTTTTCATCGATTATTTTTTTCCGTTTACTTTGAATACCCATGCGTGGTCGAGGGCGTTGAGCTCTTTTTGCGAGAGGGCGCTGAGGTCGAGGGTGAGGGTGCCATCCTTTTTCTGCTTCCATTGGATGGTGCCGGAGGTACCGAGGAGGGTGATGCGGGTGTTCTTCTCGAGGCGTGGCATATTGAGCGTCAGGTTTTTTCCGGGTCGTTCGAACTCGATGATGTATAGGTTGTCACCCTTTTGTGTGAAGCAGCGGAGGGTGCGGTGCCAGCAGGCTGTTCCGTGCCATTCTCCATCGGCAGGGACAAAGTGTTCTCCGTCGGCGCTGACATACAATGCGGCTTTGGCCTCAAGGTCTTTCTCTTTGTACCGTACATCCAGCTCTATCGCCTGGTTCTGTTTCAGCAGCACCTTGGTGCCGGGTTTGTTTTCTGCCCATGCATGGTTGTAGTATAAGATGGTGTCTCCATAGTAGACGACCGTCATCTCATCGTCGGCTTCGGCTTTGAACTGGTACCAGCCTTTTTCTGGGGCGTCGAAGATGCCATGCCAATGGATTTCAAAGTTGTCCACAGGCATGCCCTTCAGGGGAGCGTTGCGCACCCAGTCGAAGTCGATGGTGGTGCTATGGGGGAGAGAGGCTATGGTGCGTGTGCGCTGGCAGGTCGACGTAATCCCTCCTGGGGTTTTATAGGGATGACTTCCGTAGATGGCTTCGCCGTTGACCTGCAGCCAGCGGCCGAGGGCGCGGAGGCGCTCCTGCTGGATGAGGGGGATGGTGCCGTCGGCAGCAGGGCCCACGTTGAGGGTGAGGCCGCCGCCGCTGGCCACGAGTTCGCAGAAGTGCTGGATGAGTTGGCGGTCGGTGAGGTAGTTGTCGAGGTCTTCGTTGCGGTTGAGGCCGAAGCTGCGTCCGATGCCCCTGCATTCGGCCCAGGGACGGTCGGCGATGCTGATGCCGTCGCTGTATTCGGGGGTCTTGAATCCGTGCTGAGTGCCTCGGCCCCAGCGGTCGTTGACAATGGCGTCGGGGCCCACGAGGTTGTAGTACCAGCTGATGAGTTCTTGCGAGTGGAACTGCTCCGGGGTGTTCTGCCAGTCGCCGTCGGCGAAGATGGCGTCGGGCTTGTAGCGGGCGACGAGTGTCTTGAATTGCGGCACCATGTAGTTGTCCACATAGTCGGCGATGGCGCTGTCGGGATCCTCCATCCAGATGTGGCGCGGGTGGGTCCATTCGGGCAGCGAATAGTAGAATCCCATGCGGAGGCCTTCGTGGCGGACGGCGGCGGTGAGTTCCTCGACGATGTTGCGGTGCGGACCGCTCATGGTGCTGTTCCATTGGGGCTGGTAGGGGTCGTCCCACAGGGAGTAGCCGTCGTGGTGCTTGGTGACGAGGAGGACGTATTGTGCCCCCGCGTTGCGGAACATCTGCGCCCACTCCTGGGGGTTCCACAGTTCGGCGTGCCAGAGGCGGGTGAGGGTTTTGTATTGTTCGAAGACAGGAAGCGAAGTGTCGGCATAGAGGCTCATGATACGGCGGCGGTCGGCGTCGCCGGTCATCAATCCCCTGTAGAACCACTCGCCGTAGCCTTCCTTGCCGGCATAGGCAGGCACGGAATAGAGTCCCCAGTGGATGAAGATGCCCAGTTTGGCATCGGAGAACCATTGTGGATAGGGACGCTGGTTGAGGCTCTGCCAGGTGGGCTCCACCGTCTGCGCCCGCAAGGCGAGAGGGCAGAGGAGGAGGGCGACGATCAGGATGCGTTTCATGTCAAAAAATGTTTTTGCAAAGATACGACAATTCTGTCAGTTGACCAAAAAATTGTTTTTTGTAGAGTGTGCCACCGAAGAGCCATACGGTGTCTTCGTTTACAGGAATGGCGCCGCGATAGGCAGGTTCTTGCTTTTGGCAGGCTGTGGTCATGGTGGCCAGGACCACAATCAATAGGATGTTTCTTTTCATTTTTTTAAGTTTTGTTTTGAGAGGTTTGGCAAAAAGCGCTCCTGTAACTATTATAACATGGAAAAGGGCAAAAGTCTACCGGGATGTTCTGTGTTAACATATTTTAACAGGGATTTGAGCTGCAGAAGGGAAAAAAGTCGTATCTTTGCAGCCATGTTTGACGATACCTACAGAACCATCAGCGGTCCCGCCGAGGGCCTTTACAAGGAGAAGGGGAGCAAGTTCTTGGCCTTTGCCTATCCTGTGCACAGCCAGGAGGAGGTGAAAGAACACCTGGAGCAGTTGCGCAAGGACTATTTCGATGCGCGCCACCATTGCTATGCCTACATCCTCGGTCCTCGCAAGGATGCCTTCCGCGCCAACGACGACGGCGAACCCAGCGGCACCGGCGGACGCCCCATCCATGGGCAGCTGCTGAGTGCCGACCTGACGGACACGCTGGTGGTGGTGGTGCGCTACTTTGGTGGCATACTGCTGGGCGCCAGCGGATTGGCCAATGCCTACAAGACTGCTGCGCGCGACGCCATCGACCATGCCGTCATCGTGGAGAAGACCATTGACTACCGCTACCGCCTGGGTTTCAAATACGAAACCATGAATGACGTGATGCGCATACTGAAGGAGTATGACCTGAAGCCTGAGAACCAGCAGTACGACATGGATTGTTCGCTGGAAGTGAGCATCCGCCAGTCGCTCTCCGTACGCTTCTACGATGCTGTGGCGAACCTGAGAACGGTGAAAATCGACATTATATAGTATTCTTATTTTTATTATTAGGGGAAAAAATTGTAACTTTGGCTTCGCCGGCGTTACTTCGTTTAGAATATGCCCAAATAAATTTGGTCATATCGCTCAACTTTCGTAACTTTGCAGTTTCAAATTCGATATAGGAAATGAGTGAACTGCTTGACCAACTGAATGAACCTCAGCGCGAGGCGGCGGCGTGTACCGACGGCCCCGTGATGATTATCGCCGGAGCCGGTAGCGGCAAGACGCGTACGCTGACCTATCGCATAGCCCACCTGATGGAGCTGGGCGTGGATCCCTTCCATATCCTGGCGTTGACCTTCACCAACAAGGCCGCCAACGAGATGAAAGAACGTATCATCAAGCTCGTGGGTGGCGAGGGAAGAAACCTTTGGATGGGTACCTTCCACAGCATCTTCGCCCGTGTGCTGCGCGCCGAGGCGACCAAGCTGGGCTACACCTCCAGCTTCACCATCTATGACACCGACGATTCCAAGTCCGCCATCAAGCAAATTGTCAAGCAGCTCAATCTCGACCCCAAGACCTACAAGCCCTCCTTTGTGCTGAACCGCATCTCCATGGCCAAGAGCAACCTGTTGGGTCCCAAGGACTACCAGGAAAACCCCGAGATATACCAGACCGATATCGACTCCAAGCGTCCTGCCATCGGCACCATCTATCAGATGTACGACCAGCGCCTGCACAACAGCAACGCCATGGACTTCGACGACCTGCTGTTCAATATGAATATCCTCCTGCGCGACTTCCCCGACGTGCTGCTGAAATACCAGCAGCGCTTCCACTACATCATGGTGGACGAGTATCAGGACACCAACTATGCGCAGTACCTCATCGTGAAGAAGCTTGCCGCCCGCAACCAGAACATCTGTGTGGTGGGCGACGACGCCCAGAGCATCTATGCCTTCCGCGGGGCCAACATACAGAATATCTTCAACTTCAAGCGCGACTATCCGGAGATGAAGCTCTACAAGTTGGAGCAAAACTACCGGTCGACGCAGAATATCGTCAATGCCGCCAACAGCATCATCGCCCGCAACCGCGACCAGATACAGAAGGAGCTGTGGAGCGACAACGGCGTGGGCAGCCGCATACGCCTCATCCGTGCCGTCGACGAGAAGGACGAGGGGACGCGTGTGGCCGACTCCATACAGAACTTCCGCCTCGGCGAGGACGCCGAATACCGCGACTTCGCCGTGCTCTATCGGCAGAACTCCCTCTCCCGCTCCGTCGAGGATGCGCTGAGGAAGATGAACATACCGTACAAGATTTACCAGGGTCTGTCGTTCTACGGCCGTCGTGAGGTGAAGGACGTGCTGGCCTACCTGCGCCTGGCCATCAATCCCCACGACGACGAGAGTCTGGTGCGCATCATCAACTTTCCTGCCCGCGGTATCGGCCAAACCACCATGGACAAGATCCGCGTGGCGGCAGCCGACAACGACATCAGCATCTGGACGGTGCTGGAGAACATACAAACCTTTGGCCTTCCCATACAAAGCGGCTCTGTGCAAAAGATCACCGAGTTCGTATACATGATCAAGCGTTTCGAGAGTCAGGTGCCCTCGGTGGACGCTTTCACGCTGGCCAAGCAGATTGTCTATGCCAGCGGCATCGTCAAAGCTTTGCGCGAGGAGGACGACCCCGAAAGTGCCGAACGCATCGAAAACATCGAGGAACTGCTGAACGGCGTGCAGGAATTCGTCGAAGACGAAGTGGATATTCCGGATAATCCGGATGATCCGGCGACGGAATCTCCGGCAACCCCCGCCAAACCTTTCCGCACCCTCGACGAGTTCCTGCAGCAGGTGCTGCTCTACACCTCCGAAGATAAGGACAAGGACAAGGACGCCAACAAGGTCTCCCTGATGACCATCCACGCCGCCAAGGGCCTGGAATTCCCCTACGTCTATGTTGTGGGTATGGAGGAGCAGGTTTTCCCCTCGTTCCTCGCCAGCAGTAGGGCCGAGCTGGAGGAGGAGCGGCGACTGTTCTACGTCGCCGTGACGCGCGCCGAGAAGCAGGTGACCCTCAGCTATGCCCAGACCCGCTTCAATAATGGCCAGCGCATGGGTGGCGAGGTGAGCCGCTTCGTCGAGGAGATCGATCCGCAATACATCGAGATCCCCTCCCAGCGCCGTTCCATGCCCGAACCGGGCACCCTGCCGCATGCCTTCTTCAACGCCGGCAAGCCCGCTCCGAAAACCCAGAGTCAGCAGAAGGCCCAGCCTGTCCAGAAGCCTCGCACCGCCACCATCCCCAACACCCCCGCCCAGATTGGCAGCATCATGCCCGGCATGAAGGTGAGCCACGAGAAATTCGGCATGGGCAAGGTGCTGGGTGTCGAAGGCAGCGGCGACTCCCGCAAGGCTACGGTCTTCTTTGAGGGCGTTGGGCAGAAGCAGTTGATGCTCAAGTTCGCCAAGCTGACCATCGTGGAATGAGTCGTATAGCCCATACTTTGCTGGCGCTGCTGCTGTTGGCATCCCCGATGGTGGCAGACGGACAGGCTGTGCAGTTCTCGCACAACGGCGGTTTCTATGCCGACACCTTCAGCCTCTCCATGCAGCTCATGTATGCCCCCGACACGCTCCCCCTCACCATCCACTACACCCTCGACGGCAACACCCCCACCGAGTGCGATGCACCATACACCCGCCCGCTTCCCTTGTCTGCCGACTGCCTCCCTCAAGCCAATATCTATCGTGTGCCCACGGTGCCGGATGACCGTTGGTTCCAGCCCGATAGTGTGGAGAAAATCATCGTGGTGCGGGCGGCAGCTTTCGATGCCGAGGGTTACCGCCGCACGCCCGTCACCACGCATTCCTACCTCATCGACAGCCTTGCCGGCCGTCGCACGGCGCTGCCCGTGGTGTCGCTCTGCGTCGACTCCCTCAGCCTTTTCGACCCCGACACCGGTCTCTTCGTGCCGGGTTGGAACTTCGACCACCGTTACCCCTATGGCACGGGCAACTATTTCCAGCGTGGACGCCAATGGGAGCGTCGTGCGGCGTTCGCCTACTATGCCCCCGACGGCAGCGCCACCGAGCAGGACTGTGGCCTGCGTGTGCACGGCAACAGCCAGCGCGTGCTGGTACAGAAAGGTCTCTCGCTCTACGCTCGCCGAGAATACGGCGACAACAGCTTCGACTACCCCTTCTTCGGCAACGGCGGCCGCGAGAGCTTCCGCCGCCTGGTGCTCCGCCCTTGGGCCACCTCGTGGAGTGGCGCCGGCATCGAGGACTGGCTTTGCCAGCACCTGGCCGATTCGCTCCGTTTCGACCACCTGGCCACACGCCCTGTGGTGCTTTTCATCAACGGCGAGTACTGGGGCATTTATTTCCTCGAGGAAAAGGCCGACGAGCACTTCATCGAGGAACACCACGGCGTGGACAGCCGCGAGGTGGACCTGCTGGCCTACTGGGGCGACGAGGTGGAAAACGGCTCCTCCGCCCTCTGGAACGAGTTTTACCAATGGCTGCAGGCCGACGGCACCGACTTCGACCGCCTCGCCGCACAAGTGGACACAGGCGCCGTGATGGACTATATGCTGATGCAGATACTCATCCTCAACGACGACTGGCCCGTGAGCAACGTGCGCCAATGGGCTTCCGGCCCGAGTCCCTGGCGATGGATATTCTTCGATGCCGACGGCGCCCTCTCCTCTTTCCCCGACAATGCCGCCATCCTCGACTACATGACCTTCCGCGCCTCCGGCGCTTCGTCCCACACCTCCCTGCAGTCCACCCTGCTCTTCCGACGCCTGTTTGCCAACCGCTCTTTCCTCGAGGCCTCCATGAAGCGTCTGCGCGAGATTGTAGACACCCGCTTCAGCTATCGCCGCTCCGGTGCCCTGCTTCAGCAGGTGGTGAACGAGGTGGAGGCCGAGGTGCCCTACCAGATTCGCCGTTTCGACAAGCCCTCGTCCATGGTGCGCTGGCGCATGGCTGTGGAGGTGATAGACGATTTCCTCCGCACCGAGCCCTTGGCCATGGTGAACGAATACGCCCAGTATTTCGGCCTCGACGTGCCCAAGAGCGACCTCTGCACCGTGCTCGACCGCTACGGGAAACTGGTCGCCACAGGCCATCTCCAGGACCTCCGCCCCCACTTGCCTAGGGGCGTCTATTATGTCCGTCGCATCGGCGACGAACCTCAAAAATGGATTGTAAACTAATTCCCTAATCGTACAACCTCAAAAAAACATTCAACCTCCTATATGAGAATAGTCATCCAACGTGTATCCCAGGCCTCGGTGTCCATTGCCGGCACCCTGAAGGCCGCCATCGGGCCCGGCCTCATGATTCTCGTCGGCATCTGCGACGAGGACTCCGACGACGACATCGAATACCTCTGCCAGAAGGTGGTCAAGATGCGCATCTTCGACGATGCCCAAGGGGTGATGAACCTGCCCGTCACCGAGGTCGACGGCAGCGGCCTGCTGGTGGTCAGCCAGTTCACCCTCATGGCCTCCACCCGCAAGGGCAACCGCCCCAGCTACATCCACGCCTCGAAATCCGACATCGCCGTGCCGCTCTACGAGCGTTTCGTCGCCCGTCTCCAGGAACTCTTCGGCCGCGAGGTGCAGACGGGCACCTTCGGCGCAGACATGCAGGTGGCCCTCGTCAACGACGGTCCCGTCACCATCATCATGGATTCCCACCTGAGCGAGCAGTTCTAGCGAAAAAAAAGAAGAAGGCACCACTATGGGTGCCTTCCTGTATCAGGAGTGTGTCCGCTTAGGCCATGGGAGCAACGTCGACGTTGGCGTTCTTCACCTTGCCCCAACCCACGATGAACATGATGAAGGCAATGATGGCGAGGATGGCGCCGATGATGTTGATGAGGGGGATGATGCTCAGGATGGCAGCGATGAGCTGCAGGATGGCGGTGGTGTAGAGGGTCTTCATACCGTCGCGGCCAGGGAAGTTGGCGTCGTTGCGCAGGCTGCCGTAGGCCATCAGGCACATGATGAAGGCAATGAGGTTGATGATGCCGGCAATGATGCCACCGGCAACGGGAATCATCGAGCACAGGGCAGCCACGATGTTGAGGATGGCGGCGGTGCGAATCTTCTTGATGTTGTTGCTGGTGTCGCCGTCAAACTCTTTGTAGAGGTCGCCCAGACCGAGGAAATAGTACACGTATCCCAGTATCGTCAGGATGGGCACCACATAAACATACCAGCTCGAACCTCCCGACAAGGCTGAGAGGATGGCAATGGCAGAAATGAATCCGCCAAGGATGCTCATGATGGCAATGCAAAGAACACCATAATAAATCTTGGTGGTTGCTGCTTTGTAGTTGTTTGCGTTCATAATATTTCCCCGGTTGTCGCATCGGGCCGTCGGTTTTTAATGGATGAATAAATTGCTTTATTGGCAGCGCTGTTTTGTAATAGTTTGATTTGCATGTGTTTAGTGTCTATCAGTCGCACCTTCTATGAGTGCAAATATACAAACATTTTTTGATTGTTTAAGAATATTTTGCAAAAATTTCCTAAAAACCACATTCCTTGTCCCTCTACGATAGGTTGGGTTCCCGTGGTGTGATCGTCGTTCCTGTCTCTAGGGGCGAGTGGGGGAGGGGCGGGCTGCTATCAGCCGGTCGCGGTTGCGGAAGTCTTTGTGAATCTGGGGGATGAATCCATGCTGGCTGAAGAGGGCGCAGGTGTCGGCGCCAAGGGCTTCGTTGATTTCCAGGGCAAGGAGGCCGTCGTGGGCAAGGTGCAGGTCTGCCAGCCGCGCAATGGCGCGGTAGAAGCGCAGCGCGTCGTCGTCGGGGACGAAGAGGGCTAGGCCCGGCTCGTGGTCGAGGACGTTGCGCTGCATGGCGGCGCGCTCGTTCTCGCGGACATAAGGCGGGTTGGAGACGATCAGGTTGAAGGTCGGGAATCGCGAATGGAATCGGTCGTCACTCAGTATGTCGGCCTGGAGGAAGTTTATTTTGGTTCCGTTTTCTTCGGCGTTGCGGCGTGCAAGGGCGAGGGCGGCGGGCGAGATGTCCACGGCGGTGACATCGGCCTCGGGGAAGGCTTTCTTCAGCGCTATGGCGATGCAGCCGCTGCCGGTGCAGAGGTCGAGAATGTTGAGGGCTGAGGGCTGAGGGTTGAGACTGTTGACTATCCAGTTCACAATCTCCTCGGTCTCCGGCCGCGGGATAAGCACCTCGGGGCCTACGGCGATGCGACAGCCGCAGAAGTCCACATGGCCGATGATGTGCTGGATGGGGCGCTGCCGCTTCAGGTCCTCGAGGGCCCAGTGGAGGCGCAGCAGGTCGCTCTGGTTGACGGTTTGGTCCTTCGAGGTCAGCAGGCGCACGCGGTCCCAGCCGAGGAAGGCCTCGAAGAGCATCTCGCCGAAGACAGCCACCTCGCCGGACCCGTACAGGGGGTCCAGCTCCTCGTGGAAGAGTGCCAGGATGTCGCGCACATGGTTGCTGCGGAAGCGTAGGTTGCGGGTGTTCATGATGAATGGTTCTTTAGGTGGGTCTGTCGCAGGCGGAGCGCTATTTCCTCCCGAAGTCGGCGGGGATCTCGCCCCAGTGGTCGGTGTCCCATTTGCGTATTTCGGTGGTGTAGGTGTTGCTGCGGAGCCAGTTTTCGGCACGGTGCACATAGTCCCACAGCTCGGCGGTGCTTTCGTCCTCGGACAGCTTGCTCTTGCACACCTTCTGCCGCACCCAGCTCATGGCGTTCACCGAGTCGGAGTAGATGATCTGGTTGAGGCGGTGCTTCTTCATGTAGCTCAGGCCGTGGACGATGGCCAGGAACTCGCCGATGTTGTTGGTTCCCTTGGGGGACTTGTAGTGGAATACCTGGGTGCGCGTGGGGATGTAGATGCCCTGATACTCCATCACACCGGGGTTGCCGCTGCAGGCGGCGTCAACGGCCAGCGCGTCAAGCACGGGCGGATTCAACGTGCCTTCTTTCACGGCCGTCATGCCGTTCTCGTCGATGAAGAGAACGCCCGAACTTTTCGGACTCCTCGGCTCACCGGATTCTCTGGGGGTGCTGGCCACTACACTATGGTACGGCAACTTTATCGCCGCCTCGGCCTCCGCCAGGGTGTCGAAGCTCTTGTACTGTGCTCCCTGTACGCCCGCCACCTGCTCCTTGCAGCTGTCCCAATCCGTGTAGATGCCGGGTGCCTTGCCCTGCCACACCACATAGTATTTCTGTTTCTTCGCCATAGTTTTCAGCGTGCAAAGATACGACTTTTCAGCAAGGTGGCAAAATATATTTTGTCATGACGCAAAAAAGAAGCATGCTACTACTACTGTCACCTGTCTCCGTATATGGCTACCCCACGCTACACCGTTAGGAGTAGCGTGGGGTAGTGGGTATATCGCGTCTCCGAGACGCGGGACGGCCGCCGCTTTAGAACTCGGCGGTCTTCGGCGTTCTCGGGAAGGGGATGACGTCGCGGATGTTGGCCATGCCGGTGACGAAGAGCATCAGGCGCTCGAAGCCCAAGCCGAAGCCGGCATGCGGGCAGCTGCCGTAGCGGCGTGTGTCGAGGTACCACCACATGTCCTTCATCGGGATGTTCAACTCCGTGATGCGGCCCATCAGCTTGTCGTAGTTCTCTTCGCGTACCGAGCCACCGATGATCTCGCCAATCTGCGGGAAGAGCACGTCGGTGCCCTGCACCGTGAGGCCCGAGAAGCCCTGCTTCTTGCCGGCCTCTACCGGCTCGTCGTTGAGTTTCATGTAGAAGGCCTTGATCTCCTTCGGGTAGTCGATCATGATGACGGGCTTCTTGAAGTGCTTCTCCACCAGGTAGCGCTCGTGCTCGGAGGCCAGGTCCACGCCCCAGCTCACGGGGAACTCGAATTTCACGCCGTTCTTGACGGCCTCTTCCAGAATCTTGATACCCTCGGTGTAGGGCAGGCGCACGAAGTCGGTGTCGATGACGCTCTTCAGGCGCTCGATGAGGCCCGGGTCGATCATCTTGTTGAGGAACTCCAGGTCGTCCATGCAATGGTCGAGGGCCCACTTGACGCAGTATTTGATGAACTCCTCCTCGAGGGCCGTCAGCTCATCGAGCTGGTAGAAGGCCATCTCGGGTTCGATCATCCAGAACTCGGCCAGGTGGCGCGGGGTGTTGCTGTTCTCGGCGCGGAAGGTGGGACCGAAGGTGTAGATCTTGCCCAGCGAGGTGGCGCCGAGCTCGCCTTCCAGCTGTCCGCTGACGGTGAGGGCGGTGAACTTGCCGAAGAAGTCCTGTTCCCAGTCGATGGTGCCGTCCTCCTTGCGGGGCGGGTTCTCGGGGTCGAGGGTGCTCACATGGAACATCTCGCCGGCACCCTCGCAGTCGCTGGCGGTGATGAGCGGTGTGTGGAAGTAGAAGAATCCGCGCTCGTGGAAGAAGGTGTGGATGGCCATAGCCATGTTGTGGCGCAGACGCATCACGGCGCCGAAGGTGTTGGTACGTAGGCGCAGGTGCCCGATTTCGCGCAGGAACTCCATCGAGTGGCCTTTCTTCTGCAGGGGGTAGGTCTCGGGGTCGGCTTCGCCGTAGACGACGATGTTGTCGGCTTGCACCTCGACGGCCTGACCGCTTCCCTGGCTCTCCACCAGCTTGCCCTCCACGCCGATGCAGGCTCCGGTGGTGATACGCTTCAGCTCGTCCTCAAATTTCGCGGGGTCGGCAACGACCTGCATGTTGTGGATGATGCTTCCGTCGTTCAAGGCCAGGAAGGCCACGTTCTTGTTGCCGCGTTTGGTGCGCACCCATCCTTTGACACATATCTCTGTGCCAATCAGGGCGCTGACGTCTTCTTTCAGAAGATATTTAATCTCGTAACGTTTCATATTTGTTGTTGTTTTTTTTTATTTCTTGTCTATCAGTTTTTTCAGTTCCACATCGTTGGCAAAGCGGAACACCTGCTCCTCGCTCTTGCGGCGGCATACCATGAGGGTGTTCTCGTTGGCGGCCACAATGTATCCGTCCAATCCCTCGAGCACCACGGTCTTCGTGCAGTCGTCGGGCATGACGACGAGGGAGTTGCGGGTGTCGTAGGTGAAGACGTTGCCGCAGAGGATGGCGTTGCCGTTATGGTCGTGGGTCGACACGTCGTAGAGCGAATCCCAGGTCTCCACGTCGCTCCATCCAAAGCTGGCGGCGAGTACGTGCACGTTGTCGGCTTTCTCCATGATGCCGTGGTCCACGCTGATCGCCTCGCATTGGGAGTATACCTCTTCTAGTTGGGAGCGGAGAGCGGGAAGGGGAGTATGGAGGAAGCTTTCCGCAATGGCGGGGAGGTAGTCCTCGTAGGCCTTGCGCAGCACCGGGAGGGTCCACACAAAGATACCGGCGTTCCAGAAGAATTCGCCGCTGGCGATAAACTGGCGTGCCATCTCCAGGGGCGGCTTCTCGGTGAAGGTGACCACCTCGTGCAGGTTGTGGGCCTTCGGTAGGGCGGGCTCCTCGCGGAACTGGATGTATCCGTAGCTGGTCACCGGCCGCACGGGTTGCGCGCCGAGGGTGATGATCCAGTCGTGCTTGGCAACGGTGGCAATGGCCTGCTTCATGTCGGCCATGAATTTCTCCTCGCGGAAGATGGCGTGGTCGGAGGGGGTGACGATGACCACCGCCTCGGGGTCGCGTTCGGCGATGACGGCGGCGGCATAGGCCACGCAGGGGGCGGTGTTGCGTCGCAGCGGCTCGCTGAGCACCTGCCACTCCTCTAGGTCGGGCAGCTGCTCACGAACGCGGTCGGCATACTGCTCGCCGGTGACCACCACCACGCGCTCCTTGCTGCAGAGTTGCGCATAGCGGCGGTAGGTGCTTTGCAGCATGGTGCGCCCCGTGCCCATGACGTCGATGAACTGCTTCGGGCTGTCGGCATTGCTGATGGGCCAGAAACGGCTTCCCAAGCCGCCGGCCATAATGACGCACCAGATCATACGCTCACCTCCCCTTTGATGTGTGGATGCGGATTGTAGCCCTCGAGCGCGAAGTCCTCGTATTCGAAGTCGAAGATGCTCGTCTTCGCCGGGTTGATCTTCATCGTCGGCAGGGGACGCGGATCGCGCGTGAGCTGCAGGCGCACCTGGTCGAGGTGGTTCTTGTAGATGTGTGCGTCGCCGAAGGTGTGGACAAACTCGCCCGGCTCCAACCCGCACACCTGAGCCATCATCATCGTCAGCAGCGAATAGCTGGCAATGTTGAACGGCACTCCGAGGAAGATGTCGGCACTCCGTTGGTACAGCTGGCAGCTGAGTTTGCCGTTGCTCACATAGAACTGGAACAGGCAGTGGCAGGGCGGCAGGGCCATCTCCCCAATCTCGGCGGGGTTCCATGCCGTCACCATCAGGCGGCGGCTGTAGGGGTTGCTCTTGATCTGCTCCACCACGTTGGCAATCTGGTCAATGGTGCCCCCGCGTCCGTCGGGCCACGAGCGCCACTGGCTCCCGTACACCGGCCCCAGGTTGCCCTCCTCGTCGGCCCACTCGTCCCAAATGGAGACGCCGTGATCTTTCAGGTACTTGATGTTGGTGTCGCCGCGGAGAAACCACAGCAGTTCATATATGATGGAGCGCAGGTGCAGCTTCTTGGTGGTCAGCACGGGAAAGCCCTGCCCCAGGTCGAAGCGCATCTGGTAGCCGAACACGCCCACGGTGCCCGTCCCCGTACGGTCCAGGCGCTCCGTGCCGTGATCCAGCACATGTTGCAAAAGGTCTAAATATTGTTTCATATATATTATTCACCTCCATTAACGCCGAAAAAAGAAAAATGTTGCACGACTCGTAAAAATATATTTGTCCTTTCGATATAAAGTGCTTTTGTGCCTTGTCGGAAGAACGTTTTTTCGGGGTGCGTGGACGGCTGCCGAGGTGTTAAACTTTGTTAAAAATGCATACCTGAAATATACTTTCGGCTCTTTCGCCTCTTAATATATATCGAAAGGGAAAATTGAAGGTAGCCGGGAACGGATGTTTCTGTTTTCATTGAGAAACGATAAAAATATAGTTAAATAATGTTAAATTCACATCGGCGCGTAAGATTTGGGTCAAAAAATGGCTATAATATATATAGAGGGGAAAATTTTTTTAAGGGGTAATGGGCCATGAGGAAATTTGAAATGTTAAAAAATCGACCAAAATGTCATAATTCGGCCACGAGGTGGTTATAGTATATAGAGAGAGAAAATTATTTTGAAGTTTGTTACGTTTTTGAAAAAAATGGTGTATTATATAGTTGAATTTTTTTTGAAGCCAAAATATACCCAGACGAAAAAAGCCGACTGTTGAACCCAAAAGTAAGATAATCGCCACATTGAAACACTCATCAGATACATATAGTTATGAAAAAACAATCCTTGTTCCGAATGCTGCTCCTGGTGGCGCTGATGGTGCCCCTGGCAGCGAGTGCACAGCAGTCCTCTGGCAACGATGAGGCCTCCTCCGCCGAGGTGTGGCCCGTGATCGCCGATGCCGACCCAACATCCGACACCGACACCTTCTGTCAAACCGTGCTGGGATTCGAGGTTGTGTCTGTCGACCTCTACTCCGTGGCGCTGCGGTGGACGTACAATCTGACCAACGGCTTCAACCACAACGGCGTGTTCATCACCCTGCACGATGTCACCGACGACACCCTTGTGCGCAACGACCAGACCCTCTTTGTGGAGGGCGACTACTGTTTCTTCACCAACCTCGTTCCGGGACGCGCCTATACGGCTACGGCGGTGACCGTCTGCTACGGCGACACCTCGCAGCCCGCCGTCGTCTCCTTTCACACTCCCGTGTGCGGAACCGTTATCGACGGCACCGCCCTCCTCACCTACACTCCCATGTACGCCTCGCAGCCCTACAGCTACCACCAGATGGTCTACCCCTCCTCGCAGGTGCCCGACACCATCATCGAGGGCCTCTCCTTCAAGATCCGCAGCGGCTCCGGCACCATGCGCGCCCGCATCTATATGGCCAACATCAGCGGAACCACGCTCTACCCGACGGTGTTCGTCCCCTCCGACAGCCTGCAGCTTGTGGCCGACAGTGTGCTGGTGCCCCTTGCCCCGGGGTGGGTGAGCATCCCGTTCGACCACCCCTTCCTCAGCGACGGACGCAACCTGCTGATTGCCGTCCACAACATCACCGGCAGCTCCAACACCTGCACCTGGCTCGGCAACACCCAGAACAACGTCTCCCTCTACACCTTTGCGGGAATGACCGACACTACCGACCTCGCCGACATAACCTTCATGACCCCCACAGGGTTCCTGCCTGCCGTGAAGTTCCATTCCGATTGTAGCGGCATCACCTGCCTGCCGCCCAACGCCATGCTGACCTCCATCGGCTCAACCCAGGCCCACGTGGCTTGGGCTCCCGGAGTGTTCCAGTCGGGCTGGACGGCGGAATACCGCGAGGCCAACACCTCCGAGTGGACGGCCTTCGAAATCGCCGACACCGGCTTCACCTTCACCGGTCTCACCCCCGACACCCCCTACGACCTCCGCATCGGCGCCCTCTGCAGCTCCGACACACTCTACACCTCCTTCTCCATCCACACCGTGTGCGACCCGATCGATGTCCTCCCTTGGATCGAGGACTTCGATTCCTATCCCACCACCGGCACCATCACCTACATCACTACGGGCGACATCCCCTGCTGGCGGATCAACGCCCCCGATGACCGCTTCTACCTCTATCCCCATCCCACAGGCACGGGCAGGAGTCTCTGCTACGGCAACACCGATGCCGATCCCGGATTCCTGGTTCTCCCTCAGTTCGATTTCTACCTCCCCTCCCTTTCCCTCACCTTCTGGACCCAGTGTCCCGGTATTTATAATTCCCTTGGCGTCGGCTACCTGGTCGATCCCCTGATGGAAGCCTCCTATGTCGAGGTGGCGCGCCTCGACTGCTCCGGGGGCACCTGGAACACTCCCTGGGAGTTTCACGAAGTCACCTTCCCCGATGCCGCCACTGGCCGCATCGCCCTGCGCTATTACGGGCGCTATGGAGAACTCTACATCGACGACATCTGCGTCCGCCAGGCGTCCCCTTGCGCACATCCCGAAGTCTCCGTCGACTCTCTGGGCGCCACCGCCGTCCTCCTCCGCCTCTCCGACAGCGACAGTGTGCACCGCTACCGTGTCCGCTACTCCTCCGGCACCACCCTCATCGACAGCTTCGACGTTTCCGACACCCTCTGCCTCCTGTCGGGACTCACTCCCGGCGTCGACTACACCGTCGAGGCGGCAACCCTCTGCCCCGGCGGCAGCCTCTCGACCCCCGTCACCACCCCGGTCACCCCCTGCGGCATCATCGAAATGCCCTATTTCTGCGACTTCGAGACCTCCGCCGGCCCCGTCGGCTATCCGCTGCCTCCCTGCTGGTCGCGCACCAGCGCTTTCGGATCGAGCATCGACAACGGCCCCAACGCCTACGACGGCTCCGGCTGCCTGCGCATTGACGGCGGTACCGGCCGTGTCTTTCTGCCCTGGGTCGACACCACACTCGTCGACCTCTCGCAGATGAAACTCTCCTTCTATCTCCGCCAGCCCGACAACGCCACCTACAACTACTTCTCGGTCGCCGCCACGAACGGTACCTCCCACTTTTCCCCCTTCTACCTGCTGAACACCATCATGCTTTTCGGCGGCAACTACCAGTACTGCGAGATTCCCCTCGACACCTACCGCTCCTACATGGGCAGCTATCTCTTCTTCTCCGAATGGAACAGTGGCCTCCTCATCGACAACCTCACCCTCGACACCCTCACCTCCTGCACCGTCCCCGCCCTTAGCGGCATCATGTTCAGTGGCGACAGCCTCATCTTGGAGTGGCTCTCCTCGGCCCCCAACTTCAACGTCCACTATCGTTTCTCCGACTCCTCGGCCTACAGCACTGTCCCCGTTGCCTCCGCCTCCGGCAACCGTCACAGCCTCATCCTCACCGGCATCCTGCCCGACACCGTCTATCATGTCTACATCGAGGCGCTCTGCTCCGATGGCACCACCCAGAACAGCACCGTCGCCACCATTTCCACCTACATCACCTATGGCGGTGAAACCTACTACAAGGTCACAGCCACCTCGGACAACCCCGCCATGGGCTCCGCTTCATGCTTCCCCAGCGGCACCCTCCCCGAAGGCACCCGCATCGTCGCCACCGCCATCCCCAACGAGGGCTACCGTTTCGTCCACTGGTCCTCCTCCGACATCATCCTCTCCACCGACAACCCCTACTCCTTCCGCCTCGCTTCCTCGGTCGACCTCGTGGCCCATTTCGAAAGCATTGACAATGGCAACCAGTCGATTACGCCAACTGACGCCCAGCACGGTCCCCTCGTCCTCTTCCCCAACCCCGCCCACTCCTCCGTCACCCTCACCGGACTCGACGGCATGGATCTCCTGACCGTCGTCGACGTCAATGGCCGCACCGTCGGCTCCCACGCCCTCAGCCCCTCGGGCACGCAGACCTTCACCCTTGACATCTCCGCCCTTGCCCCCGGCGCCTATTTCGTCCGCCTCACCGGCGAGCGCACCGTCGCCATCCGCAAGCTCATCGTGAAATAATCCCCCCAGCCTGCCGGAAGACGCGGCACCCTGCGTCTCTGCAGGCAGTAACCGTCGTCCGCCTCACCTGTAGAGACGCAGAGTGCTGCGTCTCTACAGAGGGGAACGCCTACCGGGCGACGGGACATGCCCTGTCTCTACAGGCGGGAACGAAGAGGCAAACGGTATTTATATATTTGTGCCAAACCTCCATCCGACAGGGGTTTGCTTCGGCGCAAGTCATACCGTATATAAGAACTATATGAGAACTATATGAATACTATATAAGAACAGTCGAATAAAACACCTCTTTGGTACCTATCGGAGGGGAGAAAAACTTAACAAAAACGTAACAATTTCTTCCAATCTTTCTTCGTATTTTTGCAGCGTCAAACTACAAGAAAGGAATATATGGAATTACAGAATATCTTACTGGTTATCTTGAACTTGGCTGGTGCTTTGGCCATCTTCCTCTTCGCTATGAAACTGATGAGCGAGGGCTTGCAGAAGATTGCCGGCAGCAAGATGCGCTCCGTGCTCAAGCACATCACCGGGAACCCCGTGAGCGGCATCCTCACCGGTACGGCGGTCACCGCCGCCATCCAGAGCTCGTCGGCCACAACGGTCATGGTGGTCAGCTTCGTCAACGCCGGCCTCCTGTCGCTGGCGGGCGCTGTGGCCGTCATCATGGGCGCCAACATCGGCACCACCGTGACGGCCTGGATCATCACCCTCTTCGGCCTCGGCGAGGGCGCGGGTGGCTTCAGCCTCCCCATGCTCCTGGCCGCCGTCAGCCTCTTTTTCATCTTCTCCGGACGCGACCGCATGAAGTCTATCGGTCAGACGGTCATCGGCCTGGCACTCCTCCTCGTGGGTATGGAGCTGCTGCAGAAACCCCTGGCCAACCTCGACCAGTACCCCGAGTTCCTCCATGCCCTCTCCACCCTCAGCGACTTCGGCTTCTGGTCCATCCTCATCTTCGTGGCCATCGGCGCCATCCTCACCTGCGTGGTGCAGGCCTCGGCGGCCATGATGGCCATCACCCTCGTCATGTGCTACAACGGCTGGATAGGTTTCGATGTCGCTGTGGCCCTGGTCATGGGTCAGAACATCGGCACCACCATCACCGCCAACCTGGCAGCCCTCGTGGCCAACGCCGCCGGCAAGAAGGCCGCCCGAGCCCACCTTGTCTTCAACGTCGTGGGCGTCATCATCACCCTCATCGTCTTCTCCCCCCTCATGCGGTTCATCGCCTACCTCACCGAGAACATGACCGGCTGCAGCCCCTACGCCTCTATCGACGACCCGCTCTACGACCGCGAGTCCGTTCCCCTGGCCATCTCCCTGTTCCACACCATCTTCAACGTGGGCAACACCATCATCCTCGCCTTCTTCATTCCGCAGATTCTCAAGATCGTCAACTGGATGGTGAAGTCCAAGGAGGAGGAGAGCGAGGACGAGTTCCGCCTCACCTACATCTCCGGCAACTGGCTCTCCACCGCCGAGCTCAACCTCCAGAGCGCCAAGAGCGAAATCGAGGAGTTCTCCAAGCGCGTGCTCCGCATGTACACCTTCCTCCCCAACCTCCGCACCGCCAAGAACGACGAGGAGTTCGACTCCACCATGGGGCGCATCGTCAAATACGAGGGCATCACCGACCGCATGGAGATGGAGATCAGCAAGTTCCTCACCAAGGTGGGCTCCGGCGACGTCAGCCAGCACGCCTCCGAGCGTATCAGCGCCATGCTCCGCATCATCGACAACCTCGAGAGCATCGGAGATACCATCTATCAGATCGCTATGACCCGCCAGAGCAAGCGTGAGGACGCCGTCCACTTCGACGCCGGCCTCAACGCCAACCTCGACCACATGACTGACCTCGTGCAGCAGGCCCTCGACGTGATGGACCGCAACCTCCACGACTACGACCATGTGGACCTCGACGACGCCTATAGGGTCGAACACGAGATCAACACCTTCCGCGACCGCCTGCGCAACCAGCACCTCGATGCCCTGAAACTCGGTGTCTACGACTACGCCATCGGCAACGCCTACAGCAGCCTCTACGCCCTCTACGAGAAACTCGGCGACTACGTCATCAACGTCTCCGAAGCCATCGACAGCAGCCGCAAGCACGCCGAAGATTAAAAAACAAAAAAAGGACGGCGGCCTCAAACGAGGCCGCCGTCCCCTTTTTTATGCTTTCCTTTTTTTATTTCAGGCACATGCGGTAGATATTCACTACGTCCTCCTTGGTCAGCGTGCGGAAGCCGGGGAGGTTGCCGCCGTAGGGCAGTACGGACTTGGCGGCCATGGAGTCGAAGTGGCTCTCGTCGATGTCCAGCTCTGTGAGGGTGCGCTTCAGGCCCAGGGTGTCGAAGAGGAAGTGGCTCAGGGCGTCGATGGCGCGCAAGGCCAGCTCCTGCTGCGGCAGGGTGGGGTCGAGGCCGAAGACCGAGATGCCGAAGCGGGCGATGCGCGGCAGGGTGTCATCGCTCATGCAGTACTGCAGCCAGCGCGGCGAGAGGATGGCCAGGCCGTGGCCGTGGGTGATGTCGTATACCGCCGATAGCTCGTGCTCCATGGGGTGGCAGCTCCAGGCCTGCGGCTTGTCGCAGCCCACCAATCCGTTGATGGCCCAGCTTGAGGCCCACATGAGGTTGGCGCGCGCCTCGTAGTTCTTCGGCTCACGCATGGCGATGGGCGCGTAGCGCACCACCGTGCGCATCATACCCTCTATGAATGTGTCGATGAGGAACATCGTGCTGTCGGTGGTGAAGTACACCTCCATCAGGTGCGACAGGATGTCGGCGCTGCCGCAGGCCGTCTGGTAGGGGCTCACGGTGTAGGTCAGCGTGGGGTCGAGGAAGGAGACCTTGGGGAAGAGCAGCGGACTGAGGCGCCCGCGCTTGTCGTCGGTGTCGGGGTTCGAGATCACGCCGCCGCTGTCCATCTCCGAACCCGTGGCCGAGAGGGTCAGCACGCTGACGATGGGCAGCGCCTCCTTTACGGGCGCCCATTTCTCGTAGTCGAAGAAGTCCCATGCGTCGTGCTCCACGCAGGCTGCCGCGGCAATCCATTTGGTGCAGTCGATGGTGGAGCCGCCGCCCACAGCAAGCAGCACGTCGATGTGGTGCTCCTTGCACAGGCGGGCCCCCTCGCGCACCGAGGCGATGCGGGGGTTGGGGTCGATGCCGCCGAGCTCGAAGAGCTCCATGCCGGCTTCCTTCACGGCCTCAACCACACGGTCGTAGAGACCTATCTTCTTGATGCTTCCGCCGCCGTAGGTCAGCAGCACGCGCTGGCCGAATTGTTTCAGCTCTTTGCCGAGGAGCCCCAGCTTCTCGTGTCCGAAATGAACCCTCACAGGGTTCTGGAAAGTGAAATCTTGCATATTGATGTCGTTTTTGTTGTTTTTCCCGCTGCAAAGATACGAATAATCTTTCACATGTGAGATAAAATTTTTGGTGTACCCTCTAGCCCTCCTGCCCTGCTGCCCGGTGCCGAGATTCGTTTTCCACCGACTAAACGATTGAATGCAAAAGGAGTGCCCCGATTGGGGACGAATTTGTTGATAACTTGTTGGCGAAATTATGTTTTTTTAAACTAATTTAGCATCGTGAAAAAAAGGCCTATGGCCTACGTAAAGAATTATAGTATAACAATATAAAGTAAAAGGAGCAATCATGCAAGGCGACTTGTTTTCATCAACCGAACCCCAGAAGGAACCCAAAGAGTACCGTCAGTACACTCCGGAAGAGATTATGCGCTCGTCGGTGGAGTATTTCCACGGCGACGAGCTGGCAGCCAACGTATGGATGAATAAGTACGCCCTTCGCAACGACGACCGCATCTTCGAGCTGAACCCCGACATGATGCACCGTCGCCTGGCGTCCGAGTATGCCCGCATCGAGGAGAAGTACCAGAATCCCCTGAGCGAGGAGGAGATCTACCAGCTGCTGAAGGATTTCAAGTATATCGTCCCGCAGGGAAGCCCCATGAGCGGCATCGGCAACAACTTCCAGGTGGTGAGTCTGAGCAACTGTTTCGTCATTGGCAACCAGGGTAACAGCGACTCCTACGGCGGCATCATGAAGATAGACCAGGAGCAGGTGCAGCTGATGAAGCGTCGCGGAGGCGTGGGACACGACCTGAGCCACATACGTCCCGGCGGCAGCCCGGTGAAGAACTCCGCCCTTACCTCGACGGGCATAGTGCCTTTCATGCAGCGCTACAGCAACACCACACGTGAGGTGGCGCAGGGCGGCCGCCGCGGTGCCCTGATGCTGAGCATCAGCATCAAGCACCCCGATGCAGAGCAGTTTATCGACGCCAAGCTGGAGCAGGGCAAGATTACGGGCGCCAACGTCAGCGTGAAGATCACCGACGAGTTCATGCGCTGCGCCATAGAGGGCAAGCCCTTCGTGCAGCAGTATCCCATCGACTCGCCCAACCCCACCTTCACCAAGGAGATCGACGCCCGCGCGCTGTGGAACAAGATTATCGCCAACGCATGGAGCTCGGCGGAGCCCGGTGTGCTCTATTGGGACACCATCTTGCGCGAGAGCGTGCCTGACTGCTATGCCGACTTCGGCTACCGCACCGTCAGCACCAACCCCTGCGGCGAGATCCCTCTCTGCCCCTACGACAGCTGCCGCCTGCAGGCTATCAACCTCTATAGTTATGTGGACAAACCCTTCACCAAGGAGGCCAAGTTCAACTTCGACCTCTTCCGCGAGCATGTGATGAAAGGTCAGCGCCTGATGGACGACCTGATTGACCTGGAGCTGGAGAAGGTGGAGCAGATACTGAAAAAGATTGAGAGCGACCCAGAGAGCGACGAGATCAAGATGGTGGAGCACAACCTGTGGCTCAACATCAAGATGAAGTGCCTCGAGGGCCGTCGCAGCGGCTTCGGCATCACCGCCGAGGGCGACATGTTGGCCGCCATGGGGCTGCAGTATGGCAGCGACGAGGCTACGGCCTTCGCCGTCAAGGTGCAACAGACCCTCTGCCTGGCAGCCTACGCTTCGAGTGTCCAGCTGGCCAAGGAGCGCGGATGCTTCCCCATCTACGACGCCCGCCGCGAGGAGAAGAATCCTTTGATTTCGCGCATACGCGAGGCCGACCCCGCCCTCTACGCCGAGATGACCAAATACGGCCGCCGCAACATTGCCCTGTTGACCATCGCCCCCACGGGCACCGTTAGCATCTGCACGCAGACCACCTCGGGCATCGAGCCGGTGTTCCTGGTGAGCTATAAGCGCCGCAAGAAAATCAACCCCAACGACAAGGACAACAGCAAGCAGACCATCATCAAGGACGAGAACGGCGACTACTTCGAGGAGTACAACGTGTTCCATCCGAAATTCCTCGACTGGGCCCGCATCAACGGCCACGATGTGGAGGAGGTGAAGCACATGGACGATGCCACGCTGCAGCAGCTCATAGAGCAGAGCCCCTACTTCCACGCCACGAGTGCCGACATTGACTGGGTGGCCAAGGTGAAGATGCAGGGTGCCATTCAGAAATGGGTGGACCACAGCATCTCCGTCACGGTGAACATTCCCAAGGAGACCACCAAGGAGGTGGTGAGCAAGATCTACGAGACGGCCTGGGAGAGCGGCTGCAAGGGTTGCACCATCTACCGCGACGGTTCGCGCACCGGCGTCCTCGTCTCCAACAACGAAGGCAAGAAGAACGACAGCCCCTGCTTCGGCGAGAGCAAAGCCCCCAAGCGTCCCAAGAAACTCGAGGCCGAGGTGGTGCGATTCAAGAACGAGAAGGAGGACTGGATTGCCGTCGTAGGCATGTACGAGGGTCGCCCCTATGAGATCTTCACCGGCCGTGCCGAGAACTTCCTCCTGCCCAAGTGGGTGGAGAAAGGCTGGGTGATCCGCGTGAAGGAGAAGGGACAGGAACATGCCCGCTATGACTTCCAGTTCACCGACCAGGATGGCTACCACATCACCATGGAGGGCCTCTCGCGCATGTTCCGCAAGGAGTACTGGAACTATGCCAAGCTCATCTCCGGTATCCTGCGCCACGGGATGCCCATTCCCAACGTGGTGGAGCTCATCGGCAAGCTGAACTTCGACACCGACAGCATCACCACCTGGAGCAACGGTGTGGCGCGTGCCCTGAAACGCTACATCAAGGACGGCACCGAGACCGACGAAGTGTGCCCCGACTGCGGCAGCAAGCTGGTATACAACAGCGGTTGCAAGAGCTGCCCCAACTGCGGATGGAGCAAGTGCAGTTAAAAAAAGGAATTAGTTAAGCAAGCATATCAAGCAGGTTCCCGCCCGACACGTGTGTCTGGCGGGATTCCTTTTTTCTCCCCTATTGCTGCGGCACGGCGAAGCGTAGGGAATGGGGCAGGTTGTCGACTTCGAAGCGCTTGGAGCAGACGAGTTCGCCGTCGAGGGCCACCCACATGGGACGGGTGCTTTCCACGGTGACGTGTTGTCCGCGGCGGTATTGCACCACGTCCTTCATCTTGGGGCTGTCGAGATGAAGGCCCTTCTTGTAGAGGCTGATGACGGAGGCGAAGCGTGCCACCGAGATGGGGAGCACGGTCATCACCTCGAGCAGGCCGTCGTCGTTGGCCGACCTGGGCGCGCAGCAATAGCCGCCGCCGGCATAGCGCCCGTTGGCCAGCGAGGCCAGCAGCATGTCGCCTTCGTGGAAGGGAAGGCCGTCGACGGTGATGCGGCAGGGATGATGGCGCCCATAGAAAAGGCTGTGGACGATGCCCGAGGTGTAGGCCATCCTGCCGCCCACCAGGGGTTTGCCTCGGACAATCTCCATCGAGCGGCACACGGCGGCCTCGAAGCCCATGTTCATCAGGTTGATGCAATGGCGCTCCTGTCCGTCGAAACGCACGCGCATCATGTCGACAGGCAGGGCTGGAGCCTCGACGAGGGCCTGGAGGTTGCGGAAGTTGGCCATGGGCCAGTATTTCACGTAGTCGTTGCCGCTGCCGCAGGGGTAGCAGCCCACCTCGGCCTGGGGGTGGGGGAGGGTGCCGGAGGCCACCTCGTTGAGAGTGCCGTCGCCGCCACAGGCATAGAAGCGCACGGCCTCTCCCGGATGATGGCGGCAGTAGTGGTCCACAAATTGTGTGGCCTCCAGGTGGCCGGTGGTGAGGTGTATGGCGCTGTCGACGGACAGATGCTGTATCTCGTGTGCCAGGCGGTCGGCATGGTTTTTGCCGCCGGCATGGGGGTTGATGACGAAGAGGTGCTTCATGCGTTAATGTCGGATAGTTGTCGGAATAACGCGTTTTGTGCTGGTTTATTGCCACCTGGGGCTGTGGGAGAAGAAAAATCTTTCCATGTGGGAAAGTTTTTGTATTTTTGCATCCCGAAAACAGAGATGCACAACGACCGTGACATAGTATATATGCGTCGCTGCCTGCAGCTGGCAGCCAACGGGTTGGGGCGCGTGAGGCCCAACCCCATGGTGGGCTGCGTGGTGGTGAAGGAGGGCAGCATCGTCAGTGAGGGCTACCACCAATACTACGGCGGCTACCACGCCGAGCGCAACGCCCTGCTGCGTCCGTTGTCGGAAGAGGTGTTCCGCGGGGCTACGCTCTATGTCAACTTGGAACCCTGCTCGCACTACGGCAAGACGCCCCCCTGTGCCGACCTGGTGGTGGAACGCGGCATCCGTCGTGTGGTGTGCTGCAACGACGACCCCAACCCCCTGGTGGCGGGCAACGGTTTCCGCATGCTCGAGGAGGCCGGCATCGAGGTGGAACGCCATGTGCTCGAGGCCGAGGGGCGCGAGCTGAACCGCCGTTTCTTCACCTTCATGGAGCAGCATAGGCCCTATGTCGTGCTGAAGTGGGCGCAGAGTGCCGACGGTTTCCTGGCGCCTGCCGACCCGTCGCAGCCCTACTGGCTCAGCACTCCCGAGCAGAACCGCCTCAACCACCGTTGGCGTACCGAGGAGGCCGCCATCCTGGTAGGCAGCGAGACCTATCGGTGCGACCGCCCCTCGCTCTCGGCGCGCCATTTTCTCGGCCCCCAGCCGCAACCCGTGGTGGTGGACCGTCGCGAGCGCCTCGACGATGTGCCCAGCCATTGGCTCCACCTGCACACACAGAGCGTAGAGGAAACTCTCGCGGCACTCTACGAAAAGAAGATACAGTCGGTCATCGTCGAAGGCGGGCGCAAGATACTGGACGCCTTCATTGCCAGCGGCCTCTTCGACGAGGTGCGCATCCTGCGCAGCCAGCAGCGTCTGGGCGCCGGGCTCGAGGCTCCTGCCGTTCCGCCGACGGGACGGCTGTCAATCATCGATTAGCTAAAAGTGGTATTTGCAGAACCTACCTAAACTCTCTCTGCCACGAAGGCACAGGGGCGTGTGCCCAGGGTAGTGGCGATGACGAAGAGGTCGCCGCCCTCTTTCAGTCCCAGCTGTTTTTGCAGGTCGGCAGCGGTCACGGGATAATTGCGCGCGACCACATGGGCCTTCCCGTCGGTAATCCACTTCTGCACCTCTCTGCGGGTGGGCTTGATTTCCGCGAGGAGGCTGAAGATGCGGCCAGGGAAGCGCGGGATAAAGTGGTTGCTGGTGTAGAGATGGGTGTTGCGTGACAGTTTGGCCACCTCCTCCGTTTGGCTTAGCATCTTGAAGGGGCCGGCTTTCATCAGTGCGGCATGGGGCTCGTAGAGGTATTTCCCCATCTCGCTGGCATAGGTGGCGTGGGCTTGTGCCTCGTCGTCGCGCGTGAAGACATAGTCGTCCACCTCGCCATGATGCAGGTGGTGGCAATGGATGAGGGGGCTGGCGTCGTGCTTTCCGCAACGGAAGAGCACCTCCTTACACTCGCCCTGGACGGCGATGACATAGATGTCGCTGATGTCGCGCAGTTGCGAAGCCGCCAGCGAGATGTCGATCATCGGCGAGGCTTTCACCAAGAGTTCTTTTCCTTTGGACAGCAGCAAATCGCGGTGCGCCACGATGTCGGGCGTGCAATCCTCGAAGGCTGCGACCTTGCGCCCCTGCTTGTCGCGCCGGGCGGGGTCGACGAAGATCAGGTCGAAGCGATGGTCCTGCCGCCGGAGCCATTCCAGGCTGTCGCCACAATGGACGCGGACATTGTCGAGTCCCAGGGCTTTTGCGTTGTTTTGGGCTAGGGTGCAGAGCTCGGGGTCCTGCTCCACATAGTCCACTTCTGCTTCCAGGGACGATGCCGCTTTCCATCCGGCCATGGCGAAGGTGTCGATGCCCATGCCGCCCGTGAGGTCGGCGATACGGAGCGGACGGGTCGCCACTTCGCCGTGCTGTTGAAGACTGTTGAACCGCAGATGGCAGATGGAGGCTTTGTGCAGGGCTGTGGTCTCCGACGAGGCCTGCTCGCGGTTCAGCCGGGGAGGGTAGAGGAAATCGGGGCACTCCAGCAATGACGGCCATTTCTCGCGTGCCGTGCGCCGCCCCTCGATCTGCTGCACCACCGCCGCCATATCGACAGAAGGATACCGCGCGGCACTCAGCAGCAGCCGCGCGGTATCGTCGTTTTCGTGCTCCCTCGCAAAGGTTGTTATCTCCCGCTTCGCGAGATCCTGGAAATCCTGGAAATTATTATTTGCTTTCATTGCTGGGGCTATGCAAATCTTGGAGGCGGGGAGATTTATAATCCGGAGGCGGGGGAGATTAGTATACTCCCTGGTCGTGCAGTTTCTTCAGGCGGTCGACGACCATGGGGCGGTCCTCCTTGTAGGTGACACCGAACCACTGGGCGGTGGTCTTCAGCACGGTCATGGTGGCGTAGCCGCTGTGGATGAATGTGTTGACGGCGAATGGGATGTAGTATTCGCTCTTCATCTCGGTGCCGTGCTCCTTGAGGAAGTCCACAAACAGCTCCTCGCTCTTGGCGAAGTAGTCGGGCGTGAAGCCGAAGAGGTTCATGCTCACGGTGGCGTCGGCTGCCAGGGGGTGCATGCTGCCGTCGGCGTCCTTGTATTCGATGCCGTTGGCCGTGCGGCCGATGGAGGTGCGTTCGGTCATGCCGATGAGCAGGCCTTTGGCGTCGGTCTCGCAGACACCGCGGCTGACGGTACCGTTTTCGGAGAGGGTGTTCTCCAGGCGGTAGCCCACCATGCAGTACTGGCCTTTCGTGCCCTCGAGGGTGCGCAGGTGGTCGGCGATGACCTGGAAGGCGTCGCGGCCGTAGAAGTCGTCGGCATTGATGATGGCGAAGGGCTCGTGGATGACATCCTTGGCCATGAGGATGGCGTGGTTGGTGCCCCAGGGTTTCTCACGGCCTTCGGGCACGCTGAAGCCCGCCGGCAGCTTGTCGAGCTCCTGGAAGACATACTCCACCTGGATGCGGTTGCCGAAGTGGTCGGCATTGATGTGGCGCTTGAACTCTTCTTCGAACGAGTGGCGGATGACGAAGACCACTTTGCCGAAGCCTGCGCGGATGGCGTCCTCGATGCTGTAGTCCATGATGATTTCGCCGTGAGGGCCCACGCCGTCCATCTGTTTCAATCCACCATAGCGGCTGCCCATACCGGCGGCCAGAACAAGTAATGTAGGTTTCATAATCAAAAATTGTTTTGTTTTATCTATAATTATTTTTTGTTGAATCTATTTCGTACCCAATCCGCTATCGCTTCCCCTTGAAGAAGTCTTTCACCAGCCTCAGGCATTCCTCGCCCCTCACGCCTGACGTCACTTCTGTCTTGGGGTGCAGCATGGAGCGTCCGAGGCGTTCGAAGCCGCGTTTCTCGTCGGGGGCGCCGTAGACTATCCTTGCCAGCTGGCTCCACCCTAGGGCGCCGGCGCACATCACGCAGGGCTCGAGGGTGACGTAGAGCGTGCACCCCGTGAGGTATTTGGCCCCGAGGTGATCCGCCGCTGCCGTGATGGCCAGCATCTCGGCGTGGGCCGTTACGTCGTGCAGCAGTTCCGTCTGGTTGTGAGCGCGGGCAATGATGCTGTCGCCCGTCACCACCACGGCGCCCACGGGGATCTCCCCGTCGGCTTCTGCCCGCCGGGCCTCCTTCAGGGCTTCGCCCATGAAGTAATCGTCGTCAGGTTGCAGTATTCCCATGGTGACTAGTCGTGTTCAAAGATGTCGGGGTCGACGGCCTCGAAATGGTAGCTGGTGCGCAGGATGGTCAGTTCGCCGTCGCGCATGAAGCTCTCTAGCGAGGGCAGCATGCCCGTTGTCAGGGGTTGGAACTCGTGGAAAATCTTCCACTCGATGTGTCCGCGTCGGATCTCCTTTTTGCTGCCCTCCCACTCGTCGGTCTCGAAGATGAGGGTCAGCAGTCCGCTCTCGGGCTCGAACATATAGTAGCGGGTGTACATGTTGGGGCATACCACCTTGACCACCTGCAGCGGCTGTCCTTTGAGTTCGGTGGTGCCGTTCCAGCTCAGCTGGGCTCCTTTCTCGTTCCAGCGGTAGAGCGGTCCGCGGAAGTCGTAGCCTTGCAGCTTCTTGTTGAATTCCTCGCTGTTGATGCTCTCCCACGACTCGTAGGCCGTCCGGTAGGTGCGGAAGCGGTCCTTGCCGTTGCTTGACAGGCCGTAGTCCATCTTCTGGTCGTTCCACACTTCGATGCGGTGCCGCTCGCCGGCGGCAAACCAGCGGCGCATCCAGATGGTGTCTTTCGTGTTGAGGTTGGTGGTGACGGCGGTCTCCATCACCAGCATGCTGTCGGTAGGCAGGTGGTCGATGTCGAGCATCTTCACATAGCGGTCCACCACATGCATGGCCGAGTCGCTCAGCAGGTCGCGGTGGTTCTGGGCCATCATGGCCACAGGCATCAGCGCCATCAGCGCCACAATCAGTTTTTTCCTTTCCATTTCCTTTTGTTTCAAGTGTGATCTCTTATTTGTTGAAGGGGAAGGTCAGCCGTTGGGCCTTTTCGCGTCGGGTGATGTGCACCTGTACGTTGTAGCCCAGCTGTCGCCCCAGGGCGGTTATGCGCCGGTCGGCGTCGTCGCTCAGCAGGATGGCCTCCAGGTCGGCGAAGGAGATGCGGCGTCCCGTCAGGCGTTCCAAGTCGCGGTAGGAGCCCTCGCGGTTGACGTCCATCATGGTGGCGCGCACCCACACCGAGTCGGGCGTGGCCATAGCGCGTCCCAGTTCGATGAATTTGTTCACGCTGCACCAGATGACTTTGCCGTGCTCCATGCGTACCTGCCCGCTGACGTTGATGCCTTCCACCGTGCCGGTGAAGGTGATGACGGTGTAGAGACTTTCCGTGGGTGTGGTCTCCGGTGTGGGTGTTGTGGTGGGGCGTGTGCTGCGACAGGAGGTGGCCACCAGGGCCAGCATGACCATGGCCAGGAGGGTTGCTGTATGTCTTCTCGTTGGGTTCATGCTCGGGAGGTTTTTATTTGCCCCGGATGGCTTCCAGGTGGCGCCGCAGGGTGTCGCTCTTGGGGTCGAGGCTCACGGCCTTTTCCATCAGCGGCAGGGCCTCGCGGTCGCGTCCCATCAGGTGGAGTATCCAGGCGTAGGTGTCAAGGTTGTTGGCGTTGTTAGGCTCTGCCTCGATGGTGCGGCGGCTCATGCGTTCGGCCTGCTCCAGCCGGGTGTTTTGTTCGGAGAGGTAGTAGGCGTAGTTGTTCAGCGTGCCCATGTCGTCGGGCCGCAGGGCCAGGCAGCGGTCGAAGGCCTGCCAGGCTTTGTCGTACTGCCCGGTGCGGTAGTAGGCTTCGCCCATGAGGCCATAGGTCTCCGCCTCGAGGTAGCCCTTGCTGAAGCCCCAGCGCACGGCGGTCTCCAGTTCGCGCAGGGCCTCGTTGTAGCGTTCGCCGATGATGGCCTGCTGCGCCACGATGAAGTGCGGCAGCGTGTGTACGGGGAAGAGGGCGGCGGCGCGGCGGGCATAGCGCTCCATGTCCGCCTCGTTGCCGGGGGTGGCGCTGAGGCTCACCAGCAGCAGCTCCCACACTTCGTACATGCTGCTGTCCTTCTGTAGCGCCAGCACCATCTGGTGCGAGGCTTCGGGGTAGCGGTGTTGGTTGAAGAGCACGTTGCCGTAGAAGGCGGCGAACTCCGTGCTGTCCGTGCAGCCGGACATGGCTTTGTCCATCAGGCGGAAGGTGGTGGCGCTGCGCGAGCCGAAGAATTCCTCGGTACTGTAGAACGAGCCCAGGAGCTGCAGCTTCGTCTTGCTGTCGAGGGCGGGGTTGTCGAAGGCGCGCACCATCTCGCTGTCGGCCTCGGCGGGGCTGCCGACGGCTTTGTAGTATTCGGCCAGCTGGATGTGTATGTAGGGGTCCTCGGGGTCGGCCTCGAGGATGCGGTCGTAGTAGGTCTTGGCTTTGGCGTAGCGCTTCTGCTGCATGTTCATCTCGGCCAGGATGGCGTTGCTCTGCTTGTCGCCGGGTACGGCTTTGGCAAGGGCTTCCACCTCGGCCATGGCTTTGTCGGGCTTGTCGGCGGCGTTCCACAGCTTGGCTTTCTGCATGGAGATGGGCTCGGTGACCCCTATGCGGCGTTCCACGCGGTTCAGCACCTCCACGGCCTTGGGCAGGTTGCCCGCGGCGATGTACTGGTTGGAGAGTTCGTAGTAGTAGTCGAGCACCTCGGGGTTCTGGCGTACGATGGTCTCCCAGGTCTCGATGGTGCCGTTGTTGTCGCCTTTCATCTGCTGTGTCATGGCCAGCGAGAGGAGATACCACACGTTGTCGCCCCTCAGGGCCACAGCGCGGCGGGCGCAGGCTTCGGCGCTGTCGGTCCATCCGCGTTGTGCCAGCAGCTGGCTCATACCGTACCAAGCGGCGTCGCAGCTGGGGTGCTTCTCCACGGTCCTGCCGTAGGCCTCCAGGGCCTCGTCGGCACGCCCTGTCTCCTGCAGCGACAGGGCGTCGATGAGCATGCCGTCCTCGGCCAGCTGCTCCTCCGTCACCTCGCGGATGGGCGGCCGCTCGTAGGGGTTGGCCTTGGTCGACGCGGCCTTCTTGCCGCTCCCGCAGCCCGCCGCCACCACCAGCGACGCCGCCATGAGCACCATTATTGTCTTTTTATACATTTATTTCCTTTTATATATTTTACCCCTAGAAACGTGACCGATTGAAAAATATTGTATGGGGGATGGAAAATAAAGTGCGCTTTCCTCATCCTGTGGGCGGCGGGGTGCGCCCTCCTGCATGGGGATGGGTAATGGGTAGGAAAAGGGGGAGGACGACTCCGGACCCTCTTTGGTGGGGCGGGGAAGGGGGTGCGAGAATCATAAAAAAACAAAAAAATATTGCGGTATGAAAAAAAATGCCTATATTTGCATCGTGAAATATAGTGCAGTGAAGTGTTAAAAAAACGTTGAAGAACCTGTAAAACAAAAAAATAGATATCGAAAACGCAAATATTGAAATTGAAAGTAATTTATTAATCATCAAAATTCAAACAAAATGAAAAAAGTATTATTCGTTTTAGGTTTTGCATTGTGCGCCACCATGGCCTTTGCACAAACCGCGAACAATCGTCACGAGATGCCTCGCGGCGAGGAAAAGACTTATCGGGTGAAGGACCTGATGAAGCAGCAGCCTGTCGACTACAAGGCTTCCATCTTCTCCAAGACCGGTGAATTCGACACCAACTACATCTTCCGCTTCAACGCGACTGAGTGGCCCCAAATCACCAAAGGCTACATCCAGGCTAGCGACCACATCTATGCCAACGGCCACGACAGTGTCTTCGGTACTGCCAACGCCAACGCCGTCAACGTGACCGCCCACGCTTGGTGCCAGTGGAGACGTTTTGCCGACTCCACCACCTTCCTCAACACCGTTGACTCCATCTACAACAACAACTTCAGCTTCAATGCTTCCAGTGTGATTAGCTACCTCGGTGCCACCAACAACGAGAACGACCCTGGCTATCAGGACGATGGTCTGGTTGTCTTCAACTATGAGGAGCAGAACTCTGGCATGGTGAACGCCTACATGGAGTTCCCCGAAGTTGTCCGCGATGCCCAGTATGTGGGTAAGATGGTCTTTGTCGGTGTCAACCAGTACTATGCCAAGTACTACGACCAGTGCTTCATCGACTATTGGTACAACGGCATGTGGCACGCCCGTGAGATCAACGTCACCGGTGTCGATGTCGATATCAACTATCTCGCCGCCTCCAAGGCCCGCTACGTCATGCCCTTCCAGCTGCACGAAGCTACCAACATCAAGATTCGTGTCCGTGTCAGCGCCCCCACGCGTAACGTTCGTTACTACGGCTACGGCTGGGTTCTGGACAACGTCGCCATCATTACCAGCAACCTCACCGAGACTTGGGACTTCTCCTACACCGCTCCCGTTGAAGGTTTCTATGGCATGATCCCCCGCAACATGACCCTCCCCGTGACCTACGGTACCCATGTGCGCAACACCAACGTCACCCCCTTCAACAATGCCAACCTGACCCTCAGCGCTGGTCCCCTCAATGGTGAACAGCCTCTGGTGCTCACCTCCAACAACTTCTCGATTCCCGCTGGCGATGTCGAGCAGGACTATAAGATGTTCATCGACGAGCGCGGCTTCGCCTATGGCGGCGACACCATGTTCAACACCGGTTTCGTTTCCTGGCTTGGTATGCACCCCAACTATGGCAACACCACTGGCAACCTCATTGGTAACTACCAGGGTCGTTCGCTGCCCACCGGCACCGTCGGCGCCAATGTCTACAAGATTTATGCCAATGCCGGTTCGCTCCACACCCGCGTGGACTCCGTCCTCTACACCGTTTCCAACAACCTCATCTTCCCTGATGGCAGCGATGTCAACGGTTACCGCTGGGGCCGTGATAACGGTCTGATTCCCTCCAACTCCTCCTTCCGCGTGGCCTTCAACGACGATGGCTTAGTCACCAACACCGACGAAGATGACCACACCAGTGCCGAAGGCTATATGGTTCACATGAACTACGTCACCGGTAACGAAATTCCCGAGGGTTGGGTGCTGAAAGGTATTGAGTACGTCCCCGCCACCGACGGTACCGTCTCCACTGGTGAGGGCATCATCTACCCCTACATCCGTAAGGAATCCTACACTGAGGATGGTGAGTCCGTCAGCTGGACCTCTATCGCCACCGGTATCGATGGTCTTGCCTTCGACGTCACCGATGATGATATCGAGAACCTGCCCATGACCGGCTACATTCTGCCTCCCACCACCAACGTGGCCAACTACTCCGCTGTCAGCATCTTCTTCCCCAACCAGCCTGAGCTCGAGCCCAACACCGGCTACCGCTTCGGTTACATCCTGAATGGTAACTTCAACTTCCACGTTGCCTCCCAGGCCACCAGCTACAAGCTCGACGCTGAGCACACCGCCAGCTACAGCTACACCGAGGAGACTGCTCCCTATCGCCGCCAGAACACCCCGCTGCCCACCTATCAGATCTATGTCGAGGATCCTCTGGCTCCCGAAGGCACCAACGGTTATGTCACCGCTTGGAATATCGACTACTTCCCCATGATTCGTCCCATCATCGGACCTCGTGAGGATGTCGCCACCGACCTCTTCATCGCCGACTGCTCCACCAACACCGAGGATTCCGCCTTCTCCGTGGTCATCAACTCCGAGGAAATGTGCGGTTCCGAGGGTGTCAATCTCGCCGTGGGTGGTAACTACAACTTCACCATCAGCGCTGCTGAGGACCACACCGTCCTCGACAACATCTATGTGAACGGTGTTCAGGCCCAGATCTACGATCCCAACGATCCCGACCACGCCACTCCTCCCGAGGATCCCTTCTACCTCTCCTTCTACAACACCGAGAACAACAACGACAACGTGACCGTGGTTGTTGATGCTCAGGGAACTGAAGAGGTTGTCCTCTATCGTGGCTACTATGTCCTCCACTTCTACGACCTGGCTGAGGTTGCTGCTCCTTATGTCATCTCCGCTACCTTCCACACCGAAGAGTGGATTCACGTCGGTATCGACCCCGTGGCCCCCGAAGCTGTCCTGTCGCTCTATCCCAATCCTGCCACCTCCACCGTCAAGCTGAACATCAACGGTGTCAGCGGCATGGTTGACTGCAGCATCATCGACATGAGCGGCCGCGTCGTCTACAACGCCCGCGTCAACGCCGAGACCGAGAACACCATCGACGTGAGCAACATGCCCGCCGGTGCTTACTTCGTCCGCGTCACCAACAACACCTTCAGCAAGATCGAGAAACTCATCATCAAGTAAGGTTGACTGTTGGATATAAGAAAAGCCGCCCAAACGGGCGGCTTTTTTTGTCGACAGGCGCATAAAAGAGACGGCCTGTATGTATGAAAAAAAGCGTCTGGGAGCGGTTTCTCCTAGACGCTTGGTTATACTGTTTTACGTCTTACTTCCTCAACGGTTCACAACACATTTCCCAGCTGCTCCTTGATTTTCTCTAGCTCGTCCTTCATTTCGACGACGAGTTTCTGGATGCCGACATGGTTGGCTTTGGAGCCTGTGGTGTTGATTTCGCGTCCCATTTCCTGGGCCACGAAGCCGAGTTTCTTGCCGCAGGAAGGCTCGGTGGCCATGGTTTGGCGGAAGTAGTCGATGTGTTTCTGCAGGCGTACCTTCTCTTCTGTGATGTCGAGCTTTTCGAGGTAGTAGATGAGTTCCTGCTCGAAGCGGTTCTGGTCCACCTCTACGGCGGCGTCAGCCAGGTAGCGTTTGATGCGTTCCTTGGCGGTGTCGATACGTTCGCCTTCGAGGGCGGGGATCTGGCGCAGCTTTTCTTCGATGAGGTCGACATGCTTGTGGAAGTCCACCTCGAGCACGCTGCCTTCGTGGGCGCGGAACTGGTCGCAGAGGTCGATGGCATGCTGGAGGTCGGCGGCGGTATGCTGCCATTCCTCGTCGCTCACTTCGTCGCTGGTGGTGCTGTTCCAGATGTCGCCCATGGAGGCTATGGTGGTGAAGAGCGAGGCGCGGTGGACGAGGTCTACGGCATGGAGGTCGTTGGCCACATCGGCCAGCGCGTTGTAGCGGCTGATGAGGAGGTCGCGGTTGAATCCGCTGGCGTTGGCGGTGGTGCTCTCCTCGCTGAGGATGCATTCCACCTTGCCGCGCTCCAGGCTGCCGAGCATGGCGCGGATGTCCAGCTCGTGGGAGCGGTAGGCGGCAGGCAGCTTGACGATGAGGTCCAGCTGTTTGCTGTTGAGGGTTTTGATTTCTATGTTTACTTTCTTGTCGCCGAAGGTGGATTGCACCTTGGCATAGCCGGTCATTGATTTCATTTTTTTACTACTAAATTCATAAAATCTTTTGTTCCATATTCTTTGAGGGTGCCGCAGGAGTCGTAGATGAAGTATACGGCGCTGGTTCCGGGACCGTCGGGGTGTGCAGCGATGAAGCTGCGGGCGCTGTCGAGGCCCATGACCATGTAGGCGGTGCACATGGCGTCGGCCAGCCAGCATTGGTTCTCGACGACGGAGACGCTGAGGAGGGAGTGCTGTACCGGGCGGCCGGTGGTGGGGTCAATGGTGTGGGAGTAGCGCACGCCGTCCTTTTCATAGTATTTGCGGTAGCTGCCGGAGGTAACGACGGAGGCGTCGGTGAGGGTGATGGCGGTCTGCACCACGGGCTCGCTATAGCGGTCCTCGGCGGGACGTTCGATGCCCACCTTCCAGGGGCTGCCGTCGGGCTTGAGGCCGCGGGAGATGACCTCGCCGCCGATGTCGACAAGGTAGCTGTGGATGCCGTGTCTGTCGAGGAGCTGTGCCACGAGATCGGAGGCATAGCCTTGGGCAATGGCGTTAAAGTCGAGTTCGGTGTCGGGGGATTCTCGCAGGAGGCGTCTATTGTCGTAGCTGATGGTGCTGTGGGCGGCATGGAGGAGGCCTGCGAGGGTTGTGCTATCGGGTTCGCTACGCTGTTTGAAACTGAACCCCCAGGTCTGTACGAGGCGTCCCACCCGGATGTCGAAGGCTCCGTTGGTGTAGTCCATGATGTGCAGGGAATTCTGCAGGAGGAACTGGAGGATGTCGTCGAGAGAGTCGGTCTGACCGGCGTTGATGCGTCGTAGCAGCGAGGAGTCGACCCAGAGGGATGCCGAGTGGTCGAAGGCTTGGAGGAGGGAGTCGATTTGAGGTTGTAGGTTGCGCTGCTCGGGGTCGTAGTATTGGATGCTGTAGTAGGTGCCTTGGGCTTCGCCGTAGAGTCGCATGGGTTCCTGCCGTTGGCAGGCGCCAAGCAGCAGAGCAGCGGAGGCCAGAGTTACCAAAAAGCGTCCGGCACGAAGGTGCCGAACGCTTTTGTCTTTAAGATATGTATTCATTATTTGTTGACAATGAATTTGCGGGTGGTCTGCTCGCCGTTGAGGGAGCGGATCTGGAGGGTGTAGTTGCCGGTGGTGAGGCTGCCCAGGTCGAGCTGGGTGGCGTTGCCGTTGACGGCATGGCGGATGACCTGCTGGCCGATGACGTTGTAGACGACGACCTCGCTGATGCCCTCGGCGCTCTCAACATTGAGGTAGCGGCTGGTGGGGTTGGGGTAGAGGTTGACGTTGAGGCCATCGACATCGTCGATACCCACGGTGTAGGTGATGGTGATCCAGTTGTTGGCGGTGCAGCCCTTGTTGCTGGTGGTCTCGAGGTGGATGTCGGTGTTGGCATCGACGGTCAGGGAGATGGAATCGGCGGTGCTGAAGGGCGTGCTTTCGTTGTTCTTGAACCACTTGTAGGAGTTGTGGTCGGCGGGGTTGTCGACAATCTTAAGGTTGGCGACGTTGGTGGTGTTGGGGTGGAGGTGCCAGTTGCCCTCGATGGTGACCTCGGGAGTGTAGTTGATGGTGAGGTTCAGGCGGCCGACGGAGTCGCACTTGACGCTGTTGACGGTGTCGGGGAGGACATAGGTCTGGGTGGTGGAGGTGGTGTAGGTCTGCTCGGTGAAGGGCCAGAAGTAGCTGTCGCAAGTGGTGACGGTGGTGTCGGAGAAGGATTTGTGGTTGACGACGATGTGGATCCACATGGAGGTGTCGTAGCAGATTTCGTTGTCGTAGTGCATCTGATAGACGATGAGGGAGTCGACAGACTCGTTGAAGGTGTAGCGGCGGCCGTTGAAGGAGAGGGTGTAGGAGTCGCACACGGTGTCATAGACGGGGTTGGGGTTGACCAGATTCTGGATGGGGGAGACGTTGACGGTCAGGGCGTGGTAGGTGACGCAGTTGGTGACGAAGCTCTTGGAGTAGAGGGGCACTCCGTTTTGGTCTTCGGTGTAGACACCGCTCTCATAGAAGTAGGCGGTATCGTAGGCTCCGACAGCACCGCTGCGCGAGGGGAAGGTGTACATGAAGTAGTCGCAGGCATTGGCGACGGGGTGGTCGGTGTTGCTGACGATGTGGAGGTCGAGGTATTTGTTCTCAACGCAGGTGGCGGTGGTTGTGCTCACCATGACGATCGTGTCGGTGGTGTACATGGTGTGGTTCTCGGGCCAGGTGTAGTTGCCGCAGTTGTCGACGTGGTTGGTGTCGTTCTGGGTGCCGGTGAAGCTAGTGATGCGGATGGCTGCAAGGCTGTCGCAGTTGGCAGCGGTCGGGATGTTGCCGTAGATGACGCGGTTGGTGTCGGCGAAGGAATAGGTGTTGCCGAGCCAGGTGATACGGCAGCCGCCGATGGTGTCGCGGACAACGACGGCGGTGGTGTCGGTGTAGGACGGGGAGATGGTGAGGAAGAGGTGGGTGTAGTGGTTGCATCCGTCCACGGTCTCGGTTAAGGTGTATTCGCCAGAGGTGGTGTACTCAACGTTCTCGTAGGCGTACGTGTCACAAGCGGAGGCGGTGACGGTGTCGTGGGTCTCGCCGGCGAGGGTGATTTGAATCTTGACGATGCTGTCGCAACCATTGACGGTGGAGAGGGTGTCGTAGAAGGAACCAGGGGTGGACCATACGCGACCGTTCCAGCTGACGTTGCAGATGCCCTCAAGCGGGATGGCCACATTGGTGTCGGCGACGGGCTCTCTCAGGGTGAGGTTGAGCACATAGACGGTGTCGACGTTGGCCGGGGAGTAGATAGCCACAGTGTCGTGGGTGTAGGTTACACCGTTCATCCAAGTGAAACTGCTACAGACGGTGGTGTCGATAGTTACCAAATTGCCGGCTTTGTTCTGGCCGATAGCCATAGGCATGCATGCAATAGCCAATAACAGACTCAATAATACTTTTTTCATCTTGTTAGTGTGTATTTTTTATTTATTATTATTCTATTTTGTTTTTATACAATCGTTTGTTGTTTAGCTTGTTGCACCGACGGGAGCGTTGTCTTCGCCGAAATGAACAACATGCAAAGATAACACTTTTTTTCGATATGAACAGAATTTAGTTGAAAAAACTGTATTTTTTTATGTTTTTAACACCAGTTCGGCGATGTTTTCGACGTGCTGTGTGTGGGGGAACATGTCGACGGGTTGTATGCGTCGTACCTCGTAGCGTGCTGACAGGAGTTGCAGGTCGCGAGCTTGGGTGGCGGGGTTGCAGCTGACGTAGACAATCTTTCTGGGTGCTGTGGCCAGAAGTTGGGCCACCACTTTCTCGTGCATGCCGGCGCGTGGGGGGTCGGTGACGACGACATCGGGGCGTCCGTTGGCGGCGATGAACTCTTCGGTGAGCACCTGGGCCATATCGCCAGCGTAGAAGCGAGTGTTGTCGAAGCCGTTGAGGCGGGCGTTGTTCTTGGCATCGGCAATGGCTTCCTCGACATATTCGATGCCGATGACGCGTTGGCATTTGTCGGCCAGGAAGAGGGCTATGGTGCCGGTACCGGTATAGAGGTCGTAGAGGATATCATCGGCCTGCAGTTCAGCCAGTTCGGCCACGAAGCTATAGAGGCGTTGGGCTTGGGCGGAGTTGGTTTGGTAGAAAGATTTGGGATTGATGATGAACTTCAGTTGGTGGCTGTCGCGGTAGCCTTGCATGCATTCCTCGATGTGGTCGCTGCCGCGGTAGGTGACGACGGTTTGGTCGCTGTAGGAGTCGTTCATCTTGGTGTTCACAATGTATTGCAGGGAGGTGATCTGCGGGAAACGGTCGGCGAGCATGTCGAGCAGGGGGAAGAGTTGCTTCGGGTCATCGTCGGCAACGATGACGATGACCATCCATTGGCCGGTGGAAGTGTTGCGGATGACGAGGTTGCGCAGAAATCCTGTATGGTTGCGTATGTCGTAGTATTCGAGGTTGTTGTCCTCGGCATATTGCCGTACGGCGAGGCGAATGTCGTTGCTGGGGTCCTGCTGCAGGGCACAGTGGTCGATGCTGAGTACCTTGTCAAACAGTTGGGGGATGTGGAAGCCGAGGGCGCCATGCGAGGGGAGGGGAGTGTCGCCGGCGGCGGCAAGCTCTTCTTGTGTGCGCCAGGCTTTGGTGGAGAAGGTGAATTCCAGCTTGTTGCGATAATAGTAGATGTTTTCCGAACCGCAGATGGGGCGCATGCCGGAGCAGTCGACATTGCCCAGTCGTTCCAGGTTGTCGCGCACCTGACGCTGCTTGGCTTCGAGTTGGGCTTCGTAGCGGAGGGTCTGCCATTTGCATCCACCGCAAATGCCGAAGTGAGGGCATCGGGCATCGACGCGGAGGTCGGAGAGACGATGGAACTTCACGGCGCGGCCTTCGGCATAGTTCTTTTTCTTCTTATAGAGTTGGATGTCGACCACATCGCCCGGCACCACGAAGGGTACGAAAACCACCAGCCCGTCGACCTTAGCCACAGCCATGCCTTCGGCACCGGCGTCGGCAATGGTCACCTGTTCAAGCAGCGGCAAATCTCTGTTTCTTCTTCCCATACAATTGTATTGGTTCTTTATGGTTTATAAATGAAAAAAAGAAGTATCCTCAATACTTCTTTTCTCGTTGCAACGCCGTACAAGTCTCCATGCGCAATGGAGGTCTTGCTTATCGTTCGTCGGAAACGGTCAGTCTCTTTCTGCCTTTTCTGCGACGTGCGGCCAGCACTTTTCTACCATTGGCGGTAGACATTCTCTTGCGGAAACCGTGCTTGTTTGCTCTTTTTCTCAGGGACGGTTGGAATGTTCTTTTCATCTTTCTGCTATATTTTTTGTTCTTTTTTCGTCGAAATTTTCAACCTCAAAAACCACTCGAATGCGGTCGAGTTTTTTTGAAATTGAGTTTGCAAAAGTACACATTTTTTTTGAATTGTTGATAAAAATTTCTTCCCGCTAAATCTTTTTCAACTGTAACAATCTGTTTTTCAGTGTTGAGGGTGCTGAAAATAAATTCTTTTTTTTCTGTTTGAAAAAATATTTGTACATTTGCAAATCCATTTTTCAATGTGAAAAGTTGTTAAATGGAACATTTTTTGAACAAAAAAAGTAACAATAAATACGACTGTCGGATATGGACAAAAAGCAGTTTATCGACATGGCATCGGCCCCTGGCCGTTTCACCTCGCAGGACCGTGGCTGGCTCAAGGCGCAGTTGGCCAAGTATCCCTATTCCTCGGTTGTGGCCACCTTGGCGCTGCTAGCCGACCGTGCCTATGGGTTTGACACCCCCGAGGAGCGTCGTGCCGTAGCCCTTTCTGTGTGCGATCCCGATGTCCTTGACAGCCTTTTGTCGCGTGCTGCCAGTGGCCCTGCTGTAGATTCTGCTCCATCTTCCACTCCAGCTCGCCCCGTTGCCCCTACTGCTGCCTCTACAACTGCCTCTACTGCTACTGCTACCCGTGCTGCTGCCCCAGCGCCCGTCGATTCCTCCTTCGATGTCCTCAACGAAATCAATACCTTCCAGGAGGTCTCTTTCAAGACCGCACCCAAGAGTGTTATCCTGTCCAATTTTCTAAAAGTCGACCCTTCCGAAGAGGAAAATGAGGCCTCTGGCGACACTTCCGGTCGTGATATCAATGACAAAAAAAGTTTGATGCCTGATGTTTCGCTAGGTACTGAAACTCTTGCTGTTATACTCGAGCAGCAAGGTCGTTACGACAAGGCTTTGGCAATTTATAAGAATTTATTGGCCAATAATCCCGAAAAAAGTAGTATTTTTGCACCCCGAATTCAACGACTGACAACAATATTAAGTAGTAAATAAATTATTAAAAAACTATGCTGTATAACATCATCGTAATCCTGATTATCATTGTTTGCGTCTTGCTTGCATTGGTTGTGCTCGTGCAGAACTCCAAAGGTGGCGGACTTGCTGCCAACTTCTCCGCTCCCACCCAGGTGATGGGTGTGCGCCAGACGGCAGACTTCCTTGAGAAGGCCACCTGGTGGCTTGCCGGCATCCTTGTGGTGCTCAGCCTCGTTGCCACTATTAGCATCCACCGCGGCCAGAAAACCGACCCCCTCCAGTCCGAGGTGAAGGTTGCCGACTATAGCCCCGTCCAGCAGGCCCCCGCCGCAACGGCCGCTATGCCCGTTGCCGCCACTCCCGCTCCCGAGGCCGACCAGCAGTAAGGTCGTGGCTGCCTCAGGCTTCGAGCCGGTTGTCCAAAAGCTCATACTATCCCACTTTCCGCACCAACCCACGGGCGGACAGTGGGATGCTTGTGCCTCTATGGCACGTTTCCTCTATGATTCCGATCCCCGTTCGGCTTTTCTCCTGAAGGGCTATGCCGGTACGGGTAAGACCTCGCTCATCTCTGCTCTCATACAGACCCTTCCTGCCCTGCGAGTCAGCTCTCTGCTGCTTGCCCCCACGGGACGTGCCGCCAAGGTTATCGCATCCTACTCCGAGCGTCCGGCCTACACCATCCACAAGAAAATCTACATGACTGTCACCGATGCCTCCGGCGCCGTGCGTACCGTCCGTGGTATCAACAAGCACTCCTACACCCTCTTCATTGTCGACGAAGCCTCCATGATAGGCCTCGAACCCACCTCCACACGCCAAAGCCTTTTGGAGGATTTGATAGATTATGTCTACGATGGCAACCATTGCCGCCTGATGCTTATCGGAGACAGCGCGCAGCTGCCCCCTGTAGGACAGAGCGAAAGCCCTGCCCTTGATGAGGCCTATCTCTCTGCTGCCTTTTCGCTCCATGTTATCAGCGCCGAGCTCACCGAGGTGGTGCGCCAGAAGCAGCTCTCCGGAATCCTTGCTGGGGCCACAGCCCTGCGGTCGCAAATCACCTCCCTCACGGGTGGTGACGAGGCGCAGATGCCCCTTTTCAGCCCCAATGGCGTTGATGTCATCCGCCTCGCCGGAGAGGACCTTATGGAGACCCTCTACCGCGAGTATGGAGACTTTGCTCTCGACCAAGTCGTTGTCATCTGCCGTTCCAACAAGCGAGCCAACCTCTTCAACCAGGGCGTCCGCAATACCGTCCTTTTCCGTGAGGAGGAGGTCAATGCCGGCGATTACTTGATGGTGGTGAAAAACAATTACTTCTGGCTTGATGAAGAAAGTTCCATCGGCTTCATTGCCAATGGAGACATCGTCGAGGTGCTCAGCGTGCGCAATGTACAGGAGCTCTATGGCTTCCGCTTTGCCGATGCTACGGTTCGCTTTGTCGACTATCCCGACGAGGAGCCCCGTGACTGCAAGCTGCTCCTCTCCACGCTCTATTCCGAGTCGCCATCGCTCACGGCCGATGAGGCCAATCTCCTCTTCAACAATGTCATGGAGGACTATGCCGACCTCCCTTCCAAGTCTGACCGTTTGCGCGAACTCCGAGCCAACCCCTACTTCAACGCCTTGCAGGTCAAGTTTGCCTATGCCCTCACTTGCCACAAGACCCAGGGTGGCCAGTGGCGCACCGTCATCATCGACCAGGGGTTCCTTCCGCCCGACATGCTCCTCGACCGCGAATACCTACGCTGGCTCTATACTGCTTTCACGCGAGCCACCGACAGAGTTTATCTGCTCAATTTCGAGCCCCGATTCTACGAGGAAGTATAGGGCGAGTATTATTAGTTAATAGTTTATAGTTTGCTCCACTTCGGTCGCAGGCCGTGACCGAAGGTCAGGCAGAATAGATAATAGTTTTTACATCAACGCAACAGCATCTCTAGAAATAGAAAAAAATGTAGGGTTGCTAAACTCCACATTTTGAATGTTGTATGGATGGTGGCTCTGATTGCGGAGCAATCAATGGAACCTACCTGTAAAGATTACTGTCGTGCTGAGATGACGGGATTGGCGTACATCTCCATGAATATCCGCTGGCATTCGCCCTCCGGCAGCTGGTTCATACGTTGCAGGAACTCGTTTTTCACCTCGGAGGAGTAGTGCTGCCGGTGCTGGTTGGTGCCCGTCAGCATGTCGTAGGCCAAGTAGTTGGTGGGCATCAGTTTGTACAGCTTCTGGATGCGCTTGTCCAGCACGGAGGCAATGTGGTCCGCCAGGTCGCCTTCGGTGGCTATCTCGGCGCTGCTCAGAGGCTTGCCGATGGCCAAGTGCACATGACCTTTGGGTCCGATGATGCCTGTGGTGACGCTGTTGGTGTCTTCGCCTTCCACCTTGTGGTAGCCGCCGTGGGCGCGGTGGTAGAGCTCGTTGGCCTTCATCAGGTCGCAGGGGTCCCATTCGTAGGAAATCGCCACGGGGATGATGTTCAGCTCTGCAATGGTTTTGGCTGCCGGGCCGTCGCTGCCCAATGTGAGCATTTTCACGATGGCAGGAGCCGTGGAGTCCACGCCGTCCTTGCTGCGGCCGTTCTTCTGGGCAATCCACACCGACTCGCGCTGCTCGACGATGAGGTTGTGCAGGTACTGGGAGAGATGCTGGAGGCTGCGATAGAAAGCCCTGGGGTTGCCGCCGCCGCGTTCCATCTGTATCAGTTTGTTGCTCAGGAAGAGGTCCCTCAGTAGCGGTGTCTCCATCAGGTTGTTGCCGAAGACGATGTACGACGTCTCGCGTTGGCGGCTGATGAGCAGCATCTGCAGCAGGAAGGCGTCGAGGGTGATGTCGCGGTGGTTCGAGATGTAGAGGCAGGGTTTGCCCTTGCGGATGTAGTCGAAGCCCGAGTGCGAGAATCCCTGCGTGGTGGTGCTGACGATGCGGCAGATGGCGTCGTACATGAAGGAGGTCTGCAGTTCCTTGACGGTTTGCACGTTCTGCAGGCGCTGCATGGATTCCTCCACAGGCGTCTGTGGGTAGATGAATTTCAATATCTGAGGTATTAGCCCCCATTGGGCGATGCGCTTCAGCGCCTCGCGCAGCTCTGCGTCGTTATAGGGTCGTATATCGTCGAAAGTGTTGGCTTCCATACCTTGGGTAGTATCTGTAATGTTTTGTGTTTAAAAGACATTCTCTATCAGGTTGTCGATTTCTTCTTTGGGGTCCGCACCCTCGTAGAGCACGCGGTAGACGGCCTCCACGATGGGCATCTCGTCGCAGCGGCCTATCAGCAAGCCCAGCTCGTGGAAATTCTTGGCGGAGTAGTAGCCTTCGGCCACGGTGCCCATCTTCTCGAAGATGTCGTCGATTCGGCCCCCTTTGGCTATCTCTTCGCCCAGTCGGCGGTTGCGGCTGTGCTTCGACCAGCAGGTGACCATCAGGTCGCCCAGGTAGCAGTTGTCGGCGATATTGCGGTTCACCGAGGGGAACACCTGTATCAGGTGTGCCAGCTCGCGCATGGCGGCGCTCACCATCACGGCGTTGAGGTTGTCGCCGTAGCCCAGTCCCTGGCACATACCGGCGCCTATGGCGTAGACATTTTTGAGCAATCCCACGCGCTCCACGGCCATGATGTCCGTCGTGTGGGTGGTGTGCAGGTATGGGCAACGCATCATCTGCTCCACCTCGATGGCCAGCGAAGGGCTGTTCGATGCCATCGTCAGGAACGTCGGTTTCCCGTGACCTGCCTCTTCGGCGTGTGTAGGGCCGCTGATGACGCAGATATCGTTGCGTTTCACCTTCACGATGCTCTCCAGATACACCGACACCGAAATTCTCCTTTCCGGAATAATGCCCTTGATGGCCGAGACGAACTTCTTGCCCTTGTAGACCGACTTCGGCAGCTGCTCCAGCACATTGGCAATGAAAGCCGACGGTGTTACGAGGAACAGGTATTCGCTCTTCCCCACCACTTCGGCCAGGTCGCCGCTGATATCCAGGCGGCTGGTATCCAACTCCACGTCCGGCAGGTGTACCGGATTGTGTCCATCGCTCAGCAGACCTGTGCGTACTTTCTCGTTTCTCACCCACCAGTTCACTCTTCGGTCTGTCTGTTCAAGCAGTATTTTGACAATTGCAGTGGCCCATGAGCCACTTCCAATCACTCCTATCATTTCTATATATTATTGTACCACAATAGATAACCTTTTGTCGACTATCCTTAATAATTTTGCAAAGATACGTATTCTTTTTCACACTTTATAACAAAACTTTGTTAAAATCCCTTAAATTGCCGTTTCCTCTTTCCCAATTCATTCCGAGAAATCGGTGTTGAAGAACGGTAGTTGAGTGGTAGGGGCGCCCGATGGGGGGAGGGGTGTGGAGCACGGACAAATCGTCCGGATTAATGGATCCTGGGGCAGGTCCGCTGGTGTTGAGGGGTGGGGCAAAAAAGAGCCGAGGCACCCGTTAGGATGCCCCGGTTCGTAGTTGTTCTAAGGCTGTTGGTAAGCTCTCTTATTTGAGGAGCTTGCTGCCGGCTTTGAACTTGGCCACTTTCTTGGCGGGAACTTTGACGGCCTTGCCGGTACGGGGGTTCTTGGCGGTGCGGGCTTTGCGCTTCACAACGCTGAAGGTACCGAAGCCAATGAGGGTCACTTTCTCGCCTTTTTTCAGCTCGGCCTGGATGGCATCGAAACAAGCGGTCATTGCCTGTTTGGCGGCGACTTTGGTCATGCCGGTCTTGGCGGCCATGGCGTTAACAAGTTCAGTTTTGTTCATAATGATGAATGTTTAAGGGTTTGTAAATATTTGTTTTTCTTTTCGGTGCAAATGTAAGAATTTTTTTTGATACGAAACAAATTTTTTTTTAAATTTTTTTTCGTTTTTTTCTAGCAGATTTTCTATAGTTTTGTTTTCCAGCCTGTTAGTTTATTTCCCCGAAGAAAATCTTCGATGGAATTTTTGCGTTTTCCGCTCATTTGGAGGCTTAAAATTTGGATGAAACCATTTGCTACACCGATTTTTAGGACTTTTTTTTCGTCGCAAATGAGTGCTCCTGGAGTGCTGTTAGGGGCGAGAATTGGGGCTACATCGTAGACTTTGAAGAGGACCTCTTCGCCCTGGGGGTTGACGAGAGTGAGGAGTGCTGCGGGGTAGGGAGCGAGGCCGCGGACGAGGTTGGCGAGGTACTGTGCCGGCTGGTGGAGGTCGAGGAAGCAGAAATCCTTGAAGATTTTGGGTGCCGCTGTGGGCGTTCCCTCCTGAGGACGGGGGGTGAGGGTGCCGGCTTGGATGCCGTCGAGGGTACGCACCACGAGGTCGCGACCCATGAGGGCCAGTCGGTCGTGGAGGCTGCCGGCGTTGTCGTCGGGGCTGATGGGGGTCTCGGCCTGGAGGAGTATTTGGCCTTCGTCTATCTGGTGGTTGAGGAGGAAGGTGGTGACGCCTGTGCGGGTGTCGCCGTTGATGATGGCGTGGTTGATGGGAGCGGCGCCGCGGTAGCGGGGGAGGAGCGAGGCGTGGAGGTTGAAGGTGCCGTGGGGCGGCAAATTCCACACGGCCTCGGGGAGCATGCGGAAGGCCACGACGACGAACATGTCGGCGTGGAAGGATTCCAGTTGGTCGAGGAAGTCGGGGTCGCGCAGCCGTTCGGGCTGCAGGAGGGACAGTTGGTGCTGGAGGGCGTATTCCTTGACGGCGCTAGGCATGAACTTGTGTCCGCGGCCGGCCTGGCGGTCGGGGACGGTGACGACGGCGCAGACTTCGTGGGAAGACTGCATGATGGCGTCGAGGCTCTCGACGGCGAACTCTGGGGTTCCGAAAAAGACTATCTTCACGGCAGGGAAACGGCTATGTCGGTAAAATGGAGCATCTTCAGGGCGGTGATGGCGCCTTCGACGCCCTTGTTCCCGTGGCGGCCTCCGGCGCGGTCGAGGGCCTGTTCCATGGTGTCGGTGGTGAGGACGCTGAAGATGATGGGTTTGTGGTTGGCGAGGGCCACGTTGGTGAGACCTTGCGATACGGCCTGGCAGATGAACTCGAAATGGCGCGTCTCGCCCTGTATGACGCAGCCGATGCAGATGACGGCGTCGATAGTGTCGAGTTCGGCGAGGGTGTCGGCGGCATAGGAGAGTTCGTAGGTGCCGGGGACGCGGAAGACGCGTATGTTCTCCTCGTGCACGCCGTGTTGGCGGAGGGTGTCGACAGCGCCCTGCAGGAGGGCGTCGGTGACTTGGGGGTTCCATTCGGCGGCCACAACGGCCACTGTCCACGGGCTGCCGTCGGGTACCGCCGTGGGGTCGTAGTCGGAGAGATTGATTTTCTTCATTATTATAATAGAATGAATGTTTTCTTTATTATCACATGTGGGGCTTGACGAACGTGCCGCCTAAAAATCCTTTATATTATAGGTGTTAGTTGCTGGGACGGCGGGACGTTTCTTGCCGTTTTTGGGTTCCTTGATGATGCTTTCGTCGGCTTTGTAGTCGAGGTTCTGGCCTTTGCGGGGTTGGCGGATGCCGAAGTAGGACTTGTCGAGGTGGAGGTGGCGTGTGCGGAGGGAGTAGTTGGAGAAGTCGAGAATCCATTCGGGGTCGAAGGTCTGGTAGAGGAAGCGGCACTCGAAGTGGAGGTGAGGGCCTGTGGAGTTGCCTGTCGAGCCGCCGAGGCCAATGACTTCGCCGGCGGCGACGGATTGGTTGGGTTGGACGTTGATTTTGGAGAGGTGGCCGTAGAGTGTTTCGAGGCCGTTGGGGTGGCGAATGACGACGCAGTTGCCGTAGCCACCCATGCGTGAGGCCACGCGCACCACGCCGGCGAAGGCGCTGTGGACGGGGTCGCCGGTGTTGAGACCTATGTCTACGCCGTGGTGGCCGCGTTGCCAGCGCCATCCGTAGTTGGATGTCTTGGGATTGCACACGGGGAAGCAGAAGTCGGCGCTGTCGCGTGCGAGGAGTAGGTTGATCTCGTCGGGCATGAGGTCGAGGGTGGTGCGTCCCAGGGGGTTGACGCGGTGGTGGGGGAAAGCATCGTACCACAGGGGTACCAGCGCCAGGGCTGCCGCGTCGATTTCGGTGTCGGCGGCCTTGGCGGCGTCGCGGATGGCTTTGACTGCCTGTTTGCTTTCGTTCTTGCTTTGCGCTGTGGCCTTGGGGGCGGGTTTGGCTGCTGCGCTGCGTCCGGAGGCCTGCATTTGGCGCGAAGCCTCGAGGCGTGCGTTGATGAGGGAATCGTAGAAGGAGACCTGTGCGGAGAGGTGAGTTGTGAGGAGAGGGGAGAGGAGTAGGACCAGCAGCATGAGCACCCTTCGCAGGCGAGCCACGGGGAAGCCCAGCTGTTCGCGGTATTTGGCCACGGTGCGTCGGGCGAGGGGGTAGCCTTGGGAATTGAGCAGCTGAGCGAGGGCCTCGTCTGACAGGGGGGCCTGCTTGTCCTCGCCCTGGATGGCGTCGGCCAGGCGCTGTTTGACGGTCTCTACCGAGATCTCCTCGCCTTCGGTGGTGGCCATACCTTTGGAGAAGCAATCCTTGAGGGGGATGGTGCCGAAGTCGGTTTGGAGGTATTTGCTGTTGGCCATGCGTGAGATGGTGGAGATGTCCAGCCCTGTGGCTTCGGCCACTTCGCGTTGGCGGAGGGGCTGCATCTCGTCGGGGTCGCCGGTGAGGAGGAATCCGCGCTGGTGCTTGATGATATAGCGCATGACGCGCACGATGGTGTCGTGGCGTTGCTGGAGGAGGTCGATGAAACCTTGGGCGTCGGCCTGCTTGGTGCGGAGGAAGGAGAGAGTTTCGCGTTCGGAGGCGGGGCTTTTGGAGCCGTGACGCTCGCGCTCGGCCTTCTGGGCCTCGAGTTCGGCGAGCATGTCGGTGTAGTAGGTGTTGAGGCTGAGGCGAGGGAGGTTGCCGTCGTTGAGGTAGAAGGAGAGTTCGCCGTCGTGCTGCTGGAGGATGATGTCGGGGGTGAAGGTGGCGGCGGCGGAGTCGCTCTCGGCGTCGGAGCTGCCCGGTTTGGGGTTGAGGTGGCGGATGAGTGCGGAGAGGCGGTCGAGGGTGGCCTGGTCGATGGCGAGGGCTTCGCAGAGGCGCTCGTAGCGGTGGTTGGCGAAGTCGTCGAAGTGGCGTTCGACGAGGGTGGTGGCCATCAGCACGTCGGGGTCCTTGGGCATGCGGTGCAGCTGCAGCAGGAGGCATTCCTGGAGGTTGCGGGCGCCGATGCCTGGGGGATCGAGACTTTGGATGATGCGCAGCACCTCCAGCACCTCGTTGGGCGAGGCGTCGATGCCCTGGCGGAAGGCCATGTCGTTGGTGACAAGGTCGAGGTCGCGGCTGAGGTATCCGGCGTCGTCGAGGGTGCCGATGAGTTCGTTGGCGATCAGTTGTTGGCGCTCGGTGAGGCGTCGGGTGATGAGTTGCGCATTGAGGCGGTCGGCGAAGGAGAGGGAATCGGACAGGACGAACTCGCGACGGGAGGCGTTGGGATCGCTCTCCAGGTGTTCGCGGTAGTCGTAGGCGCCGTAGTCGTCGTCCTCGTCGGTGTCCCAGTCGGAGCGGTCGTGGTCGGCGGCAGCGGCGATGGAGTCGATGTCCTCGTTGCCCATGGGCACGTCGGCTTCGAGGAGGGGGTTCTTCTCTATCTCCTCTTTGATGGCCTGTTCGAGGTCAGTAACAGGCAACTGCAGCAGACGCATGAGTTGTATCTGTTGCGGAGAGAGCTTCTGCTGCAGTTGCTGTCGCTGAATTTGTTTCACTTGTGGGTGGTTATGGGTTATCTGACGATATCCATTTCCTCGATGAGGTTCTTGGCGCCGGCGAAGACGTCGATGACCCAGAGCATGTAGCGGCTGTCGAGGCAGATGCAGCGCTGGAGGTTTTCTTCGAAGTCGATGTCGCCGCTCATGGCCTCGCTGTTGCCGTCAAATGCCAAGCCGATGAGTTGGCCTTTGGCGTTGATGACGGGCGAGCCGGAGTTGCCGCCGGTGATGTCGTTGTTGGTGATGAAGCAGGTGGGCATCTCACCGTTCTTGTTGGTGTAGCGGCCGAATTCCTTCTTGGCGTAGAGTTCTTTGAGACGTGCGGGGACGTTGAACTCGCTGTTCTCGGGGTCTTCCTTCTCGATGACGCCCTTCATGGTGGTGTAGTAGTGGTAGGAGACGCCGTCCTTGGGGTCGTAGCTCATCACGTTGCCGTAGGTGAGGCGGATGGTGCTGTTGGCGTCGGGAGACATCAGTTTGCCTTTCTTCTCGTTGATTTGGAGGATACCGTCGGTGAAGTCGCGGATGCCGCGTTCGAGGTTTTCCTGGGTCTCGAGGTTAAGGTTGGAGGCGAGGGCGCGGTAGGCGTCGAGGGCCTCATTGCCGACCTTGGCGAGGGGGTCGCCCTCAAGGGTGCGCATGCTGGGTTTCTGCATGAACTTGGCCAGTTTCTCGGGGTCGGCGAAGATTGATTTCTTGAAGAGGTCTTCGGCGTATTTGTCGAAGTCGCCCTTGTACTTCTTGTTGGCCTTGAGCAGGAACTCGGGGCAGTATTCGGCGTTCATGTTGTCGACGACATACTTGAAGAGGTTGGCCACGAGGCGGCGGTCGACATTCATGTCGTAGTCCTTATAGAAATTGTCGATATAGCTTTGGAAAGCGGAGAGGTCGGCCTTGGGGTCGGCTTCGAGCATGTGGGCGAAGGTGTTCTTGATACGAGCGGCGAAGAGGGGACCTTCGGGGCCGGAGAGGAGACCTTCGACGAGGTATTGCTGGGCCTCTTCGATGGTGGCACGTTCAGCGTAGCCGCGTTTGATGAGGTCGAGGGCGCGGGAGTATTTGGGGTTGGTTTGGCGGCTGGCCCACTGCATGTATTCCTTTTCGACGTCCTTCTTGACGCCCATGGTGTTGAGGTTTTTCAGGGCTTTGTTCTGCTCGTTGCTGTATTTCCAGTAGTTGGAGCAGGAGGCGTACTTGGAGGCGTATTTGATGCGGGTGGCCTGGCTGGCGGCCATCTCCTCGCGGAGGATGTTGATCTTCACGGTGCGGATCTCGTAGCGCAGCTTGTTGGTGATGTTCATGGTCTCCTCGAGGCCGTAGGAGGTGAGGAAGTGGTCGGTGGTGCCGGGGAATCCCATCACCATGGCGAAGTCGCCGTCGTTGATCTCACCTGCGTTGACGGGCAGGTGGTGCTTGGGCTGCAGGGGGATGTTGTCCTTGCTGTAGTCGGCGGGGGTGCCGTCGGGGGCGGTGTAGATGCGGAACATGGAGAAGTCGCAGGTGTGGCGGGGCCACGACCAGTTGTCGGTGTCGCCGCCGAACTTACCCATCGACGAGGGGGGAGCGCCCACGAGGCGGACATCCTTGTAGATGATGTGCACGAAGAGGAAGAACTGGTTGCCGTTGAACATGGGCTTCACCTGTGCGTCGTACACGGTACCCTTCACGGCCTCGTCGGCGATCTGCTTGGAGATTTTCTCGATGGCGGCCTCGCGGTCACCCTCGCTCATCTCGTCGGTGAGCACTTCCTTCACGCGGCTGGTGACGTCCTCCATGCGCACGAGGATGGAGGCGGTGAGGCCGGGGTTGGGCAGCTCTTGGTCGAGGGTGTAGGCCCAGAAACCGTCGCGGAGGTAGTCGTGCTCCACGGTGGAGTGTTCCTGCAGTTTGCCGTAGCCGCAGTGGTGGTTGGTGGACATGAGACCTTTGGAGGAGATGATCTCGCCGGTGCAGAAGTGCCAGAAGGGGGAGCCTGCATTGCCGAGGCCGACGATGGCGTCCTTGAGGCAGGACTGGTTGATGGAGTAGATGTCTTCGGGGGTGAGCTTGAAGCCGGCCTTCTGCATATCGGAATAATTCTTGCCGATGAGCGAGAGGAGCCACATGCCTTCGTCGGCGCGTGCTACGTTGGGGAGCAGCAGGGAAAGCGCCATTGCGATAACTAAGGTACGAATTTTCATTGTCTTAATGATTTTTATTAATTATTATTTCTATTTACTTTAGGCTGCAAAGATACGAGAAAAACGTGACGTGGCCAAATTTTTTTTCAAGGGGTTCATCGGGCAATCGGATAATGGTTTTTTTAGTGAATGGTGAATGGTGAATTGTGAATGGTGAATGGTGAATTGTGAATGGTGAATCTTGGGTGGGAGTGAAAGGGAGTGAGAGGGAGTGAGAGGACAAATGGGGGAAAATAGTTAAAAGTTAATAGTTTATAGATAATAGTTAATAGTTTTTGTTCGAGGGTGGGTGTTGGGTGGGCGTTAGGTGGGCTTTAGGTGGGCGTTTGCTTTTTTTTGGTGACAGGCAAGGAGTCGGAGTTTAGTCGGAGTTGACTCGGAGTTGACTCGGACTTGATATGGAGTATTTGAATGGGGGCTCAGGGGCGTCAAAGGGCTCTTAGTTGTTTTGAAACTGATGCAAAGATACGAAGTTTTTTGGTGGGGGGTGGACGATTGCGGACGATTGCGGAGGATTGTGGAGGATTATGGACGATTTATGACACATCGGGCAGGGTTTTGGGTGGATATGGTGCTGCAAATTATGTGCTGATAGGGGCAATAAGGGCAATAGGGCCAATAAGGGCAATAAGGGCACTAAGGGCATTAAGGCCAATAAGGGAGGGGTGTTTTGGTGGCTGAAAGAGGGGTGAGAGGAGCGATTTGGAGGGGTATGAGGAGCGATTTGGAGGGTGTTTTATGGCTTTTTAGAGGAAAAATGGCTGGTTTTTGGTTGGATTTTTATGGTTTTCTTGGGGAGGATGAGAGTTTGGTTGGTTTGTATTTTGTTGATTATTTGCCTTTTAGGGGAGTTTGATGGATGAATCCATGACAATAGACAATATGACAGTTGATTTTTGAGGGGTTACATCTCTCCTTTTATTGTACTAAATATATATTATATATATTTATTTATATATAAAAAGTAAGGAAAGGGGTGATACCATTCATTTTTTTAATTGTCATACTGTCATATTGTCATGGTTTTGTATGGTTGACTTTGGCAAGTTTTTCATTCTATGGTGCTTATGGAGTTTTGGGAGTGGGATTTGCGGAAGGATATGGTTCTATCAGGACGAAAAGAATGGAGAAGGACGCAGATACGGGTATAGGAAAATCTGCATCGCAGATGGGGGAGCAGACGACGGGATCGAGTCGAACGGGGGTTGGATTGGGCTTGTCGGATTTGGTTATGGAGGCTTGCTTTACCGAGCTGCTTTTCCCTATGAGGCACAAAGAGTTATGCGGATGAAGGATATCTATAAGCTAACTTGGGATGACTGCCGAAGGGGTTTAAGAAGAGGACAAAAATGAAGGAAAAGGGTGTCGGATTTGGGCATTGGGGTGGTTGTTTGGATGGGTAAGGGCTATGAAACGGGGTCGGAGAGATGATTTTTTGCGACGAGGGTTTGAGCGCGAAAAGGGATGTTTGGTGGCTGAAAGAGGGGTATGAGGAGCGATTTGGGGGGAGAGGAGTGGCTTTTTAGAGGGGTAATTGGCTGGATTTTGATGGTTTTCATGGGGGCAATTGTGGTTGGGAATATTTGTATTGTGCTGATTATTTGCCTTTTAGGTGAATAATTACTCTCAGAATCTTCCAGATTCCAGTTCTTCCAGTTGTTTTTTGAGGGGTACCAATTTTCCTATTCTATACTTATATTATTAATTATTAATTAGTTATATATTATATAGAGGAGTTATTGGCATCCTTTATTTAATTGGAAGAACTGGAATTGGAAGATCTTTTGGGGAGGACGAAGAGTTCTCCTTTCAGGTATGAGTCGGTTTTTGGGGGGTGGTTATTTCTTCAGCAGGCGGAGGGTGTGTTCGCTTCCGTCGGAGGCAATGAGCGTCAGGAGATAGGCTGCGGGAGGGTAGGTGCTGATGTCGAGGGAATAGACACCATCGTGTGTGACGGTCAGCGTCAATTCTATGCGTCGTCCCAGCATGTCGGTCAGGTGGGCTGCTGCCAGCGGGGTTCCGGCGTCGACGGTGAGCTCACCGCTGGTGGGATTGGGGTATATCCTCCAGTTGTCCACACTCACAACACCGATGCCCTCGACAGGCAGGAAGATGGCCGTCAGCGCGGTGTCGCTGGTTACGATGAGGGCTCTGGGATTGGTGGTGTCGCCATCGTCCCATTGGGAGAAGAGGTGTCCGGTGCGGGGGAAGGCGGTGAGGGTGGCGGTGTCGCCGTGATTGTAGAGTCCGCCGCCCGTCACAGTACCGTATTCGGCGTTGTTGACGCTGACGGTGACGATGTGGCTTGGAGGCGGAAGGGTTCCACCGCCCAACATGATGTTGATATTGTCGACGGCGGCAGGGTTTTGATAGTAGCCTCCCAAATTGTTGTGCCACAGGAAGACCAAGAGGTAGTTGCCGGGTGTGGCGATGTGGAAGGAACCCGCGAGGTTCTGCCAGGTGGTACTCTGGTTCAGGTAGCTTTGGCTGTCGAGGGCGATGCCTCCTTCGGGCACTTCGATGTCGTCGAAGCCGCAGAGGTTGCCCGCAGTAAGGACCATGTAGGCCGGTACAATGGCGGCACGAAGGTAGTCGTAGTGCATCTCCCCATTGCATTTCCAATCGAAGCTGTAGAGGTAGTCGCCTACGGAGTCGAAACGGAGGGCATGGGTGGCGAAGACCGTGGAGGCCTGACCGCTATAGTTGTTGTGGATACCATTGTCGCTAATGTAGAGCGAACGTCCAGGATGCCCCGTTGCTTCGCCTATCACCCAGCGGTTGTGCTGGTTGTCGCCCGTGAGGGTCCATCCGTCGGAGTCGTCGTCGTTGTCGAACCCTCCCGAGAAAGGCAGCGCATGGGGAGAAGAGTGGAGTGTGGAGGCGGCGAGATGGCGAGCGACGACGGAGTCGAAACAGCTGGGGTAGACGTAGATGTGGTAGACGGTGCCGGAGGCGAGTCCCGTCAGGGTGAGCGACGTATGGTGCCTGACGAGCGAGGAGCTGTCGATCTGGCCTTCGCCGCAGGCCACCGTCACCAGGCCGCCGGCCCCCGAGCGGCCGGAGGTGCCGGGGATGAAGTCGACGGTGTCGTATTCGACATGCCAGAGGGTGCTGGAGCGGCTGGTATCGCTCCAGGCGACGGTGAGGCTGTCGAGGGAGGCGTAGACGGCGTGCAGATTGTCGGCGGGGGCGCAGGGCAGCTCGTCGAGGACTACGTCGTCGATATAGGGACGGTTTACTGGCGATTGAAAAGGCGCTTTGAAAGCCACATGGCCGTGGGGACCGAAGTAGCGGTTCAGCCGGACGGTGTGGTGGGAGTAGTCACTCAATGATGCGATGCGGGCAGTGTCGACGGCGATAAATGTACTGGTGTCGGTGGGGTCGCTCATCACACCCACGACGATGAACGAGTTGTAATAGAAGTGCGCCGTGCGCAACCAGAACGACACCTGCAGGCTCGACACAGGGAATAGCGTTGAATCGGTGAGCGGCATGATGGCATACTGGTCGGAACATTCTGGTGAGATGTTGCCGGTGTGAAATCGCATGGCGTTGGTGCCGCTGTGGGCGTAGGTGGAATCGTTGTGGACAAGAGGGGCGCCGCTGTACTCGCCAGCCGTGCCGGTGTTGTGTCGCAGCCAGCAGTCGGGCAGCGTGTTCACATTCGAATAGGTGCTGTACGAGGGTATACCGTCCACGCTTTCAAAGTCCTCGACAAAGGGCAGCGTGGCAAGAGGGCTGCAGAGGGTGTGGAACGGTTCTGGGTAAGAGGAATAGCCCTCGCTGCCGCCACAGCTGGCGACCACCACCAGCTCGTAGTCGCTGTTGGGGTCGAGGCCGCCAATGGCGGCGCTGTTGTCAGTGAAGAAATGAGGAGTAACGCTGCCGAAGTCGAATCCCGGTGCGCCGACATACACCAACCACCGGTCGGGGTTGGCGTTGCCATCGGCTCCACAAGGATGCAGACCGCAATCCCAAGTGGCGTAGACGCTGTCGGCAGTGGTGCGCGTTACGCGGACATGCTCGGGTGTGGGACAGGGCCTCGACAGCCTCAGTTCGATATTGTCGAGGTCGAAACCGTTGCTGGGCAAAGTATCGCTTCCTGGTGATGGGGTATAGAAAACGATGTAGCGGCCGCTGCCCGTGTAGTTCACAAACCGTACAGTGACAGAATGGAGCGAGGCGACGGGTTCGTCGCTGAGGTCGACGGTGTCGACAGGCACAAAGCCGGAATAGGTGTAGGCTTGCGAGGGAACGGAATGCTCCATGCTGGCTGCAGGCAAGTACCCCGAGAACCAGGTGACATCCTCGGCAACACCTACAATCAGGCGCGAGGATGGAATCGGACTAACGCCACTGCCGGGACGCTCGATAAGGAAGTTTACCTCCAGGCCGGTGATGTCTATCGAGGTATCCAGGCGTGGCAGGGCTGCCCAGCGGTAGTTATTCGAACCGGAACTCATATTGAATGTGCGGCCTGCTCGAGATGCGGGATGGCACCGAGCCCCTGCGCCAGCAGGGATTGATATCTTCCTCGTAGCCATATTCGTAGCTCTCGAAGTCCTCTCTGAAGGGCAGGTCGTCGTAGGTCAGCGGCGGGCATTCTGTCTGGATGCTCCCTGTCTGGAAGAGGCCGGTGAACCCTATGCACTCGGCCGCGACGGCATAGTTGTAGAGGGTGTTGCCGGAGAGGGAATGGAAGGTGTAGAAAGTGTCGGTGATACCCCGGATGGTGTCGTTGCCGAGGACGGCGGTGAAACTGCTGTTGCCCTCGGGACTCCAGACAAGGGTCACCGAGGTGTCGGTAGATGAGGCTCTGAGATGCGCTACGGGGTAGCACAGCTGGTTGGTGAGCACAATATCGTCGAGCAGGAGCTCGCGACCGTAGCTTGGTATAGAACCGCGAATCGCGACATAGTTGCCTGTGCCGTTATAGCAGGCGAAGCTGACCGTATAGAGTGCGGCGTCGATTGTGGGAGTGACGGTGTCGACGGGTATGAAATTGGCGGTGTCGCCGTCGTGGTCCATCACACCGATGATATAGGAACCCCTTATGTCGCTGTTGCTCAATGTCCGGGCGTAGAACATCAGGTAGAGGTCGTGGGTATTATAGGCACTCTTGTCGACCGGAGGCAGCACAACGTACAAGTTTTTGTATTCGGTGGTCAGTTCCCAATACATACTGTTGTCGCCGTGGATGCCGCTGGTGCCGTTATTCTTGATGTAAGGGCGACCGTTGTAACTATTGTTGGAGGGAAGGTTGTTGAGACGCCGCCAGCAGTTGGGGAAGGCCTCGACATAGGAGGTGTTGTGTAGAGAGTAGTAAGGCGTATTCTCGAAGTCGTTGATAAGTGGGAGATTGCTGAGAAGGTAGCAGGGGGTATGGAACGAAGAGGACCAATAGCTGCTGGTGTCGCCTGCGCCGCAGATGGCGCGGATGCTGACGGTATACACCGAGTCGGGTTCAAGTCCGTGGATATTGAAGGAGGTGTCGGTGAGATAGTGTATGCTGTCGCCAATGGTGAGCTCCCATGCCGACTCGCTGCCGCCCCTTGTCCAGTAGACGGTGGCGCTGTCGGGGGTGACGTCGCGGAAGCGGATATTGTCCACACGGCGGCACATGGGCTCGTAGCTGACGGTGATGTCGTCGATGGTGGCAGTCCAATCGGCCAACGAGGGACGGTTGGCACGGATGGCGATATACTGCCCGTCGCCGTTGTAGTTCTCGAACGAGACTTCATACCTGTCCCATACGCGAATGGCGGGGTCGATGAAGACGGAGTCGACCGCCTGGAAGGTGTTGATGTCGTTCGGGTCGGTCATCACGCCCACAATGAGCACCGGGTCGTCATTGCGGGTAGAAGACCTCGCCCAGAAGTTGAGATACAATGCGTTGATGGCGTCTATGCTGACATCCACCGGAGGAAGGACAATGGCCTGGTAGTTGCAGAAATAGGTGCTTGCAGAGACACCGAAGCCCAGTCCCCTGTTGCCCGTGTGGGCGCCGGAAGAGATGACGGGGTGGGCGTGTTGGAAGGAGACATCGTTGAGATGGTGCCAGCAATGTATATTGGCAGGCACTGAGCCGCCGCCGACGGGCAGACCTTCGAACCCGTAATGGAAGGGGATGCTGAGGGGTAAGCAGGGTGTGGTGACGGTGACCGACGAGGAGAGGAGGGTGTCGGTGCAGTTGGCGGTAACGCGGAACTCGTAGATGGAACCCGGATCCAGGTCGGCAATGGAGACGAGATGCTCGGTGGCGGTGGTCTCGGTGGCGACATTGACCCACTCGCCGGTGTCGGCGGGGTTGACGAGGCGATAGTCGACATTCCACGACGCTTCGTGATAGCCGGGAATCCACAGAAGCTTGACGATGCCCGTTGTGCTTGTGTCGACAAGTGTGACGGGAGGGATGCAGGTGGCCCTACGTGTGCAATATACATCCTGGCCACCGGTGATGAGGCGTGTGTTGCTGCGCATATTGAGATTGGTGGTGCCCATCGAGTATGGCACATTGCGATTGGGCCGTCCAGCCCATCGGGTCACGATGCGATCCGGGGTATTCTCCTGGCGGAATGAACGGGGCGTAGGGATAGCCACTCCGTTGTTTTTGGTAATTACCACACTCAGGTTGCTGACACCGTCGTATTCGAAGGATCCCTCGTTGAATGGGATGTAGTTCCATCCTTCGGTGGTAAAACTTAGAGTGCCGCTAAATACCGGCTGTCCTGAGACGATAAGGTTAGGGTTGGTGACACCCGACAAATCGGCATTTGGGCTGTGGGACAGATAGATTTCGCAGTTGCCGATTTGGTAGGGCTGACTGTCGGCATAGTCGAAGCCGATGCCGGTCAGCGTTGTCGGGCCTGTGGCGGGTATCTCCGACGCCAGGAAAAGATGCTGCACTATGGAGAACGGAGCATTTGCTAAGACAGGATACTGGGTGTTGGTGGCTGTCCCGGGGATGCCCAGCACGAGGGTGTCGGCCGAGCGTGCGATGGTATCCCAGCTGGAGCAGGGCAGTTCCTGGGTGCTGAAGACAATGGTGTCGGCGTCACCATTCAAGCCTCCGCATTCGGCGGTTACCGACAGCCAATAGGAGCTGTCGGGGGCGAGGCCTGTGATCAGCAGCTCCGGCTCGTAGGTGACGACGGTGGTGAGTGTGGTGTCTTCGACATTGCGGTAGTTGACCACGAAGCTTGTGGGGGTGCCGAACTCGGTGTTGAACTCCCACGTCAGGCGAGCGGCGGAGGCGGTGGCTATGGTGTGTATGGCGCTGATGGGCGGGCATCGGTTGGGAATCTCCTCGAGGACGATGTCGTCGACAACGAACATGTTGGATGACTCCGACTTGAGCGCCACGTGGCCGTGAGGACCGTCGTAGTTGGCGAATCCTATTGTGAAACGCTCAAAGAGCATAGATCCGGAGACGGTGACGTTCCTTATCGGCACGAAGGTGGAGGTGTCTCTGGGGTCGCTCATCACGCCCACGGTGACATATGCTGTGCGTCCTGAGTTGTTGACGCGGAGGCTTTTTGTCCAAAACGACACTTGCAAGGAAGAAAGCGGATGGGCGGATGCGTCGGTGAGCGGCATGATGGCGTATTGGTTCCTGCCGTTGAACAACATGGAGTTGGCGCCGCTGTATACATACGACTGATCGGAGTACACAGTGTACGGATTATCGGTGTACACAATAGGACCGCCGCTGACGTTTAAGGGGTAGCCGGTATTGTAGTAGAGCCAGCAGGGAGGCAGATTGTTGACCCTCGAGTAGTTGCCGTCGATTCCGTCGACGCTTTCGAAGTCCTCCATAAAAGGCAGTGTGGTGAGAGGGGCGCACAACGTATGGAACCGCACAGGATAGGAGGGGTCGCTCAATCCTTCTCTGCAGTCGGCTTGCACCAGCAGCTCGTATTCGGTGTTGGGGGAGAGGCCGTTGACGGTGATGCTGTTGCCAGAGGCGTAATGCGGGGTGAAGGTGCCGATGTCCGCTCCGCGGGTGCCGATCAGCACCAGACAGCTGTCGGCCTGGGCGACGCCGTCCCATGTGGCCGAGACGCTGTTGTGAGTGGTGTGCGTTATGCTGACGTGCTGCGGGGTGGGGCAGGGGTTCGCCACCTTGAGGACGACATTGTCGATGATGAAACTGTTGCTGACCGAGGTGGGGAGGCTGTCGGGCAGCTGCGGGGCGAGGAAGGTGATGAATTTGCCGTTGCCGGTATAGTTTTCAAACCTCACGGCTTGAGGATGTGTGGAGTTGATGACCTCGTTGCTGACATCGATGGTGTCGACGGGGACGAATGTCTGTAAACCGGATTGTCCGAAGGCCAGGATGTCGGAGGCGACGCCGACGATGAGACGGCTTATGGTGTTCGTCTGGGTGCTACGTATGATGAGGAAATCGAGCTCCAGGTTTTCTACCTGCACGTCGTCGTCGACCCTCGGCAGCGTGGCCCACTCGTAGGCAGTACTCGAGGAACCCATACTGAGGCCCACGGTGTCGTAGTCGACCACGCAATTTACTGGGTAGGGGTAGTTGTTGTATGTGGGCCGCGAGTCGCCCTTGTGCCAGCAGGGGCTGATGTCATAAACATGGTAACCGTAAGTGTATGCCTCGAAATCCTCGGTGTAGGGCAGGTTGTCGTAAGTGAGCGGGTGGCATTCGGTCCGTATGCTGCCCCTCAGCCAGGGGCTGGTTGTTCCCCCACACTCGGAGGCGACAGTAAAATTGTACACTGTGTTTTCCGTAAGGCCCGCAAAGGTATAGAAAGTGTCGGTAACCCCAGCGACTGTATTGTTGTTCAGTACGATGGTGAAACTGCTGCCGCCGTTCCTTTCCCATCTCAACGATACCTCGTTGTGAGAGGCGACGGCTGTCAGGTTGGCCGGAGGTTGGCACCATTGGTTGGTCAGACAGACATCGTCGAGAAACGCACCGAATTGTGAAGGGATGCGCGGACAGCGGAAAGCGACATATCTGCCCGTGCCGGTATAGGTGGAGAAACTGACAGAATACAACGTGGCGTTTAGGGTCAGATATACCGTATCTACAGGCACGAATGTGGAGGTGTCGTCAGGAGTGTCCATCACCCCCACGATAAACATGGGAAACGGTGCCGACAAGACAGATCCCTTTGCGTAAAATGAGATGTGGAGGTTAGCCATCGGGCCGAGTAAGTTCGTTTCCACAGCTGGCAGCACGGCGTACTCATTGTTTGCGTAGCCGTAATGCTGAAAACACATACTCTTGCTGCCATTGATAACATGCTCTCTCTCGTTGGTAATATAGGGGTAATAGGCGCTTGTCGTGCCATCGTTGATGCGTGTCCAGCATTCGGGGAAAGCATTCCACGCGGACGTTCCACCTATCGAGTAGTGGGGGGCGTTCTCGAAATCATTATAATAGGGGAGGCTGCTGATGGCCTCGCAGCCCGACTGCGCTTTTGACGCCTGCGCTATCATCATCAATACCAAAGGCAACAATAATCTTTTCATGGCTTGGAATTTAATATTACTATTTCATTATATATAAAACTGCCTTGAGCAGGGAAATTATTTCATTCTCAGCACAAGTGAGGTTGTTTTTAGCAAAATGGAGAGGGTAATAACTTGTAGGGAGGGTGTAATAGTGTTGAAAATCAATTGATTACATACTCTCAATGCTCTAAAAACAGAATAATTACTTGTGCAAATAAATTGGTCAACAAAAACAAATTTGGGAATATCAGACGACTGTTATATTTTTTCACTAGTGTCTCTTAAAAAATTTAACAATTAAAATTCAATTTCAAGTTGACCGTCATCAGTTCCATCATCAGTTCCTCGTCCGAAGAGTTCCGGCAGG
>CACYKY010000011.1 GCA_902775135.1 uncultured Bacteroidota bacterium | reverse complement strand
ATGCTACCGCCACTTCGCCGACAGCGACACCCACCTCTTCGAAGCCAAACCCATGAACTGGCGCGACAAGGATGGCCGCCTGCCCAAATACTGGAAGAAACACTTCAAGAAACTGAAGATGGCGGTACCCGAAGGCGTCATGGGAACCAACCCGACCGATATGGCCCAATCGCCCATACTGCACAAACTGTAGTTCCCTCCACCCTCCATAGCCACGAAATCCGCCCGCTGAAACGGACGCCCAAACCCCTCTACGACCCCGGGAGCAACCCCTGCTCTCGGGGTCTTTTTTTCCGTACCCCAAAAGGCAAAAGTGTCCAAGAAAATTATCCACTTGTCATTTTTCGCCTACACCCCTCCAAAGCCTGAAAAACACCCCGATAACAAACATAAGAACCTACATATCAATACGTTACAAGCATCAAAATACGCAACTCGCTGCAAATCAGCATCAAACCCCTATCCCCTCTTACTCCTCTCTTACTCCTCTCCTACTCTTCCCTTTATCATCTCTTACAATAGTAAGTGTAACCAAAGAGGTGACAAAAGCATGAAAAGTGGAATACTAGGGTCGAGTGGGGGTTGGGTGGGCGTTTGGTGGGCGTTGGATGGAGGTTGGGAGCGTGTTGGGGAGGAAAAGTGAGGGGGCGGGCAATAAAAGGGGGAAAAGTGCGTTAAAGGGGGAAACAACTACAAACGGACATGAAACCTATAGTAAGCATCATCATGGGCTCCACCAGCGACCTGCCGGTCATGGAGAAAGCCTGCCAGTTCTTTGAAGAGATGGAGATACCGTTCGAGGTGAACGCCCTCTCGGCGCACCGCACGCCGCAGGAGGTCTCCGACTTTGCGCGCCAGGCGCAGGGGCGCGGGATCCGCGTCATCATCGCGGGAGCGGGAATGGCTGCCGCCCTTCCGGGCGTCATCGCCGCCGAGACGCCGCTGCCCGTCATCGGAGTGCCCATCAAGGGTAGCGTGCTCGAGGGATTGGACGCCACCTTTGCCATCATGCAGATGCCTCCGGGAATTCCGGTGGCCACCGTAGCCATCAACGGCGCCCAGAACGCCGCCATCCTGGCCATGCAGATGCTCGCCCTCGCCGACGAGGGGCTGATGCAGAAGCTGACGGCCTACAAGTCGGGCTTGAAGAAGAAAATAGTCAAAGCCAACGAGGAATTGGCGAAGTTGGAATATAAGTACAAGGTATGATCACCATAGGAATCACGGGGACGCTGGGAGCCGGCAAGGGCACCATTGTCGACTATCTGGTTAAGAACAAGGGCTTTGTGCACTACTCGGTGCGCGCATTCCTCATCGAGGAGATCAATCGGAGGGGGATGGAGGTGAACCGCGACAGCATGACGCTGGTGGGCAACGACCTGAGGGCCAAGCACACGCCGTCGTGGATAGTGGAGCAGCTCTACGAGCAGGCATCGGCCTCGGGGTGCAACTGCATCATCGAGAGTGTGCGCACGCCCGGCGAGGTGGACGCCCTGAGGGGCAAGCCTAGCTTCTACCTCTTCGCCGTCGACGCCGACCCGAAGGTGCGCTACGAGCGCGCCGTGTTGCGCGGCTCGGAGACCGACCACATCGACTACGACACCTTCATCAGCAACGAGCAGCGCGAGATGGACAACACCGACCCCAACAAGCAGAACCTCAAATACTGCATAGAGAATGCTGACTTCCGCTTCGACAACGGCGGCACCATCGAGCAGCTGAACGAGCAGGTGGAGCGCGTGCTGGCGCAGATCACCTACCACCGGCCCTCGTGGGACGAATACTTCATGGAGCTGGCCAACACCGCCAGCAAACGCGCCACCTGCGACCGCGGGCGCTCGGGATGCGTCATTGTGAAGGACAAGCAGCTGCTGGTGACGGGATATGTGGGATCGCCCAGCGGATTGCCGCATTGCGACGAGGTGGGACACCTCTTCCGCCAAACCATCGATGCCGACGGCCACATCTCGACCCATTGCGTGCGCACGGTGCATGCCGAGCAGAACGCCATCTGCCAGGCGGCGCGACGCGGGATAGCCCTCGACGGAGCCACGCTCTACTGCCGCATGACCCCTTGCCGCACCTGCGCGATGCTGATTATCAACTGCGGCATCAAGCGTGTGGTGTGCGAGCGCAAGTATCACGCAGGCGCCGAAAGCGAGGAACTGTTCCGCCAGGCGGGTATACAATTGGAATTCTTCCACGACGAAATCCAACAGTACGCCAACCAATAGGGAGACACCGTCCCCATGCAGAAGGGGACGAGGATACAACCACATAGTAGATACCATACGGGGGATGTCAAAAGAGGGGGACTTATTGGCAAAAAGTCCTTTGCCGTATGCCAATTGAAAAAAAAGGTATACCTTTGCAACTTGAAATACCCCCCCCCTTACGCAATGGCACGGAACAAGAAACATACTGGAAACCAATACAATCACGACCGAATCAAGTCGGAGGGCATCATTGTAGATGACAGAAAAGGGCTGCCCACGTACGGCGAGATGTACATTATGCCCTATTATGTCATCACCATTCACCACAGCGGAACCTTGAAGCTCGACTACGACTCGCAGACAATGGTTGCCAAGGGGTATTCCATATCGATTGTCTACCCCAACCACGCGCTGTTGGGACACGACGCCAGCGACGACTACCGCTCGACGGCCATCATGGTGTCTGCCGAACAGTTCGACAGCATGAGCAACCACATCGCCCTGCGCGACCGCTTTGCCAACGAACAATGTCCCTGCATCTCGCTGACCATAGAGCAATACAACGACATCATGACCATAGTGGAGGCCATGCGCACGGTGAGCCGTCTCAACACGGCGTATCGCGTTGACATACTGCGCAACATGGTGTTCGACCTGGTGGAGATGGCCAATGTGTTCCGTGTGGAGAACAGCGGCACCACCCGCAACGACTCCCCCAACAGCCTCAGCAAGCGCTTCTACGAAGCCCTTACCCAACATTGCCCGCCACACCGCGATGTGTCTTACTATGCCGACCTCTTCTGTCTCAGCACCAAATATTTCAGCCACCGCATCATGGAAGAGACGGGACACAGCGCCGGGCATTGGCTGCACCAATATGTCATCGCCCAATCGAAGCTGCTCATGCGTAACCGCTCGGACGCCTCGTTGCAACAGATTGCCCTCATGCTGGGTTTCCCGGAGCAGTCGTCGTTCAGCCGCTACTTCAAACGCGAAACTGGCATATCGCCCGACACATGGCGTCGGATGTAGGCTTTTGCCAACCATCACCCCCCATATCCACTCTCTGAGCACCATGAGCCGCCGGCGGGAAGCCGGCGAAGGGGAGAAAAATGCGTTAGAGGCAAATAAATTTCTCCGAAATAAAAATTTTTTGTATATTTGCAAGCGTATAGCCACATGCGGAGAAAATGCATGAGGCTGTTAATGAATATAATAAGAAGAAAACAATTCATATATGAAAAACAAATATACAAAAATCACCTTGCTGACTGCCGCCATGGGCATGATGTTGTTTGCCTCGTGCGGTCCTTCCCAAGAACTTGCCTACTTCAAAGACGCTCCCCGCAACGAAGAGTCGGAGCAGGGCGGACAATTCTCGAAAGGCATCCAAACCAACGACCTGCTTTACATCTACGTTGAAAGCCGTGCACCGGAAGCCACCGTGCGCTTCAACCAGGAGACGAACAAGATTGCCGTCGACGGCGGCGTGGTGATGAACCCCGGCAGCAGCGCTGTGACGGGCTACCTGGTGAACAACGAGGGCGACATCATCTTCCCCGTGCTGGGACGCCTCCACGTGCTGGGCAAGACGCATTCGCAGCTGGCTGCCGAGATTGAGCAGAAGCTCGTCAGCGAGGGCCATATCCTCGACGCTACGGTGACCGTGAAGCTGATGAACTTCAAGGTGAGCGTGCTCGGCGAGGTGAAGATGCCCGGCCAGATTGAGGCCACGGGCGAGCGCCTGACCATCTTCGAGGCCCTGAGCATGGTGGGCGACCTGACCATCTACGGCCAGCGCCAGAACGTGACGGTGGTGCGCGAAGAGAACGGCAACCGCATCGTGGGCGAGCTGGACCTCACCTCGAAGGATGTCTTCGATTCGCCCTTCTACTACCTACACCAGAACGACGTGGTGTATGTGGAGCCCAACATGAAGCAGAAGAAGAACGCCGAACGCGACCCGATGACGCTGAGCTATATCTCGAGCATCGTGTCGATTGTGTCGGTGCTCACCTCGGCCTTCTACTACTACCTGCTGGCCAAGAAACTCTAACCGCAACGGAGACAACAAGAAAAACAGAACCAACGGAATAATCACATAGAGACATGATGGATAATACAAACAAACAACAACTGCAGAACAGCGGTGCCGAAGGCGAGAACGAGAAATCGCTCTCCATTCGCGACCTAATCTTCATGGTGTTGAACAACTGGTGGTGGTTTGTCATCTCGGTGGTGGTTTGCATGGTGATTGCCGGCTTCTACTACAAGTCGCAAGCCAAGACCTGGACGGCCTCGGGCACCATCCTGGTGCGCGACGAGGGCAACAACGTGCGCTACCAGTCGAGGAACATGGACCAGATCCTGAGCAACATGGGTATGGACAACACCAACCTTTCGCTCGAGAACGAGATTTACATGCTGAAGTCGTCGTGGTTGATGAACCAGGTGGTGAACCGCCTGGGGCTGAACTACACCTGCTCGCGCAACGACATGTTCAAGAAAATCTCCTACTTCAAGGATGCCCCTCTGGCGCTGACCATCCACGACGGCGACCATGAGAACCGCGACGTGAAGTTCAATGTCAGAGTGAAGCCTCTGGCCAACAACAAGTACGAATACCGCGCAGAGAAATATGGTGTGAAGAGCGAGACCCTCGAGGCCTACTACAGCCAGCCGGTGAAGTTCGACGACACGCTGTCGTTCACCATCGAGAAGACCGAGTTCTACACCAACGAATTTGAGGACGTGACGCTCAACATGGGCATTTCGCCGTCGATGGCGATGGCGCGCAACATGCTGAAATCGCTCAACATTTCGCGTGTCGACAAGATGGCCTCCATCATTTCCATCACCTATAACGACAGCAACCGCGAGCGCGCCAACCAGATTGTGGACACGCTGATTGCCGTCTACAACGACGACGCCCTCGAAGACAAGAACAAAGTGGCCCAGAAGACCGAGTCGTTCATCTCCGACCGTATTGCCCTCATATCCGGCGAGCTGGATGTGGTGGACGCCCAGGTGGAGAACATCAAGCGTACGTCGGGCTTGGGTGAGATGACCGGAGCCAACACCCAGCTGCTGCAGCAGGGTCAGCGCTACTCGGAAGAGGTGGTGCGCCTGGAGACCGAGATGACGCTTATCAGCTACATCAAGAACTATGTCTCCGACCCGGTGAACAAAGAGGAACTCATCCCTGCCAACGTGGCCATCAACGATGTGGGAATCCAGGGCATGATTGGATCGTACAACAGCCTTGTGGCCCGCTATAAGAGACTGAAGACCACCGCCGGTCCCAACAACCCCGACGTGCAGGCCCTGAAACGCCAGATGGACGATGAGCTGAGCGCCATCAACTCCTCCATCAGTAACCTTATTAATGCTACGCGCGTGCGCCTGCAAGACGCCCGCAACCAGGAGTCGCGTGCCCGCGGCCAGATTGCCGCCATGCCTACGCAGACAAAAGCCGTCACCGAGGTTACCCGTCAGCAGAAGATCAAAGAGGAACTCTACCTCTACCTGCTGAGCAAACGCGAGGAGACCGCCATGAACCTGGCCGTCACCGTGTCGAACGCCAAGGTGGTGGAGCCCGCCATCGTCAACCTCACCGGCCCGCGCCTGATGATCATCGCCCTGGTGGCCCTGATTCTCGGCTTGGCCATCCCGGCAGCCATCATGTTCTGCATCAGCTTCTTTGACACGAAACTCCGTTCGAAGGTTGATGTGGAGCGCGGCACCTCGCTGCCCATCCTGGGCGAGATACCGCAGAAGCCCGCCGCCCGCGTCAACGACGAAATCATCGTCACCGCCAATGGCACCGACGTGGTCACCGAAGCTTTCCGCCTGCTGCATTCGAACATCCCGTTCTTCCTGAAGGAAGACCAGAAGGTGATACAGACGGTGTCCACCGTGCCTGGCGAAGGAAAATCGTACACCGCATTGAACCTGGCCCTGTCGCTGGCTTACGTGGGCAAGCGCACGATACTCATCGACTTCGACCTGCGTAAACGCAGCCTCTCGAAGACCATCGACCGCCACAACCGTGTGGGTCTGATCCACTACCTGCTCGACCAGGAGGACAACTTCGAGAAATACATCATGCACAGCGAAACCTCCGACCACCTCGACTATGTGGTTTGCGAGAAGACCCCGCCCAACGCCACCCAGCTGCTGATGGGCGAGAAGCTTGACCGCCTGGTGGAATACCTGCGCAAACACTACGACTACATCATCTTCGACTCGACGCCCGCACAGATTGTGGCCGACTCGGCGGTGATCAACCGTGTAGCCGACCTCACCGCCTACATCATGCGTGTGGGCTACCTCAACAAGAACTCGCTGCCGTTCATCCAGGAGATGGCCGACAAGGGCAAGTTCAAGAACATGGCCGTGATCCTGACCGACGTGCCGCTGATCAAGAAGCGCTATGGTGGCTATGGCTACGGTTATGGCTATGGTTATGGCTACGGTTACGGCTATGGTTACGGCTACGGCTATGGCTACGGCTATGGCTACGGCGAAGAGAGCGATGCCACGAAAGACAAGTAAACTAACAAGATAACGAATACTGAATGAAAGGTATTGTTTTGGCGGGAGGCTCCGGCACCCGCCTTTATCCTATTACTAAAGGGGTCAGCAAACAGCTGCTCCCCATCTACGACAAGCCGATGGTGTACTACCCCATATCGGTGCTGATGCTTGCCGGCATACGCGACATACTCATCATATCCACCCCGCACGACCTGCCGGGATTCCGCCGCCTGCTGGGCGACGGCAGCGACTTCGGCGTGCGCTTCACCTATGCCGAACAACCTTCGCCCGACGGGCTGGCACAAGCCTTCATCATCGGCGAGGAATTCATTGGCAACGACTCGGTATGCCTGGTGCTGGGTGACAATATCTTCCATGGAAACGGACTGAGCAAGATGCTGCGCTACGCCGTGGATTCGGCCGAGAAAGACAGCAAAGCCACCGTCTTCGGATACTGGGTGGCCGACCCCGAGCGCTATGGTGTGGCGGAGTTCGACCAACAGGGCAAGGTGCTCTCCATCGAGGAGAAGCCCAAAGAGCCCAAATCTAACTATGCCGTCGTGGGCCTCTACTTCTACCCCAACAAGGTGGTGCAGGTGGCCAAGAGCATCAAACCCAGCGCACGTGGTGAACTGGAAATCACCTCTGTGAACCAAGAGTTCCTGAAGGACGGCGAACTCAACGTGCAGCTGATGGGTCGCGGTTTCGCCTGGCTCGACACCGGCACCCACGATTCGCTGGCCGAAGCGTCGACCTTCATCGAAGTCATCGAGAAGCGCCAAGGGCTGAAAGTGGCTTGTTTGGAGAGCATTGGATACGAAATGGGGTGGCTGTCGGACGACGACATCCGCCGTGTGGCGCAACCCATGGCCAAGAACCAATATGGGCAGTATCTGCTTAAAATGATTGAGAATGAACGTCATTGATACCGAAATAGCAGGAGTTAAAATCATCGAACCGCGAGTGTTCGGCGATGCACGAGGCTACTTCTTCGAGAGCTTCAGCGTCAGAGACTTTGCGGCACAGACGGGTATCGAGGCCACCTTCGTGCAGGACAACGAGTCGAAGTCGCGCTACGGCGTGCTTCGCGGCCTGCACTTCCAAAAGCCCCCTTACGCTCAAGCCAAACTGGTGAGGGTGGTGGAAGGCACGGTGCTCGACATTGCCGTCGACATACGCCGAGGTTCGCCCACCTATGGCCGACATGTGGCTGTAGAGCTGAGTGGCGAAAACCATCGCCAGCTCTTCCTGCCCAAAGGCATGGCTCACGGATTCTCCGTGCTGAGCGACGAGGTGGTGTTCCAATACAAATGCGACGAATACTACCATCCCGAGGCCGAAGGCGCCATTGCATGGGACGACCCGACGCTGGCCATCGATTGGCGCATACCCGCTGACAAGGTGCTCCTCTCCGAGAAAGACAGCCACCATCCCAAGTTCAACGAATTTGTAACACCCTTCTGAAAATGAACATACTGGTCACAGGATCGAACGGACAACTAGGCACCCACATGCGCTTGCTGGCACCCCAGTCGAAGCACACGTGGCTGATGACCGATGTGGCCGAACTTGACATCACGTCGCAAGAAGCTGTGGCCTCCTATGTCAACGATCATGATATACGGCTGATAGTCAACTGCGCGGGATACACCAATGTGGACCGTGCCGAAAGCGACGAAGAGACCGCCAGACGCGTCAATGCCGACGCCGTAGCCATCATGGCACAGGCCATGAAAGAGGTGGACGGCACCCTCATCCATATCTCGACCGACTACGTATTCGGCGGCAACAAGAACAACACCCCCTGCAGCGAAGAGGAGCCCGTGAATCCCACCGGAGCCTATGGGCGCACCAAGCTGGCAGGTGAGCGCGCCGCCGAAGCTTGCCGCCACATCATCTTCCGTACCTCGTGGCTCTACAGCGAATACGGCAAGAACTTCCTCCTCACCATGCTGAACCTCACCGCCACCCGGCCCGAGCTGAACGTGGTGTTCGACCAAGTGGGTACGCCAACCTATGCCGGCGACCTTGCCCGTGCCATATTCGATATCATAGAAGAAGGGTCCTACATGGATCATCAAGGTATATTCAACTTCAGCAACGAAGGCGTCTGCAGCTGGTTCGACTTCACCAAGGAGATTGCCCGCCAAAGCGGCCACACCGACTGCAACATCATGCCCTGCCACAGCGACGAATTCCCCAGCCCCGTGAAGCGCCCCGCCTACTCGGTTCTGGACAAGACCAAATACAAACAGACCTTCCACCGCATTGTCCCATACTGGACCGAAAGCCTTACCACTTGTATCGACAATATCAATAAAAACAGATGAAAAACTTTGTGCTCATAGGACTCGGAGGTTATATTGCTCCACGCCACCTCAAAGCCATCAAAGAGACGGGCAACAATCTTATTGCAGCCTACGACAAAAACGACTCCGTAGGTATCATCGACAGCTATTTCCCCCATGCGTCGTTCTTTACCGAGCAGGAACTCTTCGACCGCCACAACAACCTCGTCAAGGCCAAGGGAACCAATATCGACTACCTCACGGTCTGCTCTCCCAACTATCTCCATGATGCCCATACCCGCTATGGGCTGCGCCTGGGATGCGATGTCATCTGCGAGAAGCCCGTGGTGCTGAGCCCTTGGAACATCGATGCGCTGGAACAGATAGAGAGCGAGACCGGACACAAAGCCTACACCATCTTCCAACTGCGCCTGCATCCCTCCGTCATAGAGCTTCGCAAGAAAGTGCTCGAAGGACCGAAGGACAAGGTCTACGACGTGGACCTTGCCTACATCACCCCTCGTGGTTATTGGTACTACTCCTCGTGGAAAGGCAATATCCAAAAGAGCGGCGGTGTGGCCACCAACATCGGTGTCCACTTCTACGACATGCTGCAATGGATTTTCGGTCCTGTGGAGAAAAACATAGTCCATGTATCCAGTCATGACCGTGTGGCCGGATACCTCGAAATGCGACAGGCGCGTGTCCGTTACTTCCTCAGCATCAACGGCGACCACCTGCCCAAGGAGGCCATCGAGGCTGGCAAAACCAGCTATCGTGCCATCACCGTCAACGGAGCCGAATTCGAGTTCAGCAACGGCTTCACCGACCTCCACACCCGCAGCTACGAAGAGATTCTGGCCGGTCGCGGATTCCGCATCTCCGAAGCCAAGGAATGCATCCAGACCGTCTACGACATACGCAACGCACAACCCATCGGCCTTCAGGGCGACTATCACCCCATGGCCAAGCTTCCACTCACCAAACACCCCTTCGGATGGTAGACCAAGCACCTTACATACACGAAAGCTCCTACGTCGACGACGGCGTGACCTTGGGCAACGGCACCAAAGTGTGGCATTTCTGCCATATCCAAAAAGGCGCTGTGCTGGGAGAACGCTGCTCGCTGGGGCAGAATGTCAACATTGGACCCAACGTCCATATCGGCAATGGTGTCCGCATCCAGAACAACGTATCGGTTTACGAAGGCGTGGAGATTGAAGACAATGTCTTCCTCGGCCCCAGCTGCGTGTTCACCAACGTGCTGATGCCCCGACTGGACCGTCCTGCCAACGGTCATTATGAGCGCACGCTCGTCCGCGAGGGAGCCTCGATAGGCGCCAACGCCACCATCGTCTGCGGCCACACCATCGGCCGTCACGCCCTGGTGGGTGCCGGAGCCGTGGTGACCAAGGATGTTCCCGACTATGCCATCGTGGCCGGCGTACCGGCTAAGATAATAGGAAAAGTAGAAGAATAAGAAAAACATGCAGTTCCGCGACCTACACAGACAGTACGAGGCCATGAAGGCTGAAATGGACGAAGCCCTGCTGGGGTCCGCCCGCAGCGGTGCCTACATCATGGGGCCCCAGGTGGCTGAGTTGGAACAGCAACTGGCAGCTTATGTGGGAGTGAAGCATTGCATCACCTGCGCCAACGGCACCGACGCCCTCTGGCTCGCCATGCGCGCGCTGGGTCTTCAGCCTGGTGACGCAGTCTTTGTCCCCGACTTCACCTTCTTCTCCACCGCCGAAGCAGCGGCCATTCTTGACTTACGTCCAGTCTTCGTGGACGTGGACCCCGATACGTACAATATGGACGTAGCGGATCTTGAAAGGAAATGGCAGCAGACGTGGGAAAGCGGGCTGACCCCCGCTGCGGTGGTAGCGGTGGATCTTTTTGGACGCCCTGCCAACTACAACGCTATTGTCGACTTCTGTAACAAGAAACATATTCCCCTCATCGAAGATGGGGCACAGGGATTCGGTGGCAGTATCGGAGGCAGGAAAGCCTGTTCCTTCGGTCATATCAGTACTACCTCCTTTTTCCCTGCCAAGCCGCTGGGATGCTATGGCGACGGCGGCGCGCTCTTCACCGACGACGACCAATACGCCGACCTGCTGCGCTCACTCCGCGTTCACGGCAAAGGCAGCGACAAATACAACAACATCCGCCTCGGTCTCAACTCGCGTCTCGATACCATCCAGGCAGCTGTCCTGCAGGTGAAGCTGCGCCATTTCGACGACGAACTGCGCGCCGTGAACCACGTGGCGAAACGCTACACCGAATTGCTGCGCGGCAAGGTCCATGTACCCGAGATTCCTGACGGCATAGTCTCCTCTTGGGCACAATACACCATACAAGTGGAGAATCGCGACGAGCTGCAGGCACGTCTCAAAACCAATGGCATCCCTTCGATGGTCTACTACCCCCGCACCATGAGCCGCCAGACGGCTTTCGCCCATCTTGGCCAAGAGCCCTGCCCGGTGGCCGACAGGCTGTCGCAGACTGTGCTTTCGCTGCCCATGCACCCCTATATGACCGATGAAGAAATAGAAACCGTTGCTTCGCTGATATGATTAAACTGAGTGACATAAAGATATGTGTGGTAGGCCTCGGATATGTGGGCCTTCCATTGGCGCGCCTCTTCTCCACCAAATTCCCCACGGTCGGCTTCGACATCAACAGCCGGCGCGTGACCAGCCTGATGGAGGGTCACGACGAGACCCTCGAAGTGGAGGACGATCTGTTGCAGGACGCTATCCATAACCATGGCTTCCGCTGCACCTCCTCACTGGAAGAAATAAAAGATTGCAACGTATACATTGTCGCCGTTCCCACACCTGTGGACGACAACAACCGTCCCGACCTCAAACCCCTTGTGGGTGCCTCTGAGGTGGTGGGAAAAGTCATCAGCAAGGGGAACATCGTCATCTATGAAAGCACCGTCTATCCTGGTGTTACCGAGGAGGAGTGTCTACCTGTAATCGAAAGACTTACAGGATTCAAACTCAACGCCGACTACTACGCCGGATACAGTCCTGAACGTATCAATCCCGGCGACAAGGAACACCGCGTGGAGACCATCCGCAAAGTCACTTCGGGTTCCACCCCCGAGGCCGCCGACCTCATCGACGCCATGTACAACAGCGTGCTGCTCAACGGCACCCACAAAGCGCCCAGTATCAAGGTGGCCGAAGCCTCGAAGATTATCGAAAATAGCCAGCGTGACGTCAATATTGCCTTCGTCAACGAATTGGCCAAAATATTCAACGCCATGGGCATAGACACCAACGATGTGCTCGACGCCGCCGCCTCCAAGTGGAACTTCATCCGTCTCAAACCCGGTCTTGTGGGGGGGCATTGCATCTCCGTAGACCCCTATTATCTCATACAAAAATCGCAACTTTATGGTGTCCTTCCGCGCGTGATGAGCAATGCCCGACGCCTCAACAACTCCATGGGCGCCTATGTGGCCACCCAGACCATCAAACAGATGAACCTCAAGGGTGTGCCCGTCAAGGATGCCCGCATCCTCATCCTGGGATTCACCTTCAAGGAAAACTGTCCCGACATCCGCAACACGAAAGTCGTAGACATCTATAATACCCTCCACGAATACACCCGCAACATTACCATTCTGGACCCCTGGGTCAACACCAACCATGCCCGTGCCGAATACGACATTGAGGTTACCAACCAATTGCCTGAAAGCGAGAAACACACATACGACGCCGTCATCCTTGCTGTGGCGCACAACGAATTCAAAAGCCTCGACATACGCACGCTGGCACCCCAGCCCGCGGTTGTCTACGATGTCAAAGGCGTGTTGCCGCGCAATATAATCGACGCCAGACTATAAACCAATCAACGACCACAAAACACCATCAAGCCTATGTTTAAAAAAATATCTTTTTGGCTCGTTAAGAAATATCGCCACTCAACCATCCCGCAGTCGTTCATTCTCCTGCTTGATGTGGCGTTGTTTGTCGCTGCCTTCTTCATGATGGAGGCCTTCCGTACCTATGGCATTTCCGACATTACCTCTCGCGGTGTCCTAGTGAAATTCATCTGGTCGGCCATGCTGACGGTGATTTTCTTCCTCGTCTCCGGCTCTTATCGCGGAATCATCCGCCATGCAGGCATGTCCGATATCCACAAGATTCTCATTTCCACCATCGGTCCGCTGATCCTGTGTTGGATAGTCAACCTTGTCAACAATCAGTTCACCCCTCCCATCATCTCGCCCTTCTACCTCCTCTCCTATCGTGAGTCGCTCACGTTGTACCTCATCTTGGGCATGCTGATGATTATTACCCGACTGCTCATGCAGCGAGTCTACAACGACTTTTTCCGCCGCCGTCGTCCCACCGTCAACGTAATTATCTACGGAGCCGGTGCTGCCGGTATCATTGCCTACAATGCCTTGAAGCAGGAAGGCAACTATCAGTATCGCGTGGTGGCCTTCATCGACGACGATATGTCCAAGGTGAACCAGGAACTCGACGGAGTGCCCGTGATGCGTGCCCGCACCGTCCTCAACGAGAAATTCATCGAGAGCAAGAAAATCAAACAGCTCATCATCGCCATCCCCGCCATCCGCCCCATGCACAAACAGGCCATCACCAACAAGGCGCTCGACCTCGGCATGACCGTCAAGTCGGTGCCCCATGTGCGCACATGGATTGACGGATCCTTCTCTGCCAACCAGATTGAGGAAATCAAGATTGAAGACCTGCTGGAACGCGAAAGCATCCGCTTGGACAACATCAACATCGTCCGCGAGGTGGTCGACAAGGTGGTGCTCGTCACCGGCGCCGCTGGCTCCATTGGCTCCGAAATCTGCCGCCAGCTCATGACCTACCAGCCCAAGAAGGTCATCATGCTCGACCAAGCCGAGAGTCCGATGTACGACCTCCAGTTCGAACTCAAAAACACCTACAAGGACAACCTCGACCGCATGGAGTTTGTCATTGCCAACGTCAAAGACCGCGCCCGTATGGAGGAAGTCTTCGAGGCGTTCCACCCCAATCTTGTCTATCACGCTGCAGCCTACAAGCATGTGCCCTTTATGGAGGAAAACCCCTACGAAGCCGTCTATATCAATGTTTTCGGCACCCGCAACCTCGCCGACCTGGCCATCAAATATGGTGTGCAGAAATTCGTCATGATATCCACCGACAAGGCCGTCAACCCCACCAATGTTATGGGCGCCACCAAGCGTATGGCCGAGATTTACATCCAGAGCCGCTCCACCGAACAGACCCACTTCGTCACCACGCGCTTCGGCAATGTACTGGGTTCTAACGGCTCTGTCATTCCTCTCTTCAAGAAGCAGCTGGCTGCTGGCGGTCCGCTCACCGTGACCCACAAAGACATCATCCGCTACTTTATGACCATCCCCGAAGCCTGCAACCTCGTGCTCGAAGCTGGCGCCATGGGAGAAGGTGGCGACATCTTCGTCTTCGATATGGGCAAGCCCGTCAAGATTTACGATATGGCCCGCAAGATGATCCAGCTCTCCGGCATGCACAACATCCAAATCAAGGAAATAGGCCTCCGTCCCGGCGAAAAACTCTACGAGGAACTCCTCGCCACCAAGGAGAACACTATCCCCACCTACCACCCGAAAATCATGCGTGCTCAGGTGCGCAAATACCCGCTGGAAGCCATCGACCGCGAGTACAGCGAACTCTGGACCATCCTCGAAACCATGGACGACATGAAGATTGTGGCCAAGATGAAGGACATCGTGCCTGAGTTCCTTTCCAACAACTCCATCTATTGCCAACTCGACCATCCTACCACCCAAACAGCACATTGATTAACTGAGAACCATGCGGATAAAAGCACTCCTGCGCCTTTTCGTGACATTCATCCTGATGTTCGTCACGCAGAAGGTGGTCTTCATGCTTTTCAATATGAGCATGGCCGACGGAGCACCTTTTCTCTCCTGCATGGCGTCGCTATGGCACGGACTGCGACTCGACATCGCCACCACCTGCTACCTCCTCCTGCTGCCGACGCTGGTTTTGCTCATCAGCTATTTCCTCAAGCGATTCCCGCTGCGCAAAGTGCTGATGCCATACTACATACTGGTAGCCATTGTGCTGTCGCTCATCTTCGTTGCCGACACCATCCTCTATAGTTTCTGGGGAGCCAAACTCGACGCCAACGACCTCATCTACGCCGCCAAACCCAAGGACATGCTGGCCAGCCTTCCCGTATGGGCCACCATTCTGGCGTTCCTCGTCATAGGGCTCATCGCCTTTCACTATTATCGTCGACTGCGGCATGCCACTCCCAAAGACCTGGACAAACCGCACCACCTATGGAACTGCCTATGGGTGATTCCGGCTGTTGCTGCGATGTTCCTGGGCATGCGCGGAGGACTCACCGAGTCCACAGCCAACCCCTCCTATGCCTACTTCTCGCCACATCCCTTCTGCAACCATGCTGCCCTCAACCCCGCATTCAACATCTTCCACTCCCTTTTCAAAGTGCAGGACCTGTCGAAGGAGTTCAACAACATGCCCGAATCTGAGGTGGACGCCCTTCTCGGCGACGCCTATGAGCCCGACAGCACCCTCGCCGACAGCTTACTCAACACTACACGCCCCAACATCCTGCTCGTTATCTGGGAAGGAGCAGGACTCGGCATGGTGGGTACCGACTCGGTGGCACCCAATCTGCATCGCTACATCAAAGAGGGCGTCTATTTCTCGAACTGTTATGCCAACAGTTACCGTACCGACCGCGGAATTGTCTCCGTGCTCAGCGGATGGTTGGGGCTTCCCACCACCACACTGGTGAAACGTCCTGACCTCTGTCGCAAACTCCCCTCCATAGCCAACTCGCTCAGGGACGTTGGCTACACCACCAAGATAGTCTATGGTGGCGACATCGACTTCACCAATATGCGCATGTACCTTTCCGAAACCGGATTCACCTCCGTTACGGGAGGCGACGCCTTCCCCTCCTCGCTATACAGCAGCGCATGGGGCGTGCCCGACGAGCACGTACTGCAACCCAATCTCCTGCCCCAAGAAGAGCCGTTCTTCGCAGCAGCGCTGACACTCAGCAGTCATGAGCCATGGGAAGTGCCCATGCACAAACTAGACAACTACAAACGCAACGCTTTCGCCTACACCGACTCCTGTCTAGGAGCCTTCCTTGACGGACTGAAGGCCAGCGACCAATGGAAGAACATGCTGGTCATCATCGTCCCCGACCATGGGATTCCCTTTGTCGAAGGGCAACCCACCTCCGACATCGCAGTAGCGCGCATACCGATGCTTTGGACAGGCGGAGCTATCCGCGAGGCAAAAACAATCGAACATCTTTGCAGCCAAAGCGACCTCGCTGCAACACTCCTATGCCAGATGGGGATCTCTGCCAATGGATTCCCATTCAGCCGTAACGTCCTTGGAACAAGATATCTGGAGCGTCACCAGTTCGCCATGCATTCCGACAAGAACTGCCTCAACCTGGTGCTCCCCGAGGGCTGCTGGCACTACGACTGCATCAGCCGCACCCTTCAACCCGCCGACAGTAACAACGCCCTCTTCGTCGAAGCACTCCTACAGCGTCTCTACAAAACCACCGCCACGCTCTAACCCCTATCAAACGTCCGCTTTCACCCTATCGTTTTCGGTCTTTCCCATATAGCATTCATTAACCGTACATAAGGAATACCGAATTGGAGGCATGTTTGATCCCTATTAATAGACGATGGAGATGACTCGCTTAATGGTCTGTTTTGTCCCATGCAGATCGTAGAGGTTGATATAGAGCACATAGCGTCCTTGAGGCAGTCGGGTATTGCCGTTGCCCCTACCGTTCCAACGTACTTCGCCCTGCGATCCCAGCAGTCCGCCGTCGAACAGTAGGCACACTTGGTTACCACGAGCATCGTAGACAAGCATTCGTGCGTAAATATCATTGTCGTCCAGCGAGTAGGAGACAATGAGTTCGTCCTCATAACCATCGCCGTCGGGGGAAACCAAGGAAGAAGAAAGCTCAAAATGAGTCTCCTCCGCCAACAGTTCATTGCTCTGCGAATTCTCATAGGTGGGAGTGCCATATCCTGCCGTGGAAGCCGCTGAGAACCAGTTGCCCGGAGCGTTGCAATCATACTCAAAATTCCGCCGTTCCAACGCCACTCCGGCCTTGTTCCTAAGCAGGCGGCTGTGCATGGAGGGCAGGTAGTCGAACTTCTCCACCACCGAGCTGTCCTTCGTGGCAAGCACAACACTACCGCCATCATTAGGGAAAGGAGGAAGGTCGCACTGTACCAGTTTGCCTGCAAACTTCACAGTATAATTAGCCGTTACAGAAGCGGCATCCTTCGTCAGAACCACATAGTCGTGCGGAGCCACCTCATGCTGCGGAAGCGTATAATGCTTCCCCAGCGAATCGCCTATCCAACGGATGACGATGTAGTCGGACAAATCCACTGGGACGCTCCCAGCGTTGTACAACTCGAGGTATTCCGCCTCGCCGCTGCGAGGCTGGAAAAGCAGTTCGCTGAGACGCAGGGGAACCTGGGCACGTATCAAACAAGGCATCCAGACCACCATAGCAACTATAAAGTATCTCGTCATTCTCATCATCATCAATAACGTAGAAATCAAATAAATATTGCATCCTGCCAGTCAAAGCGACAAACACTATTTTGTCAGTTATATTTTTTTTCATATCTTTGCAACCTAATTATGCCGTTCATCTCGGAAATACTACGCCACAAGAGTCTCTCCATTGTGGGACTCGAAAAGAATACGGGGAAGACCGTATGTTTGAACTACATACTACATAGAATGAACCAGTTGGGCATCCACGTAGGTGTCACCTCCATCGGTGTTGACGGTGAGCAGGTGGACAGCGTCTTCGCCACCGCCAAACCGGAAATCACCCTCTATCGCGGAACCCATTTCATCACCTCGGAGAAACACTACCTCATCCGCCAGGCCGTCAGCCGTCTCGTGGCTGTCGACGACCAGCGCACCTCCCTCGGCCCCCTGGTCACCGCCGAAGTGCTCATTCAAGGCAAGGTACTACTCTCTGGCGCCGCCACCACAGCAGTACTCAAAAGACAAATACAGAACCTTGATTCCATGGGCGTTGACATATCCATTGTTGATGGCGCCCTTTCGCGTCTGAGTCTGGCGTCGCCAACGGTGACCGACTGTATGATATTGGCCACCGGCGCTGCAGTATCGGCCAATGTCAAACAACTCATCGCCAAAACCCGCCACCTTTACCAACTCATTTGCCTGGACGAGGTAGATGAAACGCTGAGAAACCGACTCAACAACATAGAATCAGGTATTTGGGCCATTGATAGCGAGGGGGAAATCCACGACCTGGAGATTGCTTCTGTCTTCCTCATCGACCGTTCGGAGAAAGACATACTGCGCTTCGGCCACACACTCTTCGCCGCCGGCGCCATCAGCGACCGCCTGTTAAAGATACTTTCGGCGAAGGGAAAAGATATCACACTGATAGCAAGAGACTTTACGAAGATATTCGTCACCCCCGAGGTCTACGTCGACTACACCCGTCGGGGCAACCGACTGATGGTGTTGCAGCGCTCCAAGCTCATCGCCATCACCCTCAATCCCACCTCGCCACAGGGTTTTCTCCTTGATTCCAAGAGCACCTGCGATGCCCTGAGCGACGCCCTGCAGACCCCCGTTTACGATGTGAAAAAGATAGAACAATGAAGATAAAAGAACTATTGAAGAGTGATGCTGGCTTCCAATACATCACTGATAGCATGGACCTTATGTCGGCTGCCGGCCGTAGGGCCATGCTCAATGCCACCTTCTGCACCTCGGCCGCTGACCTCGAGGCTGAGTGGGATCGCCTGGAGGAAGCCATCCGCGCCACCAACGACATCCCTAACCGCCGCTACTACATCGACTTGCGCCACTGCCTGATGTGCTTGCACGACCTCAGCGGCACCTTTGCCTCTCTGGCCAACCACACCCCGCTCAACGAGGTGGAACTCTTTGAAATCAAGAATCTTTGCTCCCTTTCGCGCTCCGCTGTTACCGCCATCGAGGGTTTGGGCCTCACCCCCACCCTGCCGATGCCGGATTGCAGCGAGCCTTTCGCCATCCTCGACCCCGACCATACTGGTATCGCAAACTTCTACATCTATGACAGTTACGACCCAGAACTACCCACGCTGAGGCGCGAGTTGAATGCCCTGCAGACCTCTGGCGGCGACCCGATGCGCATCAGCGACTTGTTGGCTCGCCAAAGCGAGATACAGAACCGCGTATGCGTGCGCCTCTCGGACGAACTTCACCCATGGGTAGGCACACTCGTAAAGACCATGGAACAAATGGCTTACGCCGATTTCCTACTGGCGCGTGCCGAGTTGGCCATCCGTTGGAACCTGGTGCGACCCGCCATTGGTGACAGCATCTGCTACCGCAAGTTGGTCAATCCCCGCATCAAGCAACGCAACGAGGAGATGCATCTACGCTATCAGCCTGTTGACATCGAGGTACACTCGGGTGTATGCCTTGTTACCGGAGCCAATATGGCTGGCAAAACGGTATTGCTCAAGAGTATAGGCACCGCACAAATCATGGCCCAATGTGGCATGTTCGTACCCGCCGAGGAGGCTACGGTGTGCCTGGTGGAAGGTGTGGTGACCTCCATCGGCGACGACCAGGACGAGATGAACGGTCTCTCCTCCTATGCATCGGAAATCATCAAAATCAGCAACATACTGCAAGCCTGTCGCTCCCAACGCATGCTGGTGCTCATCGACGAGCCGGCGCGCACCACTAATCCCGTCGAGGGCAAAGCCCTGGTGCAAGCCATCATAAGAATATTGGAGACGCTGCCCTCCATCACCCTTATCACCACCCACTATGGCCAGCTCGGCACAGATTGTCGCCGCCTGCGGGTGAAGGGCTTCGTCGAGGGGATGGAGAACATACCGCTTACGCCGCAGAGTATCAACCGCTTCATTGACTATTCCCTCACCGAGGACCAAAGCGACAACGTACCGCACGAGGCCCTACGCATAGCCTCCATCCTCGGCTGCGACGAGCAGCTCATCAGCCTGGCACAAGAGAATATTAACCATTAAATACAACATTATGAGCAACATCGTCATTACCATCATCGTCGTGGCAGTCGTCGTACTGTTCATCATCCTGGTTTCCTACATCAAAGCGCCGCCGTCGGTGGCCTACATCGTCTCCGGACTCAACCGCAAGCCGCGTATCTACATTGGTAAGGGCGGACTGCGTGTGCCGTTGCTGGAGCGACTGGACAAGGTGTTCCTGGGCCAGGTGACCGCCGACATCAAGACCAGCCGCAGCGTGCCCACCAACGACTTCATCAATGTCAACGTCGACGCCGTGGCCAAAATCCAGGTCATCCCCGACATCGAAGGGGTGCGCCTCGCCGCCAAGAACTTCCTGAACATGAACGGTGCCGACATCTCCAAGCAGGTGCAGGACTCGCTGGAGGGCAACATGCGCGAAGTCATCGGCTCCCTCTCGCTGCGCGACATCAACATCAACCGCGACAAGTTCAGCGACGAAATCATGAACAAGGCCCAGAAGGACATGGAGGCCCTCGGCCTGCGCATCATTTCGTGCAATATCCAGAACGTCACCGACGAGAAGAACCTCATCGAGGACCTCGGCGCCGACAACACGTGGACCATCCGCAAGCAGGCTAAAATCAACAAGGCCAACGCCGAGCGCGACATCGCCAAAGCCGAGGCCGAGGCCCAGAAGGAGGCCAACGACGCCCAGGTGGACAGCCAGACCCAGATAGCCATCCGCCAGAACGAGCTCTCCGTCAAGCGTTCGGAGCTGACCATCGTGGAGCAGACCAAGAAGGCCGACGCCGATGCCGCCTACGAGATCCAGCGTCAGGAACAGCAGAAGACCATCAACACCAAGACCGTCGACGCCCAGATTGAGCAGACCAAACGCGAGCAGGTGCTTACCGCCGAGCGTGTGAAGATCCGCGAGAACGAGCTGCAGGCCGAGGTGATGAAGAAGTCCGACGCCGACAAGTACCGCATTGAGCTACAGGCCGCTGCCGACCTTGAGCAGCAGAAGCGCGAGGCCGAAGCCCAGGCCTACCGCGCCGAGCAGGAAGCCCGCGCCCAGATTGCCCTGGCCGAGGCCAAAAAGCAGGCCATGGTGCTCGAAGCCGAGGGTATCAAGGCCAACGGCGAAGCCGAAGCCTACAAGATACAGAAAGCCGGCGAGGCCGAGGCTATCGCCATCGAGAAGAAGGGTCTTGCCGAAGCCGAGGCCATGCAGAAGAAAGCCGAAGCCTACGAGCGCTACGGCCAGGCGGCCATCCTCGACATGATGGTGAAGATCATTCCCGAGGTGGCGCAGCACGTCAGCGAGCCTATCTCCGCCATCAAGAACATGAACGTCTACGGCACCAGTGGTGCCGACGCCGCCGGCATCAGCGGCGCCGTGCCCACGGTCATCAAGCAGAGTTTCGACGTCATCGAGAGCGCCACCGGCGTCAACATGACCGACATTGTCCGCGCCAACACCATAGACGCCAAGGTGAACCGCAACATCAACCTCGACAGCGACAGCAGAGTTGACGTCAAGAAGTAACCTACCGCAACGGTATAAACAAAAAACGTGTCCGCCGTCCTGAGATTCAGGACAGCGGACACTTTTATACTGTTTTTTTTCATCAATCCGCTACGCGGAGTTGGGCTGACGGGGTGTTGGCCCGGAACTCGGGGGCGTAGACGCTGCGGAGGATGCCGATGCCAGTGGCGAAGGTGCCGGCGTGGCGGACCCAGAGGTCATACTCAACGTAGTAATGGCCTTCGTTGAGACGGTCGATGTAACAATTCACACAATCGTCGCGCACGTCGGTATAATAACGCAGGCCATCATTCCATTGCCATCCGCTGGCGGTGCTCACCGGCTCGAAGGCGGAGGCACGTTGGTCGCTCAGCACCATATTGTCCATGTCGCGCTCGCAGTAGATGTCAATGTGTACCCTGACTCGATCCCCTGTATGGAGCGTGCTCGCAGAATCAAGCAGCTGGAGGCTTCCGTCGGCAGCAACAAGGCTGAAGGTCTTGCGGAGGCTGATGCCTGTTCCATCATACTCTATACTGTCAAGAGGCATCTCACGGCTGACGAACACAGCACCCCAAGCGGGATAGGGGGAGGGGTTCTCCAATTGAAAATTGAAAGTTGAAAATTGAGAGTTGGCTGACGCGTTTGGAGCGCCGGCGTCCTCGCCGGCATGGCTCTGATTGAACTCCTCATAGGGCTGGCCGTTGACGGTGAGGGTGGCAGGGAGGGAGCGGACGGTGTCGGCAGGCTGCCGCAGGAGGGCTGCGACGGCGCTGGCCGTGGCCATATCGGTCTTCCACGTGGTGCCTTGCTTGGCGGAGAGGATCCATTGCTGTATGCGGTTCACGGACTCCCAGTCCTTCAGCACATCGGCGAAGACATCCACCAGCAGCGATGCCGTCTCCACCGGACGCTGGTACCAGCCGTAGCCGCCAACATTCTTGACCCAATACATGCCCTGTTGCTCGTCCGTATGGGCCATCTCTTTGATGCGGTTGGCCATAGCGACGGCCTCGGCCGTATCGCCCATGCGCAGCATGAGGAGCGCAAGCTGCCCCTGACTCATGAGGGAGAGCTCCTGCTCCGACTGCACCCTGCAACGGCGGTAGTAGTAGTCGTAGGCCTCGCGGGTAATGCTGTCGCACTCAGCGATGGGGAACATATCGAGGTAGAAACTGCGGGCGAAGAGTGTAGCGAGTGGCGGAGTGGATGAGTAGCGGAGTGACTGAGTAGCGGAGTGGCTGAGTGGCTGAGTAGATTGCTGGTAGCTGCTGACCACCTCTTTGTCGAGGGCTGCGACGGCGCGACGCCAATAGGGTTTGTAGTATTTGGAATTGCGGAATTCATCGCCCGACATGAGCGAGGTACAGCGGGCGAGGCGTTCAAGGATGGCGGCGGTGATGTGGAGACTTGTCTCCTTGCCTCCAGGCATCCAGCTCCATCCGCCCTGCGAAGTCTGATTCTGCAGGAGGTTGTGCAAATCGTCGCGCACCTGCTTGACCTTGCGCTTGCGCTCCTTGTCGCTGAGCGGCAAGAGAGTCGAGGAGAGGTGGTTGACATAGATGCTGTTGGCCATATAGAGGTTGCCCGGCATACGATGGCGCTTGAACTGCGGCAACGCCTGCACGGCATAGTCCATCGGGCTGGCGTTGAACGCCACGGAGACCGAGTCGAGGGGAGAGAAGCTGTAGCTGTAGCTGGCCGTCTTCGGACGCGCAGGGTCGGTGGTGCCGGCAATGTAGAGCAGGCGGCTTGTGGTGACGCGCTCGCGGTTCGAGAGCACGGGCAGCCGTCCCTGTTCGCCGTCGGTGTGATGGTGAGTGGCTGAGTGACTGAGTGGCTGAGTGGCTGAGTGGCCGAGTGACTGGGTGGCTGAGATTTTGTAGTCGGCCATGTGCCAGTCGTCCCCTACCGGAACCCGGAAAGAGACAACGGAACTGCTGTGTGCCGCCACGTGGCTCTCCGCTTTCATCTTCACACTTTCCACTTCAAGCTCCACCACCACGTTCATGGCGCTGTCGGTGAGGTTGGAGACCTTGGCGCGGATCTCCGTGGTGTCGCCCTGACGCAGGAAGCGGGGCATGAGGGGCTGCACCATCAGGTCCTTCTGCGTGTAGAGCGTGCGGTCGAGGACGCCCACCTGGAAGTTGTCGGTCCAGGCAAAGCCGTGCAGCTGCCATTGCGTGAGGCCGTCGGGCATGGTGAACGACACCTCCACCCTGCCCTCTTTGTCGCTGCGCAGGGCAGGCTCGAACAGGGCCACGGCCGACAGGTTCTTCCTCAGCGCCGGGGCCTCGCCAGCGCGGCCATCGAACTGCAGCAGGGGCTGAAACTCAGCTATGGCCTCCTTGGGCACATTCACCCCCGTGCGCTTGCGCACGCCGCCCTGCAGGGTCACCATTGCGTTCTCTCCTCGGGCATCGCTGTAGCCTAAGCCGCCCACGGCGGCCACAATCTCCTCGACGCTGTTTCCCGGCATGCGGGCGATGTCATCTGCCGACATGCGTGCGCCGCTCTCGGGGGCGCCGACCTCGATGACCGGCACCTTGTCTGCCACTATCTCCACACACTCCAGGGAGGTTGCCGTGGACGACAACGCGATGTTCCACCGTTGGCCAACGCCTGCGCCGATGGTCACCCGTCGATTCAGACGCTTGTAACCCACATAAGACACCTCCAGTTCGTATTCGCCTGCGGGAATCTTATTTATGACAAAATTTCCGTCGAAATCCGTGGTGGCGACTGCCTCCTTCTTGCCGTTCCTCTTCAGCACGACAGGCACAAACGGCAACGCCTCGCCGGTCTTGGCATCGACGATGGTTCCCCTGACAACACCAGGATAGAAACGCAGGGCCACCTGACGGCAATAGTCGTCCGACGACGGCAGGGCAAGTCCGAACATCGGCCGATTCATGCTGGCAATCTGCCGGCCGCTGAAGGGCGGCAAATTCCCTTTTCCTGTCATTGTGCCGGTACGCGTACCCATCTCATACACCCTGACATCCTGCGACTCGAAGAACCATGGCCAGAAACCATAGCGGTGGTGCCGGAGCTCGTCCAACGCCTTGTCGTACATCGTCAGGCAGAGGTTCGCCTCCACACCATTCCGGGGCTGTCCGTCCAGGGTGTCGCCGCTGGCGATGCGCAGGTGCCACCGCTCCTGCTCGCCGGGCTGCATGCGGTCGCGGAAGGTCTCTATGTCCACCGTCAGCCGTTGGTCGGGCCTGACGACAAACGCCCTGTATTGATAATTAAAGGTCCGGCCGTCGCGCACAGCCGTCAGGTTCACCACGAAACCGTCTTTCATATCGCTCGTCACGGGGATGACAAACTCGGTGGCACGGCTGCTGTCGAGCACCATCATGCCGCGGCGGTAGACCTTGGCGGCATGGCTGACGCAGTAGTAGAGCGGCTGCTCGCCAAAGGGGCTGCCCAGCTCGAAGCGCACGGTGTCGCCCACGCGGACGTTGACAACCACGTAAGGGTTCTTCATATCCGGCGTGGAGCGCAACCACACTATGTCGTTGCCCGTCACCCTCTCGCCGCGGGCCACGTGGTTGATCAGCGTGTCGTGTCGCTCGCCGTCGGGGGTGCTGATGCTGACGCGGTAGAGGCCCGACGGCAAGCCGTCGATGTCCAGACGGCGCTCGCCGGTGGTGCCCTCGTAGCGCTTGGCCACCACGGGCCACAGGTGCCGGTCGCCCTCCTCGGGGCTGAAGGCCAGATGGGGGAAGGCCTCCCGGAAAGCCGCGCGACTGCCCACCCACCGCGCATCGGGATGCTCCCGCATCAGGCGATGGAGCACACGCAACGTGTCGGGCTGCCGCAGCTGGTAGAGTTCCACGTGCACATCGCCTTTCAGGGGCTGATGGTCGAAGTTGTTGTAGACAAACGTCAGGTGGCTCAGGTCATCGGTGGTAACCACGCAGTAGCCGTCGGCATCGCTCACGTGGAACGCCAGGCGCTGCTCGTGCAGTTCGCCGTCGGCATCCATGACACGCACATAGGCGGTATAGATATAGGTCCGGAGCGCTGGCGTCCCGCCAGCAATATCGTCGCGCTGGGGGGTGAAGGTAAACTGGAACAATCCGTCGTCGTCCACAGCCAGGCTGTCGGCATAGGGGAAATCGTTAGCTATGGAGGTACTCTGCCATGGGTCGACCATCCGCTCGCACGACACCTCCCACTTCACCTTCGCCCCCGTCATGGGTGCACCGCTGAAGCTCATGGCGGCACCATAGACGGTGATAGGCTGGCCGAAACGGCGCGCCGAACCTGTGTCGGCGGCCCCTTCGGCGGTGGTGGAGAGCGTCACGGCAAAACGCGGCGCCTTGTAGGCCTCCACCTCCACCCTGCAGTAGCCGTTGTAGGTCTCCCGCAGGGTGCTTTCATAGTCCGGCTCCACCACCCGCAGGGAGTAGGTGCCGTTCTTCCCGTCGGGCGGAATGACGAACTCGCCCCAGCAGCGGCCATGCTTGTCGGTGGTGAGGAACAGGGTGTCTTTCGCATCGTAGTCGGTATCGCCAAAGGTTGCCAGGAGCTTCACCTTCGAGGCAGGCTTCAGCCTCTTCTCCCACGCCTCGCCGCTGTTCTTCTCCTTGTAGGCCACACAGCTGAATCGCACCGTGTCGCCCAGGCGGTAGATGGGGCGGTCGGTCATGATAATCTCCAAGTGTTTCGAATCTGGTTTGGCCACCATGTTCGACTGGACATCACGATAGTATTGGTCATTCCCATATTCATACTCGTAGCCGTCCACATCGGCCGAAAGTCCGTTGGCAACCTGAAGCATATAGCGCGACGAGGAGACGGGGAAGTGGAAATAGCCCTCCTTGTCGGTGCGTTGGCGGCGGCGGTAGTCGCGGTCGGTCAGCGTGCCCTCGAGGTGCAGCGTCACACGGCGACCCACCAACGGCTGGCCCGTCACGCGGTCCACCAGGTAGCCCGACGAGGGCTGCAGGCACGTCATCTTGCCGGCAGCACGGTCGAAATTATAGGCGATGAAGACGGCATCGACCGACTGGTAGTCGTCGTAGCAGAAAAGGCTGTCGGTCATGGCCACGAGGTAGTAGTCGCCCTGCGGCACCGGCGGCAGGGCCACCAGGTGGCGGTGCGTCAGGTGGTCGGCGGCATCGGGCAGTTCCTGCCGCCACTCCTTCGTGGCTGGCAGGGTGCGCAGGGTGTCCATCCGATGGGCACGCCGCAGGCTGTCGGGGACGCTGTCGCGGGGCACGAGGCGGAAATCCACCCACCGCATATTGCGCCCCTCTACCATGGCCAGACGGCTGCGGCGCGACGACTCGGTGGTGTTGTAGCTCACCTCGAAGCCGGGGGCACAAATCTCACGTCTCAACTCGCGGCACCAACGGGCGCCGCAGGTGCCCGCATAGGTGCGTTCCACCTCCAGGCACAGCCGCTCGGCCTCCACCTTGCACTCGGCGTAGGAGAGGCACAAGGCCCGCCGGTAGTCCATCCAGGCCTTCATCTCGAGGCTCTGGAGGCGGGGCATATAGTGTTGCTTGAGGCTGTCGAGGGCTGCGAGGACAGAATCGTGATAGTTGCCCTCGAGGCGATAGAGGTCGAGCCACAGACGCATCTCGTCGCTGCCGTCTGCATACAACGCCGACACACGCTGATGGAGCGACTGCTCCAGAGAATCGGAAAAAGCATGGCACGGGCTGAGCAAGGCCTGCACCAGCGTGCCCAGCAGGCTGCTGTCAGCCACGGGCACACCGTTCTCGCCGCCCCCTATCCAGCTGTAGTTCCGCGCATCGGCCGTCCGCAGGGCTTCGGCCTGTGCCAAAACGCTGTCTGCGCAAACCCTCAGCGTGTCCTCCATGCGCTGCCAATGCCAAAGGCGGGGATTCCGCGCAGGGTCGTCGGAGACCATTCCGTATTTCCGCATACGGTAGGAAAAACGCTCGTATAGCTTCTGGTACGTCTGGTAGAGGAACACGTAGGCCACCGCACGGTCCGCCCCCCGCAGGCTGCGCGTCAGCCGGCTGTAGCGCGCCAAGGCCGAGTCCTCGGGACTCTTGCTGTAGGCATAGTCGAGGGCCGTCAGGTAGAAAGCCGACGAAAGCAGGTCGCTCCCGCCCTTCTGCAACGCCTGCCGATACTGTTCCTGCGCCAAGGGGTAGGCCGTGGCATACTGCCCATTGCCTATAAGGGTGTCCAGGCGGCTGCCGCCAAAGTCCTTCTGCCCATAGACAGAGAACGCCGAAACGACGAACACAGCCAATGCAAAAAACCTTCTGCCTTTCATAACAATATGTTTGTATTCCATAACGTAATTATCCCCAAAAAATTGTTTTTTCTATATATTATAACATCAGAAAGCCCAAAAGTCTACAAGACAAATCCAATTTAACATTATTTAACTTTCGTCAAGAGCGGAAAACCTCAGAAAACCAATGAAATAAAAAAAAGAAGTTGCAAATCATATCATCTGCAACTTCTTTTGGCGGAAAGGAGGGGATTCGAACCCCTGAAGCGCTTTTAACGCTTACTCGCTTTCCAGGCGGGCCTCTTCAACCACTCGAGCACCTTTCCGTGTGTTGATTTCATGCTTTCAACTCGCACTTTCCACTACTCAAAATCGGGTGCAAAAGTACAACTTTTTTTTTAATTGACAAAAAAAATGTACCTTTGCAAAAACAACTAGAGAATAAACAATATTTAAAACAATTAATAATGAAAAAGTTATCTATTATTGCTATGGCTGTAACAATGTTTGCCGCCGTGGGTTGCCAGAACAAAAAAGCGGTCACCGACTGCCCTGCCGACCCCGAAATTCAACAAAAAGTGGACGAGTATGCCGTCTTCGAACTGAAGTCCGACCTCATCCAGAACCTCTCCGCCAACGAAAAGGAGCTTGTGAAGATCTTCATTGAGATTGGCAAAGTGATGGACGACATCTACTGGGACGAGTACTTCGGCTACGCCAACCGCGACGCTATCGACACGCTGTGCGACCCCGCCATGCGTGCCTTTGCCCGCATCCAGTACGGCGCCTGGGATCGCCTGAGCGAAGAGAAGCCCTTCCTGCCCGGCTACGGCGAGCGTCCCGCCGGCTGCAACTTCTACCCGCAGGATATGACTGCCGAGGAGTTTGCCGCCCTTGAAGACACCCTGAAGAACAGCCAGTACAGCGTCATCCGCCGCGACGAGAACGGCAAGCTCTACGTCCTGCCCTATCACGAAGCCTACAAGACAGAGCTGGCCAAGGTCGACGCCTTGATGGAGAAAGCCATCGCCCTTGCCGACAACGCCGGCTTGAAGAAATACCTCGAGGCCCGCCGCGAAGCCTTCAAGACCGATGACTACTTTGAGAGCGACATGGTGTGGATGGACATGAAAGACAGCAAACTGGACTTTGTTGTGGGACCCATTGAGAACTACGACGACGGCATCAACGGCCTGAAGTGCTCGCACGAAGCCTTTGTCTTGGTGAAGGACGAGCAATGGAGCAACGACCTCAGCAAGTTTGCCGCCATGCTGCCGGAGATGCAGAAACTCCTGCCCTGCGACCCCAAGTATAAGAAAGAGGTTCCCGGTACCGACTGCGACATCAACGTCTACGACGTGGTATACTATGCCGGCGACTGCAATGCGGGTTCGAAGACCATCGCCATCAACCTGCCCAACGACGAGCGCGTGCAACTCAAGAAAGGCAGCCGTCGCCTGCAGCTGAAGAACGCCATGCGTGCCAAATACGACAACATCATGGTGCCCATCGCCAACCTCATTCTCTGCCCCGAGCAGGTGGACAGCGTGACCTTCAACGCCTTCTTCGGCAACACCTGCTACCATGAGGTGGCACACGGCTTGGGCATCAAGAACACCGTCACCGGCAAGGGAGCCTGCCGCGAGGCCCTTGGTGCTGAATACAGCGCCTGGGAGGAAGCCAAAGCCGACGTCTGCGGCCTGTTCCTCACCGAGCAGCTCATCGAGCGTGGCGAAATCACCAACACCACCGTTGCGCAGAACTACATCACCTTCATTGCCGGCCTGCTGCGCAGCGTCCGCTTTGGTGCCACCGAGGCCCATGGACGTGCCAACATCATGTGCTACAACTACTTCCTTGAGCACGGTGCCTTCAGCCGCAACGAGAACGGCAAGTATGTCATCGACGTTGAGAAAGCCCGCGAAGCTGCCCGTGGTTGGGCTGCCATCATCATCGCTATGGAAGGCGAGGGTGATGCCGCTGCTGCCAAGGCCTACAGCGACAAAAACGGCAAAATCAGCGCCGACCTGCAGTCGGTTCTCGACCAGATCCGCGACGCCAATATCCCGCGCGACATCGTGTACAAGCAAGGTGCCGACGTGCTGGGACTCTAACCCTCCGTTTTGCCCCTTGCGGCAACCCGGAATGAGTCTGGGAAACGAGAAAGTGTAACCTTTTTACCACACATGGTCCGGTAGATGCTCATAAGAGCATCTACCGGACTCATTTTCAACAACATTACAATCGAATCCACCCCTACTATCGCCCTTCCATCCTCCAAGTCCTACCATAGTCGGAGTTGATACGGTGTTGATACGGACTTGATACGGACTTAATGCCGGACTTAACAGGGGGATAATTTGGGGTTGAGATTGGGGTTAGTGTCACATAAAATGTTACAGTAAAAAAGCGATATTTTGAACAAAAGATTGTATAATATTAAAAAATATTGTATATTTGCAGATAACAAATCCATGCTGTGGTTCTAATTACCCGCTGGTTTATAGGGGGTTGCGGCTCCGCCCTTGGATAGGGGTGCCCGCAAATCGGAACCAGAAATGCCGATGAACCTTCCAGAGACTCCGGGCACCCTCCCGGGGGAGAGGAAGGATTGCCCCAGCTGCAGTATGGATGATTCACCGCAACAGGAATGCTCCCAAACGGCACCAACACCGACGACACTACCCTTGACACCAGTACCGCCCCTTCGGACAACGGGATCCACTGGTATGCGTTGCGGGTGTTCTACAACCGGGTGCAGCCCTTGATAGCCGACTGCAAGGAGAGAGGACTTGAATTCTTTGCGCCGGTGGAAGTGATAGGGTCGTTGCTGTTTATTCGCTGTACGGAAGAGGATCTGTGGGCCTTCATGGCCGACCACACCGACGGCGTGTACCTCTACCGCCTGGCGGGTACCCGAAGACCTGCGGTTATCCGCGACCATGAGATGGAAGTGTTCCAGTTTGTGGTGACCGCTGGCCGAGAAGGCTTGACAGTACTTGGCGAGGACCGTCCGGAGTACCACTTGGGCGACCGCGTGGTGGTGACTGACGGCCCATTCAAGGGAGCCGAGGGGCACATCAAACGCATCAAAAAGGACCGCCGCCTGGTGGTGACCATTGCCGGAGTGGTAGCTGTGGCGACCACCTACATCCATCCTTCGATGCTGAAGAAAGTGGAAGCATGAAAAAAGCGCTGTTTCATCTACAATACGAGATTGAAGACCGGAAGGCCTACTCCGAGCAAGGAGCGGAGCAGGGGGCCAAACTGTCGGTGGACGACATCGGCAATGAGGCCGTAAAGCATATCCTGCAGCAGACGTCGACCCTCTCGCAGAAGGAATTGCTCCGCTGGCTCAACATCAACCAGGAGAAGTATCCCGAGATGGTGGCCGTGCCGCTGACAACGTCGACCCCCGAGGCATTGCAGTACCGCGTGGGTGACCGCAGGCCCAAGCTGCTGGTCCTCACCCGACCGCTGCACACGCAAGAGGACCTGAACCGGTTCTTCTACATGGCCAACAGCCTGCTCGACGAAGGGGCTTTCCTCAGCTGCCATGCGATGACAGCAGCCCTGAAAAGGCAGATGCTCAAGAAGAAATACCCGTGGGGGATACGGACGGTGGCCATATTGGCCGACTACCTATGGAACCGTGTGGCTCCCAAGCTGAAGCTCACGCACAGCCTCTACTACAGCCTCACTCACGGCAAGAGTCGCACCTTTACCCGTGTGGAGATTCTCGGCAGGCTCTACCGAGCCGGCTTCGAAGTAATCGACGAGCAGTTCCGCTACGGCGAGTTCTTCGTGGTGGCTCGCAAGACCAAGGCCCCTGTGGACGACAACCCGCCGCTGGGCTCGCCCATCATCCACCTGCGCCGTCGTGGGAAAGACGGCAAAGAAATCATCGTGCATAAATTCCGTACGATGTACAACTACTCGGAGTACATCCAGCCCTATGTGTATCAGTATCAGCACCTGCAGAGTGGCGGAAAATTCAAGGACGACTACCGAGTAAGCACGGTGGGTCGCTTCCTGCGCCGCACATGGCTTGATGAGTTCCCCATGGTGTGGAACATGCTGCGAGGCGACATGAAACTGGTGGGCGTCCGTCCATTGAGCAACCAGTATTTCAGCCTCTACACCCCCGAGATGCAGGAGTTGCGCACACGTACCAAGCCAGGCATGTTGCCGCCATTCTACTACGAGGCCAAGAGTCCGGAGACCCTCGACGAGATACAGGAGAGTGAACGTCGATATCTGGAAGCCTACCTCAAGGCCCCCTTCCGTACCGACTGGCGTTACTTCTGGGGCATCGTCGGCAACATCATATTCAAACGAAAACATTCGGCATGAAGCTCTCCTAGAGCCATTCACACATGACACACATCCCCAGATGAACGTCTGGAGTTAATGAAATCGACCTGCCTGCGGCAGGCAAGTAGCTATGGACACAACAAAAAACAAAACCTCCAACCAAGACAACTGGACAACCGTTATCCAACCCAGGGAGAAACTGCTGCAGATCAACCTGCGGGAGATCTGGGACTACCGCGATTTGTGCAGCCTCTTTGTGAAACGCAACATCACCACGCAGTATAAGCAGACGGTGCTGGGACCGCTGTGGTACATCATACAACCCATAATCACGGTGGTGATGTACATGGTGGTCTTCGGTGGCATTGCCCAGATATCCACCGACGGCCTACCCCAGCCCCTGTTCTACCTCGGCGGCATCTGCATGTGGCAGTATTTCAACGACTGCCTCACCAAGACCTCTTCCACCTTCACCGCCAATGCCGCCATCTTCGGCAAGGTCTATTTCCCGCGCCTCATCATGCCCATCTCCACGGTGGTGAGCAACTTGCTGAGGTTCGCCATCCAATTCGGCCTATTCATGGCGGTATACGCCATCTACCAGATATGGATTATCCCCGGCGAGATACACACCAACTGGTATGCCCTGTTGCTGCCCGTGCTGGTGCTGATGCTGGCAGGATTGGCGCTGGGCTTCGGCATCCTTTTCTCGAGCATGACCACCAAATATCGTGATATGCAGCTGCTGCTCGACTTCTTCGTGCGCCTGTGGATGTATGCCACGCCGGTCATCTACCCTCTGAGCACCATCACCAACGAGAAGCTGCGCCTGATAATGAGTCTCAACCCCTTGACAGGCATTGTGGAGGCTTTCAAATATGGCTTCCTTGGTCAGGGGCAATTCAGCTGGGCCATGCTGGCATACAGCTTTGGATTCATGGTGGTGCTGCTGACCATCGGAATTGTGATTTTCAACCGCGTGCAGAAAACCTTCATGGACACCGTGTGATGAAAGAACAGGAGATCGCCTTCCGCCTTTTGCGCAGCGCCCTCGACGGGCAAGCACCCGACCTCGGCAACGGGCCGATAGAGACCCCCGTATGGTGGAGTCTTTTCCGCCTGCTGCAAAAAAACCATGTGGCAGCGTTGACGGCCGAGGCGGTGGGGAAGCTTCCTGAAGAGCAGAAACCCTCGCGCGATGTGCTGATGCCCTGGTTGTCGGAGCGTGTGAAGATTGGGGAACGATACCACTACCAATGCAAAGTGCAGGAAGACATCGTGGAAAGGATGGAGCGACACAATATCAAGACCCTTGTGCTGAAAGGCACCACCCTTGCCAAGCACTACCCAACCCCAGAGTTGCGCGAATTCGGCGACCTTGACCTCTACTTCTATGACCGTCACGACGAGGCCGACGAGGTGGCGCGGCGCGAGATGGGCGTCAGCCTGAGCAACGACCGCAACCATCACACCAAATACGACTACCGAGGTGTGACTGTGGAAAGCCACTACCATCTGCTCAACGGGAACTATCCCCCCAGCAACCGAAGCTACGAGCGAGTCTTGCAGGAGCACATGGGGCAACCCACTTTCGAAGTGCTCTTCCTGCTGCGCCACATGGCAGTACACTTCGCCGCCAACCGGCTCACCCTGCGCGACTTGTCCGACTGGGCCATCACATGCAAAGCCTTTAAGGACACCGCTGACTGGACATGTGTGCAGTCGACCATAGAGCAATACGGAATGACACAATTCGCTGCGGCATTGGATTCCATTGCAGAACAGCGGCTTGGTATCAAGGTACCCTTGACATTGGAAGCATTGCCATCCGACATCAAACGAGTGGAGCAGGACATCGTCTATGGAGACCCGAACGTCGATGCCCATCCTGAAGAGAACATCGGTCGCCTGGGGTGGAAACTCAAGCGCTGGAACTCCATGGGATGGAAGCGCAAGATGGTCTTCTGCGACTCGTCCCTGCGACTGTTGCTGGCCAGTCTCGGTTCCCATGCCGCCAGCCCTCGCAGCGTCATACATAAAATGTAAACAACCATGAAGAAAGCCCTCATCACCGGTATTACAGGACAGGACGGCAGCTACTTGGCCGAGTTCCTCATCGAGAAAGGATACGAAGTTCACGGAGTGCTGCGCCGCAGCAGCTCGTTCAACACAGGCCGCATCGAACACCTGTACCTCGACGAATGGGTGCGCGACATGCATCGCAAGCGCCTTGTGGAACTCCATTGGGGCGACATGACCGACAGCAGCAGCCTCATACGAATCATCAACGAGATTAAGCCCGACGAGATATATAACCTGGCGGCACAAAGCCATGTGAAGGTAAGCTTCGACGTGCCCGAGTTCACAGCCGACACTGATGCCAATGGTGTGCTGCGACTGCTTGAGGCCGTACGCATCACGGGGCTCACCGACAAATGCCGCATCTACCAAGCCTCCACCTCTGAGCTTTACGGCAAAGTGCAGGAGGTGCCGCAGAGCGAGACGACGCCCTTCTACCCCCGCTCGCCTTACGGCGTAGCCAAACTCTATGGCTATTGGATGATGAAAAACTACCGTGAGAGCTATAACATGTTCTGCTGCAACGGCATCCTCTTCAACCATGAGAGTGAACGGCGTGGAGAGACCTTCGTCACCCGCAAAATCACCTTGGCTGCCGCACGCATCGCCCAGGGGTTCCAGGACAAGCTCTACCTAGGCAACCTCAACGCCTTGCGCGACTGGGGCTATGCCAAAGACTATGTGGAGTGCATGTGGCTCATCCTGCAGCAGGAGCAGCCCGACGACTACGTCATCGCCACTGGCCAGTACCACACGGTGCGCGAGTTCTGCACGTTGGCCTTCAAGGAGGCCGGCATCGAGCTCCGCTGGGAAGGCGAGGGCGTCGAAGAAAAAGGAATTGACATGAAGACCGGCAAGACGCTCGTTGAGGTCGACCCCAAATATTTCCGGCCGGCCGAAGTGGACCAGCTGCTGGGCGACCCCAGCAAGGCTAAACGCCTCCTTGGTTGGGATCCGCAGAAGACCAGCTTCGAAGAACTCGTCAAGATTATGGTCCAGCACGACATGAAGAAAGTCAAGAAACTCTACCTTCAAGACCACCTCGACAATTAATACAAAAACACAAAACTATTTACGACCACGAATCTATCTAATCAAACGAATCTTTCGCGTTCATAAAGTGAGTACTCAATCGTGACATGATAGTCTATCCTCAAGAAAGCTATAAGATTATAGGTGCAGCATTCAAAGTGTATAATAAACTTGGACATGGGTTCCTCGAGGCAGTTTATCAAGAAGCTCTGGAAATCGAATTTCAAAGACAAGGTATACCCTATGAACGCGAGAAAGAGCTGAAGATAAATTACGATGGTATAGAATTAAAACAAACCTATAAAGCAGATTTTGTATGCTATGGGAAGATAATTGTAGAAATGAAGGCGGTAAGAGAACTTAATGACGATCATCGGTCACAAGTATACAATTATCTTTATGCAACAGGTTATAAGTTAGGTCTGCTTCTTAATTTTGGATATTCCGACGAATTAGAGAATGAGCGTATCGTGATATATTGAAAAGCCACAATAATTATAACAACCACAAATCAAACAAATCATTCGTTCAATTCGTATCATTCGTGGTCAAAAAAAACGTTACATGGAGAAAGATAGCAAAATATACGTGGCGGGGCACCGGGGAATGGTGGGGAGTGCCATTGTGCGGGAACTGCAACGTCAGGGGTATGACAATTTGGTGTTCAGAACACACGCCGAATTGGACTTGACACGCCAAGAGGCCGTAGAAGCCTTCTTCGAAGCAGAGAAACCCGAATATGTGTTTCTGGCCGCTGCCAAAGTCGGAGGTATTGCCGCCAACAGCGCTGCCCTTGCCGACTTCATGTACCTGAACATGGCCCTCGAAATGAACGTCATCCATGCCGCCTGGCAGAATGGCGTCAAGAAATTGGAGTTCCTCGGCAGCAGCTGCATCTACCCTCGCCTGGCACCGCAACCCATGCCCGAGAACTGCCTGCTGACCTCAAGTCTCGAGCCCACCAACGAGGCCTACGCTTTGGCCAAGATCAGCGGCTTGAAATACTGCGAATACCTCAACCGCCAATACGGCACCGACTATATCTCCGTTATGCCTACCAACCTCTACGGCCCCAACGACAACTACCACCCCGAGCACAGCCATGTGCTGCCGGCCATGATACGCCGCTTCCATGAAGCCAAGATGGCCAACGCTGAAAGCGTCACCTGTTGGGGCGACGGCAGTGCGCTACGGGAATTCCTCTATGTCGACGACCTTGCCGAACTCTGTGTCTTCTTGATGAACAATTATAGTGGCAACGAGACCGTCAATGCCGGCACCGGCAAAGAGCTCACCATAAAGGAACTTGCCGAAACCGTAGCCAAAGTGGTGGGATATGAAGGGAAAATTCTCTGGGATGCCAGCCGTCCCAACGGCACACCGCGCAAACTCCTTGATGTCAGCAAAGCCACCCGCCTCGGCTGGACCTACAAGACCGAGCTGGAGGACGGCATCCGACTGGCTTACGTGGACTTCCTTCATCGAAAACTCTAACCGAACTAACCGAATAAATCCGAATATCAATCAGAACTCAAAAGGAATACGTTGGATTTGTGTGATTCGTGGTCTTTTATATCTCCTTCAGATTTGAAAAGATTATAAAAGAAATGATAAATGGCCAATTAACGGTCTACAAATGGTAATTAATGTCATAAAAGTTTTTGATGGCAACAGCAATAGAATTCAATAACATCAGTAAAATCTACCGGCTTGGATTGGTAGGCACCGGCACTTTGGCTCACGACCTCAAGCGGTGGTGGACCATCAATATGCGAGGCAAAGAAGATCCCTACCTCACCATCGGTGAGACCAACGACCGCAGCACCAAAGGTGAGAGCGAATACGTATGGGCCTTGCGCGACATCGACTTTAAGGTCGAGCAGGGCGACGTGGTGGGCATCATCGGCAAGAACGGCGCCGGCAAAAGTACCCTGCTGAAAATCCTCTCCAAAGTCACCGCTCCCACCACTGGCACTATCCGTGCCCGCGGACGTATCGGGAGTTTGCTGGAGGTCGGCACCGGCTTCCATCCTGAGATGACGGGCCGTGAAAACATCTACATGAACGGAGCCATCCTCGGCATGACCAAAGCCGAAATCACCAAGAAACTCGATGAGATAGTCGACTTCAGCGGCTGCGAACGTTATATCGACACTCCTGTGAAACGCTATTCGAGCGGTATGATGGTACGCTTAGGTTTCGCCGTTGCCGCCCACCTCGACCCCGAGATCCTCGTCGTCGACGAGGTCCTCGCTGTCGGCGACGCCGAATTCCAAAAGAAAGCCATCGGCAAGATGCAAGACGTCAGTCGCGGAGAAGGCCGAACCGTCTTGTTTGTCAGCCACAATATGGCGGCCGTGAGGAATCTATGCAAAACAGGAATAGTACTACATAATGGCAGCGTTGTTTTCTCAGGTACAACTGATCAAGCAATTGAAAAATATTTGAGCAACGACCGCCTTAAAGACCAAATAATAGACAATCCTGCTAAAACACACCCAAGGTTAAACGTCCAAAAAATACTTATAAACGGCACTTCCCTGTCAAATTCCACATTAACACCTACCAATGGTGCCCTTGATGTTTTGATTGAAGGAGATGCTGAAAAAATATCAAATGCGGACGCAAGCCTAATTTTTAGGAACAATGACGGGGCTGCCCTTGCTCGATTCTCATTCAGTGACAAACGAGGACTTCTCAACCTTGATGGGCATTTCTGTCTATCCGCAAAAATAAAGCTTCCTCCCAACATGCATGCTGGTCGACTGAAAGTTGATATTGCAATCCATCAACCCAATGTAGAATTCTATTTTGTTGCCAGGGAATGCTGTATGTTGGAAGTTGAGGGTTACACACCTGTCACTGGCCAATTGCAACCAATCTCCAGCGGTCTTTTGTCATTGGCAGAAGAATAATCATGAAGAAAAAGCTCAGAATAATAAAACGCTTTTGTCAACGAATCTATGGCGAGTGGCTCCCCAAAAGGGAGAAGCCACGTGTCCTACAGATGCCCATCACCTCCCGTTGCAATTCCTGTTGCGTGACATGCAATGTCTGGAAACACCATGATAGAAAGGACATCGATGCCACCCTCTTAAAAGAGGCATTGAAAGACCCCTTCTTCTCCGAGGTGCAATCCGTTGGTATAAACGGAGGTGAATTCTCGCTGGTGCCAAACCTCATAGCAGTCTTGGATGCTCTCACCTCACTTCCTCGCCTCGAGAGCATCTATCTCATAACAAACGGCATCGCCACAGAGAAAATCAAAGAGCACACCAAGTCGGCCAAATCCTTCTGCTCGGCACACGGTATTAGCGTCACCTTATGCATCTCTCTCGACGGCGTTGGCTATGTCCACGATACCATTCGCGGCATCCCTGGGAACTTCGAGAAAACAATGCAATTGATACAGGATATTACCAAAGAAAAGGATAAGTACTGCGACAACTTGGTCATCGGGCACACCCTTTCGCGTTTCAACATAGACAAGGTGCATGAAGTAGAAGATTACCTGTCTCCTTTTGGCCTTGCTCTTGACATACACCTTGCAGTGCCCAACAAACGCATTGGCACCTATACCGACCACGACAGGTATAACATTCTTGCTGACGACAAAAGCCGCCAGATTGCAGCAGAATACTTCTACTCACGTTTCCTTTACGAAAACAACCTGACCGCGAAAGCACGTTTCTTCGCCAACTACTACTATCTAAAAAACAAGGGCAAAGGCCGCTTGTCGAACTGCCTCTATCGTTATCGCGACGTTACCATCGACGAGAACTTGAACCTGCGGCTATGTGCCACAGCAGGCAAATCACTCGGCAACCTCGAAAAAGAGAGTGCCAGCACCATCATCAACAGTAACAGCACAAAAAAAGAGGCCAAGCGGTTGTTGAAAGAATGCGACAACTGCATTCACTATGCATACTACCCATTAACCACAAAAGGGAGATGGCTCTTTGCTCGTGAAGTCGCGAAGCAACAATACAGCATGACAATCTACAAATGCTCCAGTGGCAAACAACGCCTCAAGGTATCTATATCCGCGTTGAATAAGGTAATTAAAATGGTGGTCAAGTATGATTACTAAATTGAAAGCAACCATCATTGGATGGTACGGAACCGAGACCATCGGAGACCGTGCCATATTGGCCGGCATCATCAGATTATTGAGCGAGGTGGCGTCAGAGATTATCATCGACCTCGGGTCCCTTTATCCCATCCTCTCCGAACGCACCCTCAAAGACGACGGCCGGTTCTTCGAGCAATGTGCGCATCAGAGCAAACTGAAGATAAACCTGTTTGACTCACAGAACCGCCAACAGCTGGAACATTCCATCAGGCACTCCGACGTCACCATCATGGGCGGTGGCCCGCTGATGGACATCGAACAGATGTATATGGTAGAGTATGCGTTTTCGTATGCCAAACGCAAGAAGAAGAAAACAATATTGCTTGGATGTGGCTATGGGCCACTGGAAAAAGCCGAAACAACGAGATGCGCCAACCGGATACTCGACATGGCTGACCTCTCCATCATACGCGACACCAACGCCCCTCATGCAACAATCACGAACCAGATAGACCCCGCCGCATTTGCCTGCCTGGAATTCCGCCAAAGGCATCAGGATGCAAAAACGGACGATTTCTATGCCATAAACATCCGTGATATCAAGGCAGCCGGTGGCCATTATCCGACCAACAACGACTTGGACAAGTACCTCATCGAGTGGCTCAAACGCTTTGTCAACGAAGCCGACAAGCCCATACGGCTGGTACCCATGCACACTTTCTCCGTGGGTTGTGACGACAGGATTATCCTGAATCGCATAGCCAAAGAGATTAAATCGCCCAAAGTGGAAGTCCTAACCTTCCCACCCTCCCTGGAGGAGACAATGGACATTTATCGGAACGCCAGCCTTTGTATCGGCATGCGGTTCCACGCCGTTCTGTTACAAACCATTCTCAACGGCAACAACATCATCCTCGACTACACAGATCCCAAGAATGGAAAAATCATTGAATTGATTCGGCAACTGGATATGGGGGATTTTTATCGCGAAAGATATCTCTCCGTCAGTCAAGTTCATGATAACATCACCATCAATCCTTTCATGGACATGCCCTACGAGTTGGGCACGACAAGGATTGAGCAGTATTCCAATACATACACAGACCTCTTAACAAAGATCTTGGATCGATGAAAGTACTTCATATAACATATACCGATGCCGGTGGAGCGGGCATTGCCGCCATGAGGATTCACAAATCCCTGTGCAAACATGGCATAGAAAGTTCCATGTTGGTGGCCGACAAAACATCTCTCGAAGAAAACGTCTATACTGCGGAAAACTGTTTCACTCCGTCCTACATTCCGTCCAAAAACAAAATACTGCGAAAAATTAAGAAAATGGCCCGCAAGCGCGGCTATTTCCTCAGCACCCAGGAACGTTACGAGCGTCTCGTGGACCATATACCTTCCGCCCACAAAACCTTTTTCTCTTCGCCCCTTTCCTGCTACAAACTGAATCAACACCCGGCTGTCCTCGACGCAGATATCATTCATCTACATTGGGTTGCGAACTTCATCGACTATCCGACTTTCTTTCCCAACATCAACAAACCCATCGTTTGGACCTTGCACGATGAAAATCTTGCCTTTGGTGGTTTTCATTACGGGCGGGAACGTGAGCAATACTACCCTTACTACGCCGCAATAGAAGACGCCTATTGCCAGATAAAACAATCATCATTGGTGCAATGCAAAAATATCCACGTGGTTGCATTGTCCAAAATGATGAAAGACTTCTACACCACGAAATCATTTTTGTCCAGACGACCCACCACTATCATCCACAATGGCATCGATACCAACATCTTCAAACCGCTCGACAGAAGTATAGGCCGACAGGTTTATCATATCCCTGAGAACAACCATGTAATCGTCTTCTGCTGCGTCAATCTCAACGACAAACGCAAAGGGCTTGCAGAACTGGTCGAAGCTATAAGCAAGTTGCAACGACCCGACATAACTCTCCTCTGTATCGGCGGCGGACATTTCGACACCGACCTGCCCGTTGACATCAGATACACCGGCCCCATCAACAATCCGTATCTGCTGGCAATGACCTATTCCTGCGGCAACCTCTTCGCCTTCCCCTCCTACCAGGAAGCATTTGCCCAAACGCCGCTGGAGGCAATCGCATGCGGATTACCCATTGTTGCATTCCCTTGTAGCGGCATGGAGGAACTCGTCAATTCGGACAATGGTATGGTTTGTAAAGACTTTACCTCTGAATCTTTAGTGAAAGGACTAGCCGAAGTAACTAACAAAGAATACGATACTCATATTCTGCACAGCGAAATTGAACAACGATTCACCAGCGACATTATTGCCAATAAATATATTAACCTTTACAATCGAATACTTCACCCACATATAAAAAGTATATCATGACCTGCCAACACGCTGACAACTCTTGCCCAAGGACCATTCTTCTTCCATCAATGAACTATACTTCGACCATTCTAAATGGTTAAAGTGTGTTTGAAGTATTGGCAAAATACAAGAGTTGACAGGGAGCTGATACGAGGATTATAACTATTGATACCCGTTTACAACTTTTCTCATAATGTCAAAGTCTGCCCCTCATCGGGCGGCTGTAGGAGAATGAAATAACAATATATTTCCGCAACGAGTGCGGCTCAACCAAAACAACCGTCGCACGATGCACATATTACAAAAAGTTCACCACCAAGAAGGACGTGCAGGATGCCATGGTGGATTGACGAAAGATGTATAATGAAACTTTCTATTATAACAGTAAACCTTAACAACTGCGACGGCCTTCAGAAAACCATCGACAGTGTTGTATCTCAAACATTCAAAGACTTTGAATGGATTGTCATTGACGGAGGCTCCACCGACGGCAGCAAAGAACTCATAGAACAATATGCCGACCATTTTGCTTATTGGGTGAGTGAACCCGACAAAGGCATATACAACGCCATGAACAAAGGAATACGAGTCTCAAAAGGAGATTACTTACAGTTTTTGAATAGCGGCGATTACTTATACGACAGGACGACTTTGGAAAAATGCTTGTTGCCGCAAAACAATGCAGATGTGATCTACGGAAATTTATATCTTACCGATTCGGGCACATCTCAACTACGAACCTACCCTGACAAGCTGACACTTAGGTTCTTCCTCAATGATACACTGTGTCATAATGCGACCTTCATAAAAAGAGACATTATTCAACAGGTATATTATAACGAGCACAACAAGCTAGTGTCTGATTGGGAGTTTTTTTTAAGCCAAGCAATTAAAAACAAAACATTCTCTCATATCAACGAGCCCGTCATCTACTATGACATGCAGGGCATTAGTTCAAGTAGCCAACAAATTGTAGAGGAAGAACGCCAACAAGTGATTGCAAAAACCTATCCTCAAATGTTACTTGAAGATTACAAACAGATGTATCAATTGGAGGTAAAGTTAGATAACAGCCAAGTCAAACAAGTAATAATCTACCAAAACAAAAAAAAGCTCTATCGCAAATTAATTACAGCATGCCTGATGTTAATCAATTTTATTGATAAACATTTCGGGAAAAACCAATAGCGAACGAAATGATTTCCATCATTGTCCCTATATATAATTCCATTGCATTTCTTCCAGCATGCGTTGAAAGTATTATAAATCAAACTACTGATGATTGGGAACTGATACTTGTCGACGATGGAAGTACTGATGGTTCAGGGAGTATGTGTGACGCCTATGCCAAGCAAGACCCGAGAATACATTCTTTCCATCAACCCAATTGTGGAGCGAGTGCCGCGCGGAATGCTGGGTTAAGGTACGCGCAGGGAGAGGTGGTATCATTTGTTGACAGCGACGACTGGGTGGAACCTGAATATGTGGAAACCATAATCAAGAGCATGAATTCTGTTGAAGAACTAATCTTCCCCATAAGGACGATCTATCCTGATGGGACAACCCACCAATCGCCACTTCCCATAGGTGTTTATCATGGGAGAGATGAAATAGAGGAGGTAATCGCTATAATGCATTCTGATAGAGATGAGGATACATTTGGATGGACAGCAAACAAAGCTCATCGTAAATCCATATTGACACACTCTCAAATACGCTTCCCAGAAAACCTCAACTATTATGAAGATGAAGTTTTTGCCTTGCAGTATTACAAACAAATAAAGTCTCTTAGGATTATTGACAAGCCTCTTTATAATTACCGATATTCCGAACAAGGTTTGACAAACAGAAAGCACACTGCCGAATGTTATGAAACAGCCGCCAAACTATTGTTTGAGAACCTGCAGGGATATAAACACCCGGAATTAATCAAGGGCTTTTGTCAGCAAATATATGATTTCCATATCCAAGCTGAGGCGCAAGAAAACTCCAAAAAAGAAAAAGTTCAGAGGATGCTTTCTTCACGCAATTTTTATCGTCAGCAGAAAGCGCTTAGATTTTCTGAACTAAGTCGTAAACGTCAATTATACTATTATCTACCCCAGATACTCTCAAAGAAAATCTTTTTAATGTTTAATTAGACTATGTCCCATTATGATTATCTCGTAGTAGGCTCAGGTCTTTATGGAGCCACATTCGCGCACTTGGCGAAGCAAGCCGGGAAAAGTGTTCTTGTGATTGACAAACGCCCCCATTGGGGCGGGAATATTTATTGCGAGAACATTGAAGGTATCAATGTGCACAAATACGGCGCCCATATTTTCCATACCAACAACAAAGAGGTATGGGATTTTGTAAACTCCTTCGTAGAATTCAACCGCTACACAAATTCTCCTGTCGCCAATTACAAAGGAAAGCTTTTCAACCTTCCATTCAACATGAACACGTTCTATCAGATGTGGCATATAACCACACCTGAAGAGGCACAACATAAAATTGAAGAGCAACGGGAGGAGATACGCCGCAAACTATTGCAAAACGGAATCGCCGAGCCTCGTAATCTTGAAGAGCAAGCCTTAATGCTTGTCGGGACAGACATCTATGAAGCGCTCATAAAAGGGTACACAGAAAAACAATGGGGAAGGAAATGTACGGAACTACCTGCATTCATTATCAAGCGCCTTCCTGTCCGTTTCGTATTCGACAACAACTATTTTAACGATCGTTACCAAGGAATTCCCATCGGAGGATACAACAAACTCATTGAAGGTTTGCTATACGGTATTGAAACAATCACTGGGGCAGACTTTTTTGGAGATCGTAATCATTGGGAGTCTATAGCCGACAATATTGTTTTCACTGGGAAAATTGATGAGTTTTTCAACTACCAGCTTGGCCATCTTGAATATCGGTCGGTGAGATTTGAGCAAGAAGTGCATGAAATTCCAAACTATCAGGGCAACGCCGTAGTAAATTACACCGACGCCGAAATCGCTTATACCCGGATTATCGAGCACAAACATTTCGAGATGTTTGGTGAGGACATAGCCAAATGTCCCCATACAGTAATCTCAAAAGAATACAGTACCGAGTGGCATAACGGTATTGAGCCCTATTACCCCATCAATGACGAACGGAACAACCAACTCCTTGAAGAATACAAAACCATTGCAAAACAAAGACCCAATGTAATCTTTGGCGGACGATTGGCAGAATACCGTTACTACGATATGGCACCCACCATCGAACAAGCCATATCCACATATAGAAAATATCAAAAATGATACTCTAATGGAAATAGATGTCGTTATAGTCACATACAACAGGCTATCAAAGTTAAAGAAAACGCTTGATTGCTATGAGAAACAAACAGTTCCTTTCAGGAATCTTATTATTGTGAATAATCATAGTTCTGATGGAACTATGGAATATTTGAAAGAATGGGAAAATACAAATACCCCTTTCAACAAAATTATTATCCATACCAATGAGAATCTTGGAGGAGCTGGTGGTTTTTATATTGGCGAAAAGAAAGCTCTTTCGTTGAGCCCAGATTGGATTTTTATCGCTGATGACGATGCCTACCCAGAACCTGATTTGATGGAGAACTTCCATCTTTTTGCCCAACGGCATCCCATTGACAATTATTCCGCAGTATGTGCAACCGTACTGACACCCGATGGGGATATCGACATTTCACATCGTAGCCACTACACAGTAACACCAACCAACCATTTTATCTGGGATGCTTCGTCCCTCGAAGAGTATCAGAAACCATTCTTCAAAATTGACTTCCTTTCGTATGTCGGGCCATTCCTTAATGTTCACGCCCTTAAAAAAGTGGGGCTAATCAACCCCAAATTCTTTATTTACAACGATGATTCCGAGCACAGCCTCCGACTTCAGCACTATGGAGATATCATTTGTGTCTCAAGCATCAAAATCACTCACGATATCAAAAAAGTAGGACAGGTCAAGGAGCAAGTAACAGACAATGCCATTGCAGCCACCTGGGGTGATTATTACAGTAATCGCAACGAGATGGTTATGATGAAAAAGCACTTCCCGAAAGTTGCAAGAAAACGTTTCAAATCTGCACTCAAACGTCACCTTAAAGGGAAAGACAAAACCCCATACGAGAAACTCGTTTGGATTGCCGTTAGGGATGCTTGGCTTCATCGCATGGGCATACACCCTGTCTACAAACCAGGCTGGTCAATAAAACACAACTAATATCATGGGGCCAACCGTTTCCATAGTCCTACCCTGCTATAATGGTGCAGGCTTCTTGGCTCAATCTATCGATAGTGTCATAGCCCAGACTTTTACCGACTGGGAACTCATCATCGTCAACGACTGTTCCAAGGACAACTCGTTGGAGATCATGCAGCAGTATGCCGAGAAAGACAGCCGTATACGCATCATCGACAACGAGCGCAACCTCAAACTTCCGGGAGCGTTGAACAGAGGCTTCCAAGAAGCACAGGGCAAATACCTCACTTGGACCTCGCACGACAACCGCATGGGGCCTACCATGCTGGAAGAGTTCGTATCCTACCTGGACAACAACCCCGACAAAGGGCTCGTCACCGCCTGCTATGCAGCTTTCAGTCTCAAGACCGGTGAAACACTCTATGAGGTGCACCATCCAGATCCTCAGTTGCATCTCCCACTCTACAACTGTGTATGCTATGCTTTCATGTACCGCCGCGAAGTGTTGGAGACTGTCGGCGATTACGACACCACGCTCTTTCTCGTGGAAGACTATGAGTATTGGGTACGCATCTGGCAGAAATATCCTGTCGGCAAGATATACAAGGTGCTATACTACACCGGTGTCGGGGACGACACACTGACCCTTTCGCGTAAGAAAGAGATCGCAGAGAAACTGGTAGAGATGCGCCTACGGTATTTCGACAGCTTTAACAACGCCCTCTCGACACATCCAGACTTGCAGCGTAAGTTTTATATCTCCATCGCCGACAATCTTCATGGTATTACCCGCTTTAAATTCATCTTCCAGCGTGGAATTGCCTTTGCCACCTACTATTTGTGCTACCTCCGTCCTAAAAAGATTCTCGGGAAAATCAAAAGAAGCCTGCAACATACTTGATTCATATATAATCAAAAAATGAATTACACTTCATCCTTTGACATTTTCGACACTTGTCTAATACGTTCTTGTGGACCATCCTCAGCTTTGTATGATATCTTGGCATCCGAGGCATTCTCCAAGCCAGTATCTAACGATATTAGACATGAGTTTATTATTGCCCGTATAAATGCAGAGTCTCATACTAACTTACAGTCTATTTATAACAATATAGAGTTTTCCCATGAGCATCTCCTACCCGTTGACAAGTTAATCGAAAACGAGTTGACAATAGAAGATAGCCTACTTAAACCGTCAAAAAAAGTCCTCACTCTCGTTAATCAGTGCAGAATAGACGGACATCGAATTATTTTCATCTCTGACATGTATCTCCCCAGTTCATTCTTATGCAACCAGCTAAAAAAATGGGGATTCTGGAAAGATGGAGATACATTATATGTGTCTAATGAAATCAAAAAAACCAAGTCTTCTGGAGAATTATTTAAATATATTGCAGAAAAAGAGAATCTATGTTTTACGAGATGGCATCACTACGGCGATAATTTGAAAAGTGATGTCATTACGCCACGCAAATATGGTATAACAAGCACACAAATTACAACAGACTACTCCCTATACCAAAAAAGATGGATGGACACCACAATCTGTCCTCAATTCCAAATCGGCCCTATTATGGCTGGTCTATCTCGTTCCATTGCACTTTCCGAAGATAAAAACAATCATACTGCCATTACCCTTGACATAATTGCGCCACTTTTAGTCTCTTTCGTCTGTCGAATCATCAATCATGCAAGATTGCATGGTATAAATCATTTATATTTTTGCGCTCGGGATTCTAAAACAGCCTATGAAATCGCCAATCAAATCATTCATTCACATAACGACATTAGCGTACATTATCTATATATTTCTAGGCAAGCGCTATACGAAAGTAGTGAAGAAAATGTAATTTCATATTTTGAGCATGTTGGATTAGCTTCAAAAGCAGAACCAACAGCCATTGTTGACATACGCACTACCGGAAAATCACTGAAATACATAAATGAATTACTACAAAAAAGAGGATTCAATCCTATCTACGGCTATTTCTTTGAAATGTATTGCACAGGCTCAGTATTACCACACATGCCTCCATACCATTGCGAAATAAATTCAGTATATAATAGCCTTTCCAACACAGAGACCAGATCTCTGTCTTCCCAAGGAGTATTATTAGAGATGTTTTTCTCCATCCATGAAGAGCCCAAAACAATAGGATACACTAATACTCAAGATGGCCTACCCCAACCAGTTTTCTCCGAGTCGACTGATGAAGAAGACTGTCAGACTAATAATATTAATCAAATCGTTTCTATCCGGAAAAAGCTCATCTCACATTACACTGACTCTTTCATGAAACTTCACCTTCATGAGTATGCAGACGACTGTATGAAACAAATTGCGCTTCCGACTTTAGCCAGTTTCTTCATTCATCCAGAAAAAGAATATTTAGAAAGCTTGACCGAGTTTCAAGTACGAAATGAATACTCTTCCAAAATGCAGCCATTTGTTGAGCATCTATCTATATTTGACATTCTTCATCGAAAAAAAGGTCTTTCTTGGCACAAAGGATCTATGGCATGGACATTACCTAAATGGCTATATAAAATACACTATAAAAAATAAACAAGATGCCGAGAGTAACGGTACTCATGCCGACATATAACGTTGCCCCGTGGGTTGAAGAATCTATCCATAGTGTCCTCAACCAGACCTATCGTGACTTCGAGCTGCTGGTGGTAGACGATGCATCGACCGACGACACCCTCGACCGCGTCCGCTCCATCGACGACCCACGCATACGCATTGCCTCGTTCCCCAATAACGTAGGCCTTTCCGAAAACCTCAATCGAGGTCTTGACATCATCGACACCGAGTTGGTGGCGCGCATGGACGGCGACGATATCGCAGAACCCGACTGGTTAGAGACGGGAATCCACGTCCTCGACACCCACCCCGAAGTGGGAGTCTGCAGTTTCGGCTTCAAGTTCTTTGGCGCTAAGACCTCATTGGTTCGTTTTCCTGAACACCACGAAGACTCCAAAGCCCAGATGCTTTTCGGCTGTACCGTCATCGTTCCCGTCTTCCGCCGTGCCGTAATGGCCGACAACCACCTCCGCTACAGTACCGAGGCCTTCCCTGCCGAGGACTACATGATGTGGTCGAACGTGTACCCTCTGACACAGATTTACAACGTCCAGCGTACCCTCTTCCACTATCGCACCCATCCCACCCAGATTTCCACCTCGCGTAGTGAGGCGCAGATTGTGAAATCCAACGAGGTCCGGCTAAAGATGCTCCATTGGCTCAATCCGGACTTCACCGACGAAGAAAAACGATACTTCCTTGATGTCTTTGTCCCTTGCAAAATCAATTCTAAAGGAGATGTCACTAAACTAAAAGACTTTGCCCAACTGCTCATCGATCGAAACACACATGGCAACTACTCCAACGAAGCGTTGCAACAGAAGTTCAAATTTCATATCAGCTACGGCGTATTGGAATATGTGGAACGCACCTACTTCCCTCACAGATACACCCCATTTGCTTGCCTCCGTCTCCTTGCGAGCGGGCTCTACCTTAGCCTTCCCGTCAAAAACCGCCGCAAGATTCTACTTAAATGCCTTTTGTTTTATCAATCTCAATCAGATTGTAAAAGATTGTAAAAGAAAAGTCCCAATGAATCATACCAGACGCAAAATCGTTATTGAATATTTCTTGCAGAAAAACGTACAAGTAATAAAAAAGATTAATGCCTCAATCCAGAATTCTATATCTTGACTATTTACGTTTGTTTGCAACACTTGCTGTAATAATGTTGCACATATCTTGTTGTGTACTAGATTGTAGTTCAACCAAAATTTCATATACAATTGGCTTGGCATATGATAGTATTTGTCGATGGTGTGTTCCTATTTTTGTGATGATTAGTGGGGCTATATTTTTAAACAGCGAAAAACAAATTACAGTTTCTTCTTTATATAAAAAATATATTTTGCGCTTACTTGTTGCCCTTGTCTTTTGGATAGCAATTTATTATTATGTATTTGATCCTACACTGCAAGCCATAAAAAACTCACCTATAAAAATAATAAATATCATTGATGTATTAAAGAATCCTTTTGCCAATCCAATTCATCTATGGTATCTTCCAATGATTATAGGATTGTACATCGTCTTACCCATTTTAAAATTAATTGTAAGTAATACAGTTACCACTAAATATTTTTTGACACTATGGTTCGCTTGGTCTCTTATCACATCCATTCCCAATAGTTTTATATTTCAAGGCATAAGCTATTTAAAAATGGAAATGGTTGTTGGTTATAGTGGATACATGATTCTTGGATACAAACTATCTCAAAAAGACATCCATATTAAGATAAGCTATTTAGTAACAACGTTTTTGCTTGTTTCTTTTCTTGTTTTTTTTGCAGCAGCAAATGTTTCGAATATTGAAAATGTTTTCCAATATTTGAATCCTCTGGTTATAATCATGTCAACAATTTTTTTCTGTTTGATAAAGAATATTATTATAGAATATAGGGTGGGGGGCTCACGAATAATAGAATTAATAAGAAATGATTTATTTGGCGTTTATTTGATACATATTTTTTTTATTAGACTTTTTTTCAGACCACTTTTTTACGGACAAATACCGGTTTTACTCAGTATACCTTTGTTTACAATCATTGTTTTCTTTGCAAGTCTACTCACATCAAAGGCAATTAGAAAGATTCCAATAATCCGATACATCTGTTCTTAAACCAGCGAATCTCATGTCTATTTTCCGTCGTAAACTCCACAACCTCACGCACCCCTTGTTGGGGCGCATATTGATGTTGCATCGTGTGGTAGAGCATCGCAGCGAGGGAGAGAACCGCGAGTTGGAGATTACACCAGAATTCCTGAGGCGAACCATTGAAACCTACCGTCAACAAGGCCACCGGTTCGTCTCCATCGACGAGGCCTGCGACATTATCTCCAACGGTCGTACCAACCATCCCTTCGTTTGCCTTACCTTCGACGACGGATACCAAGACAACTACGATATCGCCTACCCCATCCTAAAACAGATGGAAGTTCCCTTCGCCATCTATGTCACAACAGGGTTCATCGACAATCGCATCCCCATAAGGTGGTATCCTAATGAAAAACTGGGCATCAACACCGAATATCTAAAAACCATGGATGCTGATCCCCTCTGCACCATCGGCGCACACACCGTCAGCCACCCCAAACTCGACAACCTCTCTCCCCAGGAACAGCAAAAAGAGATCGAACAGTCCCTACAAGAACTGGAGTCCATCCTTGGTCATCCCATCCACCACTTCTCCTATCCCCACGGTGCATACAACGCCGACACCTTGAAGATTGTGAACGACTGTCATTTCATCTCAACCCTGCGTGCATGGGGTGGGAGTATCAGAAAAGGCGATGCTACTCTGTTGGAGCTGCCACGAATAGAGCTGAAAGAGCCATGAAAACCTTTGGCAACGGAATAAAAGACAAACTATCGGTCATCATCCTCTCATACGCCATTGACGAGGACATCTATGAGATGAACTGCAATGCTCTAAAATCCCTCATAGAATCCGAAGCATGGACAGGCGACCTACAAGTGCTAATCATCGAGAGCAAAAAAGAGAGCGGCTATACCTATCCATTCCCTAACGTTGAGGTGATTATCCCCAAAGAAGACTTCGGTTTCCACAAGTTCTTCAATATGGGTATAGACAAGACTGACGGTGAGTACATTGCCTTCTGCAACAACGACATCATCTTCAAACCTGGTTGGTTCAGCGAGATAAAAAAAATCGCCGCTGTACATAAACGCTTCAAGTGCTTCTCCCCTATCGACGACAGTGGTGACTATCCCAGGATGACCCCAGAAGCGTTACCCCGCGAGAAAGATTATTACAAAGGCTGGGAGCACCAGAAACACTTCGCACCCTGGTGTTTTGTGTGGAAACGAGAAGTGTTCGACATTACAGGTCCTTTCGATGAAACCGTTGATTTCTATGGTGCCGACTGCGATGAACAGAACATGATGAGCCGCAACGCGCTATGGAGTGTGGTATGTACAAAATCGGTGGTTAACCATTTAGCCGGGCAGACGGCCGTCGTAAAACAGTCGAGCAAAAATGACCAATATCGCATTACCGACTATGAGAAATACCCACTGACGGATTTCGAAAAGAAGCACAATTACCCACTCTGGATATACGACGACTATCGATTCTATGACGGTTATCAGAAATTGAAAAAGAAATGGGGATTGGACAACACAAACAAATGGCTGCAACGAATAATCACAAAACATCCCGTCTTGAATTTCCGTCCTTTGACCCGACTCCTATTCACCAAACGTATGAACTTCTTCTTCTGCCGACTGAGAGGAATAAAACCCTGATACATGTATAACAACCATTCCATCTCCTTCGTTTCTTTTGCCAACAGCCGCTATGCGTCTCAAACCCGTATCAAGCGAGAGACAGAAGAGATGCACTTCTTCGACCACATCTATGTAGGCGACGAGAAGATGCTCGAGCCTTGGTATTTCGAGAAATACAAGGACCGCTGGCCTGAACGCAGCTTCGGCTACTGGCAATGGAAGCCCTATATCATTCGCCGCGTCATGGACCGCATGGAGGAGGGCGACTTCCTCGTCTATGCCGACGCAGGCTGCACCCTCAATCCCCGAGGCATTCCCCGTCTAAGAGAATACCTACACATGGTAGAGGAAAGTCCCTGCGGTGTGTTGGGATTCGACCAGCATTTCCGCGAGGCGGAATGGACCAAGGCCGACCTCTTCGACTACTTCGGTGTCCTCGGCGACCCCAAATACATGGATCACGGACAGGTAGCTTCAGGTTGCATCATCATCCACAAGAAGCCCGCTTCGCAGCGTCTTGTCGACGAATGGCACTACATCATGCACTTCCATCACGACCTGGCCACCGACTCGCCATCCAAACTGCCTAACGTTCCCGACTTCCAGGAGAACCGCCACGACCAGAGTGTATTCAGTCTCCTAATGGTCAAATACGGCGGTGTGGAACTCCCCGTAGAGGAGTTCTTCACCGAAGGCGACTGGGAGGAACTAAAAGACTATCCCATCTGGGCCACTCGCAAACGCAGGAAGAAGCGCACTTGGGATAAAGAAATCAAATACCGGATCAAGAAAATATTAAAAATACATTAATGGAGAAAAAAGCATACGTAACCTTCTGCAACACGGCCAACTACCTGGAAGGCCTGATGGCCACTTGGCTCTGCCTGCGCGACACCGGCACGAAAATTCCCTTCTATGCGATGTTGCCCACAAAACTCATACAGGAGAAGCCCAAGGAGGTTGCCAACCTGAAGAAAGAAGGCATCAACATCATTGAATACCCAAAGCCTGTAACCGTTCCGCAGGTGCTAATCGACAACAACACCAAAAGTGGGAACCTCCGCGGAAACCAATGCTATGACAAGCTTTTGGTCTTCGAGCAAACCCAATTCGACAAAATCGTCTATATCGATACCGACATCTATATTCTCCAGTCGCTCGACCGTCTGTTCGATATGCCCCACATGGCTGCCATGATTGCCGGCAAAAGCTTTCCCGGCAACGAAAGCTGGGTCGACCTCTCCGCCGGAATCCTGACTATTGTTCCAAAGGAAGGCATGGTCGACGAATTCATGAAGGTCATCCCCACCGTGATAGAAAACAATGGTGCCCTTGGCGATATGAGTATTCTGCAGACCTATTACTCTGACTGGCCCAAACACCCTGAGCTGGATATGGGAGAGAAATACGGCGTCATGTCCTATTACTCCCACTACTTTGAAGAAAAACTTGGCTACCACTACAATAACGATGTGAATGACCCCAAGTCGGTAGCCATCATACACTATGCCAGCGAGAAGAAACCCTGGATGCAACAGTGGTCAACCCTTTCGGTACTCAAGCAGGAACTGCAACTGATGATGCTGCGGATGATGCATAAACGCAATACCGACGCCGTCCTGTTGGAGTACAAGAAATTGATCCGCAAGGCAAGAAAACTACTTTACCGATAATGAGTCTTCGTACACAACACCAACGCTACCGCAACCCACTATCCTCGTCTGACGGGCGAATAGATTACTACAACTGGTGGAACAAACAGCCGGCCGACGAGGTATGGTTCACTACCTATCTCCAAAAGAGGGGCTTTCTGGATCGCTACCCCAAGGCACACTTTGTATTCTACTCCTCGCTAGGGAGCATCAACCTGCTGCGGATAGAGCAGTTGCTTTCATGGTACAAGCGCAACCGCATACGCGTCTATTTCAACGGGGAGAACAACCACTACCCCGGCTTCATAGACTACAAGGACAACCTCCTCGACCATAAAGCCATCGACCTCAGCCTCGGTTTCGACTATACCGACGACCCACGCTACATGCGATTCCCACTGTGGATATTGGAGATGTTCCCCCCGGAGTCTACCGAGAAGGACATCCGTCGCGTCTGCGACCAACTGAGCCACCAGCACCTTGAAGCCTCGCGCAACCGCTTCTGCGCCTTGGTCTCCGGCAACCGCGGTCCCAACGACCCTGGGGCACAGCGGCGCACCCGGCTGGTTGAATGCCTCATCACCATCGCCCCCGTCGACTGTGCAGGCAAACTCCTCCACAACACCGACGAGCTGAAGACGAAATACAACGACAACAAAGCCGAATTCCTCAAACAGTACCGCTTCTATATCTGCCCAGAGAACGCCTCGGTCGAGGGCTATGTCACGGAGAAACTGTTCCACTGCATAGGCTCCGGCTGCCTGCCCATCTACTGGGGCGCCAACGGCAACCCCGAACCCGATATCCTCAACCGCGACGCCATCCTTTTCTGGAACCCTGACGGTGACAACAACGCCTTGTTACAACAGATTGCAGAACTGCAAAACAATCCCGCCCGCTACCGCGAGTTCTACGAACAGCCCCGCCTCAGAGACGATGCATGGCACGTGGTAGCCAACTACTTCGACAACCTCGAACGCCACCTCGACGGCCTCTTTCGATAGGCAAGCGCAAGCGCTTGGAGACACGACAAAGGAGAGAAAATCTAAAACAGACCATGGCTGACAAACCTCAGATACAACGTAGCTACACCCACGACTACAAGTCGCCGTGTATCTATATGCTCACCGTGACGGTCGAAGGGCGGGAACCCCTGCTGGGCAAGCTGGTGGGTGATGTATCGACAGCCCATATAGAACTGTCGCTACTGGGCGAGGCTGTGCGCTATGAGTTGTATGCCCTCTGCCAGCGCTATCCACAGCTACGGTTGCTACAATATCAGGTCATGCCAGACCATGTACATGTCATCATGCAAGTCACTACAAGGCTACAAAAGCCGTTAGGCAACCTGCTTTCATCGTGGAAGATTGCCTGCGGGCAGAGGTACGGGAGGATGATAGAAGCGGCGGGCGCAAGCGCCCCCACACGGGACAACGGAACGGTGCCAGAAGCAACGGGCGCAAGCGCCCCCTCACGGGACAAAGGAATGGTAACTGAAATAACGAGTATAGGAGAAGAAGGAACGCTTGCTCCTTTGTCGGGTGTGGCAGTGCTTGCACCGGCAGAGGGAGAAGAAGAGACAGGCGGAAGCCCCTTCCGGCGCCTCTTCTCCGAAGGCTATAACGACCGCATCCTCCAAGGCAAGGGACAGCTGCAACGGATGATAGACTACATACGCGACAACCCACGCCGTCTGCTACTCAAACACCAACAGAGTTCCTTCTTCAACATCCACCGCAGCATTGACGTGGCAGGCCACACAATGGATGCCATTGGCAACCTCGCCCTCCTGCGGGCCCCACTGCTCGCCGTGCACTGCCGTCGTCATTGGACACCCATGGAGCAACATAACTACGCCGAAGGCTGTATAAAAGCCTCCCAAGAAGGCTCCGTACTAATCGGAGCCTTCATATCGAAGACCGAGCAAACCATCGCCCTAAAGGCCAGCGTGCTCCATCAACCGATAATCCACATCACGGAAAACGGTTTTCCTGAACTATACAAACCTGTAGGCCAAGCCTTCTACTCTTGCGCAGAAGGCCGTCTGCTGCAACTGGCTCCCTGGAAACACCATGCCAACCGCATGACCATCAGCCGTGAACAATGCAACGCCATGAACACCATAGCCGAAACCATAGCCACCACCCTAAACAACCCTAAATGACTTTCTCCATCATCATACCGGCCTATAACGCGGCGGCATTCCTGCCGAAGTGCCTAGACAGCATCTTATGCCAACAATATGCTGACTATGAGGTGCTGTGCATCGATGATGGCAGCACGGATGACACTCCCAAGTTGCTGCAACAATACGCCGAGCGTCACCCACAACTGCGTATCCTCACCCAGCCCAACCAAGGTATGAGCACCGCCCGCAACCGAGGCATCGGTGAGGCCCAGGGCGAATACATCCTCTTTGTGGACAGCGACGACCTCCTCACCGACAGCGCCCTGACCACACTGGCATCGGAGCTCAACGGCGAGGACATCATCGGATTCAACGCCAAAAAACTGCACGAGGATACCGGTGAATACTCATTCCACCCTACCGTCAGGGAACCCGAAAGTTGCGACGGCTGGACCTACTTCTGCCGCCATCGCCTAGACCCAACCGACATCCACTTCGTCTGTATCTGGCAACGCGCCTACCGTCGTCAGTTCATGCTAGACAATAACCTGCGCTTTGCCGACGGCATACTCCGCGCTGAAGACGACCTCTTCACCACCGAGGCCATGCTCGCCGCCCGAAGCCTGAAAACCATCAACGCCTGCCTGTATATATACAGGATACGCGCGAACAGCATCACCACCACTGTCGACCGTCGCCGCTTCGACGACAGCCTACGCGTGCAGCGGATGCTCGCCGACCGATTCATTCCCCTCCAGGGTGTGGATAAAACAATCATCTACCGTGTGTTGGCGTCGAACTACATCAACTTATTCTCGCGCAAAACGAAGAAACTCTACGGCAACATCGACCGCGAGATGCGCCGATGGGTTGACTGGAAGCAGTTCCATACAGTCTGCATTACCTCACGACATCAACGCCTTTACCATCTAATCCACCTCCACCCTGTCCTCTTCCGTCTTTACGAACTTTTAACCCACTAACTCCACCTAACAAAATGATATTCTCCTCCGTCGAATTCATGGTCTTTCTGCCGGTGGCGTTCGCCCTCTATTGGGTACTCCGGCGACAGGTACGCTGGCAAAACCTGCTGGTGGTAGTGGCATCTTACGTATTCTACGGCTGGTGGGACTGGCGGTTCCTGCTGCTGATAGCCTTCACTTCGGCATGCAGTTATTTCAGCGGCCTGATTATCAACGGCGGACGTTGGCGCAAGACAGCATTGTGGGGCAATATCATTATCAATTTGTCTATTCTTGGACTATTCAAATACTATGACTTCTTTGCTGTTGAATTTGCCCGGTTGTTCGGTCTGTCGACCGACAGCGTCACGCTGAATCTCATCCTGCCCGTCGGCATCTCGTTCTATACCTTCCAGGCCCTCTCCTATTCCATCGACATCTACCGTGACAAAATGGAGCCCACGCGCGACGTGGTGGCCTTCTTCGCCTATGTCAGTTTCTTCCCCCAGTTGGTGGCGGGTCCTATCGAACGCGCCACCAACCTGTTGCCTCAATTCCAGCGGCAACGGCAATTCGACTACAGCATGGCTGTCGACGGTGTGCGACAGATGCTGTGGGGATTCTTCAAGAAGGTGGTAGTGGCCGACAACTGCGCTGTCTTCGTGGACAAAATATGGGCCGATGTTGGCAGCCAAAGCAGTGTCAACCTGGCCATGGCTGCTGTGCTATTTGCTATCCAGATATACTGTGACTTCTCGGGCTATAGTGACATCGCCATTGGCACCGCCAAATTGTTTGGCATCAGGCTGATGCGCAACTTCAAGGTACCCTATTTCAGCCGCGACATCGCCGAGTTCTGGCGCCGCTGGCACATCTCGCTGACCACCTGGTTCCGCGACTATGTCTATATACCACTTGGCGGCAGTCGCGTCAGCAAAGCCAAGGTGGTGCGCAACACATTCATCATCTTCTTGGTCAGTGGATTCTGGCATGGTGCCAACTGGACCTTTCTGGCATGGGGAGCTTTTCATGCGATGCTGTTCCTTCCTCTGATACTATTGGGAAAGAACCGAAAATATACCAACACCATTGCTGAAGGCCACTGGCTTCCAAACCTTAAAGAGTTGGGGCAAATGGTTTTGACCTTCGTGCTGGCTGTCTTGGGATGGATACTTTTCCGCAGCCAAAGCATCGGCGAAGCCTTGGACTTCTATGCCGGACTTGTAAGGGGCGGATGGTCAGGATTCAATCCGCCGATGCGGGCCATCACCTTCGTTGCCATGATGCTGGTAGTGGAATGGCTGCAACGCGGACGGGAACACGGACTTGACATGAGCGGTGTGCGCTACAGAGCGATGCGCTACGCATGCTACCTGACGGTACTGGCTGTGATATTTGTATACGGTGTCTTCAACGAAACATTCATCTACTTCCAGTTTTGAACTCAATCAGAACAACTCTTTCATATTCTCAATCAGAACTAAAAGAACTATTAGAAATTTTATTTCCATCAGATTGTAAAGAATATATGATAAAGTTTCTCATAAAACTTGGAATAACTGCTATATCTCTATTGGCCTTCGCATGGGGACTTGATTTGATTATTACACACAACCTCAGGCATTCCGATGCCCGTATGTTCCATACCTACAACGCCATCTACAACGGAAACCTGCAGTGCGACGCACTCGTCATGGGGTCGTCGCGTGGACAAGTACAGTATTCAACCTCCATTATCGACAGCATTACCGGCTTCAACAGCTACAATATCAGTGTCGACGGCCGTTGCATTGATGCAGAGGTAACAATCTATAACTTCTACCGCCGCCATTGCCCCAAACCCAAACTCATCATACAGAATATCGATTGGGGCACACTGCAAATGTCCAACGGATATGAGCGAGAACAGTATCTGCCCTATCTTCGCTCCGACAAGTTTCTCTACAGAGAGATAAAAGACCGCGAGGACTTCACCTGGGCCGACCACCACCTGCCACTCTGGCGTTATTCAGGGTACCATGAAACGATTAAAGAAGGACTCGGATTGCCTGCCAAGATGGCGCGGCCGAAAAACATTGATAAAGGGTTCATTGCCACAGATAAAGAGTGGGACGGATCTGCATTCCAAAATATTGACACCATTGGCTTCACTTGCAACCCCGATGCGGTAAATATCTTCGATCAGTATCTGGCGCAATGTCAAAAAGAGGGCATTCATGTGGTGATGGTATATGCCCCGTTCTATATCGGAGCCACACGCAAAATGGGCCCCGCTGTAGACTCGATGTTTGCGCTCTACCAGTCGCTTGCCGACCGCTATGGCTGCCAGATACTTAATTATACGTACGACAGCATAAGCTACGATACCCTCAACTTTTACAACGCCAGTCACCTGAACCGCCGCGGAGCGGAGCAGTTCTCTATCAAGCTGGCTAAAGATTTGAAAGAACTCATTTCTCAATCATATTTCCAATCTCAATCAGATTTAAAAGATTGTAAAAGAAAACAATAATGAAGAAGATACTCATTGTTTTCGGTACACGTCCGGAGGCCATCAAGATGGCACCGGTGGTGAAAGAACTCGGCAGCCGGCCGAATGAATTTGAGACAAAAGTCTGCGTCACAGGCCAGCACCGTGAGATGCTCGACCAGATGCTCGAGGTGTTCGACATACACCCCGACTACGACCTAAACATCATGCAACCCGGACAGGACCTCTACGATGTCTCGTCGCGCATACTGCTTGGTATGCGCGATATACTGACAAAAGAACATCCGGACTTGGTGCTGGTGCATGGCGACACCTCTACATCCTCTTTCGCAGCGTTGGCAGCATTCTATCAACATATCCCCGTGGGTCACGTGGAGGCCGGTCTGCGGACAGGCAACATCTACAGTCCGTGGCCCGAGGAGATGAACCGCCAGTTGAATGGACGCATCTGCACCTGGCATTTCGCCCCAACGGAGACTGCCCGACAGAACCTGCTGCGGGAGCATGTCGACGATGCACATATTGTCGTAACAGGAAACACCGTCATCGATGCTCTGCATTGGGTGGTGGCGTCGGGCAAGGCGAAGGCGCCGCAGTTCGGCCGTGACGAGCATCGCCGCATGGTGCTCATCACCGGTCACCGCCGCGAGAACTTTGGCGACGGCATGAAACATATCTGCCAGGCCATCAATGCGCTGGCCGAGCAATTCAGGGATGTGGACTTTGTCTACCCCATCCACCTCAACCCCAATATCCGCCGTCCAGTACGGGAAATCATCGACGGCAGTCGGAGCAACGTATACCTGCTGGAGCCGCTGTCGTATCTGGAATTTGTAGCCATGATGCAACAGTGTACACTGATACTCACCGACAGCGGTGGCATCCAAGAGGAAGCCCCTGCTTTCGGTAAGCCCGTGCTGGTGATGCGCGACACTACCGAGCGCCCTGAAGCCATCGAAGCTTGCACTGCACGACTTGTAGGCACCGACCGCAACACCATAGAGCAGAACGTCGCCCTTCTGCTCACCGACACAGAGGAGTATAACACCATGGCGCATGCCGCCAACCCCTTTGGCGACGGACATGCGGCTGAACGCATTGCCGACTTTATTCTAAGAATTGACTAACAGGATACACCTTCCCGGTCTGAATGGTCTTCGAGCCATTGCAGCATTGTCTGTGATGTGGGGGCATGTCTTCCAGTCCGATTTCGGAGACTGGGGTGTGAAAGGTTTCACATTGCCTGTGGTTGCCGACGGAGTGACACTGTTCTTTGTTATCAGTGGCTTCCTTATCACCTACCTGTTGTTGAACGAGCAGGAAAAAAGCCAACGGGTAAGCATACCCAAATTCTACATGCGCAGAATTTTGCGCATCTGGCCAATATACTACCTGTATTTGATTATTGCGTTGTCGGTGACAGCACTGTGGAGTGACTCCAACATTTGGTACTATATCTTCTTCGGAGCCAACGTACCCTTTATCCTCACGGTGGGGATATGGCCTATCGTCCACTATTGGAGCATCGGCGTCGAAGAACAGTTCTACCTATTTTGGCCTTGGATAGTGAAGTTCACCCATGGTAAGAACGTCAAACTGTTGACAATGGCCGTCGGACTTTGTGCGCTATGGCTAATTTGTAAATGGGGCATCTATCTCGGATGGGGCACTACTACAGCCTACCGATTCTTTGCTGTGACGCGATTCGACTGCATGATGATAGGTGCTATCGGAGCCATATTATACTTCACAAAGGCCAAGTGGTTCAACCAACTAATGAGCAACCGACTGCTTGGATTGATATGTCTGTTGCTACTTTTCTTCTCTCAACCCTGGGCCGGTTTCATTCCAGCCCCAGTGAGACCGCAGGCAATTGCATTGTTGTCGTTGGTTTGCATCATGAATCAGCTTTATCGTCCCATTATAAACTTTGAGAACCGACTTTGTGACTTCGTGGGCAAAATATCCTATGGCATCTATATTATCCATCCTCTGCTGATATTCCTTTTGTCGGGACTCTACCGCAATTGGAGTCTTCCTTTGGCTAATGGTTTGGCTATCGTCTTCATCTATATCCTCATCACGCTCACAACCATCCTCATTGCCTGGCTATCCTACCGTTTCTACGAAAGTCCGTTCCTACGGTTGAAAAATCGTTTTGCCATTGTACACAGCCAAAACTCCATGAAATAATGGCGCACTTCTCTGTCATCATACCTCTATACAACAAAGCGCCTTACGTTCGCAGGGCCGTGGAGAGTGTTGTAGCACAGACATACCATGATTGGGAGTTGGTGGTGGTAGACGATGGATCGATCGATGGTGGTGGCGAAATAATAAAATCCATCAAAGACAGCCGCATCCGACTTGTAAGACAGGACAATGCAGGAGTCAGTGCAGCCCGCAACCGTGGTGTAGCAGAAAGCACGTCGCCATATATCTGCTTCCTCGATGCCGACGACTGGTGGGAGCCGAGTTTCCTTGAAGAAATGGTCCAGCTGATGGAGCGACACCCTGATGCCGGCATTTACGGAACAGGCTATTGGATTGTGAAAAACGGAAAGAAACGATTGGCCCCCATCGGAGTTGACGAAGGATTCTCGGAAGGCGAGATAAACTACTGCCAGGTCTATGCAAAAACATTATGCATGCCTTTAACCTCCATCTCGGTGTGCATACCACGCGATGTATTTGACGAAGCCGGGGGCTTCCCGCTGGGTATCACCCTCGGCGAGGACTTTATGCTTTGGCTACGCATCGCTCTGACGCACAAGACCGTGCTATTAAACCGTCCTCTTGCCAACTATAACCAAGACGTAGACATTGCGCATCGCGGCACACACCACCTGCACCCACCTATGCGACACATGCTGTGGCAACTCGGAGAATACGAGCCTTTGGAAAAGACGAATCCCGACTACAAGCAGCTGATTGACAACCTACGCACATATAGTCTGCTGAATTACCTGCTTGACAAACAATACCGTGACGCTGCCCGTTCAGAACTGGCCAAGGTGGACTGGAGCCGTCAACCAACATCTGTCCACAGGCAGTATCGTCTCCCAGTCTGGACGCTTAAACTCAAACAACATCTTTTAAAGACTGGTTCTCGAATCAAACAACACCTCTTGCGATGAAAGTCATTATCGACCTCGAAGACGATATACAATACATGAGTTTTTACGTCAAAGGACTCATTGACCGTTTTGGGCGCTCCCATGTGGTTTACAACCGACGTGCTTTCCATGAGCTGTCGGATGATGACCGTGCCACACGCACCATGCGTTTCATTATAAAAGACGGCTCTCACGAGAAACGGTACACCATCGACACCAACGACAGCTACCGCATCAACGAATCGCTTTATGACTGGTGCGATGTCTACGGCAGCGTCAACACTAACTGGGCCAAGACTCCGGAAAACCAGCAAGGCAAGCTTGTCTCCCTGTGCCCCTCCTTCGCCATCCGTTACACCCATCCACTACTGGCCTGGCCCGCTGCCGCTATGGGCATGGTGGGGACTCATCGGCCGAAGCGCAAATATCTTGGAAGTTGGCGAAGGATGCTACAACGCCCACAACTGAAAGCATATACGCACCAATCGGCACGAGACAACTATATCTTCCACCTCTCCACCCTATGGCAAAGCGACGAATGGAACCGAAACAACGAGGGGGTGAATCTGCGGCGTGCCCACTTCATCAGAGCCTGTCGGGATCTGGCACCGGAGATTGTCTTTGAAGGAGGACTTGCAGCCTCTCCAAACAACCCCTCTGCACAGTTATTTTCCGATTGCCTTGCAAACCGAATACCTGGATATATTTGTCTCGACAAGACAAAGGAGTCATCACTTGTATTCAATACTCCCGCTTATTGGGATTGCCATGGTTGGAAACTCGGAGAATACATGGCTCTTGGCAAAGCCATCCTGTCTACGCCGCTGTCGAACGACCTGCCGGCACCTTTGGTCCACGGCCAACATATCCATATCACCGGTGCCACCCAAGAGGAAATGGCCGAAGCCATAAAGTACATGATTCCCCATCCGGAATACAGGCATCGGCTGGAGACCAACATCCATGAATACTGGCAACAATACGGTACTCCGGAAGCCTCGCTGAAACTATTAGGAATATGATACCGAAAACAATACATTATTGCTGGTTTGGCCGTGGCGAGATGCCGCAATTGGCGTTGGACTGCATCGCTTCGTGGCACAAACAGATGCCCGACTGGAACTACAAGCTTTGGAACGAGGACAACTTCGATGTCGACAGCATCCCCTACACCAAGGAGGCCTACGCCGCCAGGAAATATGCATTCGTGACCGACTACGTGCGCCTCTATGCCCTCAGCAGCGAGGGTGGCGTGTACATGGACACCGACGTGGAAATAATAAAACCATTGGACGACTTACTCCACCTGCAAGCCTTTACCGGCTATGAGGGTAGCAAACACAAGCCTCCTGTCACTGGCTTGATGGCCAGCGAAGCTGGAGGACTATGGGTCGAGGAACAATTGCATGCCTACGACGGACAACACTTCTGCCGCGAAGACGGAACCTTGGATACCACCACCAACACCCAACGCATCAGCGCCATCATGAAAGCCAACGGATTCATCTGCAATGGGGAAAAAGCTCAATACAAAGACCTGACCGTTTTCCCATCGGATTACTTCTGTCCACACCAGACCACAGGCGAATACCTGCTCACCGAAAACACGTACTGCAACCACCTCTTCATGGGGTCGTGGAGTAGCAAGGATACAAAAAACTGGAAAGACCGACTCAAACGCCTCGTGGGACAGAAGTGTATGACACAGCTGATCAAACTGAAACGTAAACTTATTGGTTGACAATGATACCCTATCTGCCAAAGAAAATATCCAACACCGCCATCTACCTCTACCTCGGGGCCTTGGCGGCCGTCACCCTCTTTTTCATCCGCCACACCATGTCGCTGACGTTCTACATTATTGGCATCATGTGGGTAGTTGGATTCTTCATGCTGAGTACTTATTGTAGTTTCAAATGGCAGGACATACCCGAGAAAAAGCTGCTGAAGAACTTATTCTTCAGCGCCTTGGGCCTTCGCTGGTCATGGACTATATTTGCATACATTTATTTCTTTTTCAAAACAGGGATGCCCTTCGAATTTTCTGCCGGTGACGCCATTTGGTACTATGAAGAATCCATGGGCAACGTACATGCCAAAATAGTTGATATCTGGCGCTATCTTTTTATTGACTCGAAAACCATATCCGACTCTGGATATATACTTTACCTGTCGCTGCTGTCTAAAATCACCGGCTACAGCATTTTGCTTCCACGACTAGTGAACGGCCTTTTTAGTGCAGTGATGGTCCTTTTAGTCTATTTTTTGGCCAAACGCAACATCGGCGAAGAGGGCGGACGATTGGCGGCCATCTTTACCTGCTTCATGCCCAACCTCATCTTTTACTGCGGATTGCACTTGAAGGAAACCTTGATGGTTTTCCTCCTGGTGGCATATCTTGAACGAGCCGACTATCTGCTACGAAGCAAGAAATACAATGTTTTCACCATCGCCATCCCTATATTATTAGCCATCACACTTTTCACGTTCCGAACCGTTTTGGGTGCGGCAGCAGTATTAGCCTTCGCCACTGCGCTGGTCTTCACCAACACATCGGTTGTTGGACGAGGCAAACGTATCATGCTCATTGCCTGGGGGGCTCTGGTTGTCACGACATTGACTGGTGGCGTTATCAGCACCGAACTCCAATCGACATGGGAAGACCGCGGAGAGAACCAGATAGCCAAACGCACCCACCAAACCAACAAGGGTAACCAATGGGCCAAATACGCTACCGGTACCGTCATGGCGCCCATGATGTTCGTCATGCCCTTCCCCACCATGGTGGATGTGGACCAACAATACAACCAACAGATGATCAGCGGAGGAAACTATGTACGTAACTTCTTTGGAGCATTTGTGTTGATTGCTGTATTCAGCGCCATCTTCGTCACCAAGAACTGGCGCAACCTCTCGTTCATAGGCTCCTTTGCCATTGCCTACCTGGGTATCATCTCGGCCAGTGGATTCGCCAACTCGGAGCGATTCCTGCTACCAGCGCTACCCGTCCTCCTCATCATGGCGGCATACGGCGTCACATTGCTCAACGCCAAGAACTACCGTTTTGTCAAAATATGGTACTATATCGTACCCATCATGGCATTCGCATGGGCATTCTTTAAACTTGGTTCGCGCGGCCTGTTCTAGCTAACCGAACTACCCGAAACAAGCCGAACTACTTTTTCTCTAACCGAACTACCCGAAACAAGTCGAACTACTTCTTCTCTAACCGAAACCGAACTACCCGAAACAAGCCGAACTACTTCTTCTCTAACCGAACTACCCGAAACAAGCCGAACTACTTTTTCTCTAACCGAACTACCCGAAACAAGCCGAACAACTTTTTCTCTAACCGAACTACCCGAAACAAGCCGAACAACTTTTTCTCTAACCGAATCACCTGAAGCCAGCCCAACTACTTCTTCTCTAACCGAATCTCCTGAAGCTAGCCGAACTACTTCTTCTCTAACAGAATCATACGAAAAAAATCCTAAATCATGAATATTAAGAATGATACGTTGGCCTACATGGTTATTGGATGTGCAATGGAAGTATATAAGGCTCTTGGTCCAGGACTATTGGAGTCTGTTTATCAAAAAGCTTTATTAAAAGAGTTGGCGTATAATGAAATACAAGCAGAGTCAGAAGTTCCAATAGATGTTAGTTATCGAGGAGAGATCCTTGGTATTGGTTTTCGTATGGATATTTTGGTAGAGGATATTATAGTGCTTGAATTGAAGTCGGTAGCAAAACTTGAAGATATCCATTACAAACAATTACTTAACTACCTTTTACTCACAGATAAACCTTTGGGATACCTTATCAATTTTAACGTTCCTATTTTCACTTTGGGACAAGGGTATGACAAGATTCGCAACCTACGCTACAATAAACCCATCCCCGACTGGGTCATATAATTTTGGTTCATTCGGCTTTTTAGATTAGATTAGAATTTAAGTATAAATACTTTTATCCGGTTAGAATCCTAAATCAAGGATTTCGGTTATTTTCGTTTTTTCTCGGTTAGATGAATATTCTGATAGTATGCAATTATAAGCCGGGGGTCGGGGGAATCTCGGGGCAGGTGGAAATTCTGCAGCGGAAACTGCGGGAGGAAGGCCATATTGCCGATATCTTCTCCACCAAAGCCTCTGTCTTAAAACGATTGCTGCTCCCTCTCAAGCTCCGTTCTGCAGCCAAACACTTCGAAGTGCTACATATCCACTGCTGTTCTGGATGGGGGTTTCTGCCGGCAGTTGTCGGGGTCACTATTGGGCGGTGGATGAAGAAGCGCATCGTGCTGACCTACCATGGTGGTGGAGGCGAGAAATTCTTCGACAAGCACCCCAAGCTGGTGCGCCACTTCTTGAAACGCACCAATGCAAACATTGTACTCTCTGGATTCCTAGCCAAGGTGTTTGAACAACACCACATACCCTTTGTCACCATTCCCAACATTATAGAACTGGACGACACACTTTTCCACCTGCGGGAGCAGCTGAAACCCAACTATATATGCACTCGGGCCCACGAACCCCTATACAACATTCCCTGTATACTGCGTGCTTTCCAAAAGGTACAAGCCGAACACCCCGAAGCCACATTGACACTGGTTGGCGGCGGCAGTGAACACGACAACCTCATCAAAATGTCGGAAGAACTTGGCTTGCAGAACATCACTTTCACTGGTAAGGTTGACAACAAAGAAATATACAAATATCTTGCCCAAGCCGACATAATGCTCTCCTCCCCCAAAATAGATAATATGCCTGTGTCATTACTGGAAGCCATGAATGCCGGATTACTAGTGATTTCCAGCAAGGTAGGTGGAGTTCCATATATGGTAAAAAACAACAACACCGGCCTGCTTTTCGAAAGCGGCGACAGCGACTCCCTAGCCGCAAAAATGCTATGGGCCATTGGGAACCAATCCGTTGCCAAAACAATCACCCTGCAGGCGAACAAGGCCGTAGCACGTTACCGATGGGAGAATATCAAAGAACAACTCTACACAGTCTATGGCATTCGTTCATGAACATATCATCCTGCCCTTGGGCGACCTACTCCGAGGGGAGACGGTGCATTCTCAGTTGAAGAACCTGAAGGAAGTAGAGAAGTGGAGCGATTCACAACTACACGAATTCCAGCAGATACGCCTACAGCGACTTCTCGCATACGCTGCCGATGAAGTGCCGTTCTATCGTGACTGGTTTCATGACCACCAACTACAGCCTAAGGAAGCCTCACTCGAACAGATGCCCATTGTCAACAAAGCCATCATGCGCCAAGAAGGCATTGAGCGATTCACAGCTGTCAGCGCTCCACAAAAAGACAGAATCATCTCTCGTTCAAGCGGTTCAACAGGAGAACCCTTCACATACTACGTTTCCCGCGAGGCATCATCAGTCAACACTGCAGCCAAACTACGGACCTGGTACCAAGCCGGGTATCGACTTGGCGACTGCTACATGAAAATTGCCAATGGCGAACGGCAAGGGATACTGAAAAAATGGCAAGACCGCATGAACCGATGTATCTTTGTGCCATTCTATTCCATCGACGACGCATCGCTCAGTGCCATTCTAAACACCATAGAAAAAGAGCGTCCACTCTACATACGATCCTATCCAGCACCGATTTACCTGCTGGCCCGCTACCGCAACAGCCATCCCGGATACACCCACACACCGCGACGGATATTCACCACTGGATCAACACTTTCGGAGGCCCATCGCAAGGAAATAGAAAAAGCTTTTGGTTGCGACATCATCGACTCCTATAGCTGCGAGGGAACGCCCAACACCTACGAGACCCCGGCCCACGACGGCTATCATGTGTGCGGCTATTACGGAATTATCGAAGTGCTTGACAACGATGGTCATCCTGTCACTGACGGCATTGGTCGTGTGGTCAGTACCGACCTTTGGAACCTCGCTCATCCTTTCATCCGCTATGATACACAGGACCTTGTTGAAGTCCGCAAAGGGAAGATAATCCGTATTATGGGTCGCGAGAGTGACGCATATCTCACCCATGGCGGAGAAACCTATACGGTGCACAACTTCTCACACTATTTCCTTTATGATATTCAGGGGGTTGAAAGTTACCAGATAGTACGCCATCGCGATGACACAATCACCTTCAACATCGTGACAAGCAACGAGTTTGACCCTATGAAAAAACAAAGTATTGCCGACTATTGGGAGCCTAAACTTGGCACAGCCATCTCCGTCAACATAGTGGACTCCATTCCTCTCATGCACAATAACAAACGGCAAACCATTATATATAAACGATGAAAATCTTAACCCAATACTCTGACATTCCAACTGAGCAGTGGGATTCACTGATTCAGAACTCGCCCGTCAGTTCGTGGTTTCAAACACGGGAGGCCTATAACTTCTTCGATAGCATCAGTTTCATGGAGCCGTTCGTATTTGGTGTGACCGAGAACGGCACATTAATGTGTCTCACAGTAGGTTACCTGCAAGGCGACGGAGGATGGCTAAAACGAAGACTCTCCCGACGAGCCATCATTGTCGGCGGCCCCCTTCTCACAGACCAAACCACAAAAAAACAACTGTCGGTCATGCTTTCTTCTTTACGGGACAACCTCCGTGGCCGCTGTATCTACATCGAGAGCCGCAACCTTAACGATTATTCGCCCTGGAAGAGCATCTTTGAGAAAAAAGGGTTTTCCTACCAGCCGCACCTCAATTTCCACCTCGACACCACCTCCATGGATGTCGTCAACAACAACCTAAGCCGGACACGGAAACGACATATTCACGTAGGTTTGCGCGATGGCGCGACCTTGGAAACCGCATCCACAAAGAGCGACATTGATGAATTCTATAGCATCCTCAACGAACTCTACCAAAAGAAAGTAAAGAAGCCGTTGCCGCCAGCCGAATTCTTTTATAAGCTACATCAACTTGATTCAGCAAAAATCCTTGTTGTCAGATACAACAGTCATGTGATTGGAGGCATGGCATACGTGTGCCTCAATAAAAAGGTGGGATATGAGTGGTACGTATGTGGGAAAGACGAAGACTTCAAAAACATATATCCATCGGAACTTGCCACCTATGCCGGCATTCAGGCAACGGCCAATTCTGATTGTCCCCGTTTCGACTTTATGGGTGCCGGCAAGCCTAACGTTGAATACGGCGTACGCAATTTCAAGGCCCTTTTTGGCGGAACGCTGGTGGAACACGGCCGATTCCTACACACCTGCCATCCATTTATTTACAATGCAGGAAAACTTTTTTTGGAAATAATAGCCAACATACAATGACGATAAAGAATTCATATACACGCTGTCGGAATGCGTTCTTGTACAAAGTGATGCAACGGATGCCCTATAACAGAATGCGCATTTGGGCACTACGTAAACAAGGATATTCGGTAGGAGAAAATGTATACCTTCCATCCGACATCTGCATACCTCACAACTTCGTATACAAACGTGGCACACTAACTATCGGTGACCGGGTCTCCATAGCACCACGTGTGACCTTGATTCTATCCTCGCATAGCAACGCATCATCAGCATCCAAGCACGTGACGCATCACGACAATACAATCACCATCGGCAATGATGCTTGGATTGGAGCCGGAGCCATCATCCTGAACGGAGTAACCATCGGGGAGGGGGCCATTGTAGGTTGCGGAAGTGTTGTGATCCGAGATGTGGAACCTCACACTATTGTGGGTGGCAATCCAGCCAAAGAAATCAAGAAAATAACACCAGATGAACATACTAATTGACATCGGACATCCTGGACATGTGCATCTGCTGCATGGAGTGGCAGAAGAGATGAAGAGCCGAGGACACAAGTTATTCTACTCGGTGAGAGAGATACCTGTTGCCAAGAGGCTTATGGAGCACTACGGCATGACGCCATGGGTGGACCTCGGAGGCAAAAAGGACAACCTGATAGGTAAAGCACAGACTGTGATACATCAAGACATAGCACTACTCAAGTTCGTGCACCACAATCACATCGACCTGGGCCTAAGCAGCGGATTGGTGCTGAGCCATGTCTCCAAATTGACAAGCATGAAATCTATCATGTTCGACGACGACGACGATGTGGCAGAACCACTGATTGTCAAATACGGACACCCGCTAACCGATATCGTCTTCACGCCCAACTGCATAGAGCGCAAGACGAACCATGCCGTCTATTATGCTGGCACACATGAACTAGCCTACCTACACCCCAACCGATTCTCTCCCGCCCCCTCAGTACTACAACATGCGGGATTGACCGACAACGAGCGATTCTTCATCATGCGCTTTGTGGCGCTCAAAGGGCACCACGATATTGGACAACAAGGACTTACACTAGAGCAAAAGAATGCACTAGTGGAGCTGTTGAAACCTCACGGACGAGTTATTATCACTTCCGAAAGGACCATCGAACCCGAGTTCGAACAATATCGTTTGCCCGTACCGCCAGAGGAGATTCATTCACTGATGGCCTATAGCGCGATGTTCCTCGGAGACAGCCAAACCATGACATCCGAAGCAGCCATACTGGGGGTACCCGCGCTGAAATGCAACACTTTTGCCGGGCGTCTTTCCGTGCCCAATATGTTGGAACAGAAGTATGGACTCTGTTATGCCTACCAACCCACACAGTTCGACGAGATGTACCACCACATTGAACAACTGCTTGCTTGCAAACCAGAAGAACTGAAGAGCGAATGGCAGACCAAACGGCAACGGCTGCTTGATGAGATGATCGACCCTACCGAATTCTTTGTCAACCATATTGAACACTATGAAACCACATCTTGAAATTAGGCGGCAACCTCTCCCCTACTACAAGCGCGAATCCTTTTGGAAAACCATCCGTCATGCAGCCCACAGACATGGCTACCATTCAACACTCTGCTTCGCCTTTGTGAGATGGAAAGACCACGTACTGAACCAATGGGCTCAACACTGCCCATGGAACGGATTCAGAATCAAACTACAAAGATGGCGCGGTGTCAAAGTCGGCCAACAAGTACACATAGGTCCCGACTGTATATTGGATTACCCTTACCCCTATTTCATCACCATTGAGGATGGAGCGTCATTGGCCGGAAGCGATTACATTCTGGCGCATAGTACACCTATGGAGTGTCATAAAGATTGCGCAGAATCTTTCGTCGCACCGACAACCATCTGCCGGAACGCATGGATTGGAATCAATGTCACCATTCTTCCGGGTGTTACCATTGGAGAAGGCGCCATCGTAGCCGCTGGTTCGGTAGTCACCCACGACGTACCAGCATGGACACTGGCAGCAGGCGTACCAGCCAAAACCAAGAAAGTATTAAAACACTAATATGGATTTCACCATTGAAAAATACCAGGAACTACTCAATGCCCTAAAGCAACATAAAAATAATAGAATCAGGCATGATGTGGATGCACGACCATTGTATTCACTAAGGGTGGCTCAGCTTGAGGCCACAATGGGAATGAAAGCAACCTATTACTTTCGTTCCATGCACTTTATATCGTATGCAGAGACCATCAAAGCAATAGCCAACCTTGGACATGAAATAGGATACCACTACGAGAGTCTTACAACCTGCAATGGAGACGTGGCAGCAGCATACAACGACTTCTGCCACAACCTGGAAACTCTGCGACAAATTGGACACGTCACATCAGCCTGTGCACACGGAAGCCCCAAGTCGCCATGGAACAGCCAAGACATTTGGAATCAGCACGATTACCATTCATTAGGAATTGAACACGAGTCAATGATTGACACCGATTTTTCCACCACACTCTACCTCACAGACACAGGACGACGCTGGGACGGTTACCGCGTAGCCGTAAGGGACAAGGTGCCACAACACCAAGATGAATGGAACAAGGCGGGTCTATCATTCCATTCAACAGACGACATCATACATGCTATCAACGACTTGTCACACCCCATACACCAAAAGTCCCTCCTTATCAACACACATCCTCAGCGCTGGATGCCCTTCGGCCCACAATGGATAAAGGAGGCCGTGATGCAAAACGCAAAAAACATTATTAAAGGTATCATAGTATCAGTAAGATAAATGAAAAGAATACTCACCATCGTCGGTGCTCGGCCACAGTTCATCAAAGCGGCTGCCATCTCGCACATGATCAGAGATACATACCACACCGAACTGCATGAAGACATCCTGCACACAGGACAGCACTATGACGACGCCATGTCTGGTCAATTCTTCACCGAACTCGACATCCCCCTACCCAAATATAATCTTGGAGTAGGATCCGGTAGTCATGGAAGACAGACCGGAATGATGATGAGCGGCATAGAGGAAGTTCTGCAAAACAACCAGTATGATGGTGTACTAGTATATGGCGACACCAATTCCACCATGGCAGGGGCTTTGGCGGCCGCAAAACTCCACATCCCTGTCTATCATGTAGAAGCAGGCCTACGATCGTTCAACCGAAACATGCCAGAAGAGATAAACCGTGTAGTTGCAGACCACGTATCCTCTTTGCTCTTCGCACCAACACAAACCGCCATACGGAACCTTCAGAAAGAAGGGTTTACTGAAAAAGAGATCATCTTCAGCGGCGATGTGATGTACGACAATGTATTACATTATTCATCAATTGCACTTCAGAAAATAAAACCCATTCTGGACACCTACGTTCTAGCCACCTTGCATCGCGACTTCAACACAGACAATAAAGAGAGACTACAACACATATTATCAGCACTAAACGCCATCGCCAATCAACTCAAGACAAACATAGTATTCCCAATGCACCCAAGGACTCGTAAGTGCATTGATTCCATGAACCTTGCTCCATTTTCAAACTTCATCCACATCATAGAACCCCTCTCCTATCTGGAAACGCTAGCCGCACTGCAACGATGCTCTTTGGTTCTAACCGACAGCGGCGGGCTCCAAAAAGAGGCCAACTTTTGCCAAAAATACTGCGTAGTGCTCCGCCCAGAGACAGAGTGGGTGGAACTCGTTGAAAGTGGAGCCGCTGTTCTGGCCGATGCTGACGAAGAAAAAATAGTCGACGCGGCCTCTCGTCTTTGGGGGCAATCTCCAAATGTAAACACTCATTTTGGCAAAGGCACCGCTGCAAAAATCATTGTTGAAAGCATTTTGGCGACTTGACACTGGAATGATAATATTCTGATTTCATGAAAACAAACAACTGAAAAATCATTAAAAATTTGGCCAAAACAAAAAAATGTTGTAAATTTGCATTTTGTCATATTGAAGTTGTAAAATATAACTATTTATAATTTAATAATTTAAAGGAAACAAAACATGTTGAAAAATACAAAAACAGCACTGATTTTCGCCTGTATGGGGCTGATGCTCCTTGTTTCCTCTTGCGTCACCCCCCGTCGAGTAAATTATCTGCAAGACCTTTCGCAAGGCAGCCAGATCCAGATCGAGAACAAATTCGAAGCGGCCATTGCCCCTTACGACGAACTCAACATCATCGTCACCACCTCCAGCAGCAAAAAAGAACTGGCCTCACCCTTCAATCTCGGCAATAGCAATAGTAGCAATTCATTCTCCAACAATGCCCGCTACCTTGTAGATGTCAACGGTGACATCCAAATGCCCATCCTTGGCAACATTCATGTTGCCGGTCTCACCCGCCTCAAACTTCAGGATACCCTCACCACCATGCTCCAAAACGGAGGCTACATCGACGAACCTTTTGTCATGGTTCGCTTCAACAATTTCAAAATCTTCTATCTTGGTGGCGGAAAAGGAACGGTGCTCAACATCTCCAACGAACGTTGCACTTTCCTCGAAGCAATGGCCATGCTAGGAGAAAATGTTAACCTCCATACCCGCCGCGACCATATCGCCGTCATGCGCGAAATCAATGGTCGCATGGTGGTACGCTATCTCGACCCTCGCTCTTCCGACGTTTTCAACGACCCCTTCTTCATGCTTCAGCAGAACGACTTCATCATTGCCGACACCTACGACAACAGTGTTGTCCGCAACGAATTTGCCTACTGGCTCGGCATTGGCAGCGCCGTCATTTCTGCTTTTTCCCTAGTAGTCTCCCTCCTTGTCCTCAGAAAAGTCAACTAACCCATAATCCCCTCAACAATGGCAGACACAAAAACTGACACCTCGTTCCTCGAAGAGAAGAAAACTCAGAAGATCCACATCAAGGACATTCTCTTCACCCTGCTGAGGAATGCCCATTGGCTGATTCTCTGCGGAGCCATCGGTGCAGTCATTGCAGGCTACTCTGTGCGCCATCAGGACCGTGTCTACGCCAGCAGCGCCCGACTGCTAATCAAAGGCTCCTCTACCAATAGCAATGGGGAAAGCGGCATTCGCGAAGCCTCCATCAAGAACATGTTCTCCACGAGGACGCTCTACAACAGCAACATCAACAACGAAATGATGATTCTCACCTCGAAATCCGCCATCACCGAGGTAGCTCAGAATCTCAAACTCAACATCAGCTATACCACCAAGACCCGCCTCGTCAACCGTACTAAAGACCTCTACGGTGAATCACCCGTCACCATCGACTTCATCGACAACAACGAGGAGGACTATGTTTCTTTTACCGCCAACATCAAAGACGACAAGCACTTTGTACTGACCATGCCCGACATCGAGCCCATCGAAGTCCCCTTTGAAGACACCGTGGCAGCCCCCTTCGGTCGCATCGTGGCCCACAAGACATGGTTCCTCACTCCCGAATATTATAATCTTCCCATCAAAGTTTCCCACAACAGCCTTTCCGCCACTGCCGAATACTACCGCGCTGCCCTCTCCGTCTATCGTGACGACGACTTCAACACCATCGTCAACATTGCACTCCGCGATGCATCGCCAATCCGTGCGCAAGAGGTAATCAACGAAGCCATCAAAGTCTACAACGAAGACGCCATTAAGGAGAAGGAACGCATCATCGCCTATACTTACGATTACATCAACCAGCGTCTCTCACTACTCCACTCCGACCTCGGTACCCAAGAGAACGCTTTGGCCAACTTTAAACGTGAGAACCAACTGCTAGACATATCCTCTTACGGGCAAAGCTACCTGCAGTCCAGCATTCAGTCGTCCGAGGAAATTGAACGCTTGAAAAAACAGCTTTCGCAGGCTCGCTACCTGACCCAATTCAATCAATCCGACGAGGCCGTGCACATCATTCCTCCCACCATTGGTCTTGATGATGCCAACATCATGTCCCTCATATCCAAGCACAACAACCTTGTGCTTGAGCTGGAAAAATACCAAAGTCCAAACAGCCCTGTTGTGAAGGCCAAAATGGAGGAAATCCGGACCCTGCGTTCCAACATGAACCGCCTCCTTGATGGCTACATTGGGCTATTACAAGAGCGTATCGCCGAAACCCAGATTGAGGCCTCCAACGCTTCCAGCAAAATGAGCCAAGTGCCCCAACAACAACTCTACCTAGAAAACCTCGAACGCCTTCAGAAAATCAAGGAAGAACTCTACCTACACTTGCTCAGCCGCCGCGAGGAGCTGATGATTAGCCGACCTTCTATCGAACCCAATGGCAAGGTCCTCGACCCAGCGCGTATCAACCGTACCCCCGTGGCCCCCAACGAGTCGCGTACGACCATGATGGGTCTCCTTATCGGATTGGCCATCCCCGTAGGCATTTTCTTCATCCGCCGTCTGCTTGACACCAAGGTGAAATACCACAACGACATTGCTGCCGTCACCGACATACCCTTCCTCTGTGAGATACCCAGTCGCGAAAAGGACGATGACCGCGAGGTGGTGATGACCAGCAGCGACCATGACGCCATGTCTGAGTCCTTCCGCCTGCTACGTACCAAGATCGATTTCTTGGGCAACAACGGAGAAGGCACCAGCAAAGTGCTAATGGTCACCTCCATCCTACCCGGCATGGGCAAGACCTTCGTTGCTGCCAACCTAGCTTCCAGTTTCGGCGTCGCCGGCAAACGTATCGTCATCATCGACCTCGATTTGCGCAAGGGATCGCTCACACGCAAATTCTACTCACGAAAGCACACCGGCCTCTCCAACTTCTTAGCAGGCAAGACTGACGATTGGCAGGCCATCATCAAGCACAATCTAGTATCCAACAACGTGGACAGCATCTTCACTGGTCCCATACCTCCCAATCCCACTGAACTCCTGAGCAGCAGTCGCTTTGGCCAGTTGCTGGATAACCTACGACAGCGCTATGACTACATCGTCCTCGACACCGCTCCCACAGGCCTTGTGGTTGACACCGACATTATCAAACAATACGTCGACAACACCCTCTTTGTTATCAGACACAACAAGTTCGACAAACGTCTCCTTGGCGAGCTCGACAACATGTATAAAGAACATGCATTCCCCAACCTAGCCATCATCCTGAATGATGTCCGCTACAAGAAACTAATGCCCTACGAGAGAAAGTATGGCTATGGGTATGGCTATGGCTACGGTTATGGCTATGGCTACGGCTACGGTTACGGCTATGGCTACGGCTATGGCTACGGAGAGGAAGAACGCAAACAAGACAAGGAAGAAAACGAGAACGAGAAAAACTAAATAGTATTGAAACATATAATATAGAAGAACATATATAATATATGAAAAAGGTAATCGCAGTTCTAATCTTACTACTTGCAGGCTCAAGCAGCCTTTTCGCCCAACGATTCGACCGCAAGGGATTTGCTCTTGGTGCCGACCGAGACACGCTGCTCTACATCATTGCATCCCCCTTCGACAACTGGTGGATCAACCTAGGTGGTGGCCTTCAGACATTCATCGGCAACGAGGTTGAGTCCTCGGCTCGATGGAACAAACTGAACTACAACCTCAGTGCCGAAATCGGAAAATGGATCATCCCCGATTTGGCCGTTTCCTTGAGATTGAACTTCATGAATGTCGACGGACAGTCCCGCTATCCGTTACAGCCTTTTATTGACTATACAGGCGTGCCCACCCATGACGAGGACGGTGTTCCATACTACGATTACCAACCATTCCATGCCTATGCCATTTCCCTTTTAGGTTTCGTCACCTTCGACTGGACAAACTTCTTCCACGGCTATGAGGCTGGACGTCGCCAACGCCTGCACTGGTTCACCCCTATCGGTCTTGGTGCTTCCATGCTTTTCGGCACGCAGGAGAATCCCAACGGTAATTACGAACTGGGCTCTTTCCGCCGCAACTTCGAACTAGCCTACTCATTCCGTGTCGGTGCCGAATACGCTTTCACCGAGCATTTCGCCATGAACGCCACCCTCGAACTCTTCGGCTCAGAGTCCACCTGGGACTGGTCGCCCTATGACAACAAAAAAACCATCTTCGATATCATTCCCTCGTTCAATATTGCCGCCAAATTCAACCTCTTCAAGTCCATCAACAAGTATAACCCCTACACTCGAACATCCTCTCGCGAAAAGATTAATCACGAATTCCTCTCCTATGGCACACGCAATACCTTGCAGACCCTCAATGGCAAAATTGAACACCTGAACCATCAAATCGATTCCATCGCCGACCTTACCGGAGCACGTGAAAAGAGTGATTCTCTGCGCATCGATTCGCTGCGAAACGAACTCGCCAAAGCCATGGACGAACACGACCGCATCATTGGCAACGACGGTAACGGCAACTATGGTGGTTATCCCGCTCCGTTCCCGCGCAACGTTATCGACGAACTCCTCAACGCCAACGAGGTACTCAACCTCCCGGCAGCCATCGTATACTACCAGCTCGACAAGTGGGACCTTGACTACAACGCCACCAAACGCCTAGAGGACTTCTACAAGGAGGCACGCCATCTGGATGACACTGTCGAGTTCTACATCATCGGCGCCGCAGACTCGATTACCGGCAGCATACGCCACAACCAGTGGCTCTCCGAGCATCGAGCCAAAGCCGCCTACGATATGCTCGTGGAGACCGGCATGAGCGGCAACCAGCTCATCCAGGTGCCCATCGGAGGCATCACTCACTACGACCCGAAGGAAAACAACCGTATGGCCCTTGTTATCCAGCGCACCCCCATCACCGAGGAAATTGTCGAGCGCTGGCGTCGCCAAAGCAAAGAAAGGCTGAAACAATAACAGACTGCGGACCATCCGCCTTCCATATAGCCATGGACTTGCAAGTCCATGGCTATTTTTTTACAATCACCCCACATTACATAACACTATCATCTCTATTACCCACATCTATTCCCCTCCAAGACTTACCATGTTAGGAGTAGGCAGGATGTTGAAAAGGATATGGTTATGGGATAGACGAAAAGAACGAAAAGCTTAACACATGGTGCGTTTCTGACAAATGAGAAAGCGCCGAAGGGTTATGTGTTGCCACCCTCCGGCGCTTTAAGTTGGAAGTGAAAGAAGGGATTATTTCAGGCCTAATTTCTTTTTAACCATAGGCATAATGTCATCGCTGTCCTGCGAATAAAGCACGGCAGCGGTGCCGGAGTCAAGGATATAGGTGTAACCACCCTCGGCAGCCACATCGGAGATGGCTTTCTTGGCACGATCAATGATAGGTTTAAGCAGGTCTTGTTCGCGCTGCTGGAGAGTTTTCTGGGCGTTCTCCTGGAACTCCTGGATACGGGCGCTCATATCCTGAAGTTCGCGCTGTTTAGTGTTGCGGATGAGTTCAGTCCATCCCGCCTGTTTCTCCATGTACTCGTTGTAGCGTTTCTCCATTTCAGCCTGCATTGATTTGAGTTGTTCTTCGAGGTTGGCCACCTCGCTCTGCAGCACTGTCTGAGCCGAATCGCGGCCAGGCATAATCTGCATCAGGTCATTGGAATTAATGTGGCCGAGCTTGATTTTCTGCTGGCCCATGGCGCTGCCACCGAAGACAAAGAGGCAGGCTACGATTGCAATTAAAGCTTTTTTCATTGGTTGTTTATTTTATTAGTTTCTTTATTTTTTCTGTGTATCACGACTCTTTTGCGAAGCCGACGGACGGTCGCCGTCACGTTGACGCAATTCAGGGTTGGTGGGCTTCTTCTTGGAGCCATCGCCCTCAGAAACCGACGAGGAGACATTGGGATTGTAGCCAAGCGACTCAAGCACTTCGTCACTGATGTCGTACTTCTTGTTGGCAAAGAGTACTGCAGGGCTTCCTGCCTTGTCGAAAACCATGCCGTAGTTCTTCTCCTGAGCAATACGCTCAATGGCTGCATAGACACGGTCTTGAACAGGTTTGAGCAACTCGGCACGCTTCCTGTCAAGGTCGCCGCCAGGTCCGAAACGTTGCTGCTGCAAGGCTCGTACTTCCTGTTCTTTGGACTTGATTTCTTCCTGTCGACGTTTCTTCAGATTCTCAGGCAGAAGATAACTTTCCTGCTCGTATTCAGCACGAAGGTTCTCCAGTTCCGACTGTTTCTCGACAAGCTCAGCAGTCCAGTCTTCGACGTATTTGTCGAGACGCTTCTGGGCATTGGTATAGTCGGGTATGCTGCGCAGTACGTAGTCGGTGTTGACACAGGCATACTTCTGCTGTGCCAAACAGGAGACTGATGCAAACATCAGAGCCGAGAGGAGGATGAGCACCTTGGATTTCATATCGTATTAATCGAGACTTTGACCAATAGAGAAGTGGAACTGGCTGCCGCCGGTATTGCCGTCGAATCCATAGCCCCAGTCGACACCGATGAGGCCAAGCATGGGCAGATAGAGACGCACGCCGAGACCGGCAGAATTGTACATCTTGAAGGGCTGGAACTCCGAAATATCGCTCCAGCAATTACCGCCCTCGAGGAATCCGAGAACCCAAATGGTGGCACTGCCACTCTCTATGATGGGTTGGCGTAGTTCGATAGTGAAGCGGTCGAACACCGAGCCACCGCCATTGGGAGTCAACGAGTTGTTCTCATAGCCACGCAGAGGAATAACCTCTCGGCCATCGAGCACCCACGACGAAAGGCCATCACCTCCAAGGAAATAGCGGCCGAAGGGGGCTAGGCCAATGTCCTTGTTATAGTAACTCATCCATCCAAAGCGGAATCGTGTACTAAGCACAACGTCGCCCACCAAGTTGAGGAACCATGCTCCCCGGAAGTTTATCTTATAATACTCCACCCATTTGTATTTTTCCTCCGGCGTTGCAGTGGAATAGTCCTTGCCAGTGAGGAGAGAAAAAGGAGGTGTGAGATAGGCACTCACAGACACCTCAGAGCCGCTACGGGTATAGAAAGGAGAATCGAATGAGTTGCGCGAAATGGTGAAAGCGTATGAGATATCGTTGGCCGATCCGTCGGCAAAGAGGCCCGAAGCCAGGCTGCTATAGTTGTCGAGAATATAGTGCTTGTATGTGAGACCATGTGAGACAATGAAGTAATCGTCGGGCCACTTCAGACGCTTGGAGAAGCTGACACCGGCACCAGTGATTTGTAGGCTATAGAAGTTCTCGTCGTTCTTGCGCACCCACAGACCATTACTGAGGTAGTTGTGATAGACCTGTCCGGTGAGCGACTGAGCACGGTGACCGCCAAGCCACGGCTCGGTAAATCCAGCGCTGATAGAATAGTAGGAACTGCCGTTGGTAGTGGCATTGAGTGAGAGTTTCTGGCCGTCGCCAGCAGGGAGAGGCACCCACGCATCTTTGTTGAAAATGTTGCGTACACTGAAGTTGTTCAACTGTATGCCAATCTGGCCAATGAACATGCCAGAGCCATAGCCACCCTGCAGGTTCAACTGGCTAGTAGAACCTTCCTTCACATGGTAGATGATATCCACCGTGCCATCTTTCGGATTGGGACGCGGTTCGGGATTGACAGACTGCTCCTCAAAGAACTTCAGGTTGAGAAGTTCGCGGTGACTACGTATCAATGCCTCACGGCTAAAGAGATCACCGGGGCGGGTATGCAATTCACGCATGATAACTTTGTCGTTGGTAATAGTATTACCCTCGATAGAAACATTGCGGATGCGGGCTTGCTGGCCTTCAATGATACGTACTTCAATGTCGATGCTGTCGTTTTCAACGGCAACCTCTACGGGTACGGCGCGGAAGAACAGGTAACCATTGTCCATGTAAAGCGAGGAGACGTCGGTGCCGGATGGGTTGTACTTGAGGTTCTCCTCGAGGAGACTCTTGTTGTAGGGGTCACCTTTGCTGATGCGCAGAGAGCGGCGCAGGACATCGTCGGAATAAACGGAATTGCCAGAAAAAGTGATGTTGCGGAAATAGAACTTGTTGCCCTCGTAGATTTGGGCCTTCACCTTCAGACGAGCCTGGCCCTTGTCTTTCAGCTCAGATTCAGAAACCTCCCAGACAGTATCCATCACAATACGCGCATCGCGATAACCCTGCTCGTTGTAGTAGGCAATAACGTTGTCGAGGTCCTCGCGGAAGTCATTCTCCATGTAGCGCGACTTCTTCCAAAACACCTTCTTCCAGAAACGGAGGCTCTTGCGGAAGTGCACATCACGAGTCTTCTGCATTTTGCCTTGGAGGGTGATATCGGAAAGGTCCTTGTTGCCTTCAAAGATGAGGGAGTCGATTTTTACTTTCTTGCCTCGCTTGACATTGAAAGTAACGATAAGACGGCCACTGGTATCGGTCTCTGTAGTGGGTGTCACCTCAGTACGGGTGAAACCCTTATCGATAAAATAACTCTTAATCTTGTTCGACGACGTGCGAAGCATGTTCTCTGTCACCACGTCGCCAGTCTTGATCTGTATTTCTTCGCGCAGCTTCTTGTCCTCGCCCTTCTTAACACCGGTAAATGCAAACTTCAACATGCGGGGACGCTCCTTCAGCGCGATGGTGAGGAAGGCCAAATTGCCCTGTATGCGGTTAACCCGAATCTGCACATCGTCGAACATACCTTGTTTCCATAGGTTTTCGATGGCACTGGAAATCTTGTCGCCAGGGATACGCACTTGGTCACCCACTTGCAGTCCTGCCACAAGTTGCACGACACGGGTGTCGAAATTCTCTGCACCCTCGAAGGAGATGCCTCCGATTTCATAAGTCTTTGGAGTGAGATAGTCGAAGTCATATTCGTCACTACTTCCCACAACCACCTGGGCATGAGCCAAAAACGGCACCACCACAAGAAATAGGGCAAGCAGCAATAGTTTCGCGTTCTGTTTCATCAATATTTACACTTAATCTATATAATAACTCACTTCCGTATAAATTATTATATTTAAGTACTGAAATTTGTAAAAAAATTTCATTCACCGGCTTCAACTTGTGCTTCGGTCTTGCCGAAACGACGCTGACGACGCTGAAATTCAAGGACTGCATCACACAAGTCATCCTGTCGAAAATCAGGCCAAAGGATTTCGGTAAAATAGAATTCAGTATAGGCCATCTGCCAAAGCAGGAAATTGCTCACGCGTAGTTCGCCACCGGTACGGATGAGAAGGTCCGGATCGGGAATGTCGCTTGTGCAGAGGTAGTGGCGCAGGGTCTCTTCGTCAACATTTTCAGGAGCTATGCCTTCAGCGCATATTTTCTTCAAAGCCTGGGCGATCTCCCAACGCGAACTGTAACTGAGCGCCAGAATAAGCGTCATGGTTGTATTGCCTTCCGTCTCGGTCATGCATTGCTCCATCATCGTACGCGAACGCTCGGGCAAACGCTGCAGGTCTCCAATCATGGTCAGGCGCACATTATTCTTCATCAAGGTCTCTGTCTCGTCAAGCACTGCCTTGACAAGCAGTTCCATCAAGCCATCCACCTCCGCCTGCGGGCGGTTCCAGTTCTCGGTGCTGAACGTGTAAAGTGTCATATACTTAACGCCCAGCCTCACACCGCCTTCCACGGTCTGGCGCACTGCTGTCAAGGCGCTCTGGTGACCGAAAAGGCGTTCGTGCTGCTGTTTCATAGCCCAACGGCCATTGCCGTCCATAATGATGGCCACATGTTGCGGCACACGCGTTTTGTCTATTTCTTCTATTTTTGCCATGTTTGCATAGTATTAATTCCTACAACGTTTCGACCTCATCCATCCGAACATCGCATCAAAACTGATACCCACCGAGACGTGGAGGTATGCGTACCAATCGTCGAGCGAGTCATCGCCGCGCTTGACCCCCACGGCATTGACATATCCGTCACTCACTTCCCCGCTACGGTCTGCCAGCTGAGCCGCCAATGCCCCATCCTCGGAGTTCGAAATGAGGAAATCCCTGCCGACATAGGTCTTGCTGACATCGTCTAGGTAGTCAGTCCATGTTTTTCTGAATCCATATTCCGCCGCCAACGAGAACACCTTGCCAAGTCTCACCTTGACGCCAACGCCGAAAGGCAGGCATAGTTGGGTCAAGGGGTAGGCCTTACGGTCAGGATAGAGCGTAGACCCCTGTCCTTCAGTACACAAGGGCTGCAGTTCAGCCCAATGTTCTTCGCCGTCGCCGAGGTTGTACATGGCCATCGGGTTAAAGTGGAACAACCCGACGCCTCCGAAAATATATGGGGTCCACAACCTCTCTGTGGCACCTGGACCAAAGGGGGCGAAGTTGAATTCCGCCAGCAAAGATCCCTCAAAAATATCAGAGCGAAAACTCAAGTTGCGGAGCTCGTTGTAATCCTTGTCGCATCCAATCTGGCCATAACTGGCCTCTACCCGCAGAGCCCAGCGGTTGTCCAATCGGTAGCGTATACCCACGCCTGCTGCCAGGCGTGGAAGGGTAAGGGCGCTCTCATCGTTGAGGTCGCCAATATAGTTCATACCGCCTCCCATCAGCAGCAACTCGCTGCGATTCAGGAAGTCCTCGCGCTGCGCACTGAGCGTGGAACCCACCCCCAGCAACAGCACTGCCAGCACCATGAACCTACTTCTCCTCACCCTCCAACCACTTAAGCGTTGCGCAAATACCCTCCACCTGCATCAGGTAGTCGCGCTTACCGAAGCGCGGCGCATAGACAAATCCGATGAGGTCGACAATATCTTTACCGTCAGGAGAAAGCATGGAATAGCACACGAAGGGGCCACCCATACGGTCGGTGGTCTCTTTCAAGCACCAAAGGCCATGGGTCTGGATACAATACGACGTACCCTCATAGTCGACCTTTATGCTTTCCATTTCCACCCTCCGCTCCGTGCCCATAAAGCCGTCCTCACCAGGGCTGGGAACATGACGACGCATAATGGTATCCAAGCGATTATAAATCTTATCAGGCGTAAGCTGGTCTTGGTTGCGATAGGGAGTGACGTTGATCAGCACACCTAGGCTTATGTCCTTGGTCTCTTTACGAATCCAGGCAAACCCGTCATCCTCCGAAGCCCACATGAAGTCCTCGCTGAAGGTAAGTTCGAACCCGAATTTCTCTTTGATACGGTTCATCAGTTCCACGTTTCGGATGTTGAAGAAAGCCTTCTTCATGCGCTGGTGCTCAGCCTCATAGATACCTTGGACGATATTTGGCTCATACTTGCGCAGCAAATCGCGCAACGACGCCTCGCTCGAGGCGGCAATGTCTACCACCACCTGCGGGGCAGCCCACTTGTCACGGTCTATATACACCTTGTCGGGATTGCCCTTCTTCACCTCGAGGATAATGATATTCCTATGCATCTGGAACATATGCGTGTTGCGAAGCGACGATACCGGCACACTGACCACATCGAACATGGGTTCGGGCTGCGGCAGGCATCCTTGAGACTGTCTGAAGACGGAGTCTATCAAGTCGCGCGTGGTCTTCGTAAGATGCCCCTTGTCGGCTGCCACCAACACTTCGAGAGTCTTGCCAGACGAGCTCTTTTGAACAATAGCTTCATTCTGACGGCTGTTGCAAGCTGCCAGGAGCAGCACTACCGAAACGATAAAAACAATCTTTTTCATATCAATGTCTATTTTTTCTCCATTCATAAAAATCGCGGATGGCATCCTCTATCGAGGTCTCCTTCAATCCCAAATCCCGCCTAGCTGCACTGTTGTCATAGTACTCCCTGACAAGCATCTGCTGGATGTTGTTCAAGGACACCTGGGTTCTCAGTCCCATGCGCCGAAGCCACTCGCCCACATGGCCCACCGCAAGCAACACCCAGTTCGGGATCTGGATTACCCTCTGGCGGTAGCCACACACATGCGCCTGCAACTTGTACAGTTCCTTGAAGGTAAGGCTTGCCTTGCTGTTTGTAACGATATACTTGCGGCCCGGAGTACCCATAGTCAAAGCGTTGACCACTACCTCGGCCACATCGACCACATTCACGAAAGCCTTGCCCCCTCTAGGGGCAAACATGACAGGCTTGCGGTAACCCGCTAGCAACAGGCGTCCCGACGATGGTTTCGTATCGTAAGAGCCAATCATGAAGCCAGGATTCACTATTATACCCTCCAAATCGGGATGCGCATCCTTGCCCTCCATAACCGCCTGTTCGCCCATCCTTTTGCTTTCGGCATACAAAGACTCCGAGAACGGAAAGACGGCCTGTTCCGACTCGTCTGTGGGGTGCTCGATAGTACCATAACCGATAGTATTCACCGTCGACACGTGAACAAGACGCTTAATTTGCGTCAGTTCCATCATGCTGATTATTGTTCGAACAAGGTCGCAATTGATTCCAATATAATCATCAATGGACAACAAACTCATGTCCGTCACACCCGCACAGTTAATTACTGCATCGCACTCCGACATCGGGACGAAGAGAACACGCCTGTCATTGATATTTTCACACTCCATCACCTTGCAGCCTTCGTGTTCCATCTGAATCCTGCCGCCTTTACGCACAAGCGCAATCACCTGATGACCCTCGGCCAACAGCCGGCGGAGCACATTGTGCCCCAACAATCCCGTAGCACCAAGCAGCAGAACTTTCATATTTTATTAACGTTCCACCTCGGTTTTTATTGTATTGCATGCTAAAAAAACACCCATCCAAACCATCAGAAACAGGGTCAAAAGGCCATACGAACTTGTAGATGCCACGTCTGGCGGACAGATCCCTGGGTAGCGGCGTCGCCAGTTCCTATTGTCTCCTCGCCAGGATGTCCGGTAAGAGTGTATTTGAGGCTTAGTTTGAGCCAACGGCTAATGTCGCAACGGACCACCGCTGAAAGCCGGAGCCCTTGACCCTGGAGCGATGGAATACTGAAGGTATACTGCAGATTGCTTTCGCTGAGGGTGATACGCGCATAGTAACCGTCGATATTGTGCCATGCAGCCTGCAAGGTTCCTTGCCAACGGCCATGACTATAGCGTGCCTCCTGCGCCAGTAGCCATCCATGCTGGTCGACCGTATGCTCGGCATCGAACCATGAGAGAATGGCACGAGTGGAAAAGCACCATGAGCCATAGACAAATCGGAATTGGCCCTGAAGTTGCCTACGGAGTGTCTCCTCGGAGCAGTAGGTGGCACTGTCGATGCCAGGCACGTTACGTTGCTGAAGGCGATGACTATAGCGGAGACTGAAATCCGCATTATGGCCCAGATGGCGTCCAAGTTGCATGCGTAACCATGAGCCTGCAGAAGGGGAATAACTGCTGCTGCGCAGCGAGGAGTATCGGTGAATGTCGGCAGCAAGCAGCGCCGTCAACTGAAAAGGCAGCCGCAGTTGGGCATCGAGGCTGACCCCCTGCTCATTATGCGTGGAGGTAAGTCCATAGGCAGCGGCATGTAGATTATGGTAGCGAGGGTCGTAATGACGCAGGGTGACACCAATGCTGTTGCCGCCACCCACCGAAAGTCGGGCGCCGCCGACACCGGCCAGGTGGCCCTCGGCATCGGTAGCCACTTCACCGAAAAGAAGTGTGCGGCCCGCCTGCCACAAGACGTCAATGCCCAGCACGGCACTCCGGTCGCCGCGGAAATAGTCCTGGTTGTAGACGTAGTCGCGCAGGCGAAGACTGTCGTCGAAGAGCGAAGCGGCAGCGGTAAGGCCGAGGATAAGATTGCCGTGACGAAGGGTGAGATGGCCTCCGCCCAGCCACTCATCATCGGTGCGCGAACCGAAAGCAGTAATGCTCAGTCCCCGGACAATGCCCACGGTGGCCGCCAAGCCTTGCTGCCAGCCTTCCTCATAGAAGGCACTGGCGGCACGCACGCCTTTGGCGTAACGAACAGGCGAGATGCCAAGAACACTGAAGGGCACAAAACCCGTCCACAGTGTCACCCCCTGACCGAACTGGAGGTTGTAGCGACCTACAACGAGTTTCTCCAAACGGCCTATATCACTCAAGGCGAGACTGAAATTATAGAAATTATCCCCGCCCCACTCCTCCATCGGGTCCTTGTCGGCACTGAACTGCAGGGCGACACGATGGCCATAGCTGAAACGATAGCACATGAGGCCGCGGAGGTTGTCGCCCTCGTAGTGGCCGTTGGCATAGCCTTCCGCCTGCTCCATGGTACCGCCCAATCCTGTGACCAGCGTATGGTGGCCTCGGCGCAGGATTTCAGCAATGGATGGCAGGCCCTTGTCCTCGAAAGGCTCAGCTTTGACCAAAGGGGCAATGGAGGCCACAAAGAGACTGTCGTAGCCAGGGACCATCAGGAGCTCACGGACGGACAGCAGTTGGCCGTAGAGGATAATGTAATTACGCAAAGAAAGAATCTGAAAAGGGGAAAGAAATGGTAACGAAGAAAGCGATGCCGTGTCGTTGAGATTTACGGGGTTGTCGGCATACTGCAACAAGATATCGTTCAACTCGGAGGCGTCAGCGTCGGAGTTGAGTTCGTCGACCCACTCCTCGACGGAGAGGTTAGTCTGAGATGCAGCCACAACAGGGGTGGCAAGCAGAATCAAAACCATCAGCCTTCGTATCAGAAACATAGAGCAAGGCTGATTTGAGGAGTGATACCAAGGATAGGATGACTCTCGACGCTGACATCGACGAGGCATTTGCCATAATAGATGCCGGCACCAGCGGTGATGACAAGGGGTTCGGTGGCTATGCCTGCACGGAAAAAGAAATGTTGCCTATAGCAATATTCTGCACCGAAACGCAACCGCCAACATTCCTCGCTCTCGACCTCGACGAGGGCCAACAGGCGGTTGACAGCGCGGTATGCCATACTCACGTGCATTCGCCATGGACGGGTGTCATCCCAAGGGCGTGTACCCGCCAGAGCCATAACCTGCAGCCGAGGCGTGACGGAAACACGAGCTGTAGCGGCAGGCGAAAGATAGTGATGGTTGTCGTAGTGGCCGTCGGCAATGGCTTGAAGGTGCCAAGTCGCCTCGACGCCAACCTCAAGCTTGGTGCTGATTTGCATATCATAGCCCACAAGGGTTTGATGCTCGGCGTAGTCGGCGTCGCCAAGATGGCTGTAGCCAGCATGTAGAAGACCATAACTGCCAAGGGGAAAAGATGCATCGATACGGGCGGTGGCAAGACCTGCGGTGGCAAAACCATAGCGATAACCCATAGCCACGTAGCGTTCGTGCTCGTCACTCAGGATGCATCCACCCATAGCGCTGCTGCGGGCAGACAATGGCACAGAAACAAATTGAGGAAAAACCTGAGGTGCAGGCAACAACAGTAACAACGCTATGAACATCCGCCTCACAGGATGCGGACTAGTTTGTGGCAGCAGGAATAACACCCTCGGAGACAAGGGCCTTATAGGTCTTTTCAGCAGCAAGTTGCTCGGAGGCTTTGATGGAGAAATCGATGGCGGACTTCTGCGCCACACCGTCAATGCTCACGAGGCTCTCGTACTGGCGACGTCCTGCATTGCCCTGGACGAAGGTCCGAACCACTTCGAAAGTGACTTTCCGGCGGTTTTTCTGTCCCCAGTCAATGAGTTTGCTCTTGTAGTTCCAGTCGGTGGTTGCAATGGATTCCACGTCGAGATAGGTGCAAAGGATACGGTCGATGAGAACACGGCGCGTAAATTTGTAGCCCTTGTCAATATACATGGCGCCCACCAACGCCTCGAAAGCATCGCCGCCAATGGACTTAAACCCACCTGAGCCATCATGCTGGTACTCAATAAGGGCAACAAGCCCAATCTTGTTAGCCAACTTATTGAGGCTGACACGGCTTACAATCTTGGAACGCAGAACCGTCAGGAACCCTTCGCCCTGGAAAGGGTACTTCTTGTAAAGGTAATCCGCCACCACGGCACTCAGCACGGCATCGCCAAGATACTCAAGACGCTCATTATTGACACGATGACCATTATGCTGCGTCGAGAGAGAACGATGGATAAAAGCTACGTGGTACAACTTCGTATGTCGCGGAGTGTAGCCAAGGATATTTTTAAAGAAACTGTTGAATTCCTTGCTCTCGTTATTCTTACGGCGAAAAAACATGCGGGCTAGTACTTTCTGAAGGCAAGACAAACATTGTGACCGCCAAAGCCAAAAGCATTGCTTATGGCGAAATTGACCTCACGCTGCTGGGCCTTGTTGAAAGTGAAGTCGAGGGCAGGAATCTGCGGATCATCAGTGAAGTGGTTGATCGTTGGGGGAACAATCCCGTTCTTAATGGTGAGGATGGTTGCGATGGCCTCGACAGCACCTGCAGCACCGAGGAGATGACCAGTCATCGACTTAGTGGAGTTGATGGCAATCTTATAGGCATAGTCTCCAAAGAGCCCCATGATGGCTTTAGGCTCCGAGATGTCGCCGATGGGCGTCGAAGTGCCGTGGGTATTGATATGATCGACATCCGTCACTTTCATGCCCGATTCTTCCACCGCCTGACGCATAGCACTGATGACACCGAGTCCATCCGGATGGGAGGCGGTGATATGATAGGCGTCGGCAGAGAGACCGGTACCAGTTATCTCTGCATAGATATGGGCGCCACGGGCCTTGGCATGTTCCAGCTCCTCAAGGATGAGCGCGCCTGATCCTTCGCCTAGGACAAAACCGTCGCGGTCTTTGTCAAACGGGCGCGAAGCAGTCTGTGGGTCGTCGTTACGAGTAGAGAGGGCACGCATGTTGCCAAAGCCGCCGATGCCAGCCTCAACAACAGCACATTCGGAGCCGCCGGCAACCATGGCGTCCACCTTGCCCAAACGGATAAGGTTGAACGCATCGCCGATGGCGACTGCCGATGTTGCACATGCCGCAGTAGTACTGTAATTGGGACCACGCAAACCATATCGAATAGCTATCTGGCCGGCACAAATATCGACAATAACTTTGGGGATCCAATAAGGGCTGAAACGTGGATTGCCATCGGAGAGTGCGAATTCTCGCAACTCATCCTGCAAACTTTTCACACCGCCCATGCCAGAACCCCAAATAACGCCAAAACGGTCTTTGTCGACATTGGTATCGTCGAGACCGGAATCGCGCATTGCCTCTTCAACAGTAACTAGACCATAAACAGTATAGCCGTCGAGGAGGCGCATCTCTTTCCTGTCAAAAAAGTTCAAAGGGTCGAAACCCTTAAGTTCCGATGCTATCTGGCAACGGAACTTAGAGGCATCGAAATGTGTTATCGGCCCGGCTCCGCTCACTCCTTTGATCAACGAGTCCCACAAAGCAGGAACATTGTTGCCTATAGGGGTGAGCGCGCCGAGACCTGTAACAACAACTCTTTTCAACTCCATAAAGCGGAAAGAGCAGACTTAATTTGTAAGGTTACTTTTTCGCGTTTTCGATGAAAGCGATAGCGTCGCCAACGGTGACAATCTTCTCAGCTTCCTCATCGGGAATCGAAAGGTCGAATTCCTTTTCGAGCTCCATAATCAGCTCGACGGTGTCCAAAGAGTCTGCACCAAGGTCGTTGGTGAAGCTGGCTTCGGGAGTGACCTGACTTTCTTCAACACCAAGTTTGTCGGTGATAATGCTTGTTACTTTGGTTGCAATTTCTGACATTTTCTTTTAATTTTAATTGATAAAACTGAGTGCAAAGAAACAAATTTTTTTTGACATATAAACATTTTTTAACATTTTATTTGTCAACAAGAATAGATAAATCACTATAAACAAGTGAGATAACATTATCAAAAACGATATTTTTTTTATCTTTTTTATCACGTTTTTCCTTGCAAAAAGTGTGTATTTTTAATAAAAATTTGCAAAATTGCATACTTTTCTGACGCCATAAATTGTATCAACCCAAAACGTTTTTTGCTGATTCCTCATTTTTTTTACATAGTATCAATATTTATTCTTATCTTTGCATTTTGAAATTGAAAAGCACCCCTTTGATATGACAAGACTAGCCATACTGGGTTCTGGGAACGGAACCAATGCACAACAAATTACCGAATACTTTGCCGGCCGCAAGGATGTGGAGGTAGCCTGCATCATCTACAACGTAAAAGACGCCTACATCGCCCAACGGGCAAAGAACCTGGGTGTCGAAGCACGATATTTTGGTCGTAAAGACTTCTACGAAAGCACGGCCGTATTGGACTACCTGCGTGAAAAACAAGCCGACTGGGTGATTCTTGCTGGCTTCTTGTGGCTAGTGCCGCAATCGATGCTCGAGGCTTATCCCGACCGTATCATCAACATCCACCCTGCCCTGTTACCCAACTATGGCGGCAAAGGGATGTACGGTCACCATGTACACGAAGCCGTTGTGGCCAACCACGAGAAAGAGAGCGGCATCACCATCCACATCGTCGATCAGCACTACGACCGTGGAACCACATTATTCCAAGCACGATGCACCGTCGACCCTGATGAGACTCCCGACAGTTTGGCTGCCAAAATACACCTACTGGAGAAAGAATACTTCCCACGCGTAATCGACGAAACCATCAAGAGCAGAAGATAATGCGTATTGCCATCAACACACGCCTGCTACTGAAGGGCAAGATGGACGGCATCGGATGGTTCACCGCCGAAACCGCCCGAAGAATGGTGATCAACCATCCAGAGCACCATTTTTTCTTTTTCTTCGACCGAAAACCCGACCAAGCATTTATCTATGGTGCCAATGTCACCCCAATTGTGCTCTGCCCACAGGCCAGGCATCCTGTATTGTGGTATCTATATTTCGAATGGGCGACACCAAGGGCACTGAAAAAATACAAAATAGATCTATACCTGTCACCTGACGGCATGATGCCCCTACATCCCAAAGTACCCACGTTGACCGTGATTCATGATCTCAACTTCGAACATGCCACAGGCAACTTGAAGCCTTCTCACCAGCGCTATATGGGGTACTACTTCCAACGCTTTGCACGCAACGCCACACGGGTGGCCACAGTGTCGTCCTACTCCAAAAAAGACATTGCCGAGACTTACGGCATCGACCCGTCGAAAATCGATGTGGTATACGACGGTGCCCACAGCAACTACCATCCACACTCTGACAAAGAGAAGGCTGCCATCAGGCATCGCTTCTCCAACGACTGTCCATATATTATATTTATTAGTACAATACTAAAAAGGAAAAACCTGGCCAACCTCCTTATAGCCTTCGACAAGGTCAAGCAACAGGGGCATCCTGACCTAAAGCTGATAGTGGTCGGCAGTAGGGTGTGGTGGCAGGACGAACTGGCAGAAGCATACGACAACATGCAACACCGAGAAGACGTCATCATGCCTGGACATGTGGACCCAACAGACCTTTCGGCCCTGCTATCGGCGGCGCAGATGCTCGTCTACCCATCCTACTTCGAAGGGTTTGGCATCCCCATACTGGAAGCCATGTATGCCGAAACGGCGGTTGTGGCATCGAACACAACGTCGATGCCTGAGGTAGGTGGCGACGCGGTTATGTACATCGACCCAGCTAACCCAGAAAGCATAGCCAATGCCATTGTGAGCCTCGACGACGAGGCACTACGCCAAAGTCTCATCGAGAAAGGCCGCCGACAGAGGGCCCTCTTCAGCTGGGAACGCACTACGGAACTATTATGGGAGAGCATGATGAAAACACATAGCAATCCATGAAAAAGCACTGGATTAGTCTCGCATACTTCATGGCCTTGGCCACCATTATCCCTCTCAGAGCACAAACTAGTGAGAACCTAGTATACAATTCATCCTTTGAGGAATACCGGCATTGTCCAACAAAGATTGATGCCATGGGGGTGATGCGCGAAGCCGATGCATGGTGGCAGCCGACCGGCGGTAGCAGCGACTATTTCAACGCATGCGGAGGCCGGGAATGCAACGTCCCAAGAAACAAGATGGGCTTTCAAGAAGCCCACAGCGGTACAGCCTATTGCGGTATCTACTGTTCACAGGAGCAATACCGAGAATACCTTCAGACCGAGCTCAAAACACCCTTGCGGAAAGGCAAGCGCTACAGGGTCAGTTTTTGGACCAGCCTGGCCGAGAAATCTCCACATGCTGTGGCCACCTTGGGGGCAGTTCTGACTCCCGAACGGATTGAAGATTCAGCACGCGGCATCTTGATGGAAAAAGAATCGAAAGCCATAGGCAACAACGGATCACAAAGCATTGCCACTTTCTTCACTCCACAGGTAGTAAACATTGCAGAAAACGTGATTGACAATACCAAAGAATGGATTGAAGTAAGTGGCGAATTCATTGCTAAAGGTGGGGAGCGATTCCTCACCATAGGCAACTTCTATTCATTCAATAGGTCAAATGTTGTTAGTACCAATGGCACCAACACACCACTACCCGGAGCCTACTACTACATTGACGACATCGAGGTAATATGCCTCGACAGCATTGAAACCACCTCCAAGCCAAAAACAGAGGAGGCGCGCGTAGGGAAAATAGTCATCTTGGAAAACATATTCTTTGCCACAGGAGAAAGCGAAGTCCTACAACAGTCGTACAATGAACTAATGAAGTTGAAAGAGCTTCTGGAAAGCAATCCCAGCATGCAGATAGAGCTCCGTGGCCACACCGATAACCAAGGTACCAAAGATTACAATCAGAAACTGTCTGAGGCGCGGGCAAAAGCCGTGGTAGACTATCTGGTAGAAAGAGGTATTGACCGCAGCCGTCTTACCAGCATCGGCTATGGCAAGAGCCAACCCATAGCGGACAACGCCACCTCGGAAGGACGGCAACAAAATCGTCGAGTCGAATACCGTGTGGTTTCAAAGTAATTGCAAACAGGATAAAAACAAGAGCGGGGCTTCAAAGAAGTCCCGCTCTTTTATGGTATAGTTTGTGAGAACTATTCAATCACACGATAGAAGCTGACGCGACGGTTGAGGGCGTACTGGATGTCGCCGAAGGCAACACTCTTACCCTTGTACTCGGTCTGGATACGATCCTCAGCAATGCCATACTTCTTGACAAGGAGGCGCTTCACCTCATTGGCACGCTTCTCAGAGAGCTTCATGTTGTAGCTGTCGCTGCCAGTGTAGTCGGCGAAACCAACAACGAGAACCTTAACATCGGGGTTGTCTTTGAGGACGCGGGCGACGGCCTTGACCTTGAGGTCTTCCTCTTCGGGGACCTGCCACTCGTTGACGTCATACTGGACGGAGAAAGGCATAGCGTAGAAAGTGAGCTGGTCGGCCTTGATCTGGTCGATAACGGCCTGGAGGCTGTCGGCAGCAGCGCTGTTGCCACCCTTACCGCCCTGAGCAAGAGCCTGGGCGAGCTGATCCTCGAGTTCGGCAATGCGATTCTCAAGTCTCTTCTCGTTGTTACGGCTGTTGCGGAGCTGGTTGTCGAGGTTGTTCACCTGGCTGTTCAGGGCACCAAAGTTCTCCTGGGTCAGCATAGCCTTCTGGGCAGCAATGGCCTGGTCGGTAGCGGTGACACCGAAGCAGTAGAAGTAACCAAGACGGAAGATACGGTTGGTGTTGTGAAGAGCGTTGGAGAAGAACTGGCTGGGGCTGGGAGCATCGCCATTGATGTCATAGCCGTACTCAGCGAAGATGTTGTGGCTCTCGCCGAAGCGATAGCTGGCACCAAGACCGCCGTTGATGACGACACCGACAGTGCCATAGTCTTCTTTGGCGATAGACAACTCATCGTTGCTGTTGCCACTCAGGGCGAGACCACCACCACCATAGAGGTAGATGTTGAAACGACGATCAGGGTTGTAACCCATCAGCGAGTTGTTGATCGACCACAGAATGTCGAGGGTGAGGGTCATGTGACGGTCATTGTAGTAACCATCGCGACCCTGCATGGGAGCCCAGAAGCTGGGGAAACCGAAGCGGATGCGCCAGTCGAAGGCGTGGTTGAGCTTCTGCTGCAGGAAGATGTCCATACCAGCATTGGTAGCCTTACGCCAGCCGCCGAGGTCGCCACCAGCGTTCATGTAGGCCTGATTGTTGAGGTCGATGGAGGCGCCAATCGACCAATTGCTCCAGAAGCCGTAGTGAGGATACTCGGGCTTGCCGGTGTTCTGAGCAAAGGCGTTCATAGAAGTCACCATCAAGGACATCACAACGCCAAACTTGATTAATTTTTTCAGCATATCAAATGTTTTTTTTTATTATTATTTGTTTCTTTAAATAATGCTCTCCTAGCGATTAATTTTTTGCAAAAATACATATATTTTTTCATTCGTAGAAAATATTTTTTTTATTTCTTCGTTAATTTGAAGAAAATAATGAAGTTACAACTGAAAAAAATTTTTCGTAACACCATTTTATGCCCTAAAAGTTAGAATATTAACCCCTCAAAAAACAAAAAAAATGGAGCAAATCAGGATTAATACTGCCCACATTGTAGAGAAAATGGGGCAAGGCACACTCAATCAAATCGAAACAGAGATAGTTAACGCCAAGGAGCACCTGCTCAACGGAGATGCTGAAGGCAACGACTTCCTTGGATGGGTCGATCTTCCAGAGAACTACGATAAAGCGGAATACTCCCGCATGAAGACCGATGTGGCCCGTCTTAGCGCGAAAAGCAAGGTATTTGTGGTCATCGGCATAGGCGGTTCATACCTTGGGGCCCGCATGGTCATCGAGGCCCTTCAGTCGGAATTCGCCGCTATGGTTCGGGGCGACAAACCCTATGTTGTCTATGCCGGTCACACCCTAGGTGAAGACTACTATACACAACTTATAAGTCTCTTGGACCAAGAGGATTACAGCGTAGCCGTTATCTCCAAATCAGGCACCACCACCGAACCTGCTGTAGCCTTCCGCATCGTCAAGGCTCACCTCGAAAAGAAGTACGGCAAGACCGAAGCCTCACAGCGCATCATTGCCATCACCGACGCTCGCAAAGGTGCCCTGCACGACATAGCCGTCAACGAAGGCTACCCCACATACGTCATCCCCGACAATGTCGGCGGACGATTCTCGGTGCTGACGCCTGTCGGACTCCTCCCCATAGCCATAGCCGGCTTTGATACCGACCGGTTGCTACAAGGTGCTCGCGACATGCGTCAGCTCTGCATCGAGAAGAACACCCTCGCCGAGAACCCAGCCATGATGTACGCCGCCGTACGCAACATTCTCTACCGCAGCGGAATAAAAGTCGAAATGTTGGTAAGCAGCCTACCCTGCCTGCGTTACCTGGCCGAATGGTGGAAGCAACTCTACGGCGAAAGCGAAGGCAAGGATCACAAGGGCCTGCTTCCCCACAGCCTGAGTATAACCACCGACCTCCACTCAATGGGCCAATACGTCCAAGACGGCGAGCGTCTGATGATGGAAACAATGGTGCACGTAGCCAAGCCTTCGACCCATGTTGGCGTCCCCTCCGACGAACGAAACCTCGACGGAATCAACTATTTGGTTGGCAAGAGTTTGACAGAGATCAACGACTGTGCTATGGAAGGCACTATCCAGGCACACCTCTCAGGCGGTGTACCCGTGGTTGAGATTGAGGTAGACCGCATCGACGAGTACACCCTCGGTCAGATGATTTACTTCTTCGAATTTGCCTGCGGCGTCAGCGGCTACACCCTCGGCGTCAATCCTTTCAACCAGCCCGGCGTAGAAGCCTACAAGAAAAACATGTTCCATCTGCTCGGCAAACCGGGATTCTAATCCTTACGTACAACCAACACCTCCACTCAGGGCATACCGACATCGGACGGTATGCCCTTTCTTGATCTTATACCAAAACGAAAACCATATCGTTTTTCATAAAACATTTATCGTTTTCCGATAATTTCAACCACTTTTGCAACAAACTGCAAATCAATACCTAAAACGCACCCCCTCTTACTCCTCTCTTACTCTTCTCTTACTCCTCTCCTTATATGCCCTTTTTCTAGTAAGATTTCAGTAGGAGAAAAAGAGGGGATGGAAAGGGGAAAAGAGAGTAGAAAAATGGAGTTCATCCGACGCAAAAGACCTCCAAGTACGGAACAAAATCCACTCAAACGCAGAAAAACAGGCAAAGCAAATACAACTGGCACGCAAATACAAAACATTTAAAAATTTGGAACCAAAATATTATGTAATTTTAAAAAAAAGTGTATATTTGCTGCTGAAACAAAGGCGGACAATTTCATGCAAACCACTAATACACATCAGCCTACATACAAAATCCCCCACTATTTCCGGTTCATTTTGATTCTGGCTGCGTCACTTTTGTATGGAGGTGCGGCTGTAGCGCAAACACTCACCATGCAAAACGGAGAGACACTCTATTCAAACCTTTGTGCATCAGGGGCAGACATCTACGACAACGGTGGTCCGGACGGAAACTACACCAACTCCTTTCAGGGATGGGTTGTTCTCACAACCAATGTAGGTGCCACCATCACTTTGACTGGCACCTACAACATTGAGAACAACTACGACTTCCTGACCATTTACGACAATGAGACGCAGATCTTTCGCCAATCGGGCAGCGGCACTATAAATGTCGTAGCCACCAGCGGCACCATGAAGATTCAGTTCACCACCGACGGTTCCGTGAACCGCACCGGTTTTGCCCTTCACGCTGCCACATCGGCGCCACCCACAGAATGCAACTCAACAGCACACAACCTTGCCGTCTCCAACCTCAACGCCACTTCATGCACCCTCACCTGGGAGGGCAGCGGAGAGAACCTTATGCTCGACTACGGTGCCGGAGCCATTGCTGTATCCGGCAACAGTTACGACATCACTGGCCTTACCGGCAGCACCAATTACGACATCAACCTCTACTCGCAAGCCGACAGTGGCGTGGCCTGCTGCATTTCCACCATCCACATTACCACTCCCATCCAGGGCGGCCACGGATGCATCGACCCCACTGACCTCACTGCCCCCTACGTGCAAGGGTACTACGGTTCATTCTCCGCGCCCTACTCTTCCATCGGCATCATCGACAATGGTCCCTCCGATGCCTATAGTCGACACACTGTCCACACTAACCCTAACGAACGCGACCCCCGCACAGGCAACAACCTCAGCACCGTGCCCCCCGGAAGCTCCTCGTCGGTACGACTTGGCAACTGGCGCACCGGCAGCGAGGCCGAGGCCTTGCTCTATGCCATTGATGTCGACACCATGCTCGCCGACCTGCTCATCTTGAAATATGCCGCCGTGCTCGAGAACCCTAACCACAGCTCCAATGAGCAACCTCGCTTCCGCCTTGAAATACTGAATGGCAACATGGAAGTCATCGACCCCACCTGCGGTGTGGCTGATTTTATTTCCAACGCCAACCTCGGATGGAATTCCCATCAATCCACACTTTGGAAGAATTGGACCACCGTCGGTATCGACCTCTCTCCATATGCCGGGCAGACCATCATGGTGCGACTGACCACATACGACTGCTCTCAGAGCGGACACTATGGCTATGCCTATTTCACACTCGAATGCAGCCGAAAAAACATGGCATCTGAAAGCTGTGGAAGCAATGCCAGCAATACCTTTACTGTCCCTGAGGGCTTCTCCTACCTGTGGTACACCGACTCGCCACAGAACCCCATCAGCACCACGCAATCCATCAACGTCACCTCGGACACAGGTACTATATATCATTGTCGCCTGAGTTTCATCGACAAGCCTGCCTGCAATTTCACCATGAGCGCCTTCGCCGGTGTGCGCTATCCGTTGGCACTCTTCGACAGCGTGGTGACTATGGAGAACTGCGAGTTCGACGTCAACTTCATCAACCGCAGCACTATCTCGGCCGACGGAATCACCCCCAGCGGTACCGGCGAGAACTGCGAAGCCTCGTGGTGGAGCTTCGGCAACGGCGACACATCCTCGCTCTATCATGCTTCCACCCACTATGACGCCCCAGGCCAATACGAGGTCGTTCTCGTTTCTTCCATCGCCAACGGCCTCTGCACCGACACCCTTCGCAAGACCATCACCCTGATGCCTCCCGGTCCCAACCCATCCATTACCGGTCCCACCGAACGGTGCGACAACAGCCCTGTCAACGACACCCTCATCGTCAGCAATGCCCTATGGCACTCCTGGAGCAGCGATACCCTCATTGTTTCACCCACTTCGACCACCACCTATACCCTTACGGCACAGGACACCAGCCACTGTCCCTACACCCTCAACCACACCATCATGGTACATCCCACGTACCACCTTCATGACACCGCTGTCATCTGCCCATCCGAACTGCCTTACACCTACGGGCCCATCCACATCGCTAACGCCACCGATACTGGAAGTTATTCCTATACCGAGTATTCCATCTATGGATGCGACAGCATAGGCACCGTGTTTCTCACCGTCAAAGACACCTCTTCGGCCGATACCATAGCCGTAGCCTGCGACCGCTTCGTCTGGTACGGCACCGAATACACCACAAGCGGTGCCGTTGCGCAACGCATCACCACCAACGCCGTCGGATGCGACAGCACCACCACACTCCTACTAACCGTCAACGCATCCACATCCAGCAGTGTATACGACACCATCGTCGAGAACCTCCTACCCTACACTTTCAACAGTGCCATTTTCTCCCAACCAACAACCGACACCACAATCACCATCGCCAACGCAACGGGATGCGACAGCACTATCAACTACTCACTGTTTGTACATTGGAATGTCGATACCACCCTTTACGACACCCTTTGTCACAGCGCTCTGCCCTACATCTGGAATAACGCCTCCTTTGACACAGCCCTCACAGCTTCGGCCACAATGACCCGCACCACGACATTCTTCTCACACACCGGCAGCGACAGTGTCGTCACCATGCGACTCACTGTCCATCCACTCTTCGACCACCACCTGACCACCATGATCTGCGACGATACCGTCTTCTCTTTCGGAGACAGCCTCTTCAACACCAGTGGAAACCATACCGACAGCCTCCTCTCTGTACACGGATGCGACAGTCTTTCCTCGCTCCATCTTACAGTTTATCCCACCTTCGACCACCACACGTACGACACTATCTGTTCCAACCAATCGGTAGTATTCACACAGCACACCTACGACACCTCCGGTATCTATACGCACCACCTCCTCTCGCAGCATTCCTGCGACAGCATCACCACCCTTCATCTCACCGTATGGCCCGCCTACGACCACCACACCTACGATACCATTTGCGACGACTCCTCACGCTTTTTCATTGACTCGACCTACCGTCAAACAGGCTCCTTCCTCCATCACCTCTTCACATCCCACACCTGCGATAGCCTCCAGACTCTCCACCTGAAAGTCTATCCCACCTACAACATCCACCTCTTCGACACAATCTACGACGGAGACACCTACACCTTCGAGCACACCCTTTACGATACCACGGGAATCTATCCACACCTGCTGCAAGCCGTCTATGGATGCGATTCGCTCCGCACCCTCCACCTGCAGCGGAACCGTCGCACCTACGTTGACAGCACTCTCTGCCAAAACAGCCTGCCGCTTACATGGAACGGCTCCACCTTCTCCAATGGCAACGGCACTCGTATAGCCCATCTGCAAACAATGGCTGACAGTGTCCATTTGCAAAGCCTCAACGGCATCGACTCGCTAGTGGTCATGCGCGTGGTAGCCATCGACACTTCGGCTACGGTGGAGCAAGTACACGCCTGCGACTCCACCACCTGGCTCGACGGAATCACCTACTCCGCTTCCACCACGCTCCCATACCTCAGTTTGACCAACATGTGGGGATGCGACAGCATTCACCACCTCGACCTCACCGTCGACTCCACACATTTTTTCACTGACCAGCACATGATATGCGACTCAATGAGGTGGCTCGACAACATGGTCTACTATGCCGATACAATGGGTCCCCGTGTCGTGCTTGTCACCCGCCGAGGATGCGACTCCATCGTCACCCTCGACCTTGCAGTACATTATTCCTCTTACGAGGAGAGCCTAGACACCTTCTGCCATGGGCAAACCTACCAATGGCACTCTTTCTCTGTCACCGGCGATTCGGCCTATCTCAACGAAGAACACCTCTTGGTGGACACCCTAAACTCAGCTTTCCAATGCGACTCCGTACTGGCCTTGCGCCTCACCAAGATGGCCCTACCGAGAATTGATTTCAGTTACTCCACCGACTGTCTCCACCGCACCTATACCATCAGTGCCACCTCCAGTGTTCCCTATACGCGATGGTCATCCTTCCCAAACGACAGCCTGCTCGACGACAACGAGGATCTCCTCACCGTCACCGTAGCCCCATCGGAAGCAACCGAATATTCCCTCTATGCCGACTATCGCGAGACACCCTTCTGCCCCTTCAGCAAAAGCATCGTTCTTAGCCACGTGGAAGTCCCCAAAGCCGAGCTGCAAGTCAACCCTGAAGCGCTGAAATACAACACAATGGACTACACAGCCTATGACGTCTCAAAAGAATATGTAGAACGTACATGGTATGTCGACGGCATCCGCCAGAACGAACCCTCACGTATACTCTATGGCCGCGGCAACCTCGAAACCGACAGTATTGCCATTGCCCTCAGCGTCTACAACGGCCAATGCCTCGACACCGCCTTCTATCTCCTTCCAGTGCTCCGCGTAGCCGTCTTCGCGCCCAATGCCTTTACACCCAACCTGGACATCAACAATCGTTTCGCGCTTGTCACCCATGGTGTCATCGATGGCGAATTGTTCATATACAACCGCGACGGCCTACTGGTATTTCAGACCACAGACTTTGGCAACATGGGTTGGGACGGTGGCAATAGTCCACAGGGCAGTTATGTTTGGAGATTCATCTACCATGCCATTGACTACCCCAACTCCCTAAAATCCGAAATCGGAACAGTACTACTCATCCGTTAGCCTTATTTAGACGCCCCTTCATAAACCACTATCATAAACATTAACCCCCTATCAGCCCCCACCCTGGGTAGGAGTTGATAAGGAGTTGGCGTGGACTTGGCAAAGCCCTAATACGAACCTAATCCGTTTTACTTCAGAAAGGAAGATCCCCTAGCGGTTCTGTCTCGTTGTTGAGAATATCCATCAAAGGGTTATTGACCTGCTGAGACTCATCGTTGCGCTGGCGATTGGACAGGAGTAGGAGATTGTCTGCAACCACCTCTGTGACGTGGCGTTTGTTGCCCTCTTTGTCTTCCCAAGTACGGCTTTGAAGGCGTCCCTCAACATAGATCTGGGCGCCTTTGTGGAGGATGCGCTCGGCGATATCAGCCAAGCCACGCCAGCACACCACATTATGCCATTCGGTGATTTCCACTCTTTCGTTTTCGCGATTACGGCGATATTCGGTTGTTGCAAGCGGGAAGGAGGCTTTCTTAACAGGAGCGGCCCCCTCGGAGGGGAAGGTAACTACATCAGGATTCTTTCCAACGTTTCCAACTAGGATAACTTTATTGACTCCAATCATACTTAGTTTACAGTTTATAATTAGTCGAATTCAGAGTGCGAAATTACATATTTTTTCTGAATTTACGAAATAAAGATATTCACAAAGACTGCAAATATCTATCAATCAATCTCGACACCGGTATTTTTTTTATCATTTCAACCTCAGCAACGCGGTATTTCGGCGGTACTTTGGATGGTTTTGAGCGTAGTTCTACCCGTAGAAATCGAGCGTGAATGGTGCGGTGGGTAAGTTGATGTTTGAAGGGGTCCGAGACCTGGAAGCTTGCGGCCGTGATTCCGAACTCCTCGGTAATGAAATGCAAGGCAGCAGCAGCCAATGCATCGCCGTCAAGCACATTCTCCGTCTCAAGCAGAGGGAACTGGTACAGGCCGCGCCAGATATCCTTGCCGGTCCGCTGCTCCAACAGGGTACAACTAGTCCTGTCCTGAGGCCAACGGATATCGAAGTAATAAAACCATCGATCGATGGGCTTAGCCTTTGCCGCCTTGACAGGCAACAGATCTACGCGGCCCGTCTGTAGCGCATCGCACTCGTCGGCGAAGGGACAAGTCTTGCAGTCGGGTTGTGGTTTGCATTGCAGCGAACCGAAATCCATCAGGGCTGCATTGAAACGGTCGGGCCGACTACGGTCTATCTGCCTGAGCAACAATTGTTCGAATTCACTATAAGCAGCATCGGTGCCAATGGGGGTAGTGATGCCATAGAGACGACTGACGAAACGGTAGACATTGCCGTCGATAACCGGATAGGGCAAGCGGAAAGCAAACGAGGCGATGGCGGCTGCCGTGTAGCGACCAACCCCTTTGAGGCGAAGGATGCCCTCGTGGGTTTCGGGGAATCGACCACTACATTCTTTCATAATATATTGCGCGGCTGCATGTAGGTTACGTGCACGCGAATAGTAGCCCAACCCTTGCCACAAACGCAACACCTGATCCTCACTAGCGGCAGCCAAATCAGCTACCGAAGGGAAGGCTTCGACAAATCGATAATAGTAATCGCGCCCTTGTTCAATGCGTGTCTGCTGAAGTATGATTTCCGAGAGCCAGATACGATAAGGGTCGTCGATACCCCTCCAAGGAAGAGTGCGCCCATAGTCCTCGTACCATGTGTTCAATTTTTGCAAAAGTGACATAAAAGTAAGCCAAATTAAACGAGAAAAGACTGCTAACTAACTGAAAAGAATATGTTAAATTCCATTTTAGCACAAACATCAATTACATGTATTACAACTAGTTATATTTATCAAATTGTTAAAAAAGTTTAAAAAGCGACTTTTGAAAGGCGAAACGTTTTGCCATGTCGAAAAAAGATGGTACTTTTGCAGCCGTTTTCGCATCAAAAAGTGTGCGAATGAATAACGTAAATAAACAATAAAAATTATACTACAATGTCGAAAAAATGTGAAATTACCGGAAAGAAAGTGATTGTGGGCAACAATGTTTCGCACTCCCGCATCCACACCAAGCGTACCTTCTCGCCCAACCTGCAGACCAAGAAATTCTACATTCCCGAGGAGGACATGTGGATTACCCTGAAGGTCTCCGCCAAAGGCATGCGCATCATCAATAAGAAAGGCATCATCGCCGCCCTTAACGATGCCGCCGCCCAAGGCCACTTGATGTTCTAAGAAGACAATGAGTCTTAAATAACAATTTATTATTAACCCTTAACAAGAAAGAGGTATTAACAATGATCGTAGTTCCTATTAAAGAAGGTGACAACCTCGAACGCGCCCTCAAGAAACTGAAACGCAAATTCGAGAAAACCGGCGTGGTGAAAGAGATGCGCCGTCGTCAGCAGTTCACCAAGCCCAGTGTCATCAATCGCGAGAAGCACCTGAAGGCCATCTACGTCCAGCACCTGCGCCAGCAGGAGCTCGACAAATAAGAGAGCCCTCACCGCAACCGCGTTGGAATCGACGCATTGGAAAGCAAGACTCCGAGCAAACCGCTCGGGGTTTTCTTTTTTCACTGAAGCATAAAAAAGCCGTGGGCACCTAAAGGATGCCCACGGCTTTACATTTAGCTCTACTGTGCAACGATTACTGCTGCTGAGAGGTGATACGCTCGAGCCACTTCAGCATGCCAAGCATAATGCCCATGGCGATGAGGCAGATAACCATGAAGACTGCCCAACACATCCAAATGCTCGGCATCTTCTCATACAGCTGACCTCCAAGGAGAATCAACGCATTGCCGATACCTGTGGCACCCAGCCAAAGACCCTGGCAGATACCTTGGATATGTTTCGGGGCAATCTTGGAGACAAAGCTAATACCCAGCGGACTGATGAAGAGTTCGGCCACTGTGAGGCAGAAATAGGTAACCACAAGCACCATCGGACCAGCCTTCATTTCAGCCTGCTGATCAATGGGCAGAGCAAGGTAATCCTGCGATCCGGGATAGCCCATCACTATCGAGAACACCATCAAGAACACATAGGCTAGGGCAGTGATGCCCATACCCATGGCAATCTTGCTGGGGGTGGAGAACTTGCGGCCCCACTTGGTGCCAAAAATCCACATGATGGGGAAGGTCAGCACAACTACAAAGAAGGGGTTGATGCACTGGAAAATCTCGGGTGGGATGGTGTTATGGACAAAGTCGCGGGCGAAGAGCGACAGCGACACACCATTTTGATGGAACGACATCCAGAAGAAAACACAGACACCAAGAACGGCATAGAGGCCGGCCATGCGCTGTTTGACATCCTTGATAGCAGCAGCTTTCTGCTCTGCAGTGAGTTCCTCCTTCTTCTCCTCGACGGCAGCAACAACCTTCTTCACGGGGTTGGGCATACCCTTCTTGGTGCAGAGGAAGATGGTGAGGGAGATAAGCATGGCAGCGATAGAGGCGATGAAACTGTAGTGGACACCCGTGTTGAACACCTCGAGGTAGTTGCTGCATGCAGCACCCATGTCGGTGAGGTCGAGACCGCCCTGGTTCACCTGGTTCATCAGGGTGTTGAGGTTATTCATCTGGTCGGTCGTCATTTCGGCGGGAGTGTTGAGATACATGTGGCAGAGCTTTGGCAGGGTTGACTCATAGCCCATACCCTTCATGCCAAGCCACCAGCTGCGGAGCAACGGGGCCACGAAGGGGGCTATCAAACCGCCCACATTGATGAACATGTAGAAAATCTGAAATCCCGGATCGCGTTTGCTCTTAGCTTTCTCAAGGGCCTCAGGACCTTTTTTGGCAGCTTCAGCCTCGAAGTTGTCGTACATTTGACCCACGATGGCCTGCAGATTGCCCTTGAATAAGCCGTTACCGAAGGCGATGATAAGCAGGGCAATGCAAGTGATTACCAGCACTGTGGTCATCGAAATATCGAGGGCGCCGTAGCCGGCAGGGATGGAGAGGATGATATAACCCAACACCATCGTGAGCAGACCAGCGATAATCGTGCCCTTGAAGTTCTGCAAACGGTCGGCAATGATACCACCTGGCAAAGCCATGATGTAAATGCCGAAATAGAAACACGAATAGATAATCGTGGCAGTGCTGTCGCTCAATCCAAACTTCGAACAAATGAACAATGTCAGCACAGCATTCATAATATAGTAGCCAAAACGCTCACCCATATTACTCAATGCAGCAGCGACAAGTCCTTTGGGATGACTTTTAAACATAGTTGTAATTTTTTGGTTTATAATTTATTGAATTAATTTATTTACATTTTTTAACAATATAACAATATGCAAAATTACAAAATAATTTTCATCCATGCAAGCGGGGATGCTATTTTTTTCGTACTTTTGCAACATGAACATGGAAGAAGTAATACGGCAAACTGTTGAGGTACTGCAACAAGGCAAAACCCTCCTCTACCCTACCGACACCATATGGGGCATCGGATGCAACGCTTGCAACTACGACGCCGTCGAGCGACTATATTCCATCAAGGAGCGCAGCCACACAAAAAGCATGCTTGTGCTAGTGGAAAGGGGGAAATGGAACATGGGAAACGACGAACGACCAACAACCTACATCCTCCCCTACTCCAAATGGCACGACGAGATGCACATCGAAGTGGCCGACAACATTCCCGCCGCCGACGGCTCACTAGGGGTCCGCATTCCCAATCACACCTTCTGCCAGGAGGTTATCCACCGTCTCGGCGCACCTTTGGTAAGCACCTCAGCCAACCTCTCGGGTCATCCGTCACCCAGGAACTACAATGAAATTGAAGAGGGACTCAAACGCCGCGTGGACTTCTGCTTACCGCCCTATCATGAGCTGCTATCCAACGAGACGCGCGGCAGCCGCATTGTAAAAATCAACCCCGACGGCACTACAGAAATAATACGTCCTTGAATTATTGGCGAGTTTTGCAAGTGGCAAGGGAAGCCACTACATCAGGCAAGTCACAGGATAGATCTTTTATAATTACATCTTTATCCTCCAGCGCACGCACCATGCTGCCGAACCCCTGGATGCCAGTACGACGCATCTTGAGGACAGCCTCCTTGCGCGTCCACAACTGAAGGAAAGCCATTGTAGGGTCGGCCGCCACACGGATCTCAGCCAGTTCCTCCGGTGCACACACACGCTCCATCAGCAACTCGCTCACTTTGCGACGACTTTCCACATCGATGCCCACAGGTCCCTCAGCACTCACGGCAACAGCTACCGCCTTGCGACAATGGCTGATGCTCAGCGTCAGCTCGGGAGATAACGGCAAAAAAGGAGCACCCCTGTCGTCATGTTCAACAACAACACTCCCTAAAAGATTGCACAGCAAACTGCGAGTGGCTTCGCGCTGTTCCTCATGCGTCTTCCACTCGCCACACTCCACTCTCCATCGAAGCGTCATGCCTTGCCAAGAATGTCGTAGGGCACTGTGCCGTCAGCACGGGGCTCGACGATGGGGCCAAACTGCTGCTCGAACTTCTTCAGGTTATCGTTCAATGCGGCAAGCAGACGTTTGGCATGAATGGGGTTCATGATGATGCGCTGACGCACCGTGGCGCCTTCGATGCCGGGAAACATTTGGGCGAAATCAAGGACAATCTCGCTAGGATTGTGGCTAATAACAACGAGGTTAGAATAGGTGCCATTGGCCACTTCGGGATTGATATTCAACTTGAGGTTGTTCTGTTCTTTGGGATTATTTGCCATAATGATTCGTGTTTTTCTTTGATAACGGACAAAAAAACATTTTAGTATGCTGGGCAACCAATAAAAGTTTCACCCCTAGCCATACACCCGTCAAATATGTCCCATAACATATACTTCCCATCCGGCCCCGATTCGAAACCAAGTGGATTGTCGGGTCACCGGACATTGGATTCCTCGGGCATGCCGGAGAGATCGAGACGGGAAAGGGAGGCACGGCGGGTATGGACCCGCAGCGAGAGGGTTTCTCGGGTGATGAAAAAATGGATACCGTCAAGTGTGGCGATGCCTTCCATCTGGTTGCCGAAGGCATTGGCCAGCGACACTCGGCGGTGGCGTCCCTGGTCAAACCGTGCACCGTCGAAGTGGTCGATAAAAAAGACAAAGGGTTTGACAACCAATGAATAGCCAATGAGTACCAGGGTACGATTTTCATGCAGAAAGCATGCATCCGTGACGAGACCGTCGGTGTGGAGCGTGAAGCGTCGCTCGGCGACATAGTCGCCCGGTTGTTTGGGAAGCGCATAGCATACGGAGCGATGGGAGAGCCACTGTTTGGTGAAAAGGTAGAGACTGTCGTCTGTGGCCACGAAGGCCTCGCAGTCGAAGTTGCGCGACATGGTCTTGGTGCGGTCGGGATAGCTGAAACGGATGGTGTCGAAACGGTAGGCCCCGCTGAGGAAGGCATCCCTTGAGAGGCGGAGAATGCGCAGGTCGGAGCGCGTTCCGTTGTTATCGCCAAAGTCGCCAAAGTAGATGTAGTCGCCGTCGAAAGACACCGCCTCGAGGTCATAGACCTTGACGCCGAGGTCGAGTGAGGTGTCTACGGCTCCCACAAGCGTGTCGAGGGCATAGAGGACAAGGGGACCGTGGTCGTTACAAGTCCACAGGATTCCGTCGAGGAAAAAGAGCGTGGATGTTCCGGAGAGCTGGTCGGGCAAGTAGGCGATGTGGGACGCCAAGGGGTTGTCGTAGAAGACCGTTTCCTGGTCATAGTCCTGAGCCATGGATGCCACAGGGCATAGCAGGAGGAGTATCATGAGAACAATGGCCTTGACGGGGGGAAAAAAATACCGGGCCATCGAAGTCGATGACCCGGTATAAGTGAACTTGTTAATCATTGCGCGCCGATTAGTTTTGCTTGGCCGAAGCCATAGCAGCGGCGTTGCCGACAACGAGATCTTGGTATTCACGGAGACCAGTACCGGCGGGGATGAGATGTCCGACGATGACGTTCTCTTTCATGCCGACGAGAGTGTCGCGCTTGGCGTTGATGGCGGCCTCTGTGAGCACCTTCGTTGTCTCCTGGAAGGAGGCGGCAGAGATGAAGGACTTGGTCTGCAACGACGCACGGGTGATACCCTGAAGGACCTGCTTGCAGGTGGCCGGGCGGGCATCGCGCACAGTAACAAGGCGCTTGTCCTGACGGCGCAGAGCGGAGTTCTCGTCACGGAGTTCGCGAGCGGAGATAATCTGACCATTAGAGAGATTCTCGCTGTCGCCAGCATCCTCAACAACCTTCATGCCGAAGATATTGTCGTTGACATCGTTGAAGTCAAGTTTGTTGACCAAGTCGCCTTCGAGGAAGCGGGTATCGCCCGGATCTTCGATTTCGACCTTGCGCATCATCTGACGCACAATGACCTCGAAGTGTTTGTCGTTGATCTTCACACCCTGCAGACGATAGACCTCCTGCACCTCGTTGACAATGTATTCCTGAACCTTCATGGGTCCCTTGATGGCGAGGATGTCGCTGGGGGTGATGGCACCATCGGAGAGCGGGGTACCGGCCTTGACATAGTCGCTGTCCTGAGCCAGAATTTGCTTGGAGGTGGGGATGAGGTAGGAGCGCTGCTCGCCAGTCTTGGAAGTGATGGTCACCTCGCGGTTGCCGCGTTTGAGTTTCTTGGCGATGGAGACAATACCGTCGACCTCGGCCACGATGGCGGGATCGGATGGGTTGCGGGCCTCGAAGAGCTCTGTGACGCGGGGCAGACCGCCCGTGATATCGCCAGCCTTGCCGAAGGAACGCGGAATCTTGACCATGATGTCGCCAGCCTTGAGGTCCTGACCCTGCTCGACACCAATGTGGGCACCGACAGGAAGGTCGTAAACCTTGAGGATGTTGCCCTCGGAGTCGACGATGTTGAGGGTAGGATTCTTGGTGCGCTGACGGCTCTCGATAACAACCTTGTCCTGGAGGCCAGTCTGGGCATCACTTTCGACACGGTAAGTGACATTCTCGATGACATTCTCGAAGGAGACCTTACCAGCCACATCGGAGATGATGACAGCGTTGTAAGGATCCCATTCGGCCACGACGTCGCCCTTCTGAAGCATGTCGCCAGCGGCTTTGTAGAGTTTAGCACCATAAGGCAGGAGCGACGAGAAGAGCGTAATCTCGGTCTTGGGATCGACGATGCGCATTTCAGCGCTTCGGCCCATAACGATATGATAGGAGCCACCTTCGTTGTCGGTGTAGGGGATGGAGCGGAGCTCGTCGATGACAAGACGGCCTTCATACTTAGCCTGGAGGCTGGAGGCGGTACCAATGTTGCCACCAGCGACACCACCAACGTGGAAGGTACGAAGCGTAAGCTGCGTACCGGGCTCACCGATAGCCTGGGCTGCGATAACGCCGACGGCCTCACCCTTCTGGACCATCTTGCCGGTGGCTAGGTTGCGGCCGTAGCACTTGGCGCAGACGCCGTGCTTGGACTCGCATGTGAGAACCGAACGAATCTCGACTTCCTCAATGGGCGAGTTTTCAATCTTCTTGCAGATTTCCTCTGTGAGTTCTTCACCGGCATGGGCAATGAGTTCACCAGTCTGGGGATGGTAGATGTCGTGGACCGAGGTACGACCAAGAATTTTCTCGCCAAGGCTCTGGACAATATCCTCGCCCTTCTTGAGAGCGGTGGTGGGCAGGCCGCGGAGGGTTCCGCAGTCTTCCTCATTGATAATCACATCGTGGGCCACGTCGACCAAACGACGGGTCAGGTAACCAGCGTCAGCCGTCTTCAGAGCGGTATCGGCAAGACCCTTACGGGCACCGTGGGTAGAGATGAAGTACTCGAGCACCGAGAGGCCTTCCTTGAAGTTGGAGATAATAGGGTTCTCGATAATCTCGTTGCCAGAAGCACCAGCCTTCTGCGGCTTGGCCATCAGGCCACGCATGCCGGAGAGCTGACGAATCTGCTCCTTACTACCACGAGCACCGGAATCGTACATCATAAAGATGGGGTTGAATCCCTGATTGTCAGCCTTAAGCTGCTTCATGAGAGTCTCGGTGAGCTGGTTGTTGGTGTTGGTCCAGATATCGATAACGTGGTTGTAGCGCTCGTTGTTGGTGATAAGACCCATGGCATACTGAGCCATAACCTCTTCGACCTCTTCGTTGGCTTTCTCGATGAGCTGTTCCTTCTCGGCGGGGATGATAACGTCGCCCAAGTTGAAGGAGAGACCGCCACGGAATGCCTGACGGTAGCCCATGTTCTTGATGTCGTCGAGGAAGGTAGCGGTAACGGCATTGCCACACTCGGTGAAAATGTCGCCAATGATATCGCGCAAAGATTTTTTGCCCATCACCTGGTTGATGAAGCCATACTGGCTGGGGACAACCTGGTTGAAGATGACACGGCCAACGGTAGTGCGAAGACGATTGGTCTTGATGTAGTGGCCTTTGGCATCAACAATGGGGTTACCGTCAATGTCGCGCTTGATTTCGAACTCGGTGCGACTGTGAAGGGCAGTTTCGGCGGGAGTGCTGCAGTCGATGTCGGTGAGCACATTGCCTTTCTTGTCCTTGATGACCTCCATAAAGGTGCGGTCGGTCTTCACATAGGAATATTCGTCGAAACGATGGTCCTCGTCGAGCTGCACGGAGATGCAGGCATTGAGGTCAACACGTTTCTCATTGTAAGCAATGATAACCTCTTCGGCGGAGTAGAAGCGCTGACCCTCGCCCTTGACAACCTCGTCGGCAGTGGTACGGCGGGGCTTGGTCATATAGTACAGACCGAGCACCATGTCCTGCGAAGGAACAGTGATAGGTGCACCATTAGCGGGGTTGAGGATGTTGTGGGTGGACAGCATCAGCAACTGAGCCTCGAGGATAGCAGCATTACCCATGGGAACGTGAACTGCCATCTGGTCACCATCGAAGTCAGCGTTGAATCCGGTACACACCAGAGGGTGGAGGCGGATGGCCTTGCCCTCGACGAGGCGAGGTTGGAAGGCCTGGATGCCGAGACGGTGCAGCGTAGGAGCACGGTTCAGCAGGATGGGATGGCCCTTCAGGATGTTTTCAAGGATTTCCCATACGACAGGCTCCTTGCGGTCGACGATGCGCTTGGCCGACTTGACAGTCTTCACCAAACCGCGCTCGAGGAGTTTACGGATGACATACGGTTTGAAGAGCTCGGCTGCCATATCCTTGGGCAGACCGCACTCGTGCATTCTCAACTCGGGGCCAACCACAATGACCGAACGGCCAGAATAGTCGACACGCTTACCGAGCAGATTCTGACGGAAGCGACCCTGCTTGCCCTTGAGGGCATCGGAGAGCGACTTGAGGGCGCGGTTGGAGTCGGACTTGACACTGGAGACCTTGCGGCTATTGTCGAAGAGAGAATCGACAGACTCCTGAAGCATGCGCTTCTCATTGCGCATGATGACCTCGGGGGCCTTGATTTCGACAAGGCGTTTCAGGCGGTTGTTGCGGATGATGACTCGACGATAGAGCTCGTTGATGTCGGAAGTGGCAAAACGACCACCATCCAGGGGGACGAGAGGACGCAGGTCGGGAGGAATGACTGGAATGATGTTCATGATCATCCACTCGGGACGATTGTCCATTCCACGTGCATGCATGGCACGCTGCGACTCGCGGAAGGATTCAATGACATTCAGGCGCTTCAGGGCTTCCTGCTTACGGGCAACGGCGGTTTCACGCGAAGCTTTGGCACGGAGCTCATAGGAGAGCTTATCGAGGTCGAGATTGCAAAGGAGCTTGTAAAGAGCCTCGGCACCCATACCAGCGATGAATTTGTCGGGATCATCGTCGGAAAGTTGGTCATTGCCTTCGGGCAGAGAATCCTTAATATAGTAGTACTCCTCTTCGGTGAGCAGGTCGAGGCGCTGCACAGGCATCTCATTGAGGACGGCCTTGCCGGGCTGCAAGACGATGTATTTTTCGTAATAGATGACCTGGTCGAGTTTCTTGGAAGGGATGTTGAGGAGTGTACCAATCTTGTTGGGCAGGGAGCGGAAGAACCAAATGTGGGCAATGGGGACCACAAGTTCGATGTGACCCATACGCTCACGGCGGACCTTCTTCTCGGTAACTTCAACACCGCAACGGTCGCAGACAATACCCTTGTAGCGGATACGTTTATATTTGCCACAGTGGCACTCCCAGTCGCGCGTGGGGCCGAAGATACGCTCGCAGAACAAGCCATCACGTTCGGGCTTGTAGGTGCGATAGTTTATGGTTTCAGGCTTGGTCACCTCGCCATAGGAGCGACGCTTGATGGACTCGGGCGACGCAAGACTGATGGTGATCGAGTTGAAATCGTTCTTAACCTGAGATTCTTGTTTAAAAGCCATTGTTCTTTCTTTCTGCTTTAATTAATCAAACGTTACCTCCAAACCGAGACCACGGAGCTCGTGGACAAGGACGTTGAACGATTCGGGAATACCCGGAACCGGCATGTTGTCGCCCTTGACGATGGACTCGTAGGCCTTGGCGCGGCCCATGACGTCGTCGGACTTGACGGTGAGCACCTCCTGCAGCACATGCGATGCGCCATAGGCTTCGAGTGCCCAGACCTCCATCTCACCGAAACGCTGACCGCCGAAATTGGCCTTACCGCCAAGGGGTTGCTGGGTGATGAGGGAATAGGGTCCGATGGAACGAGCATGCATCTTGTCGTCAATCATGTGATGCAGCTTGAGGTAATAGATATAACCCACTGTAGCGGGCTGGTCGAAACGATCGCCGGTTTCGCCGTCGTAGAGGTAGGTGCGACCATTCTCAGGAAGGCCAGCCTCACGCATGTAACCGTTGATTTGTTCAAGGGTGGCACCATCGAAGATGGGGGTCTTGAAACGCTTATTGAGTTTCTTGCCTGCCCAACCAAGGACGGTTTCGTAAATCTGACCCAAGTTCATACGCGAAGGCACACCCAGAGGATTCAAGACAATGTCAACAGGGGTACCATCAGCGAGGAACGGCATATCCTCGGCACGGACAATCTTCGAGACAATACCTTTATTACCATGACGACCTGCCATCTTGTCACCGATGCGCAGTTTGCGCTTCATAGCGATGTAGACTTTGGCCATCTGGACAATGCCGCTAGGAAGGTCGTCGCCGACAGTGATGGAGAACTTGCTGCGGGTAAAGCGACCGGAAATCTCGCGGTATTTGATATTATAGTTGTTAAGCAACTCTTTGATAAGAGCGTTGGTCTCCTTGTCAGTAGTCCACTTATTGGGACTCACCTCGGTGTAGTCAATGGTCTTGAGCGTCTTGGCGCTGAACTTAACCTTCTTGGGAATGAGTTCTTCGCGGTGGTTGGTATAGACACCGTTGGAGACCTTGCCGTTGAGAAGGATGAGGAGTCGGGAGATGAGTTTATCCTTCAGTTCCTCGCACTCGAAACGATACTCTTCCTCAGGCTTGGCCAAGAGCTCTTTTTCTTTGGCACGGGCTTTGCGGTCACGAATGACACGGGCAAAAAGTTTAGTGTCGATGACAACACCACGCATCGAAGGCGGCACCTTGAGCGACGCATCTTTGACATCGCCGGCCTTGTCGCCGAAGATGGCGCGCAGCAGTTTCTCCTCGGGGGTAGGATCCGACTCGCCCTTAGGAGTAATCTTGCCTATGAGGATATCACCTTCTTTGACTTCGGCGCCAATACGGACAATACCATTCTCGTCAAGGTCCTTGGTGGCGTCGTTGCCGACATTGGGGATGTCACGAGTAAGTTCCTCATTACCACGCTTGGTCTCACGGACATCGAGAGTAAACTCTTCAACGTGGACCGAGGTGAAGATGTCCTCGCGCACAACGCGCTCGGAAATCACCACAGCATCCTCGAAGTTGTAACCCTTCCACGGCATGAAGGCCACCATCATGTTGCGGCCGAGGGCTAGTTCGCCGCCCTGTGTGGCATATCCTTCGCAGAGCACCTGGCCTTTCTTGACCTTGTCGCCCTTCTTGACAATAGGACGCAGGTTGATGGCAGTAGAGTGGTTGGTACGCTGATATTTAGTGAGGCGGTATTCCTTCACATCGTCGTCGAAGGAGACCAAACGCTCCTTCTCGGTGCGGTTGTGACGGATAACAATCTTGGTGGAGTCGACAAATTCGACAACTCCATCGGCCTCAGCATTGAGCAGCACGCGGCTATCGTGGGCCACAGCCTCCTCGATACCTGTTCCAACGATAGGAATCTCAGGATTGAGCAGAGGCACAGCCTGACGCATCATGTTCGATCCCATCAGTGCACGGTTGGCATCGTCGTGCTCGAGGAAAGGAATGAGCGATGCTGCAATAGAAGCAATCTGGTTGGAGGCGATGTCCATGAGGTCGATTTCGTCTGGCGACACAATGGGGAAGTCGGCCTGACGGCGGGCCTTGACACGGCTCTCAGTGATGTGGCCTTCCTCGTCCTGGGGAGTGGTGGCCTGCGCCACGGTCTTGTTCTCCTCAGCCTCGGCAGAGAGGTAGACGGGAGGCTCGTTGAGCTGCACCTGACCGTTGACGACTCGCTGGTAGGGGGTCTCGATGAATCCAAGCTCATTAATTTTCGCATAGACGCAGAGCGAGGAAATAAGACCGATGTTCGGTCCTTCAGGGGTCTCGATGGTGCAGAGACGTCCATAGTGCGTGTAGTGCACGTCGCGGACTTCGAAACCGGCACGCTCACGCGAAAGACCACCAGGGCCGAGAGCGGAGATGCGGCGCTTATGAGTGAGCTCGGCCAGGGGGTTGGTCTGGTCCATAAACTGGCTCAACTGGTTGGTACCGAAGAACGAGTTAATGACCGACGACAGCGTCTTGGCATTAATGAGCTCCGTGGGAGTGAACACCTCGTTGTCACGCACATTCATGCGCTCACGAATCGTGCGCGACATGCGGGCAAGACCCACTCCAAACTGGTTGGAGAGCTGCTCACCGACGGTGCGGATACGGCGGTTCGACAGGTGGTCGATATCGTCCACCTCTGCTTTCTGGTTGATAAGTTCGACCAGATATTTGATAATGGAAGTAATGTCCTCCTTAGTCAGCACACGGACATTGTCGGGGACACTAAGGTTCAGTTTGGTGTTGATTCTGTAGCGACCCACATCGCCCAGATCGTAACGTTTCTCCGAGAAGAAGAGTTTTTCAATAATGCTGCGGGCGGTTTCCTCGTCAGGCGGCTCGGCATTGCGAAGCTGACGATAGATGTACTCGCAGGCCTCCTTGGCGTTGTTGGCGGTGTCCTTCTTCAGGGTATTGTAAATAACAGAATAGTCGATACCGTCCTTGTCCTCTGACTTGATAAGGATGGACTTGATATCGAGATTGAGGATTTGCTCGATGTTTTCCTCAGTAAGTTCAACATCGCGCTCGATGACCACGTCGGTACGCTCCATAGAGACCACCTCGCCGGTATCCTCATCGACGAAATCCTCGGTCCAGGTCTCCACCACACGGGCAGCAAGCTGTTTGCCAAGCACCTTCTTGAGGTTGTTGCGGCTGACCTTCACCTCTTCGGCAAGTTCGAAAATATCGAGGATATCCTTGTCGGATTCGTAACCGATGGCACGGAGAAGAGTAGTGATAGGCAATTTCTTCTTACGATCGATATAGGCGTACATGACGTTGTTGATATCGGTCGTGAACTCCATCCAAGAGCCCTTGAACGGAATGATACGCGCAGAATAAAGCTGCGTACCGTTGGAGTGGAACTGGGTGCCAAAGAATACACCGGGCGAACGGTGCAACTGGGAGACCACGACGCGCTCAGCGCCATTGATAACGAAAGTACCCTTCGGAGTCATATAGGGGATCATGCCCAGATAGACATGCTGCTCGAGGGTCTGGAAATCTTCGTTTTCGGGGTCTTTGCAACTCAGTTTCATCTTGGCTTTCAGCGGCACACTGTAGGTCAGGCCGCGCTCGATGCACTCCTCGATGGAATAGCGGGGAGGATCGATATAATAATCCAAGAATTCGAGTTCGAAATTGTTTCGCGCATCGGTGATGGGGAAATTCTCCTTGAAAACCTTGTACAGGCCTTCGTCGAGACGATTGTCAGGGTTAGTCTCAATCTGGAAGAAATCTTTGAAAGACTTAACCTGGATGTCAAGAAAATCCGGGTATTCAAATTTTCGTACCGACGCGAAATTTACTACTGTGGGGTCTTTTTTTGCCAAGGGACTATAAATTATATCGTGTTCTATAACTGATCGCGAGTGAAGGAAGAGTACCCATTCAAGGGGTGAGCAACTTCGGAATCAAATTCCATAGCAACAAGGAATAGGCACTCCGATTGGGGTCGGAGGCCCTATTCCTCGTTTGTATCAGGAAAGGATTACCTTACTTGATCTCGACTTCGGCACCAGCCTCTTCGAGGGCTTTCTTCAGGCTCTCAGCCTCGTCCTTGGAAATGCCTTCCTTAACGGGCTTGGGGGCGTTGTCGACAAGCTCCTTGGACTCTTTCAGACCGAGGGAGGCCATGTCCTTAACAGCCTTCACGACGCCAAGTTTCTTGGTCTGATCGGGAACACCCTTCAGGATCACGTCGAAGGAGGTCTTCTCCTCAGCGGCAGCGGCGGCACCACCAGCGGCGGGGGCGGCGACTGCAACAGCAGCGGCGGCGGGTTCAATGCCGTACTCCTCTTTCAGGACGTCAGCAAGTTCTTTAACTTCTTTAACGGTAAGGTTAACCAATTCTTCAGCAATAGCTTTGATGTCTGCCATGACTTTATTGTTTTTAAATGTTTTACAAATTTGTTTTTTTATTATTTTTCTTTGGCCCTGTCTATGGGGGGCCAGCCCGTTTGTTTGCGCAGGGTTAGGCCTCGCGCTCCTCCAAAGTTTTCAGCACACCGGTAATGGTATTGCCAGCCGACTGAACCTGCGACAGGACGTTCTTGATGGGCGACTGCAGCAGGGCAACCACATCGGCGATGAGCTCGTTCTTAGACTTGATGTTGACAAGTTCATCGAGATGCTCGTGGCCAATATAGAAGCACTCCTCGACATAGGCGCCTTTCAGAATGGGTTTTTCAACGTTCTTCTCGGCAGCGCGGAAGCTCTTAATGAGCTTGGCAGGAGCATTGTTGGTGTTCGAAAGCATTATGGCGGTTTCACCCTTGATCACAGGGAAGAGCTCGGAATAGTCGAAACCCGACTTCTCGAGTGCCTTGATGAGAAGAGTGTTCTTTACAACTTCCAGCTTGACCTCGTTGCGGAAAGCGGCACGACGCAGTTTGCTGGTCTGCACCGAATTCAGGCCTCCAATGTCAGCAATGTAGAGATTGGGAAAACCCTTGATCTCTTCGCACAGAGCGTCGATATGCTGGTCTTTCAGTTCTTTTCTCATAATGTTTCTTGATTAATAAAAGGTTACAACGTAGCGGCTTTCGTGTCGACTTTCACGCCGGGGCTCATGGTGCTGCTGATAGCGATGCTCTTCACATAGGTGCCTTTAGCGGCGCTGGGTTTGAGCTTCATAATCATCTGCAGAACCTCGCGGGCGTTCTCCACGATCTTCTGGTCGTCGAAGGAGCACTTGGCAACGGCGGTATGGATGATACCGAACTTATCGACCTTGAAGTCGATCTTACCGGCCTTGGCTTCCTGGACAGCCTTGCCGACTTCCATCGTGACGGTGCCGGTCTTGGGGTTGGGCATCAGGCCACGGGGACCGAGGATGCGACCAAGAGCACCAATCTTGGGCATGCAGCTGGGCATGGTGATGATGACATCGACGTCAGTCCAACCACCCTTAATCTTGGTGATATACTCATCAAGACCGTAGTAGTCGGCACCGGCGGCTTTGGCCTCTTCCTCCTTGTCGGGGGTGCAGAGCACGAGGACGCGGACGGTCTTACCCGTGCCGTGAGGCAGGGTCACGCTGCCGCGAACCATCTGGTTGGCCTTGCGGGGGTCAACACCCAGACGCACATCGATATCGACGGAAGAGTCGAACTTCGTGAAGGTGATTTTCTTCACAATGCTGACAGCCTCTTCGAGCGAATACACTTTGCTACCGTCAAATTTGGCGACAGCTTCTTTCTGTTTTTTTGTCAGTTTTGCCATGTTGGTCTTTTTTTGTGGTCAACGCATGTTCGCTTGCGCTACTGGTGCTACCACTGTTCTTAAATCTTTTTTCTTTACTTCTTCAGGGGATTCTCACCCGTAACGGTGATACCCATGCTGCGGGCAGTACCGGCCACCATGCTCATGGCGCTCTCAACAGTGAAGCAGTTGAGGTCGGGCATTTTGGCTTCGGCAATCTGGCGCACCTGCTCCCAGGTGACCGAGGCGACCTTCACGCGGTTGGGCTCGCCAGAGCCTTTCTGCGCTTTGGACATCTCTTTCAGCTGGACAGCAACAGGAGGAGTTTTCAGTACAAAGTCAAAGGACTTGTCCGTATACACAGTGATAATCACGGGCACGACTTTGCCGGCCTGGTCCTGTGTACGGGCATTGAACTGCTTGCAGAACTCCATGATGTTCACACCCTTGGCACCGAGAGCCGGTCCGACGGGAGGAGCGGGGTTGGCAGCACCGCCTTTGATTTGCAATTTAATCAATCCTGCAACTTCTTTTGCCATTGAATTAAATTTTAAATAAGGTTAGTTGATTAGGATTTACTGTTCTTTTTCTACCTGCGAGTAACTGAGTTCGAGCGGGGTCTTGCGTCCGAAGATCTTGACCGTAACTTTCAATTTCTTCTTCTCTTCGTTGACCTCTTCGACTACACCGATGAAACTGTTGAAAGCGCCATCGATGACTTTGACGTTCTCGCCCACAATGAAACGGTCCATGGCGTCGGCGTTCTCCAACTGCTCATCCATCTTGCCGAGGATGCGGTTGACTTCGTTCTGACGCATAGGAATGGGCTTGCCCTCGCGCTCTCTCAAAAAATCGAGCACATTGGGCAGGTTCTGGATAACGGGGATGATCTCGTCACGCAGGTTGGCTTCGATAATGACGTAGCCGGGGAAATAATTGCGGTCCTTGACCACTTTCTTTCCGTTGCGAATGGCGACCACCTGCTCGGTGGGGATAAGCACCGTGGGCACATCGTTGCTCCAGCCGCGTTTGGCCATCTCGCTTTCGATGTACTCTTTAGCCTTCTTTTCCTTGCCGGCGATAGCCCGGATCACATACCACTTTTTTTCCTGCTGTTCCATTGATAGTATAAAAAACAGTGAAATAAACTTAAAAACCGTTGGTTCTCATGTCGCCGCCGACGGCCTCAAAAAATTTGGGAAGCAAGACCTCGGCACTGGTGCGACCTGCTAGCCAAGCAGATTGTAAAAGTTTCCAAGCAAACCCTTCCAGCCACCACTCTGCACACCGAAGAGGATGTCCATAGCGAAGACGATAAGGGCAATAATAACGGAAGCTACGGCAACGACAACAGCGCTGCTCTGCAACTCCTTGAACGTGGGCCACGACACTTTGTGCACCAATTCGTCGTAGCTCGACTTCACATATTCACCAAACTTTGACATTTTCTTTTTAAACTAGTTTTTTCTTATTGGCAGGGGCAGAGAGAATCGAACTCCCAACCACGGTTTTGGAGACCGCCATTATACCATTTAACTATGCCCCTGTAATGGAGCCGGGCGTTCTCTCCCGGCTCCTAGGTTTGCCGATCGTCTTATTCGATGATCTTGGTCACCTGACCGGAACCAACGGTGCGGCCACCCTCGCGGATAGCGAAGCGGAGGTTCTCGTTCAGAGCGATGTCGGAGATCAGCTCCACAGTGATCGTCAGGTTGTCGCCAGGCATGACCATCTCGCGGCCCTCGGGGAGCATGATGGTACCGGTGACGTCAGTGGTACGGAAGTAGAACTGGGGACGATAGTTGTTGTGGAACGGGGTGTGACGGCCGCCTTCCTCTTTCTTCAGGATATAGACAGCAGCCTCGAATTTGTGGTGAGGTTTCACCGAGCCGGGCTTGGCGATAACCATACCGCGACGGATCTCGTTCTTGTCGATACCACGGAGGAGCAGACCCACGTTGTCGCCAGCTTCACCCTCATCGAGGATCTTGCGGAACATCTCAACGCCGGTGACGGTGCTCTTCAGCTTCTCGGCACCCATACCGATGATGTCGACGGGGTCGCCAGTGTGGATAACACCAGTCTCGATACGACCGGTGGCAACGGTACCACGGCCGGTGATGGAGAACACGTCCTCGATGGGCATCAGGAAGTCCTTATCCACAGCGCGGGTGGGCAGGGGGATCCAGGTGTCGACAGCGTTCATCAGTTCCTCAACGGCTTTGACACCGCTGGGTTCGCCGTTCAGGGCGGCGAGGGCGGAACCACGGATGATGGGGATATTGTCGCCATCGAAATCGTAGGAGTTCAGGAGCTCGCGGATTTCCATCTCGACGAGGTCGAGCAGCTCGGGGTCGTCAACAAGGTCGCACTTGTTCAGGAACACAACGAGCTGGGGAACACCAACCTGACGGGCGAGCAGGATGTGCTCACGGGTCTGGGGCATGGGACCGTCGGTGGCGGCCACAACGAGGATAGCACCGTCCATCTGGGCAGCACCGGTAACCATGTTCTTCACATAGTCAGCGTGACCGGGGCAGTCCACGTGGGCATAGTGGCGGGTCTCAGTCTGATACTCGACGTGAGCGGTGTTAATGGTGATACCACGCTCTTTCTCTTCGGGAGCGGAGTCGATGGAGTCGAAGGATTTCACTTCGGACAGACCCTTCTCGGCCAGCACTTTGGTGATAGCGGCGGTGAGGGTGGTCTTACCATGGTCAACGTGGCCGATAGTACCGATGTTGACGTGCGGTTTAGAGCGATCGAATTTTTCTTTTGCCATTTTTAATACGTATTAAATGTTAACAATAATATTAATTCACGTTCAAAGAGGGCGTGCACACGGCTTCCGTCCTCGCATTTCCTTTTTCTTTTCCCTTATGCTTTCGCATAAAAAGAGAGCCACAGACGAGAGTCGGACTCGTGACCTCTTCCTTACCAAGGAAGCGCTCTACCACTGAGCTACTGCGGCTTTTTTCTTTCGCACTCTCTCTTTTTGAGTACCTTTTCTTTTCGAAGCGCGGGGCTTGGGGCTTCTCCTGTTTCCCGCTTCTGAGCGGAAGACGGGGCTCGAACCCGCCACCTATAGCTTGGAAGGCTATCGCTCTACCAAATGAGCTACTTCCGCTTCTCTTAGTTTTGGTATTTCGTGGGGGAGGGTGGACTCGAACCACCGAACTCTTCCGAGGACAGATTTACAGTCTGTTGCAATTGCCGCTATGCGACTCCCCCGATATTGTTGTCCGACTACTCAGTTTTCCAAGTGCCGGTCTCGAGCCGATGAAGGGACTCGAACCCCCGACAGGCTGATTACAAATCAGCTACTCTACCAACTGAGTTACATCGGCTTCTGTCAACCTTTCAAACAACTCTTTTTCTCGTCGATTGAGGTTGCAAAAATACTACTTTTTTCAAATACAGCAAAAGTTTTTTTCAAATTTTTTTCAAAATATTCCACAACTCATTGTAAATCCACATTATATGATTTGATATTTTTTTCTCCCATACCCCTCTCCCACCCCACAAAACACGCTTCATGTCTCCCTTTCTATCCCTTTTTTGCACAAAAAACAGTCCCTAAATCGCTCAAAATAGCCCATTCATGGATTTACATTCTATATATCAGTACTTTATTTATTTTCTCCCCGCCTTTCTTCACATCACACATCAGGAGAGAAAGGGGCTGTTTCTTCGTGTTTGTTCGACATTTCCTATATAGTATTCAACTCCATATGAAAAGGGTTAGAGGAAGTGGCTGTTTGATAGTGGTTTGAGGCACGGTGGGAGAATAAAAAATCCCCGCACGGGTTGGCGTGCGGGGATTCCGTAGGGATGGGCTGCAGGCAGGGGCGCCTGCGGGCCCTTATGGGAGTGTTACTTCACGATGAGCTTGCGGATGGAATTGACCTGCTCGCCGGTGATGCGGACGAAGTAGGCCCCCTGGGCATAGCCTGCGAGGTCGATCGTGAGGGTGTTGTCGTTGGCAGTGTACTCACCCATTGCGCGGCCGTTCATGTCGACTATCGTAACCGTAGCCTGGCCATCGAAGCCCGTGAGGGTGACGGTGGTGGTGGCAGGGTTCGGGTAGAGGGTCAAGGCAACGTCATTCGCTTCATGGATGCCCACAGTGGCGGTGGTGAAGGTAGCAGGAGTGCTCCAGCCGCTCTCGTTGCCGTCGCCGCAGAGGGCCTTGACCTTGACGACATAGTTGGTGTTGGGATCAAGGCCGGTGAGGATGTAGGGGTTGGTAGAGGTAGTGTCGGAATGGCCATTGTAGTCAACCACCCACTGTCTCTCGTTGCCGCCGGCCTCCCAGCTGATGGTGGCTGACGAGGCAGTGATGTCGGTGGCTGTAACGTTGGACGGGTCGACACATTCGATGGGCATGGTGCTGTCAGCTTCGAAGTTGGCCACGAGGGCTATGTCGGCGCTGACGGCAAAGGTGTAGGGGTTGTCGGTGCTGACGGCGTTGCCGTTGGCGGTCCAGTTGACAAAGTGGTAGCCGCTGTTGGCCGTAGCGGTGGCGGTGACATTGGTGCCGGCCTCGACGATGGTGTCGCTGACGGTGGCGGTACCCATGGCGGCATCGGCCGAGCTGACACTCACGGTGTACATCGTGGGTTGGGGAGCGGTGGTATCCTCAACGGCAGAGAGGGCGACATTGTCGATGGCGGCAGCGGGGTTGTTGATGACGCCGTCGTCGTTGCGCCACATGAAGACGAGCTTATAGAGACCGGCGTTGTCCACGGTGAAGGTGCCGCTGGCCTGGCTCCAGGTGGTGTCAAGGTTGAGTTTGCCGCCGACAACATCCTGCCAACCGGCGGGAACACCAGTGGTATAGGAGGAAGCGCCAAAGGTGTTGGCATTGAGCGTCAAACTGTCGGGCATGGCGAAGACACGGAGGATGTCGTAATTGCTTTCGCCCTGAGCATTCCAGTCGAAGCTGACGTTATACTCGCCAGCAGGAAGCTGGAAGTTGCGGACGGCATAGACTGTGGAGGCGGCGCTGCCATTGTAGCTGCGGGTTGCGCCACCATCGTTGGAGACATAGAGACTGTTGCTGCCAGTACTGGCAGCGGCGGAGCCGATAGTCCACTGGTTGCCGTTGCCCTGCACAAAGTCCCACTGCTGGTCGTCGCCAGCCTCGAAGCCCGTGGTGTAGGGCAGAGTGGTGACGGGAATGGTAGCGGTGCGGAAGGAGGCGGTGCGCTCGTTGGTGAGCTCCCCGCTGCAGATGCGGCGCACACTGACAGTGTAGTTGGTACCGGGCGTGAGGTTGCTGAAGGTGTAGGTCAGCGCACCATTGACGGTGATGGAGTCGCCATTGGAGCAGGTAACCACATAGTCACCAGTGCTGTTGGCATCGGTCCACGTGAGGGTGGCATGGGTGTCGTCGACATCGGAGATCACGAGGGAGGATGGACGGACGCAAGTGCCAAGGAAATCGACAGTGATGTCGTCAACATGGCCGTAGCTGCTGCTGTAGGTGTAAGACTCGTCGTCGTAGTAGTCATACTCCGTTTCACCATCGACATTCTTCTGCACGAAGGTGATGCGGTTGCCAGTGCCGGTGTAGGTGCTGAAGTCGAGGTCGTACTCGTGCCACTGGTCGTCGGCAGGGACGATGGTGAGCAGGCGGGTGAAGGTGGAGGTGTCGGCGGTGGAACTGCTGACGCCAACATAGAGCTCGGTGTATTCAGGTTCGTCGGCCTGGAACCAGAAGTTCATCATCAGGCTGCTGACAACAGTATCGAAGACAGGCAGATAGGCAACAGAGTAGTTGTAGGAGACAGAGGTTTCGTCAGCGTCATAGACGGAGTAGAAGCGCAGGGCGTTGGTGCTGCCATTACGACCTTCTGCCACAACATAGGGATAACTGGTGGTGGAAGCTGAGTAACCCTGATAGAAGCGGTTCCAGCAAGGGCTGAAGCCTGCTGCGCCGGTGGTCCAGTTCTCGAAACCTTCAGTCCAAGGCAGGGTGGCGATGTTTTCGCACTCGGTGAGGAAGGAGGTGCTGACAGCAGTGGTGGAGTCGCCGCCACAGAGGGCGCGGACACTGACAGTATACAGCGTGCCGGGGAGAAGGTTGGTGACGGAAACCAGTGTGTCGGTGGCGTTGAGATACTGAACGGTATCATTGTCGTTGATGACGACGACACTATAGTTGTTCAGCAGTGTGCTATCGTTAATCCAGATGGTGGCGCTGGTGGTAGCAACACTGTGCACCTCAACAGCGGCGGGGCGCACACAGGCAGTGGCAACGCTGACGGTAATATCGTCAATCCACCACCAATAGTTGGCATCCGTGGCCTGCGCCTGGGCAATGGCAATACGGGCACCGGCAGGGGCATCGGCAAAAGTGATCTCGGCATCGCCCATAGTGGTATGGTCGGCAGCGTGGAGGGTGTCGACAGCCACAAAAACGGTGTCGTCCTCAACATAACCCACAAGGAGGTCGCCGGATTGTGCGGCGTTTTCTGCCACAAACCAAAAGTTGAGCATCAGGTTGCTGATGCCATCCTCGAATTCGGGTAGCAGTGCGACGTGGGGAGTAGTGGCATTGCCGCCAAAGCGATAGGAGTTGTTTCCGTCGTGCGCGCGAGTGGCCACAACAGTGAGTTTGGTCTCATTGTTGCCAAGATAGCTCCAGCAGGGGATGATGCCGCTAGCGAGAGGATAGCTCTCAAAGCTCTCGGTATAGGGCAGCATGTCGGTAGTAACGGCCGTGCAGGCAGTGCGGAAGGAGGTGCTGACAAAAGCAGTGGTGTCGTCGCCACAGTAGGTGGCCACATGGATGGTGTAGGCCGTGTTGGGCATGAGATTGCTGAACACATAGCTGTCGGAGTAGAAGAAATTGCTATCCACGTTGCCCACACCGTCTTGGGTGAGGACATAGTAGTAGCTGTTGGCCTCGGAGGGGTCGTTGACAGTGACGGTGGCACCGTCGATGGCGATATCACTCACGCTGACGCTCACAGGACGGGCACAGGTGGGAATGACTTCGACGGTCACATCGTCGATATACCAATAATAGTTGGTGGCATTGGCTTTCTGAATGAAGACGATGTACGAACCCTCGGGGGCTCCTGCCATGGAGACCTCCTTCTCGGCCCAATCGGTAAATTCATTGTAAGCATAGGAAGCCACACTGACGAAGGTGGAGGTGTCGGCCAGATTGGTCACATAGCCCACATGGAGAGTACCGCAACTGCTGTTGCTGGTACTTTCAGGACGCGTCCAAAAACGAACCTGAAGGCCACTGATTTCCTCGGTGAACTGGGGCATGGCTATCATATTGCGATAGGTGCCACGGAAATCGAGGTATTGGGTGCCGGCATGGGCAGCGTAGCTGCCGGATTTGACATTGGTGTTGCCACCGAGGTTGGTCCAGCATCCGGGAACAGCGTCAGGAGTCTCGTTCTCGAAGTCGGTGGTGTAGGGAACGCTCATGGTAGTGCACAGCGTGCGGAAGGTGGCGGTGGTGTAGCTCTCGGTGGGGTTGCCATTGCTACAAATGGTACGCACACGCACGTTGTATTCTGTATTGGCACGCAGGGTGTCAATGTAAAGCGTGTTGGAGTAGACAACAGTGCTGTCGCCATTGTTGATGACCACGGAATAAGAACCAGTGTTGTTGGCATCATTGATGGTGAGGGTAGCCTCGGTGGCGCTCAGACCGCTGACCTCCACACTGGAAGGACGCGTGCAGGAGGGGAGCTCCTGGACGGTGACATCGTCGATATAAACGCTGTTGTAGGTGGAAGTGCCGGCATAGCGGAAGGCTATGTTGCCAGAGGTGAAGTTGGCAAAGGAGACCTCAAACTGGGTCCAGTCTCCGTTGCTGGGCTGGCAAGCCTGCACAAGGGTGAAGGTAGAGGGGTCGGAGGGGTTGCTCATCACTCCCACTTCCACCCAAGCGGCAACCACATTGCTCCAGTTACTGTAAGCTTTGTGCCAGAAGGAGAGTTGCAGCGTGCTCAGGTCATCCTCGAAGCTGGGCAGGGCCACCACCTCGATGGGAGAACTGCCATAAATGAGAAGGCTGTTGCCACTGTGGCTCTGATACGAGCTGATGGAGGGATAGGACGAGGTGCCGTTGCTGATGGTCCAGCAGGGGAGGCTCTCGCCTGTCACCACACCGGTGGACACACTGTCGAAGTTCATAACGTAAGGCAACTCATCGCCATCAATGGCCACACAGCTGGTACGGGCAACCACATTCGCCATCAGCGAGGCATCGGTGGAAGAGCAGTTGGCTACAATGCCGAAAGTATAACTGGTGTTGGCGGTGAGGCCGGTGACGGTGTAGGTATTGCCGGCAATGCCACTGGCAACAACACTGGTGTCGGCCATATTGTAGAGGGTGTAGGTGGCACCGCTGTTGAGGGTGTCGGTCCACGAGAGGGTAATCTCGGCGGCGGTAGCATTGCTAACCGTCAGGTCGGTGACACGAAGGCAGGTGGGGGCATCGCCGATATAGATGTCGTCGATGAAGAGATAATAGGCATCGTACTCGATGCATTTGATGGACACATATTTGGTGCCGGCAGGTACGGTGGTGGAGTAAAGTGTCCAGGGCGTGCCTCCCGGAACTGCGACGGCAGCGGCCCACACAAAGGAGGCTGTGTCGGCAGTGGTGCTCGAATAGCCCACGGCGAAGCTTTCCAAATAGTTGTTTCCGCCGTTCTTATACCAAAAACTCACCTCGGTGGCACTCGCCGTAGGGACGATTTCGGGCGTGATGAGGTACTGCTCCGGCTGGCTGGAGTTCGTGCTCCAATGGAATTTAAAGAGACCTGTGCCCTCATGGGCATCGTTTGAAGAGGTAGCACGGTTGGTCGACGAATGGCAGTTGACCATTGTCCACTGCGAGAACGCAGTCTCGTCCTCGAAGTCCATGCTGATGGGCAGTGACTGTTGCGCTTGCATTGCCAACGGCACTATCATCGCCGCCAGGAATGCGAAAAGTTTCAGTTTTTTCATTTGTTGGATTAATTGAATTTAGTTAATAAAAAAGTTGTTTTATGTTCAGTTCATATTATTATCGCCTATAATAATAACGTTATGAAACGGCCAAAAACTTCATTGTCACTTAAAAAAAAGAACGCGCCTCTTCCGCGAGGTGATGCAAAGATACGAAAAAAAACAAATGCAAGAAAAAAAAATCCCCGCACGGGTTGGCGTGCGGGGATTCCGTTGGGAATGGGTCCGTAGGCAGGAGTGCCTGCGGACCGTTTATGGGAGTGTTACTTCACGATGAGCTTGCGGATGGCGTTGACCTGCTCGCCGGTGATGCGGACGAAGTAGGCACCCTGGGCATAGCCCGTGAGGTCGATCGTGA
>CACYKY010000010.1 GCA_902775135.1 uncultured Bacteroidota bacterium | reverse complement strand
AAAAAGAGCGAAAATTGGGCAAAAACTATAATATATACATGATTTTCAATACGTTAATACACATCAAAACATACAGAAAGGAGTTTATTGGGCGCCGACCGACTTCTCCCTCCACAGTGGGCGTTGGGTGGGCGTTGGGTAGGCGTTGGGTAGGCGTTGCCATAGAGGTGGCAGGGAGGTGGGGGCATAGTGGGAATATTGGGCAATCAGTATTGGATTAAATAAAATATTGAAACAATATATATAATATTAAAAAAAAATCGTATATTTGCAGCGATAATGATTGCTGAGAGATTGCTTGTAGTATATTTATTGTGTGATGATTGTATACAACGAGTCTCGCATGAGAGAGTGGAATTATTATAATATGAAATGAAAATGACAAGAAACCATATCATCAACATACGATTTTTTCTCCTGCTGGCGATGATGCTGACGGGGATAGGCGGTGCTGCGCAGAGTTGGAATATGCAAAACAATGATACTCTGTTGATAAACGGATGCCAATATAGTAATGGCACGATATACGACAACGGAGGATCGACAGGAGCCTACAGCGTCTCGTTCGACGGGTGGGTCATCATCGAGGCCAATTATGGATCGACCATCCATATTATCGGTAATTACTCTACTGAGGCCGGACATGATTTCATCAACGTTTGGGACAACGAAGTTCCCGTGAGGGAGCGGGTAAGCGGGAGCGGCATACTCAATGTCAACTGCACTTCTGGACGGGCCATCATCAGATTCACAAGCAACGAGAACATAAACGCGAACGGCTTCAGCTTGAACTTCACCGTAACGGGAGGGCCAAGTACCTCCTTCCGCATCAATAACCTGACGGCCAGCGGCATAACTCCCACAAGTGCGGTCCTGCAATGGAGCAGCGCAAGCGGCGGTCCATTCCACATATTTTGTGACAATATTTTGACCGATACCATTACAACCTCGGCAACGAGCTACACGCTGACCAACCTGAACGCCAGTTCGCGCCATACGGCGATGGTTTATGCCGAGGGTATGGAGAGCAACCGCTGCGCGCAGGGGAAGGTCCAGTTCCGCACACTCTGCGGCACCGGCAGGTTGCCCTTGGTGGAAGACTTCAACGACGTCACGCCCAACGAGATGACTCCTTGCTGGACACGCAGTGTGAACTTCGACAACTCCTTTTCGTTGCCCCGGGTCATAGCGTTCGACGATGGCGAGAAGGCACAAATGCTGAGTTGCGGCAACAACAATACGGGAAGCCATTTCGGAATGGTGATAGCGCCCAGAATTGCAACCGACGCTACAGAATGGCACCTGCAATTCCAAATGATGGTAAGCCACCCCAACACAAGAGTCATCATAGGGTTCTGCGACAGCACGAGCGACGAGCAGGCATCCTATGGTTTTGTACCGATGGAGACTCTTACGCCGGGCAGCAACAGCTGGATTACCTATAACAAAACATATACCCTGCCCTCCGGCGCCTGCCGGCTGGCTTTCCGCATGGAACAAAGCATGCAGAGCGGCATCGGCCGGATGGCCTACATCGACAACCTGAACATCAGCAGCTGCGGAGTGAGACAGACAAGGGCGATACATGCCGACCTGACAGGTTTTGACCTGATATGGGACACCGTGGGCAGCCCGGATGTCACCGTGCAGATAAAGCCCGCGTGGGGAACGGGGACGACAATGACCATCGAACACGCCACTTCGCCGCTGACCATCACGGGGTTGGAACCCGGCACACAGTACTCGGTGACATTCTTCCCGTCGTGCAACGGAGCGACCCAGGTGCCTGTTACCATCCAGGCAAGAACCATTTCCGCCAGCGATTTCGAGGGCGACCTGTGCCTGCTCTTCAAAAACTGGAACAGCACAAGCGGAACCTACGACCTGCATGAGGGTTGGAGCACCACGTGCGTTTCGGGCAACGGTCCCAACAACAGCGACGACATATTCCACCTGGGCAACAACTGCTACTTGATTTCGCCCCCGCTGCTCAATATGGGAGGCAAAGAGATTATGCTGGAATACAACTCGGCTTACCCTTCCACCGACCGTGTAGTGATTGGCACCATGACCTTTGCGGACGACATTTCCACATTCACGCCCATTGACACCCTAGAAATCATCAACAGCTCATACTACAGCGACACCACCTTGCGCCTACCTGCAAACATCACCGACCACTATCTTGTGTTCAAAGGGTTATGCTATAGCTACAGCAGCATCAACCTGCGCTCGATGAGCCTCAATTCGGGCCATGTGACCGGCGGGAGGGTTGTGCAAGTGAGGAGCACCCAAGTCACTCTGGAATGGGACGCCCCTGCGATAGGGAAAGTATATATTGACTATACCGCCGCAGGCAACGGGACGCACTATCTCGACTCGGTGACCAATGCCACACAAGCCGTCATCACCGGCCTCACACCGGAGCAGACCTATTATTTCCACCTCTATCTTCCCGGTACCGAACCCTGCCCCTATGTGGGCGAACTCAGCGCCATTACCGCCCGTCGCGACTACGACCTGCCCTATTGTGAGAACTTCGAGGAATTCAATTGCAACGAAGCCTATGGATGGACCGTACTGAACTCTCTCTATGGTTGTCCATCCACCTCGGTGGAGTATGTTCACTCGGGCGAATACAGCCTAAAGTTGGCGGCTACCACCGGCGACTATTATTCCACCATAGCCCTCCCCAACATCGAAGGACTTGCAGGAAACATCATCAGTTTTTGGGCATATACGCTGGCGCCGGCCTCATCGGTGATTGTAGGACACATGTCGCCCAACGGCACAATGTTCTATCCGATAGACACCCTTGCCATAACCCCCTCGGTGGGTTGGCGGCACTATGTTTGTCAGCTCCCGACGAACATGAACGGCCGACTGGCGCTGAGATACAAGCTGACCGGATGCGCTGGTATCTACTATGTATGGATTGACGACATGACCGTGAGTTCGGCCAACTACAGCGACTACACCTTCGCCAACCTGCGTTGCACCAGCGTCGACGTTGTGTGGCACGGGATAGGCATCACAGACAGCCTGACGGTGAGACTCACCTCGCCCTCCGGCACAGTAACCGCCACCGGTGTCCCGGACACCATCCATGTGACCGGGCTGTCGAACTCGCAAGCATACGAATGCTATATCCTTCCTCACGGCAGCTGCTGGGTATACGCAGGCAGAATCTTCACCCTGAACTGCAACAGCGGAGGAGGAGGTGGTGGTGGTTCTTCGGAGGGAGAAGGGGATTTCGACACCATTATCGGCGGTGTGGTTATCCATCCCCAGAGGTGCAACACGATGGACGACCTGCTCTCCTATGAGCTGCCTCACGGCTGGCGCTTCACCGACTCCCTACTGGCTTCATTGGTAGACGATGGCAACGGCGGCTACCACCTGCAGATGCTCTCTCCCTCTACTCCCGCCACCTGGAGCACCGTCACCCTCCCCGCTTTCTCCTACAACACGCTATACCTTTTGGCCCGAGGCCTCGACGAAGGGACAAGGATGGCCGTCAACGGCGACACCATCATGCTCGACACCCTATGGCAGGCCTTCGCCTTCCTGTACGCACCTTCCACCACCATAAGCATTTGCGGCGGTTCCGGATGCCTGTTCGACGATGTAGGGCAGAGCTTCTGTCCCCGATTGAATTTCGACGTCGAGGGCAACGCCCTCACTTGTAGCATTCAGGGTGGTTTGCAATACGAATATATTCTCTACCTCACGGACCCCGACGGCAACGAACTCGGTCACCACATCACCACCTCACCCTTCACCATCTCCGATTTGCAACCCCTTACGGATTACACCGCCCGATGGGAGTTCCTCTATATGGATGCAAGCTGCGTGCCCTCATTCCCCGTCTCCACCAATGCCATTCCCATCCCCTATTGCTTCAACTTCGAAGACAACAACAATGACCTTCCTGCCGGCTGGATTGCCACCCAACGCAACGGCTTTGACGACGTTTCGCCCGACGGCACCAACGCCATGAGGTTCTCCGCCGCTTCCAACAAGTGGAACTACCTCATCCTGCCGCTCATGGATTATTCCGACTATCTCCAGCTCAGTCTTTATGGTTACTTCAACGGCCAGTCGCTCCAAGTGGGACACCTCTCCTCCGGAACCGACACCTCTTCCTTCATCCTCGACACCATCGTCCCATCCAACTCCATGGGCCAATGGAATGTCTATAGCTTCGGACTTAAAAACATTGGTTCCCACCAAATTGCCTTCCGCTACAAAGGCTCCAGCCTCATCATCCAAAAGCTCGGCATCTCCCGCGATCCCAAGCTTCATTTCCACATCTTCTCCCCCACCACCCTCACCATCAATGCCGAAACCGACAGCAGCTTCCTCTTCGCCTCCAACAGCTACGACTTTTGGCCCTCTTCCCGTATCCATACCGTCAACACAAATCCCTCCACTGTCTCCTTCGGAACCAACGACCTCTACCTCCGCCAATTTGGCGGCCTCTCCGACTGCAACTTCACCTACTTCATCCATAAACCCGCCACCATGTCCATACCCTATTGCGACTATGTCTACTACGATGGTATCAACGATTTCTACACTGCCTACCCCACGGGCAGCTATTACGTCAACTTCACAAACTCCTTCGGCCGCTATTGCTATCAGATGACTCATGGCGAAAAGCCCTCCCTCTTCATCTTCCCATACCTCAGCAACTCCAACCTCGCCAACGCCAAACTCTCCTTCGACGCCACAGTCTCTTCCCCCGGCAGCTCCATCGAGCTGGGCGTGGTGACTGACCTTCTCGACTCCTCATCCTTCATCCCCATCGACACCATCTCCTTCACCTCCACCTTCTGGCAACGCCAGTTCGTCGACCTCAGCCGTTATTCCGGCACCGCCCGCTGGCTGGCTTTCCGTGCCAAAGAGGGCATGCTGGACGGCGACTTCCACTTCAACGACATTCGTCTCGACGCTTGTTACCTTCCGTCCGCTGTCTATTTGCATGTGGAGAACTACACAGAGGTGGTTGTAGAAGCCTCTTCCGACTCTCTTTCTAACGGTCCCCTCTGGATTGAAGCCTGCCCCAGCGGCACCTCACCAGGCACGGCCCCCCTACACCATTTCGACTCCCTCCCCGCCCGACTCACCCTCTCTCCCTCCACCGCCTACACCTTCTATCTCTATTGCAACAACAACCGCCAAGGGTGCCTCAACCAAGGCTATATCTCCACCCTCGCTCTTCCCATCTATGCCCCCTCTTGCTCCAACTTCGACTCCGATCCCGTCGGCTACGCTCCCCAAGGGTGGCACTCCGTCTCCGGCACTTCCCGGGTGTCCAACACCACCTCCTATTCCGCCTCCCGCTCCCTGGCCGTCAGCGGCACCGTGTCCACTCCCTCCGTCCACGCCGACTCCCTCGGTGAGGTGGCGGCAGGCTTTTGGTTGAAGGCCACCCAAACCGGAGCCTACCTCATTGTCGGTTGCATGTCCGACCCTTCCGACGCCTCTTCCTTCCATCCACTCAAACTCATCGTTCCCAAACAAGTTGGCGTGTGGGAGTATCACATCGTCAGTTTCGAAGACGCTCCCTCCAACGCCCGCCATATTGCTTTCCGTAATGCCTCCGGTTCCGACGAAAACCTCTTCGTCGACAACCTCCTCCTGACCCGCTGCACCATTCACGACTTCCGCATCCTCAACTTCGGCAACGCTTCCATCGAGCTCGCCTGGCAGCAACTCGGCTCCCCCGACGCCACAATCAAAGTCTTCGACCGTACCCTCTCCTCCACTACCCAATACAACATCTCTTCCCTCCCATCTCCTTCTCTCTCCATTCCCATCACCCCGCAGCACAACTACCAAATCACCATCCACTCCTCCTGCCCCGCCGAGGAGATGCCCTGCGCCGTTCCCTATTCCGACACCATTAACATCGAAGTCCCCGCCGGCGGCTTCGGCTGCATCGACCCCACCGACTTCAATCTGCCACAATCAGGCTACTTCAGCGGCACCTACACCAATCCCTACGCCAATCGTGGCGCCATCAATTTCGGCCCACTCGAGGCCGCCAGCCGCCACACTGTCCATACCGACACCGCCGAGCGCGACCCTCGCACCTCCGGTCTCCTCCGCACCGTCCCCCCGGGGCACTCCGCCAGCGTCCGACTGGGCAACTGGAGCACCAACCCCCTCCTCCCCGAGGCCGAAGGAGTCATCTATAGCATCTTCGTGGACACCCTCCACTTCTCCCTCCTCCTCCTCCAGTATGCCGCCGTTCTTCAAGACCCCATGCACGCCCCCGAGGACCAACCCCGTTTCCGACTCGAACTCCTCGACACCAATTTCAACCTCATAGACCCCCTCTGCACCGCCGCCGACTTCATCGCCAACCGCAACCTCGGCTGGAATTCCGCCCCTGACAATGTCCTCTGGAAAGACTGGACCACCGTTGGTGTCGACCTCTCGGCCTATCACGGACAACAGGTCTACCTCCGCCTCACCACTTACGACTGCAACGAGGGCTCCCACTACGGCTATGCCTATTTCACCCTCGAATGCCTCCACAAAAACATCATGTCCCAAGCCTGCGGCAACGCTGACACCAACATCTTCACCGCACCTGCCGGTTTCAACTATCGCTGGTACTCCTCATCCTCCCCGACCACACTCTCCACCTCCCAAACACTCGTCGTCCCCGCCGCCGCCTCCACCACCTATCTCTGCGACCTCTCCTTCGTCGGCAACGACCAATGCAGTTTCACACTCAGTGCTTTCGGCGGTTCCCGATTCCCCCTCGCCCGTTTCGACACCATTGTCTCCTATTCTGACTGCCGTATCAACGTCCAGTTCGTCAATCGCAGCACCGTCACCTCCGACGGCGTCAATCCCGTCCCCACAGGCGAAAGCGCAGAATCTGCCCATTGGGACTTCGGCAACGGTTTCTCCTCCGATAGCTATCACGGCTTCTCCTCCTACGACCGTCCCGGCACCTACCTCGTCACCCTCGTTGCCGGCATCAGCAACGACCATTGCATGGACACCCTTGTCGTCCCCATCACCCTCGACTTTCCCTCCTATCCACTCCTCCTAGGGCCCGATTCCCTCTGCTACACCTCCTTCGACACCCTCCGCCTCTTCAACGCCTCCACCGCCGACTCCCTCTGGCGTTCCACACCCACCTATCAGTTCCTTCCCCTCTCCCCCTCCAACTATCATATCGGGGCCAACCTTCTCTCCGTCCTCGTCTCCGACCCCTTCGGCTGCACCCTCACGCTCTCGCACCCCCTCCGCGTCGACCCCTCCTACACCCACATTGACACCCTCTTCCTCTGTTCCCCCGAGCTCCCGTTCGCCTATGCTGACACACTCTTCCTTCCCGGTACCACCCTCTGCGACTACCATCAAGTCGGAACCACCCTCCTGGGCTGCGACAGCAGTTTCCATCTCCATCTCAACGTTGCACCCACTACCCCCTCCACCGTCTACGACACTCTCTTCGCCTCCATCTGCGACAACCAGACCTTCTCCTTCTTCTCCACCACTTACAACACCCCCGGCGAGCATTTTGCCAACCACATTGACTCCCTTGGCCAATGCGACAGCCTCCACAGCCTCATGCTTGACGTCAGACCCACCTCATGGGTAGACACCATTGTCCACTCCTGCGACCAATATACATGGCACGACACCATCTACATTGGCGACACCATTGTATCCCGACTCGACACCAACATCCACCTTTGCGACAGCACCACCACACTCTACCTATTCATCCACCCCTCCTACGAGCTCGACGACAGCATACTTGTCTGCCACAATCAGCGTTACGTATACGAGGGCATCGACTACGAAGGCCCCATATCCTTCCCCAGTCCCCACCTCTCCCAGTACAACTGCGACAGCCTCGTCCATGTAACCCTCTATCCCTCCAACCCCCACTTCCCCGCGCCCCCCATCGTCAGCCTCGACTCTCTCCTTTGGCACCGCTACGACACCCTCCTCCTCGGTTGTGATCCGCAAAACCTATTCCTCGCCGACACCTCCATCTCCACGAGTCGCACCTGGATACTCTGGAGCACGGCAGACACTACCGACTACTACACCTCCTTCCAACGCCATTTCAGCCACATCTTCGATACCGCCGGTATCTACGGTTTCCAGCTGATTACCATCAGTGATGAAGGCTGTAAGGACACTGTGCGTAACGACTCGCTGCTATGGGTCTTTCCCTCGCCCGAAGCCAACTACTACTTCTCGCCCGACCATCTCTCCATGCACAACCCCGAAGCCCGCTTCTACAACCAGTCCACCCCCGAGGGACTCTCCTACCTATGGTTATTCCCCAAGGACCAAAGTGGCAGCGAATTTGACACGTTGCACGACGAAAGTCCCTACTACGCCTGGCCGCCAGCCGTCGAGCCAGGCGACTACCCCGTCTCCCTCGTTGCCCAGTGGCTCCACGAAATAGCGCTCAACTCTGAAGTGCTAACCCTCACCTGCACTGACACCGCCACCATACCCGTCTCCATCGTCAACACCTACCTCCAGTTTCCCAATTCCGTCACCCCCAATGGTGACGGAGTCAACGATATGTGGGTCATTGTCAACCTCTTGGAAATTGGCGAATACTCCATGAACGAACTCTGGATCTACGACCGCTTCGGAGCCCTCGTCTACCATGTCCGCAACATCCACCAGCTGTCCGACTTTTGGGACCCCAACGCCACCAACTCTCCCGACGGCACCTATTACTACCGATTCTCGGCCAAGAACAACTTCGGCCTCGTCAAGCGCAACGGCGTCATCGAGGTATCGAGATAGAATTGCCACAAACCAATGGTTTGTGGCAATTATTATGCTTGTAAAATGTTAATTTCCAATCTTGGCTATCGGACGATGATTTCGTCGGTGAAGAGGTAGGAGGGCTGGCCCGGGGCAGGGTGCCACAAGGGCAGCTGGCCGGGGTTGGGAACCACGATGCGGAGGTAGCGCGTTTCGCAAATATTACCCATTATGATTGACGAGGTCTGGGGCCGCGTACGGTCCCACCATTCACCGTAGCGCACCACATAGCGTTTCAGACGCATGCCCGTTTCGCGGGGGTCCATAGCGAAGGTCTCCTTGCCACCGAGACGCCATTGCTTTCCGTCGGCAGAGACATAGACGCGGATCTCTGTCGGCGCCAGTATCCAATCGAAGGTATTCTGCATGAAACGCATGGAGACTTCATGGAAGTCGACGGGGCGGCCGAAGTCGAGCACCACGTCGATGCTGTCGCCCCAGTAGCCCTGCCAGTGGCCGTCGGCATAGGTGGCGTTGCTGCCCAACTGGCCGTCGATGAGGGCCTCGGGGCCGCCACCGCTGTAGATGGACTTGTAGGTGCTGTACTGCGTGTTGAGTGTTATCTTGGCGCCCATGCCGAGGTGGGAAAGCAGGTACTGCTCGCTGACGACACCCTCGCCATATTCATTATAGGATATGGCCTTGATGGTGGCGGAACGTTCCAACGGGAAAGGACCCCAATAGCGTGTCGCGGTGCTGTCGGGCTCGCTGCCGTCGAGGGTGTAGTAGATGGGGCGGTCGTTGTAGAGGGTACGGAGGGTGACCGTTGGATGCGACGATGTCGCATCACACCCGACCGTCATGAAGACATGGCGGTCGAGGTCGAGCACCTCGCGCGCGAGCGCGTCGTATCTATTTAATATGATGTAGCGCTCGTAGTCGCCGTTTTCCTGGTCCCAGAGGCGGAGGTACTCGCGTTTGAGGGTGAAGAGGTCCTCTAAATATACTTTGGCAAGGGATTTTGGCAGCCGGGAGAGCAACACACTGTTGGTCGTGTCGGTCAGTGCGCGGTGTATCGAAGAGCGCAGGTAGGCTTTCGTGGAAGTAAGCGACATGCGTTTGTAGGCGTAATGCGCGTGGGGGTTGGAAGCAGAGTCGATATGAATATCCCGAATCAAGTTGGCGAAATTGCCGATACGTTTGGCCATAGCTTCGCCAGTGTTGTCGGGGTTGAAGTTCAGCAGGGGCTCCACGAGGGAGGCGCTGGTGTACCAGTCGGCAACGGTGGGGTTGTACATCAAGGCGCCGACGGCGTAGAGGTTGTTGGTTTTGATGGGATTGATGGGTTGATTGGGGTTAATGGGCTTTGTGCCGTAGAACAGGCGTTCGAAGTTCTGGTTGAACTGTTCCTCGCGCTGGCGGAGTTCTTCGGGGTCATCAGTCTTCAGCGGATTCCAGGCCATCTCGGCTGCCCAGTATTGGGCGTGCCAGCTATTGTCGAAGAGGGCTTCGCCGTTGTCGTCCCAGCAGGTGAGCATGGCGCCCTCGGCGCCGTCGCGGTGACCGTCGCGGAAAAGGTTGGCGATATTCTTGATGTAACGCTGCGGCGTGGAGGTCATGGTGGCGCTGTGGCCCGTCGAGGCGGCCACCCAGAAGGGGTTGCCCTGCTCCTTGAAGGGACGTATCAGGTGCGTGAAGCTGTCGATAGGCTCATAGGCCCACATGATGTAGGTCATATCCTTGGGAAGCTGACGCATCATCGCAGGGTTCTTGGCCACGATGTCGCCCCACATGGCCACACGGGTACTGCCTGCTTGCTGAACAAGTTCGTAGCAGCGGTTGATGAAGTCCACATACACCTGGTCGGCACCGAGGCTATCGACTAACTTCTTCGCGCGGCCAGTGCCCAGCTGCTCGGTTTCGTCGCAGTTGATGATGAAGAAGGGCGAGTTGGGGATGCGGTCGTAAGCGGCTTTGATACGCTTGCGCAGGAAGTCATAGGTAGCTTCGTTGCTGGGGTCAAAGTTGGCCTTGCTGTCCATCATGTTCTGATAGAACGGGATGCGCAGTGTCTTCTCGGCATGGGCGAAGAGCTGGAGGTTGATGACCTCGTCGGGGTGCGGCTTGCAGTAGGCGAGGTAGGCCGGCGCCAGGTCGGGGAATTCCGGCTGATAGAGTGTGTGCTCGGTATAGTAGTTGCAGAAGTTGAACTTGAGCGCATGCAGCGTCTCCCACTGTTTCTTGCGGTAGGCGGCGTGCGGCACAGGGCCACGGCTCTGGTCGTCCATCCAGCCGCGGTAGCGGTAGGCAGGCCAGTCGGTGATGGTGCAGCACGGCAGGGTGTCGTGCAACTGGCGCAGCTGGGAGAGGGTCATGTAGGCATACTCCTTCCCCTTGCCGCCCTCAAAGCTGATGGTGATCTTCTTCGGCTCGACAGTGATACGATACTTTTGGTCATAATTGCCGTCACGGTCTCGGCCTCCCCTGCCCCAAAGCACCCGAGTTTCCTTCACCTTGGCCTTGGCCAGCACACACACCTTACCGTCCTCGGCCAACTCCACCTTCTGCGGCGTGGGTATAAGTCCCAGGTTGATTTGTTTTTCCTGTGCCACCGCCGTCATCCCGACGGCCAACAGCATGACTATCACGATTCGTTTCATAGTTCAAACATATTCATTCTGTATAGTTATGGTCCACCACGATGACCACCTGCAGGTCGGGCACCAGAGGCTGGATTTCGTTGGCCAGCTGGCAGACCAGGGCGTTCTCGTCCACGTGGTCGTCCGGGACGATGTCGACGGAGATCATGCGGTCCTTCTCCGAATAGTAGAAAGCATGGGCCTGCAACACCTCCTTGTGGGCCGTAGCCATCTGCATCACAGCGTTCTGCAGCTCTGCCTTGCGGTTCTCGCCAGTGGCCACGCTGTAGAAGCCGACGGTCATGATGATGCCGTGCTTATCGAACATCGCGGCGGCGATCTTGCGGCCCAGGCCATGGATTTCATAGGCCGTCGTTGTGTCGGGCACGCTGACGTGCAACGAGCCGATGATAACGTCGGGGCCGTAGTTGTGCAGTATCAGGTCGTAGACCCCTTGAACCTCGTCGAAGGCCATCACCTCCTTCTTGATCTGGGAGGTGAGTTCCTTGGAGATGCCGGTGCCCAGCAGCTGGTTGATGGGCGATGCCAGCATCTCTATGCCCGCCTTGATGATGACCACTGAGATGAGAGCTCCCAGGATGCCGTCGAGCAACACATTCCACAGAAGCATGACTCCCGCCGACACCAGCGTCGACAACGTGATGATGGCATCGAACAGCGCATCGGAACCGGAAGCTATCAGCGCGTCGCTCTTCAACTGTTCGCCCTTGTGCTTCACATAGCGACCCAACAGCAGTTTCACCACGATGGCCACAACAATGACCACCAACGTCGCCGTTGTGTACGAGGGCTCCGTGGGTTCAATCAGTTTCTTCACCGACTCAATGAGCGAGGTGATTCCCGCAGAAAGTACAATGACGGCGATGATGATGGCGCTGAAATATTCCAGGCGCCCATGTCCAAAGGGATGCTTGCGGTCGGCAGGCCGCTGCGAGAGCTTCGTGCCTACGATAGTGATGATGCTCGACAAGGCGTCACTCAGGTTGTTCACCGCATCCATCACTATGGCCACACTGCTGGCCAGCACGCCTACAACTGCCTTGAATGCGGCCAACAGCACATTGGTCACAATCCCAACCCAACTCGTTCTGATGATTTGCGAACTCCGATCCATTTCCATTATTCTTTTCAAAAAAAAACATCAATCCTTCAGACACCCCAGGTAGCGGTGTATTGTTTCCTCGATGCCGAGGTAGAGGGCATCGCTGATAAGGGCGTGGCCTATAGAGACTTCGTCGCACCAAGGAATCTGCTGGTGGAACCACGCCAGGTTCTCCAACGAGAGATCATGGCCGGCATTCAGTCCTAGTCCACAATTGCGGGCCACTTGGGCAGCTTCCACAAAGGGCATTATGGCGTTCTCTCGCCCCGCGGCATATTGGCTGGCGTAACTCTCGGTATAAAGCTCTACTCGGTCGGTACCCGTCTTCGCCGCCATCTCTATCATCTTGGGATTGGCATCAATAAAGATGCTGACTCTTATACCACAGGCTTTGAACTCTTTGACCACATCGCAAAGATAGCCTTGATTCTTGACGGTATCCCATCCTGCGTTACTCGTCAACACCCCTTCTGCATCGGGCACCAACGTTACCTGTGCAGGCACTATCTCCTTTACCAGGTCGATAAATCCATAGGGACGGCTCTTGGAGACACCCTTCGGATTGCCCTCTATATTGTATTCAACACCAATCAGCGACTTGATAGCAAGGGCATCGGCATAGCGGATATGGCGCTCATCTGGACGTGGATGCACTGTGATGCCTTGGGCGCCGAAACGCTCACAATCTTGCGCAAACTTCAGTACATCAGGAGTGTTACCACCACGTGCATTGCGGATGGTAGCCACCTTGTTGATATTGACACTCAGTTTTGTCATAAATGTTTATCTTTTTCGTGTTTGTTTCATTATCAGTGTTTTCGTTTGGGATTGGCGGGGAACCATCCTTTCTCAACTCGTTTCTTTTGCTTGAAAAGTTCCAGAATCGACCACAGGCTCGAAAAGGCAGTGACGCCCAATATGGTGGACAGTATAGTGCTTGCCACCAGCAGCGACCCTGCAATACACACCAAGCCCAGCACAAGGAACACCCACCAGCATCCCACCCCTAAGTGGTATTCGGCCTTTATCACCAGCGGATGAAAGAGGCCGATACACAAGAAAGTGGCAACGCCAATAATCAAGCCCGTGAAGTTCATAGTTTGAACTCTTTCTTTATCTGGTCAACCATATCAAGTTTTTCCCAACCGAAGAACTGAACCTTCTTGGTGTGCTTACGCCCCTCGGCATCAAACAGGACCACCGCCTCCTCCTTGGGATCACGACCCATGTGGCCATAGGCTGCCGTCTGGCGGTAGATGGGGTTCTTCAGACCGAAGCGTTGGGTGATAGCATAAGGACGCATGTCGAAGAGTTTTTCCACCCGCTTGGCAATCTCACCGTCAGTCATCTTCACTTTGGCGGTACCATAGGTGTTGACATAGAAGCCCACAGGTTCGGCCACGCCGATGGCATAGGCCACCTGCACAAGCACCTCGTCGCACAACCCTGCGGCCACCATATTCTTGGCAATGTGACGGGTAGCGTAGGCCGCCGAGCGGTCCACCTTCGAGGGGTCCTTGCCGCTGAAGGCGCCACCGCCATGGGCACCACGACCGCCGTAGGTGTCGACGATAATCTTGCGCCCCGTAAGACCGGTGTCGCCGTGGGGGCCACCGATGACGAACTTGCCGGTGGGGTTGACATACAGTTTGTAGTCTTTCTTGGCGAAGAGGGCGCGGTTCTTGGCGTTGATGCGTTTCATCACTCGGGGTATCAGTATTTCGCGCACATCCTCCTCTATCTGTTTGAGCATGCGGCGCTCGGTGTCGAACTCATCGTGCTGGGTGGAGAGCACGATAGTGTCGACACGCAACGGCTTGCCCTCGTCGCTGTATTCGATGGTAATCTGGCTCTTGGCATCGGGGCGCAGGTAGGTCATCTGCTTGCCCTCCTTGCGTATCTTGGTGAGTTCCTGGAGGAAGATGTGAGCCAACGTGATGGGCAACGGCATATACTCGCGCGTCTCGTTGCAGGCATAGCCGAACATCATACCCTGGTCGCCTGCTCCCTGCTCCTCCTCTTTCTTGCGGCTGACACCCTGGTTGATGTCGCCGCTCTGCCCATGGATGGTGGAGAGCACGGCGCACGACTCGGCCTCGAACTTGTATTCGCCCTTGGTATAGCCAATCTCTTTGATAACATCACGGACGGTCTCTTGTATGTCGACCCATCCGTTGCAGGTCACCTCACCGCTCACCACGGCCAAGCCGGTTGTCACCAGCGTCTCGCAGGCCACATGGCTCTCGGGGTCACGACGCAGGAATTCATCCAATAAAGCATCGCTAATCTGGTCGGCCACCTTGTCGGGATGGCCCTCGGAAACACTTTCTGAAGTGAAAAAATAACTCATTTTACATTACTTTTAACTGTTAATACTTTTATTTTAACAGTGAAAAGATTGTACTGAAGTCGCCATGAATTAACGCTTTAGCATTTTTTCAAGTGGTTGCAATCATTACAAATCTATCCACATTTGCGGATGCAAAGATACGATTTTTTCCTGAAATGCAAAAAACAATTTCCATGACTATCGCACCATGCCGTTGTCGTAGCCGCCGTTCTGAAGGGTCTTCTCACTCTTGCGATACTGGCGGCCGAAGTCCATCTGCCAAGTGAGGCCGAGGACGAACATGTTCCCGTTGTCAGCGGTCCAGTGGATGTGGCGGAAGGGATGTACGGTGCTGAGCCCCTGCACCTCATAACTGTAGCCGTCGGGGTTAAGCGGACAGAGCCACATGGCGGAGGCCGTGAGGCTTTTCCATCTGTACTGCAAATAGACTTCTTGGGTCATCTCGTCTTTCGTATAGTCTTCGGCGAGCAGTTTCACTCGTGGCAGCAGTGTGAAATTGGCGCCGGCCACAACGCCTTTCCAAAAGAATTGGACATTGATCTCGGCAGCAATGTTGTCACGCGTGTGGGAGAACTCCGGACCTTCTGAGACATAGTGGAAGTACACGCCTGCAAACGAGAGATTCAAGTGGTTCCAAAGGCCTTTGACACCTGTTTCCAAATAACCATAGGGCACATGCCATCGATCAGCTTCATAATAACTGAGGACGAAGAGGTCACGCCCGGCATCATATCGGTAGCCGTCAAAGTGGGGATGGAAGATGTGCATCAATCCGGTATTAGCGATAGCGTAATAGCCCTTAGGATGAGTGTAGCGTAGCAGTAGACCAACTTGCAGCTGTTCGCTGGGCTGGAGGTCGGGGTTTCCCTGCTGGCCCTCAACGTCGTCGGTCTGCTGGAAGACGGGTGAGAGTGAAGCCAGTGTGGGCAGGATTGGTGTATATTGCGCTGTGGCGGTGAGCGAAAGCTGCTGGATGATGCGCCATTGCAGGCGGGCGGTGCTGAGGTTGCGCAGGTAGCGTTTGCTCTGCTCGCTGTCACTTACGTTGAAAAGCTTGGCGCCGGTGCCGATAGAATAGCCTACATTTGGACCTAATGAGCCCGTCAACTCGGCGTAAAGGTAGGCGTTGTCCTTAGTCATAGAGGTGGTGGTGCCGTAAAGTGTATAGTCGTTCTCGGCGAAGTTGTGCTGATATTGGAGGCCTGTCCGCAATTCGGCCTTGCTCAGGCGCTTGCTGTAGACACCTTCGGCGCTGAGGGCGTATCCGTGACCGTCGACGTCGGTGGCATAGGTTGCAGGTGCGAGCCCCCCGGCGCTGTAGGTGAGCGTGTTGTCATAGCGGTTGGTGGAATATTCGCCCACCACGTTCAGCTCCACCTTCTGTCCGTAGGGCATTCGATAGGTAAAGAAGAGGTCAAGGCTGGGGAGGTTGTCGCGTTGATGCTGCAATTCCTCAAGAGACTGCTCGGAGGTGACACCGCGGTCGGTCTCGGTCATCGTGCCGTTGGCACTAAGGGTCTTGGCAAAGAGGTTGTCTCTGAGGGCGGCCACGAACATGGTGCTATCATCATGCTGGTAGGTATATTCGGCGGTCAACTCGTGAGTGATGTACCAGAACGGCATATTGGTGCGCTGGCTGCGGACGACGTTGCGCGTGGGGGCGAGGTAACAGTCCTCCATCTCGTATGGCACATTGTGATAGTTGCGATAGCCGAGAGTGTACTCCAAAGCGAACTCGCTCTTGCCTCTGTGATAGGAACCGTGCAAGTAACCGTTGGTGAATCCCGTAGTAAACGCCGTATTTCCATTGGCCACGATGCTGCCGCCGTCCTCGCGTTCTTTTAGTATTATATTAATGATACCCGAAGCGCCACGGTCCATATATCGTATACCGGGGTTATTGCTGTATTCCACGCGCTTGATCTGTTCGGCTCTCAGGTTGGCCAATCGTGCCATGGGCACCTCCTTACCGTTGATTTGCAGAATGGCTAGGCCGCCATCGACAGTGATGCTCTGCAGCGCCACATCAACCTTCAGTCCCGGCAGGCCCAGCATGTCGAGCAGCACCAGCGTCCGTCCAGCGGCCTCCACCTCTTCGGGCTTGGGCAGGACGACGTAGCGGTTCACCTCCTCGGCTACGCGGCTAGCGGTTATCTCCACCTCGTGGAGCTGCAAGGCGCTCATCGTCAATGTGCCAAGGTCGCCCGCCTGACACCGGACACTAAGCCTTTCATAACCCACATACGATGCCTCAAGGTTGTACGTTCCATTGCCACACTCGATAGAGAAAGTGCCGTCTTCGCCGGTAGTGGTACCTGTCTGAAGCACCGTATCTGCATAAAGAGCCACGTTGGCGAAGGCGATGGGTCGCCCGCCGTCATCTGCTAGGCGGCCGCTGATGGTTTGGGCGAATGCATTCACTCCCATCAAGGCGAGCGCAAGGGTAAACAGAATTCTTCTCATAATGGTTGTCCGTTTACCAATATAATACGCAAAAACGCCTCCGAATCTTACAACGGAGGCGTTCTTTTTTGATGCTATACGTATCAATGATTAATCTCCTTACCATTGATGCGGACGCCGTTGGCATCAATCACAATGCTGCCTACCTCCTCGTTGCCGCCTCCGATGATACGGACTCCATTTTCGTCGATGTCTATGCTACCCCACTCGCCATTCTCACTTCCGCTGATGCGGACACCTTTCTCGCCAATGGCGATGCCTGTGGGTTTCTTTGTGAATGTTTGCTTGGAGGGTTGAGTTGTTATTGTGTCGTGAATCTGGAGAGAGTCTTTGACGTAGATATACTTTACTGTCTCGCGGCGCCAAGGGAAGAATACCTGCAGCAGCACGGCAGCGGCGACGACCACCACGCCCAGCGCCACGCGCAGCCAACGGCGGCGACGGCGTTGCTCGCGTTCGCGGCGGTCCATCCACTCACCCAGCCCCTCGGTCATCATCCGCAACTGTTCTTTATAGTCCTGTTCCATAACGCTTCCGAAGTTTAGCTATTATTCTATTGATACGCACGTAGACGGCGTTGCGCTCCATCTTGAACTCGTCGGCAATCTCCTGCGCGTCGTAGCCTTCAAGGCGCATCCTCATCATCCGTTCCTCGTCGTCTGTGAGTGCGGCCATCAGGTCGTCTATGCTCTCGGCATAGTTGATAGGGGTATCAGGCAACATGTTGACAAGTGCCGGGGTGAGTTGCTCGGATTCAGGTTCAGCGCGTCGATAGAGGTCAACCAGCACCGACCGGGTGATGCGCTTCAGCCAAGCCCGCTGCTCCCTTTCGGAGACCTCGGTCTTCAGTTGGTCGAACTTCATCCACAATGCTATCCAGACCTCCTGCACCATATCTTCGCATGCCATTCGGTTGCCTTTGGCAAAACGCCAACAGATATGCCACACCATTTCACGGTGCCGTTCCATGAACGCACAATAGGTGTCGTATTGCTGTCTGTTTTCGTCTGCCATATATAATTATATACGCAAAAAAAGATGCAAATCTTACATTAGAGCAAAAAAAATTATAACGATGGGGGTATCTATAACCGTAAAGTCCTCTGGTAATGACAACAGAGCAGGTCGCCGTTGTCGTCGTAGAGGTGGAGGCCCGAGCCTTCGCAGTAGCGCCAGACTTTACACGTGGCACATTGGCCTTTCTTGGCCCACGAGCGGTCTCGCATCACCTGGAAGCGGTTCTGCCACACATCCCAGAAGTCATCCTTGTAGATGTTGCCCTGATCCATCTGGCTACGCACGGATGTGCAGCCGCTGATAGCGCCGTCACAACGAATGCTGGCCACATCGACACCGCTGCGGCAGTGGAAGAACTGGCTGCGGACCTTCTGTTCATACTCCCCAAGGAAGCCCTCGCAAGCATAGCTGACGGCGATTCTGGCATCCTGCTCCCGACTCTCTTTGATAAAATCCAACAGGCCACGGAACTGATCGTCGCTGAACTGAAGCTCAGCATTTCCAGCGGCACGCCCCATAGGGAAAATGCTGAAAAGGCGCCAGGAGGGAACGCCGATCGCAACCAAGAAATCCTTGAATTCCCGCAGGTGGGGATAGTTTCGCGGATTGACGCAGGTGACCACATCCCACAGGATGTCCTTCGTCTGCGCCAACAGACGGATGGCATGGGTGGCCTTCTCGAACGACTGCGGGTGGCATCGTATCCAGTTGTGCTGCTGTTCGAAGCCGTCAAGGCTGACGGTGATAGAGTGCATGCCGCTGGCCAACAGACTCTCCAATCGTTTCTCGTCCAGCAGGAATCCATTGGTCACCACGCCCCAGGGATACTCTCGACGGTAGAGTTCGAGGCCCACCTCCTCCAAGTCAGGACGCAGCAGCGCCTCGCCACCAGTGAAGATAATGAAAACCTTATGGGTGTCCACATGAGGAGTAATCAAATCGATGACACGAAGGAAGTCCTCGGCAGGCATATCCTTCACCTCCGGCTGCACCTTACAGTCGCTACCGCAGTGACGGCAACTCATGTTACAGCGCAACGTACACTCCCAAAACAAAGTCCGCAATGGATGCAATTGCGCCTCGTTGTGGCGCAACGACCGCTGCAGCTCCAACCCTACCCTCTGCCCGAGCGACAAACCCATAGTTATTATTACTTTACCTGATAGTCCGTTTCCTGCATACCAAACATCAGCTCCACCCTAGTAGAATCGTCATATTCCGACTCAGGGCAGCCGGAATCCTATCTGTTTTCCAGCCTGATTTTCACCTCCTTGTTGAAGGTTCCCTGATTCCAGCCACCGGCATTGGTGCGATCCACATCCTTGTCTTCTACTTTCATGTCGACCACCTGGCTGCGGAATTCACCGTTCTCCCTACCATCCACATCGCGCACCAACAGACGCACCTGCTGCTGAGGTAAGCCGCTGTTCTGGATGGTGAAACGCCCCTCGTCGTCAGTACGCACGGAGGTGTTGTCCAGGAAGCGCTGCACATTTTCGGGGTCGCCCTGCAGCTCACCGTTCTCCACATCCATGCCACGTTCAAGCATATTGACCCGTATGTCGCGCACCGGTATGCCATTGGCATCTTTCACCTGCCCACGAATCATGAAATTCATCGTCGGCACACCGTACATCAGACGTATCCGTTCCTGATCCTGCACGGGAGGATTTTCGGGCTGCGGTTCTGCCAACTCTTTGTGACAGTGGCACGAAGAAAGACCCATAGCCCCCATCAGGGTAACCAAAAACCAGTTCTTTATTTTGAGATATTTTATTTTCATATATGTTTAACGCTGACAATTCAGAAATATTGTGTATTTTTGCAAAACATTTTTTATCGGAAAAAGACCATGAGCAAGACCATTATAGCAGGACCATGCAGCGTGGAAAGCCAAGCCCAGTTGCGAGAAGTGACGCTTGCGCTGAAATCCATACCCGAGGTGACCATGATTCGCGCCGGTGTGTGGAAACCACGCACAAGACCAGGAGCCTTCGAAGGACTTGGAGAGCCTGCCTTAGGATGGATGCGCGACCTGACCGCCGAGCTGGGCGTGCGCTTTTGCTGCGAAGTGGCGCGTCCGGAGCATGTGGAACTCTGTCTGCAATACGGCATCGACACACTTTGGCTAGGTGCCCGAACCACCACCAATCCCTTCATGGTCGACGAGCTCTGCCAATCCTTGCATGGCACAGGCGCTCACCTACTGGTAAAGAACCCTGTATGCCCCGATGTACGACTATGGATCGGTGCATTGGAGCGATTGCACAAGGCCGGAATCGAACAGCTTACCGCCATACACCGGGGCTTCAGCATGTACAACAATCACGGATACCGCAACGCACCGCTATGGGAGGTTGCCATGGAGCTGCGTCGGGAGCACCCCGAACTGCCCATCCTTTGCGACCCTAGCCATATGGGTGGCCGCGCCGACCTTGTAGCGCCGTTGGCTCGCGCCGCGCGCCAACTTGACTATGACGGTCTTATGGTCGAGGTACACCCTCATCCCTCCGACGCCCTCACCGACGCAGTGCAGCAAATCACCCCTAAGACGCTGGCCGGCGTGATAGCCGACTGGACGTCAGCCCCCTACCCCACTTCTGCAGCCGCCGCCGACCGAGCGCTGGATCCTCTGCGCCGGAAAATCGACGACATCGACCACGATCTCATCTCGCTGCTCTCTCAACGTATGGCAATATCGAAACGCATAGCCTCCGTCAAACGCGACGCCCACCTACCCGTCTACCAGCAGGCCCGTTGGGCCGATGTGGTGAGCGACCGCCTACACCAGGCCTCCTCCCTCGGCCTCGACCCCGACTTCACCAAGGAACTGCTGGAGAAAATCCACGCCGAAAGTGTACGGGTGCAGATGGAAAATGAGAAATAAAAAAAACCGCCTGGTTGGACAGGCAGTTTTTTTCTGAAGCAAATCTTGCTTTTTCTTTCTTATTCGGCAGGAACCACGGAGACGTAGCTGCGGTCCTCGCGACCTTTGTGGAACTTCACAACACCGTCAACGAGGGCATAAAGCGTGTGGTCACGACCGATGCCAACATTCTGGCCGGGGTTGTGGGCGGTGCCACGCTGACGAACGATAATGTTGCCGGCGACGCATTTCTGACCACCAAAAATCTTAACGCCTAAGCGTTTGCTTTCGGATTCACGACCGTTACTGGAACTACCAACACCTTTTTTATGAGCCATAATATACTGTTTTTAAAAGGTTAGACACTACGGTTAATTAGTTGATGCTATCGATTTTGATCTGGGTCAGATAGTCACGATGGCCGTTCATTTTCTGGAAGCCTTTGCGACGGATCTTCTTAAACACCAAAACCTTATCGCCCTTAAGGTGGCGGAGGACGGTGGCCTTTACATTAGCACCAGCAATGTAAGGTTTGCCAACCTCGACGTTGCCATCATTGTCTTTAAGCATCACGGTGTCAAAAGAAACTTCGCTACCCTCGTCGTTCTTCAGACGGTTGACGAAAATCTTCTGATCTTGGGCGACCTTGAATTGCTTGCCTGCGATTTCTACGATTGCGTACATTTTAACTGTTTGTTATTTAATTACTTTCACTAATTTTCAGGGCATTTTCCACCCTTATTTCGGACTGCAAAGATACGACTATTTTCCGAACTGGCAAAATATTTTTTCGTTTTTCGTTTTTTTAACAATCCAAACAGCTATCATTGTTTTGCCCCTCCCACCCTTCAGACCCTCTTGTATTATCGTCATTTCGTAAAGTTGGCGACTGCCATATTGAAAATGCTGGGGCAAGGGAGGGGTTATTGCAACAGTTGCAGCAGGGCTTTGGAAGGAGGCGGAAGGGTGACGGAGGGAACAGCTGTCACTATGGGCAATGTGTCTGGCCAGAAAGTAACCTCGCTCTTGGCGGAACCGGCAAAGATGCCGAGGGCTCCGTCAACATTGCCGCGAACCTGGCCTTGCTCGGTGAAGAAGCTGTTGGAAGAGCCTTGCCTCGACACATCAATAAGGTATCGCAGACGCGCGAAAGTGATGCTCTCGAGGGTGACGGTGTATTCGTGTTTGAAGGGTTGAACCTCATTGGTGTCGATAAGGTGGAGGATACTGACGGAGGTGTGGTAGTTGCGACCGTCAATCTGGCTGTCGTTAAAGAAGTTTCGCGTGTAAATATAGCCCAACATGGGACGGCTGTAGGAGGCGTCGCCTGTGATTTCGGGATTGGAGCGGAGCATGAAGTAGGTAGCGCGAACCGTGTCAACGGTGTCATATTGCTGCAACCACTCATTGAAACGGATGCCGCTGTCGTGCACCATGACACGGAGGTTGTAATATTCGTCTATGCCCGGATGGTCCTGGAAGTCGAATTCGGCTTGATAGTAGCGGAAGGTATGACCGAGTTCCTGGTTATAGAGCTGGACGTTGGAGAAGGTGGGAATATAGGGGACATAGGTGCGCGCGGTGGCCAAGCGACTGCCGGCACGGGCTTCGACGGCGAGGGTGTCGCCTTCGAGGCAGGTATAGGGGAAGAAATATTTACAGTTAACGATGGAATCGGGGGCCATGGGATTGCCGTTGACGAAAAGGGTGACAGAGGCGGAATCGAGGGGCTGGTTATTGCTGGGGTCGAGAAAGAAGCGAGTATGGGCAAAGTAGACGAAGGCGCGTTTGCCGGCCTGAGGAACACTGTTGACCACCAGCTGGGCCGCCGAGGGGTCATTCTCGATTTCTAGCACCTTCTCGCATCCGGCGAGGAGCAGGAGAGCCATCAGCGAAACCGAAAGGCGATAACCAAAAGTGGAAATTCTATTTTTCATAATGTATTATAGACTTTTACTGACTACCAATAAATTGTGTACCCGAAACTGGGCAGTATGGGGAAAATGCTAAGCTGCATGAGGGCCGATGGGTATCCGTTGTAGGTCTCGGTGCGCGACTGATAGAGCATATAGGGATTCTGACGATTGTATACGTTGTAGATGCTGAGGCTGATGGTGCGCCGAGCACGCTTGAATTTACGGTGGAAGTTGGCACCGAGGTCGAGGCGGTGGTAGTTGGGCATGCGGTAGTTGTTGCGCCCCTCGACAACACTGACGGTGTTGCGTCTACTATTGTCATCGTCGTAGTCGTCGGGGTCCTCGAAGGCCGTTGGGTAGGTCTGGGTAGCCAGCGAGGCGGCATTGCCCGTGGAAAAGACCCATGTGGCGCTGACATCGATGGTGGGGCTCACCTTGTAGGAAAGGACGATGGAGAGGTCGTGTCGGCGATCGTACTTGGCCGGGAAGGGGTTTCCACCGTTGATAACCTGTCCCTCGCGGTCGAACTGGCGCATCGAGCGACTCCATGTGTAGCCTATCCACCCGGTGAGGTCGCCGTATTCGCGCTGGATGAGGAACTCGACACCGTAGCTCCAACCGCGACCGCTGTACACCAAGTCTTCCCAGTTCTCACTGCTACCGAAGAAGGTAGCGCCGTCCTTATACTCTATGAGGTTGTTCATCTGTTTGTAATAGCCTTCGATACTGAAGTCGGCAATGCCGCTGAGGCTGTAGCTCACTCCGGCAGCAATCTGGTCAGAAGTCATGGGTTTGACTCTCTCGGTGACGGGAACCCAAAGGTCTGTGGGAAGTGTGACCGACGTGGTGGAGAGAAGGTGCACATACTGTGTCATACGCGCGTAGCCGATCTTGGCCGAGAGGTCGTCGGTAAGCATGACGCGACCCGACAAGCGCGGCTGAATGGAATGGTAGAATTCGTCTTCCACCTTGAACCCGCTGAGGTGCAGGCCGTAGTTCAGTTTGATACTCTCGGTGATGGACCAGTCGTCCTCGAAGTAGGCCACAAACTCATTGGCGGGAACAATGCCCGACATGATGCTGGAGTCTATCTGCAAAGCCTGGTTCATCTGTACAGAGTCGAAATAGTCGATGCTGGCACTGGCCACCTCGGGAGTGAACCAATGGCGTGTGGCGGTGACGCCGAATTTCATCAAATGGTCAGGATTGGGAGTGAGGTCAAAGTCACTTCGCAGCGTCATCTCACGGATACCCGACTTATAGTCGCCGGTGACCGTTGAGGCATTCGGGTCGTTTGGGGTAGCCAGCTTCTCCACCGACCCGATGATATTGTTCTTATATTGCGTGTAGTTGGCCGAGAGGTTCATAAAGAGTTTGGGACTCAGCTCGTAGTTCCATCGAAGGGCTCCCACCAGGTTGCCCCATAGGTTCTCGAAGCCCAGGTAGATATCTTCGTTCAGGGCTGTGACGGTGTGCACTTTGCCATGTATCTTGTCATCGCCCATAAAGAACGAGGCGTAGAGGCGGCTCTTGTCGCTAAACTTGTGCGTGAGCTTGGCATTGATGTCGTAGAAATAGTATCCGGCATCAAACTTCGCATTCTGCGCCAGCGTGGGCGTCGGCTCCTCGTTTTCCGAAGTCGCCTCGTCGAGCCACATATACATCGGGATGATGAACAGCTCGGCATAGGTTCTGCGCAGCGAGAGGGAGAATGTTGTCTTCTCCTTCACCAGCGGCCCTTCCAGATTGAATTTAGCGGAGATGAGGCCCACGGTGAAGTTCCCGTGTATTTCTTGATCGTTTCCATTGTTCTGCGTCACATCGAGCACCGCACTCAGACGTCCCCCGAAGCGTGCCGGGAAGGATCCCTTATAGAGGGTGACGTTCTTCACCGCATCCGTATTGAAGGCGGAGAAGAAGCCGCCCATGTGGGAAACGTTGTACAAGGGCACTCCGTCGAGCAAGAAGAGATTCTCGTCGGTTCCTCCGCCGCGCACATACATGCCGCTGTTGCCCTCGCTGCCACTCTGCACCCCAGGCATCAGCTGCAGCGCCTTGACCAGGTCCGCCTCCCCAAACATCACGGGCACGGACTTGATTTTCTCCACCGTCATCACATTCGCACTCATCTGCGCGGAACGTACGTCGCCCGGACGCTCGGCTGTAATCTCCACCTCGCTGAGGGTGACGCTAGAGGAAAGTTTGACGTTCAACTCTTGGTTGCAATCGAGTTTGAAGTTGAAAAACTGGGGCTCATAGCCCACATAGGTGATACGTAGGTTGACGCTGTCTCGTTTGAGTGTGAGGGAGTAGTGCCCATAGGCATTGGTAACGACACCCTTTCCGCTACGGATATCGAGCACCGTCGCTCCGATAAGGGTCTCGCCGGTACGTGCGTCGGTGATGGTTCCGCTGATAGTGGCCGTTTGGGCTAACACCATCACAGGGAACAACAAGAAGAACAAGAAAAGGATTCTATATTTCATTTAGCAATTGTTTCATGGTTTTGTGGAGGAGTGGGTGCTCGAAGAGGGGCATAATTTCGGCCAAGGGTTCGAGTACGAAACGCCGCAGGTGCATGCGGGGATGAGGAATGGTGAGGTCAGGGGTATCGATAACAAGGTCATCATAGAAGATGATATCGATGTCCATGGGACGAGAGTGGTAAGTCCGCCGGGATGGTTCTTTTAATCCACCCCCCAGACGTTCTGTCTGCTCCCCTGGGACAGGGGGAGTTCCCCGCAGGGAAGGGGAGGATGGGCGGACGCGGCCGAGGAGGGCTTCGATGGCGAGGGCTTCGCGGAGCACATCGTGAGGCGAGAGGGAGGTGAGGACAAGGAGGGCTTGGTTCATGAAGTTGGGGGTAGGCTGGTCAAAAAAACCCCATGGCTCGGTCTCGTAGATGCGCGACAAAGCAACGACAGAGCCGATACGCTGGCGTATCTGCTCTGTCGCTTGGGCTATCAGTGACTGGCGGTCGCCCTGGTTGCCGCCTATCAGAAGAGCTACTCTTCCCATTGTCAACACTTATCCGCAATGGATGAAGCTCTCAACGAGTTCGAGGGTCTTCTGGGGATCCTTGCCAATGTCGGCACGGAGGGTGCGGTCGTTAAAAGCACGGAGTTGGCGGAGGATGCCGTCGATGAGGGCAGGGGCAAAGATGCCATCCTGTTCGTAGACGGCGCGGTCGCGCTCGAGGATATCAGCGCTGGCAGCGCAGCTGTCGGGCAGCACATCGAGACGGCTGAGGACCTCCTCATGCTCGAAGATGTTCACGCTGACATAGCGGTCCTTGGCATACTGAACGGCGTCGTGCATCTCGAAACCGTGTCGTGCGGCAACAGTCATACCGGCGAGGAGGAGGTAGACGTTGGCGGAGCCGTCAGGAGTGCGGAGCTCGATGGTCTGCTTGTAGGAGAAATCGACCGGGTCGTCCTTCTCCAACGGATTGGCGGAGGCCATCATGTTGCCGCTGCCTTTGCTCCAACCCAGGGGCACGCGCACCATAGCGGAGCGGTTGCGGTCGCCCCAGCAGATGTTGGTGGGAGCCTCCTGATGAGGCACCAGACGGAAGTATGAGGTGGGGTTGGTATTGCCGAAGGCGGTGAGGGAACCGGCCAGGGAGAGGATACCGGCCATAGTCTTCATGGCCACCTCGGAGAGGCCCTCCTCTCCCACATACATATTCTTGCCGTCGAGACTCACGCGGGTGTGGATGTGCATACCACTGCCGGCCTTGCCGACGGTGATCTTCGGAGCGAAGGTGATGGTGATGCCGTATTTGTAGCCCAACTCGCGCATCATCCATTTGGCAATGACCAGCTGGTCGGCAGCCGCCTCGAGGTTGGTAGGCAGGAACTCTATCTCGTTCTGCTCATACATCAGATCGCCGTTGGTGAAGTTGCCCACCTCGCTGTGGCCATACTTGATTTCGCCACCGGCAGAGGCGATCATGCGCATAGCTTCGGTGCGGAACTCCTCGAACTTGCAGTAGGGCATACTCACGTGGTAGCCATGCTGGTCCTCAGGCATGTACTCGTCCTGTCGGGGAGCAATGGCGTAGTATTCCAACTCGCCCATCACCTCGAATTCCATACCACCTGTGGCCTCGCGGAAAGCACGGGCGGCCTTCTGAAGCGTATACTCGGGAGCCATAGCGAAGGGCTCGCCGTCCTTGTTGAAGAAGGAGCAGAGAAGGTTGAGGGTCGGCACCTCGGCGAAGGGATCGAGGAAGGCGGTGCGGAACCGGGGGATAACATAGAGGTCAGAGTTGCCGGCTTCGATGTAGGGGAAGAGGCTGGAACCGTCCACGCGCTCACCGCTGGTGAGCACCTCGTCGACATGGGCCAAGCTCTGGATGACGAAATTGAGGGTGTGGAGTTTGCCATCGTCGGCCATGTAGCGGAAATTGATCATTTCCACCTGGAACTCCTCAATCACTTTGAGGATGTCGGCTTTGGTGAATTCCTTCTGGGGCTTCTGGAGGAAGGTAACCAGAGGGTTGGGATTGAATTTTATCTTGTCTTGCGTCATGATATTTGTGGTTTTATATATAAAGTGGTTTAAATATAACGCACAGAAAAAAAAATTAGTATACAGGATGGAAAATAAATATTTTGGACAAAAGATACTGAAGAGAGAGAGAGGAACACCAGTGGGTGTTCCTCTCTCTTTTAGCGTTATACTAGGTTAGCGAACCACCACCACTCGGACGGGAGGTGCATTGCCGACCTTGACCAGGTAGAGGCCAGTGGTATTCATGGTGAACTCCACAGAGGCGGCGGCAGCCTGCGTGCGGACAACACGGCCGTTGACATCGTAGACATAGACATCGAGGTTCTCGGCGCCCTTAACAATGATCTTGCTGTCGGTGCTGTAGACGATGACGTCGGCACCGGAGACATCCTCGATAGCCTGAGGCTCGATGGCCTCGAAGATGGCGAAGAGGTGGATGTTGGCATCGACAGTGAAAGTGTATGGGTTGTCGGTACTGACAACGGCACCACCGTCAGTGCTCCAGTGGCGGAAGCGGTAGCCCTCGGCAGGAATGGCGGAGACGGTCATCTCAGAACCTTCGGCCACCTGGCCTGTGGGCACACTGCTGCTGACGGTACCCATGTGCTCGTCGGCGCTGCTTACCATCACATCGTAATAGGTCACCCCGGGATCGTTCGAGGCGAAGGTTGCGGTGAGGACCACATCCTCGGTAACGGTGAAGGTGTAGGGGTTGGCCTCGGAGGCGACCTCATTGCCACACATCCAGGCGACAAAGTGGAAGCCCGTTGATGGGTAGGCCGTTGCGGTGAAACTCGCGCCCTCATTGACAGCGCTGTTGCCTACCGGTACCACACTGCCCATCGTCCCGTCGGCCGTCTGCAATGTTACTGTGTGCTGCTGGACGGTAGAAACCTGGAAATAAGCCGTCACGGTAATTGTGGCACCATAGTCGGCAAAGGCCTGGGGCACTATGCCGAAGAAAGCGGGGTTGTCGGCCGCCATAGTGTCGCGCACCACCAATGAACCGGAACGGTAGGTGGCCAAGGTCCAGAAGGCCAGTTCGTAGCCTGCATGGGCGCTGGCGACAGCTGTCACCGAGTCGCCCACATAGATGGTGTAGGTTCCGGGGGCTGGCACTGTGGTGCCCATGGAGGGGTTGTTCACAGCATAGGTGATGGTGGTGCTGTCCGGCCGGCCTACCTCGAAATAAGCCTTGAAGATCACCGTGTCGAGGGTCATCAGATACATGGCTGGCATGTAGTAGCCGTTGGCGTAGCTCGCGTCAAGGGTTTCACTCTCGCTTGTATCGTTATCAATGTAGGTAATCTCCCAATGGTTGAAACGGTTTCCGGCAATAGCATAGGAGCCGAAGAAGATGGTGTCGGCGGCCCCGTAGCGATAGGTGCCGGGAGCAGGCACCGTGGTGCCCATCGTCGAGTCGTTCACCTCAAAGACCACCAGCAGGGAATCCGGCTGCGGCTCCTGATAGATGCCTTCGTAGATTTCCACATCGTCAATAGCCAGGAAGTCGGCGTCATAGCTGTTGTAGTGGTGGAAGGCCACATAGACCGACTGTCCCGCGTATGGGGTAAGATTGATGGCCATTTGCGACCAATCGCCATTGAGGAGGTTGGGGGTCACGTCGGCCAGCTGCGTTGTGAAGCTATCCACGCTGTTGGATGTTGTGGAGATGCGCACCTCGTATCGGTCGTCGGGGTATTCGCTGTCCACCCTGTACCACCAGCTCATGATGAGCGAGTCGTTGGTAGTGGAGGGCAAGGAGATCTGCGGAGAAATCAGCCAAGCGTCGGCATGTACCGCGTCGGGATAGTAATACGATACCGAGATGGCCATTCCCTCGCCGCTGTGCGACGCCATTCCGCTCTCCGAGGGTTCCCACATCCAGGGGTAACCGTCGTTGCTGTTGTTCACCGTTGTCCAGCATCCCAGGTCGACATCGAAACTTTCGGCATAGGGCAGCGTGCTGATGGCCGCGCAGGGTGTCCGGAAGGCCAAGGTGGACAGCGTCGACGAGTCGGAGGCAGAACACACAGCCATCACCCCGAAGAGATAGTCGGTGGCTGCCGCAAGACCGGTAAAGGTGTAGAACGTGTCAGCAACACCGGCCTGCACCAACACCGAGTCGAGATAGAGGTCGTAGGTACCACCCAAGGAGTTCCACCTTATGGTTGCCGCACTCTGCGTCACTTCCACAAGTTCCGCCTGGGGCGTCCCGCACTGGGGGCAAGCTTCGTCCACTGTCAGGAAGGTCTCGCCGTCCATCAGGTTTGTAGCTGTCGCACACTCGTAGATTTGCGCGCCGCCGCCGTTGGAGATGGTGAAGCTTATCATTCCCGCATATCCCATCTCGGCATAGGGTGTCTGATGATAGACAAAACTTATCGGCGTACCGCCACACACGCTGGCCGTATACACCGCCGCGCCGAATTCAGCCCCGTAGAAGTTCTCCACCAAGGCACCGTTCTGCATCACATCGATGCTTGCTGCCAGCAAGCCGTAGCTTCCCGTTGAGATGACTATCTCGCACGTGCCGCCGCCACATTCGGTGACGGCAAGTACGGTGCCCTTCATCGAGGTGTCCGTTGCCGAGCAGATGGCCTCCACCCCTATGACATAGCCTGTGGCGGGGGCGAGCCCGGTAATGGTGTAGTGGTTGTCCGTCACATTCAGCGCTTCCACAATCGTATCGTTGATATAGATGTTGTACCCCAAGGCATTGCCCACAGTCCAGCTGACGCTGACTTCGTCGGCACCCACACTGTCCACAGTCACTATCGGCACCAGGCATTCGGGGCACGGGGTAGCCAGAGTGAAGAAGGGGCTCACCGTCGGGAAGAGGTTCGCTTGTTCGGTAGTGCACGAAAACACTGTGGCGCCACCACCATCAGTCATTGTGAAGGTTGCTTCGTCGTCATACTCGCCCCTGTGCCACATCAGATCTACAGGCACACCACTGCACACCACCACACCATAGGTCTCGTTGCTCAGTTGGCAAGCCACTGTTCCGCGCTCCACTCCCGACTGCATCACGCTGATGTAGGCGCCGTTCCATCCGTCGGCATAGTAGTCGCTACACTGGAACGTCAGCTGGCAGGTACCTGTGCCGCAGTCCGTCATAGCGCTCACTGTTGCTGGAGCCGACTCTTCACCAGCACCGCACTCGGCCACCACACTGAAAGTATAGGGTGTTGCAGGTTCCAGGTCGGTCACCTCGTACACCGTATCGCTCAGCCCTGTGGCCACCGCCACCGTATCCATATAGACGGTGTAGGTAGCGCCGCTGTTGCCGCCGTTGTTCCAACTCAGCAGCACACTCGTCGCCGTCACGCTGTCCACACTCAGCTCCGCCACCGGCAGGCAGCTCGGCAACTCCTTCACCACCACGCTGTCCACGTAGAGGTAGTACTGGTCGTTGGCCGTATACTTGATGGCCAGATATTTGATTCCCGCCACCGGCAGCACCTCGCTGTACCGCAGGAACTCGCCTCCGGTCCTCACATTGGTCAACTCCGGCAGCCATGTGAAGGCCTCCGTCGATTTGCCCGTAGTGGAATAGCCCACGGCGAAACTCTCCGAATAGTTGTCGTTATAGTTGGCATAGCTAAACTCCACCACCACCCCGTCGCCCGTGCCTTCCAACTCGGGCGAAATCAGGTACTGCGGCGGATTGCTATTGTAGCTGAAGCGGAAACTACGGCTCCCGCTGTAGGGATGACTTGTGCTCACGCCCGTGCTTGCGGCCGCCTGTGCCAGCGTCCAGCAGCTAAAAGTGCCACCAGCCTCGAAGTCCTCCGTAAACGGCAGACCCGAAGCCCCGCAGGCCGTTGTAACAGCCAGCGTGGCCATCACACCTTCTCCCCCAACACACACGCTTCGCACACCAAACGTGTATTCCGTCAGCGGCTGAAGACCCGACACTGTGTAGTGGCTTTCCGTGAGTCCTGTGGCAACCACCGACCCATCGGACATATCGTACAGCGTATATGTCGCCCCGGGGACAGAGTCCCAGCTCAGCGAAACACTCACCGAACTCACGCTGTCCACCGCCAGATGCTCAATGTCGCCACACGACGGCAGCTGCTCGAGTCTCAGATCGTCGATAGCCAGATAGCCACTGTTGCCCGTCCGCAACACCACCACAGCCACATAGGCATTGGTGGCCGGAGAAGTGGTGAGGGGAACGACACAGCGACGGTGGACATTTCCCGCCACCTGCACCGTGTCCACAAGTGTGAAGGTGCTCAGGTCAGCTGGGTTGGCCAGTGTGCCCACATACACCACCGTACTCGACGAGGCCCCGTTCATGCGGGCCCAGAACGTCAGCCGGTTGCCATCCATCGGATAGGCCGTCACATCCACCTGCGGCAGCACTACGGCCTGTGTGTCAGGATAGCTGGCACCCCCTCCGGGATAGAAATAGAGATAGCGCGAACCACTGTGTGCGTAAGAGCTGCTGCTCGAGCTGTAGGGATAGTAAGTGTAGCTACCCATCCCCGACGCATAGCGTTCCATACACCAAGGCAGACGCAGTGCATTCGAACTTCCCTGCAACTCCTCCTCCTCGAACCCCCACTCCATCGGCAGCACGCTCAGCACGCCGCACAATGTGCGCACAACGACCATCGAGGCCACCGTCTCTTCATCCACTCCGCACACTGCCTTCACGCCGAAATGGTACTCGCTGTTGGCCTCCAAACCGGTCACCGTATAGACCGTCTGGGTGAAACCGCTCGCCAGCAGGCTGTCCTCCCCTCCTCTCACCATGTATACACTATATGCAGCACCAGTGTTCAGGCTATCGTTCCAACTAAGCGCCACACTGCTCTCCGTCACCGTGTCCACCGTCAATCCGCTCACCCTGCGGCAAGCGGGAGCCGAAGCCTCACAGCCTTTCATCCGCATCACAGGGCGGTACTGGTAGCGTCCACTGCTGCCTCCGAACACCGACGAGCCCGGGAGAGGATTGCTGCTGTCGCTGTAGCGCACGAGCATCTTATACTCCGAGCCGGTGCTGCTGGTGGCGAACTTGTAGGACGACCCGTCGTAGCCCGTAGCGGCATCGTGCACTATGACCATCACATTGCCGTCGCCGTCATAATGGAACGGTGTCGTCAAAGCAAAATCATTCCAACCATGCGCACAGTTCAACGCGCCGCTGTAAACCAGCACCGCCGTTTCGTCCACCACCTCGTAGTCCGTAGTCGACGCGAAACCGTCTCTCTGAGTATACTTCATGTATATCCGCACGTCTGTTGCACGCGTCATGGGATTCATCGAACCCAGATAGAACCCTATCGTGTCTATCACCATCGGCCCGCCAAGCTCGTCGGCATCGAAAATCATCTCGCTCAGCGAATAATTGTAATAATTGTTCACCGGCACATAGTAGGACGAGCCCGTACTGTCGCCACTCGACACCGAGGCCGGCACACACTGTCCCCACATCGACGTCGGCACGCACATCAGCGCTCCTAGCACCATCATCCAAAACATCCTTTTCATAACAGATAACCATTTAATTATTAGACTTAAACTTATTTTTCAAATGCAAATGTACAAACATTTTCTGAATCCACAAAACCGTAATGCTTTTTTTTCGGTTCATCCGCCAAATGGATAGGTGGGGGATGGGGTTGAGAGGTCGGGGAAAAAAAGGGAGGGGCTGCGGCGAAAACCGCAGCCCCTCCCGGGAAGTGTAGCGTTATGCGAGGTTAGCGAACCACGACGACGCGCTTGGCAGGAGCATTGCCAACCTTGACCAGGTAGACACCAGTGGTATTCATGGTGAACTCCACAGTCTCGGCGGCGGCAGCCTGCGTGCGGACGACACGGCCGTTGACATCGTAGACATAGATATCGAGGTTCTCAGCACCCTTGACAATGATCTTGCTGTCGGCGCTGTAGATGTTCACGTCGGCACCGTCGACATCCTCGATACCCTCGACCTCGTCGGCCTCGAAGTAAGCGGTGATGGTGACATCGGCAACAGCGTTGAACTCGTAGTGGGCGTTGGTGGTACCATCGCTCCAGCGCACGAAGTGATAACCAGTGTTGGCAACAGCCTCGAGGGTGACAACAGCACCGTAGCTATACTGGCCGGAACCGGTGACGTAACCCATGGTCTCGTCGTTGGCGGTGGCGTTGATAGTGTAGGTGATGGCCTCGAAGTTGGCGGTGAGGGTGGTATCGGACTCAACAACGATGGTGATGGTCTCAGTGGTGGCACCGTTGCTCCAGCCGACGAAGCGGAAGCCCTCGTTGGCGGTGGCGGTGGCACTGAAGGTCTCGCCAGCGGCGACGGTGATTTCACCGGCGGGGTTGACGGTACCCATGGCGGCGTTGCTCACGCCCACGGTCACAGTGTAGTTCTGAGTCTCGATGGTGAGGATGAGGGTCACAATGCTGTCGCAACCATTCACGGTCTGGCCGTTGAAGGTGTACTCGCCACTCTCGGTGTAGACAGTGTCGTTCCACTCATAGCTGCCGGTGGCGGTAGCCTCGATGGTGGTGTTGACGCTGCTGTTGATGGTGAGGTAGAGAGTAACAGTGCTGTCGCAGCCAGTAACGGTACCCTGCTCGAAGGTGTGGAGGTAGGTGCCGGTGGAGGTGTATTCAACATTGTTGGCATCCCAAGTGTAGGTGTCGCAAGCGGTGTCGTAGACGGTGACGTCGACAGCCTGGTTGATGGTCAGGTGCAGTGTCACGGTGCTGTCGCAACCGTTGGCGGCCATGAGGTTGACGGTGTAGTCGCCACTCTGAGTGTAGGCCTCATTGTTCCACACGAAGCTGCCGCAAGCCACAGCGGTGGTATCGATACCGGTGACACCCTCGTTGACGGTGAGGATGAGGGTAACGATGCTGTCGCAACCGGTGATGGCGGAGGTGGTGTAGGTGTAGGTGCCGCTGACATCATAGGTGGTGCCGTTCCATTCGTAGCTACCGCAAGAGGAAGCCTCGACGGTCTCGGTCAGGACATCGTTGATGGTCAGGTTGAGAGTGGCAGTGATGGCGCAGCCGTTGGCATCGAGCGTGTCGATGTTGTAGACACCAGAGGTGGTGTAGGTGCGGCCGTCATAGTTCCAAGTGTACTCGGTGCAAGCCTGGGCGGTAGCCTCGACGGGAGCAGGAGTATTGATGGTGAGGTGGAGGGTAGCAACACTGTCGCAACCGGCGATGCTGGGCAGGGTGGCAGTGTAGTCACCGCTGACAGTATAGGTGTTGTTGTTCCAAGTGTAGCTCTCGCAAGCAACCTGAGTCTCCTCGCCGCTGAGGGTCAGAGCCTCGAAGGTGGCCATGAGGGTCACGTTCTCGGTGGCAGTGAAGACATAGGGGTTCTCGGTGCTGACAACGGTGGAGCCGTTCATCCAGCCAGCGAACTGGTAGCAGTTGTTGGCGGTGGCGGTCAGGGTGACCTGAGCACCTTCCACATAGGTACCGGTACCTTCAACAGTGCCGTTGATAGCGGTGGCACCAATGTAGTACTCGGTGGGAGGCACGGCCTCGAACTGGGCGGTGAAGGTCATGTTGCCAGTGATGACGATGGTACGGGGGTTGGTGGTCACGTCGTCGCTCCACTGAGTGAAGTAGTAGCCTTCGTTGGCGGTGGCGCTGATCTCAACCTCGGTGCCGTAGGCATACTCGCCGGCGCCGGTCACAGTACCCATGGTGGCATCGGCCAGGAGGGTGAGGGTGAAGTTCTCGGCGGTGAAGCGAGCGGTGAGGGTGACATTGTCGGTCACAGTGTACTCGAAGGGGTTAGCCTCGGAGATGAGGTTGGTGTTGGTCTCATCGTACCAGCCGGCGAAGCCGTAGCCCGTGGCGGCGGTGGCGTAGAGGGTAGCAACCTGATTCTCGATGAAGGTGCCGGCGTTGCCAGTGACAGCGCCGTGCTCGGCGATGACGGTGACGGTGTACTCAGCATCGGTGCGGAAGCTGGCGGTGTAGGTAACATCGCCGTCCACAGTGATGGTGCGGGTAGCATCGGTCACACCGTCGTTCCACTGCAGGAAGGTGTAGCCTTCGTTGGCAATGGCGCTGATCTCAACCTGGGTGCCATAGGGGTAGACATTGCTACCGGTGGCGGTACCACGCTCCTCGTTGTCGCTGACGACGGTGAGGGTGTAGTTATGGAAGTTGAAGTTGGCGACATAGTTGACGGCGTCGGTGATCTGGACGGTGGCGGGATTCTCGGTGGAGACTTCGGTGCCAGCGAGGGTCCAGTTGACAAAGTCGTAACCGTACTCGGGAACAGCATTCAGGACAACCTCCTCGTTGTAGGCGGCGACGTAGGTGGTCTGCTCGGCATCGTCGTTGATGTAGGCAGCACCCATAACGTCGTTGTTGCTAGCCACGCTGACGGCGTAGCCAACGAAGGTGAAGTTGGCGGTGAGAGTGGTGTTCTCGGTGATGTTCATGGTGTAGGGGTTCTCGGTGGAGACTTCCACGCCGGCGTTGCTCCAGTTGGCAAACACATAACCGGGATTGGCGGTGGCGGTGAAGGTCACAGCGGTGTTGGGCAGGACGGTAGCGGCAGGAGCGTTGTGCTCAGCGATACCCTGCTCGGCATCGGCCTCGGCAACAACCTCGTACTCGTTGGTGGCGAAGTTGGCGGTGAGGGTGATGTCGGCCTCAACGGTGATGGTGCGCTCGGCATCCTCAACATCGTCGCTCCAGTTCACGAAGTGCTGGTGCTCGGCGGGAGTGGCGGTGAAAGTGAGCTCAGTGCCATAGTCGTAGACACCGCTGGTGGCACCTTCAATGGTACCGAGAGCAGGATCGTTGGCGACGAGGGTCACGTTGTGCTGGTCAATGACAGCGATAGCCTCGATGGCAGCGGGAGCCTCCAGGAAGGAGACGGTCTGCGTGTAGGAGGTCACGTTGGCATTGTTGACAACGAAGTGGTAGTGCTCGTTGGCGGTGAAGGTCAGTTCAACCTCAGAGCCATAGTAGTAACGGGAAGCAATGCTCTCCACGTCGGTGAAGATCACATCGTTGATGTCAGCCATGTCGTTGGTGACGCTGACAGTACCGTTCTCAACAGTGACATCGAGGGGATAGGTAGCATAGCCGAAGTTGGCCTTGTAGGTGTTCTCGGCATCGGTACCGGCGACGGTCACGGTACGGGTAGCGGCGGCGGTGGCGTCGTCGTCCCAACCGGTGAACTCATAGCCGTGAGCAGCGATGGCGCTGATCTCAACCTCGGTGTTGTACTCGGCGGTGGCGGGACCTTCAACGGAACCGCGGACAGCGCTGTTCACCTGGTAGGTCATGGGCATGTCATCGCCCTGGAAAGTAGCAGTGAGATTGATGTCGCCGTCGACGGTGATGGTCTCAGCGGCATTGGTGCTCTCAACAGCGTCGCCATTCATCCAAGCCACGAAGTGGTAGTGCTCGGCGGGAGTGGCAATGATGTCGACATCGGTGCCGTAGTCAACAGCGGCGTCGCTGTTGGTGAGAGACGGAACAACGCCAGTGAAGGCATAGGTGAAGGTGGTCTTCGGGATGAAGTTGCGCTGGGAAGCGTTGATATTGTCAACGCTGCTGCTGTTGTAGCCTCCCACGCTGGCACCTGTGGTGGTCACACCATAGAAATATGCACCCGAATAGTTATCCTTGACATCTTCAACAACCTCAATCAGGAGATTTCCACCCTGATAGGCATAAGGAGCATCGAGGGTGATGGTCATGGTGCTACCGGTGGCATCGAGAGTACCGTCATAAGCAACGGCGGCGGCGCTCATATCCTGGAAGCTGCTGATGGTGGTGCCATCAACCTCGGTCAGGCGGACCTTGAAGTTACCCGTCCAAGCAGCAGAAGCGGGAGAGGACAGATAGTAGGTCAGGCTGTTGATGGTAGCACCGGCCATATTGGCAAGGTCGCTGGCAGGATATACAACCTGGCTACGCTGATAAGCATCTGCCCAGCTGCCATAGACGGGGATATAATTATTCGTGTTGGTGCCGTCGGCAACGGTGATAGGAGCAGGAACAGCGTTCGGGTCGTCCACATAGACACCTCCCTTGTTGATATCCTCGGTGTTGACAGTGAGGGTGAACACCTGGAAGCCGAAGACGGCGGTGTAGGTGTCGTTCTGCTCGACGGTCACGGTAAGAGGATTGTCGGTGAAGTGGTCGCCAGCGTTGTTGCTCCAGTAGAGCAGACGGTGGTTCTCATCAACGGGAGTGGCAGTGAGGGTGATATCGGTCAGGTAGTCGACAGCAGCGTCGTTGGCACTGTTGGCAACAGTACCCTGAGTCAGATCAGCGCTGACAGCGGTGACGGTGAACTGGTCCTTGGCGAAGTTGGCAGTGTAGGTGATATCCTTGGTGGCGGTCACCAGGATAGGATTGTCGGTCGACGCGGTGGCGTCATCATTGTTCGTCCAATTTTCGAAATGATAACCGTAGTTGGCGGTAGCCTCAATCTCAACCTGCTTGTTGTACTTCACAAGGGCATTGCCTGTGGCAAGGTCGATAGCCACATCGGCATCTCCAGAAGGAGCGGGAATGTAGCTGAAGGAGGTCTTCGGCATGAAGTTGCGCTGGGAGGCAGAGATACCACTCAAACTACTGTAGCTGTAACCCTGCACACTAGCGCCCGAAACGCTGGTACCATAGAAGGAAGCACTCTTGTAGTTGCCGGTCTGATCAAGAACAACCTCAATCAGAAGGTTTCCTCCATTGTAGGTGTAAGGAGCATCGAGGTTGATGGTCATGGTGCTACCGGTAGCATCGAGGGTGCCATCGTAAGCAACAGCGGCGGTGCTCATATCCTCGAAGGCGCTGATGGTAGCATCGGCAACCTCGGTCAAGCGGACCTTGAAGTTGCCGGTCCAAGCAGCAGGAGCGGGAGAGGACAGATAGTAGGTAAGGCTGTTGATGGTAGCGCCGACCATATTGGCAAGGTCGGCAGCAGGATAAACCACCTGGCTGCGCAGATAGGCATCGGCATAGAAGCCATAGACAGGCACATAGCCATTATTGTCGGTACCATCGGCGATGGTCAATTCCTGTGCGGCAGGCATCGGTGCGTTGAACTCAACAACACCCATTTCCTCAGTGTTTGCTTCGGCGGAGATCACATAGACGTGCTCGGTGAAGTGAGCGGTGTAGGTGATGTCGTCGAGGACCTGGACGGTCTCGGTAGCGTTGGTCAGCACCTCGCTGTTCAGGTTGTTGGTCCAGTTGACGAAGTCGTAGCCATACTCGGCCTCGGCCTTGATGGTGACGGTGCCTTCGTAGTCAACGGTGGCATCTCCAACAACGGAAGCGCTACCCATGACAACATCTTCGCTGGCAACGGTGACAGTGAAGGGATGACGCTCATAGAGCGGCATGAGGAGGGTGTCACCGGTCAGGGTGAAGGTGTAGCTATCAGCAGCTTCAGCAACAGTCACACCGTCGTGGCTCCAACCCAAGAAGTCGTAACCATGCTTGGAGGTGATGGTGGCGACGAGCTCGGTGTTGTAGTCGTAGGTGTTGGTGGCGGAAGTCTCGATGGTGTTGTCGACGGGGACAAGGCTGATGGTCTCAACCTCGGACTCATTGTAGGTGAGGGTCACCGTGTGAGTGTCGATGGCGAAGTTGGCGGTGTAGAGAACGGCATTCTCATCGTTGAGGATGAAGGTGCGTGGGTTCTCCTCGTTGCCGTCAGACCAGTTGACGAAGTGGTAGTGCTTAACGGGAGTGGCTTCGAGAGTCACGGTCTGGCTGTAGGCCAGTTCCTTGCTGTCGACGTTCTCGCCGTTGATGGTCACATCGCCCCAGAGGTCGTTGTTGTTGGCAACAGAAACGGTGTAGTACTCGTAGTCGTAGACGGCAAAGATCTCGCGGGCCTCGCTGGCGAGGACATCGATGCTGGCGCCGTTGACGTTGGTGTAGACATCATAGACATCGAGGGTGGTGGGCTCTTCATAGACAGCAGTGAGGTCGATATCGTTACCGTTGGCGTCGACCCACTTCACGAAGTTGTAGCCGTTGTTCTCGGCGGCAGTGAGGGTGACATACTCAAGGTAGTCGACAGTCTCGGTGCCGGAGACGCGACCCATCATGCGATAGTCGGCGGCGACGGAACCCTTAACCTCGAACTGATCTTTCTTGAAGTTGGCATAGACGTTGGTGTCCTGAGTGAGAACCATCGGGAGCTCAATCTCATCGCCATTGGCGTTGGTCCAGTTGTCGAACAGGTAGCCGTAGACGTGGTCGGTGGTGAGCTCGGTGTTGATCTCGGTCAGGTAGGGGAATTCGAAGCTGGCGTCATCGTTGGAGATGTAAGCGTTACCGCGAATGATGCTCTGCTCGTCGGGGTTGACATCAACATAGACGGTGAAGGGCAGCGGGTTGACGGTAGCGGTGAGGACGGTGTCCTCGGTCACTTCGAAGGTGAAGGGGTTCTCGGTGGAGATGATGGAGGTGCCATTGCTCCAGCCGGCGAATTCATAGCCGTAGCCAGCGGTGAAGCTGACGGTGGCCATAGCGCCGTGAGTGAAGGGCTCGGTGGCGACGACATCGTTCTCGTCGGTGACGGCGGTGGTGCCGTAGCTCTCATCGGCCACATTGGCAACGATGGTGTGGTTGTCGCGCACGAAGTGGGCCACGAGGCTCAGGGCCTCGAAGACCATCTCGGAATACTCGGTGTTCTGGCTCAGCCAAGCATCCTGACCGGCATAGGTCCAGTGGTCAAACACCCAGTGGGGGTTAGCAACGGCGTTGACAGTCAGCATCTCGCTGAACGCAGGGCTCAGGTTGCTGGCGTTGACAATACCGGCCTCAACGGGATCGGCAGCCACAGTCACAGGATATTCGGTGAAGGAGAAGCGGGCGGTGAGGGTCATCGACTCGCTGACAGTAACCAGGTAGTTGGCGGTGGAGCTGACGAGGTTGTCGCCATTGTACCAACCGTCGAAGTGGCTGTACTCGCCAATGGCGGTAGCAACAATTTCAACCTGGGTCATGTAGTCAACGGTAGCGGTGGTGCCGGTGTATTCGTCGCTGACGAAGCTGACGGTACCCATGTCGATATCGTTGGAGGCGATGGTGAGGGTCATCTCATCGGCGGTGAAGACCGGGGTGAGAACGGTGTTGCCCTCAACGGCGAAGGTATAAGAAAGGTCGGTGCTGAGGTTGTTGCCATCGGCATCGGCCCAGTTGGCGAAGGTGTAATGTTCGTCGATGTTGCTGACGGTCACAGTGGCCTCGGTGTTGTAGGCGAACTGGTCGGTCACGTTTTCATCGGCGTCCTTAACGGTGTAGGTGGCAATGGCGGGGCCGTTGACACTCACAGTGTACACATCGGGCTCGAAGACCGGGTGGAAGGTCATGGGCTCAATGACGCGATAGGCACGGGTGGCATTGGTCATGTCATCGTCGGCCCATTTCACGAAGTGGTAGTGCTCATCGGGCACAGCGGTGAGGGTAACGGAAGTACCGAAGGTGTAGGTACCCAAGCCATCAACCGTACCATGCTCGGTCTCGGCGGTGATCTCGTAGGAGGCAATGCCGAAGTGAGCAATGAGGGTCAGGGGCTGGTAGGCCTCGATAGCGAGGGGGTTCTCGGTGCTGTATACGCTGCCGTCCTCGTTGCGCCACTCGGTGAACTCAAATCCGGTGTTGGCGGTGGCGGTGAGGGTAGCGGTGGTAGCGTAGTCGTACATGTCGTTGCCATAGGGGCTGTCGCCGGCCACAGAACCCATGCGGGCCTGGTTTTCGTTGGCGGTGATACCCTTGATCTCGAACTGGCCATAGCCATAGACAACGGTGAAGTTGGTGTCGGTAAGAACGGTGACATCGAGTTCATCCTCATCAACAGCCAGAGGAGTTTCGCCCTCGACGCTGGTCAGGTTGCCGGCATACCAGGCAGCGGTGCGCATGTTGGTGGCAGGAGTGGAGACCAGGTGGGCGATGTTGCCCTCGTAGACAGTGCCGTCGACGGCAGCGCTACCCACGGTGACGCCGGCCTCGGTGGTGAGGTAGGCGAAGTTCACAGTGTGCTGGGGAGCAACCTCGATGCTGATATTGTCAATGTAGAGGTCATACTGATAGTTGCCGTAATAGTGGAAGGCAATAAACTTGGTGTTGGCGGGCAGGTAGACGGAATCGGTAGCCATCTCGGTGGCGGTCTTCATGCCAGTGGTGGCCTGGAACGACTCGAGCTCGCTGTCGGTGGTGGAATAGAGCACCTCGACCTGGTCGTCCGTACCATAGGCCACATAGTTGTAGCGCACCTTGATAGGCTCGGTGCTGCTGAACTCGGGCGAGATGAGATACTGGTTGTAGTCGCTGGCGTTGCTGTAGGAGGAGAAGCTCAGCATGTTGGAAGTAACTCCAACCGAACCATGCCTCGGAGCGTTGACAACCTCAATGGGGTTGGCGCTGTTGCTGTTGACGGGGATGTAGCAGAACATCGTCTCGTCGTCCTCCTCGAAGGTGGTGAGGATGGGCAGCGTCTGGGGATCGCACAGGGTGCGGGCGCTGACGCTCACAGGCTCGGCATTGTCGTTGGCGCCACAGCTGGTGAGCACAGAGAAGGTGTAGGGGCTGTTGCCGGTGAGACCGGTAACGGTGTACTCGGTGGCGGTGATGCCGGTGGCAACCTCTTCACTACCATTCATAACGATGTAGGTCACATCGCCGGTGTTTTCCACGTTGGCATCCCAGCTGAGGGAGACGCTGTTGTTGGTAACATTGGTAACCTCGAGGTTCTCGACAACCCAGCAAGAGGGAATCTCCTCGAGGGTGATGTCGTCAACGTAGGCGGTAGAAGAAGCCGTACCCTTGTCCATACGGATGGCCACATAGGCGTTGTTGGCAGGGCTGCTGGTGAGCTTCACACGGAAGAATTCATAGGTGCTACCAGGAACCGTGACGGTCTCTACAGCCGTGAAGGTGGAGAGGTCGGTGGGGTCGCTCATGGTACCCACGATGAGGGTGCGGGCAGTAGAGTTGCTGCTGCGAGCCCAGAAGCTGACCATGTTGCTGTTCATGGGGTTGACGGTGACGTCAACGGCAGGCAGCACAGCCATCTGCGTGTTGGCATAGGCGGCACCTGTGGAGGAATTGAACTGCATGTAGACAGATCCACTATGAGACATAGAGGAGCCGGAGAGCAGGCGGGGGTAGGTAGTGTACGTAGCATTGGTGGCATCGTTGAAACGAGTCCAGCAGAAGGGGAATGCTTCGGCATAGGACACTACATTGTAGTAAGGCTCGCCTTCCAGGTCGTTGGAGTAAGGCAGGGTGATGAAGGGATCACACTCGGTGCGGGTGCTGATGGAGACGGGACGCGAAGCGTCGTCGGCAGCGCAGTTGGCAACCACAGTGAAGGTGTAGGGGGCGTTGGAGGTGAGGCCGGTGACGGTGTAGGTGGTAGCGGAGATTCCGCTTTCAACCAACGCATCGCCGTTATAGACGGAATAGGTGGCGCCGGTGTTGATGGCGTCGTTCCAAGTGAGGGTGATACTATTGTTGGTAGCAGCGCTAACTGTCAGGTCGGTAACCTTGAAGCAGGTAGGCATCACATCGATATTGATGTTGTCGATATGGATGTTGTTGTCGCCGCCGGAGGCGGTGGACTGAGCGTAGAAAGCGATGCGGATGGTCTGGCCAATGTAGGCATTGAGATTGACGGTCTGTTCCACATACTCAGTGCCGGACAAAGAAGCGAGGGTATAGTTGCCACCTTCGTTCTGCCACTTGGTAGCATTGGACTCAAGCCAAGTCTGACCGTTATCGGTGGAGACGAGGACCATGAAAGCCTGGGAGCTGTTGTTCTCATAGCCAGCGGCGGCGGCAGTACCGCTATAAGCGGTGAAAGCGGCATCAAACGTCAACTGGGCCGAAGCAGCAGAGGTCAGGTCGATGTTGGGAGTAATCAGCCAATTTTTGCAGCTGGTACTATAGATATTAACACGATAGTGACCAGCGGGCAGTCCATTGCTGACGGCAGTCTGATAGGACCAAGCACCACCACCGGCAGCAAGCGTGAGGGAGGCGCCATTGAAGACCTCAGCGGCAGTAACGCCGGAAGCATGAGCCCAGCAGGGTTCGCCGGAGAGATCGGCGTCGAAGGCCTCAACGAAAGGCATCTGCTCGGAGGCGCAGAGCGTGCGAACAGAAACACCCTTGGCAGCCGAAGCATCCGTAGCGGAGCAGTTGACAGCCACAGCGAGAGTATAATCAGTGTTGGGATCGAGACCCGTGAAGGTGTAGGTATAGGTGCCGGCAGCTACGGAGGCAACTAATTGGTCGCCGTTGTAGACGCTGTAGGAAGCAGCGGAGCTGTTATTAGCATCCGTCCAGGTAAGGGTGGCGGTGGTTGCGGTAAGATCAGTGCATTCCACACTGGACACCACACGGCAGGTGATGGGGGTACCACCGGAGAAGGTGAAGGTGGTCTTGGGAATGAAGTTCTGGGCGCTGCCAGTGATGGATGCCCACGCGGAGCTATTGTAGCCCTGCCAACTGGCACCAGTGGCGCTGACGCCATAGTAGCTAGCGCTTTTGTAATTGCCCGACTGAATCTGGCTCACCTCGATGAGGAGGTTACCACCATTGTAAGTGTAGGGCGTGGTGAAGTTGATGACCAAGGGAGTGACACTTGCATCCAACGTACCGGTATAAACGGTCGTGGCGCTGGAGACGTCCTGCCAACCCGAAAGGGAGACGGCAGAAACCTCGGTCAGTTTGACCTCCCAGGTTCCGGTGTAGGCCTCTGCAGCAGCACTTGACTGGTAGTAGGTAAGGCTCGTAATCGTGCCTCCCGTCATACCGAAAGCATCTGCAGATTCTTCCAACATCGCAGCCGGATAGATGGTCTGACAACGCAGATAGGCATCTGACCAAAGGCCGTAGATAGGTACGTTACTGTTCGTAGTCGTACCATCGGCAACTGTCAGCGTGTTCTGCGCTTGCGCGACCCAGGGCACTGCTAAGAATGCCAACAGGGTCAAAGTTCGTAGAAACTTTTGCATGATGTTTTGTTTTTGGGTTAATAATAAGTTAATTATACGTTTTTTTTATTCTTTTCCTTGTGTTCTCTTTGGTTTCCTTTATTTTCCCCGACAAACTCTCGTCGTTTTTCCTGTCTTTTTTCATCCATCCACATTATCCTATGCCACAAACGGATGCAATCCTTTCACAGAATCACATCTATCCATCCTCCAATAAATAATTTGTTTCTAGTTATTTATAGTTCTAATGGGCAGTCTTGTGCATAGTATAATGTTCTGCAAAGATACAAATATTTTTGAAAACACAGGATTTTTTTTTCATCCTGCCGTAGTTTTAATGTTTCACCACTTCTGGGCGGCATCACTTTTTATTAAAATGAATACATTAATATAATAGCAACCACAACCCCCAATCCCCTGCCATTCCCCTATTGCTGTTTCAATCATCCCCTTATCATCTCTTAGTGAAGAAAAGGAGGGTAAAGAGAGGGGTAAGGGAAGAGTAAGAGGGGAGTAAGAGGGGGTCCAGTCATGATACTGTTTTACAGCGGGTTGCAAATAGGCCTTTTGGGGGTGTTTTTTTGTTGTTGGACAAAAACAATAATTATGTCTTTTTTGCGTTATGGGAACAGAAAATATAAAAAACAGCCATATGTTCAAAAAAGAGACTTATATTGCTCGCCGCGAGCAGCTGCGCAAGGACGTGGGTCGCGGCATCATCATCCTTCCGGGCAACCACGAAGCCCCATGCAACTACAAGGACAACACCTACTGGTTCCGTCAGGACAGCACCTTCCTCTATTTCTTCGGCCTTCAGCGCGAGGACCTGGTGGGTGTGCTGGATTGCGAGACGGGCAAGGACTACCTCTTCGCCAACGACTACGACATCGACGACATCATCTGGACGGGTCCGCTGCCGAGCGTGAAGGAGCTGGCCGCCAGCGTGGGAGTGGAGAACAGCGGCTCGATGGCCGACCTGAAGAAATACCTCGAGGGCAAGCGCCCCACGTCGGCCCTGCCCCACTACCTGCCGCCCTACCGCGCCGACATCCGCGCCGACATCAGCGAGTGGCTGGGTGTCACCTACAGCTCGGTAAACCGCCACGCATCGATGGACCTCATCCTGGCATGCGTGAAGCAGCGCATGATCAAGAGCGCCGAGGAGATCGAGGAGATAGAGAAAGCCATCGCCACCGCCTACAACATGCATGTGGGAGCCATGAAACTGGCTATGCCCGGCCGCTACGAGTACGAGCTGGCAGGATTCATGGAGGGCGAAGCCTGGAAGGGCAACGGCCCTGTGAGCTTCCCCGTCATCATGACGGTGCACGGCGAGACGCTCCACAACCACGGGCACAACAACCGCCTGGAGGTGGGACGCATGCTGGTGATGGACGCCGGTTGCGAGACCCCGATGAACTACTGCAGCGACATCACCCGCACGGTGCCCGTGGGAGGCAAGTTCAACGAGCGCCAGAAGGCCATCTACGAGATCGTGCTGGCCGCCAACCTCGAGGCCGCCCGCGTCACCCGTCCGGGCATCACCTACAAGGAGGTGCACACCGCCGCCAGCCGCGTGCTGGCCGAAGGCTACAAAGGCTTGGGAATCCTGAAGGGCAGCGTGGACGACATCGTGGCCAACGGCGCCCACAGCCTGCTGATGCCCCACGGGTTGGGCCACATGATGGGCCTCGACGTGCACGACATGGAGAACTACGGCCAGATCAACGTGGGCTACGACGAGGAGACGCGTCCCAGCGAGCAGTTCGGCTTGGGCAGCCTGCGCTGCGGCCGGAAACTGCAACCCGGATTCGTCATCACCGACGAGCCCGGATGCTATTTCATCCCCGCCCTCATCGACAAATGGAATGCCGAGGGTACGAACAAGGACTTCGTGAACTTCGACGAGCTGGAGAAATGGAAGGACTTCGGCGGCATCCGCATCGAGGACGACATCCTCGTCACCGAGACCGGCGTCCGCGTGCTGGGCAAGCCCATCCCCAAGACCGTCAAGGAAATCGAGGAGGTGATGGGAGGAGACAAGTAGAAAGAAAAAAAGAATAATCATGACCCAAGTAGAAATAGTGCTTGCCAATACGGGCGAGCGGAAAATGGTGGAACAGGGTACGCAGGTTGCGCAGCTGGCCGCCGAATACATGCAGATGAAGACCGCCAAGGACGGCAAAGCCCCTTGGCCGGTGCTGGGGGCTTTGGTGAACAACAAGGTGGAACCCTTGCAATACCGCATATACAACCCCAAGGTGATACGTCTGCTGGACATCACCGACCGTCAGGGATTCCGCATGTACCGCAACGCGTTGTGCATGATGCTCTACACAGCGGTGCACGACTGCTACCCCAAGGCGGTGCTGAGCATCGACCACTCGCTCCAGAACGGCTTCTACTGCCGCATCGTCAGCGCTGTGGACGGATACGTGCTGCCCGACCCGATGGAGGTGTGCCGCACGGTGCGCGACCACATGATAGAGATGCAGGAACAGGATATCCCCTTCACAGCCAAGACCATGCTGCTGAGCGATGCACTGGAGTTGGTACGCCCGCGCCACATGCCCAAAACGACAGACTTGCTGGAGCACCTGAACCAGCTGTACATCGAGATGAACTTCCTGGGCGATACGGTGCACAAGATCAACGGCAAGCTGGCCCCGAGCACAGGGTGCCTGACGACCTGGGACTTCCGCCAGTATGAGGACGGCTACATGCTCCAATGCGCCGACCCCGAGCATCCCGACAAGCTGTCGCTCTTCCAGGAGACCCCGAAGCTCTTCGCCATCTTCCGCGAGCACCACAAATGGGTGGACCTGCTGCACACGCCGACGGTGAGCGACTACAACCGCATCGTACACGACAAGGGCGGTCAGCACCTCATACTGCTGGCCGAAGCGCTTCATGAGAAGAAATATGCCGAGATCGCCGAGCAAGTGAGCAAAAGCGGCGCCAAGATGGTGCTGCTGGCAGGCCCCAGCAGCAGCGGCAAGACGACCTCGTGCCGGAGACTCAGCGTGCAGCTGAGTGTGCTGGGATACGACGTGAACCAGCTGTCGCTGGACGACTACTTCCTCGGACGGGAACGCACACCCAAACTGCCCAACGGGGAATACGACTTCGAGAGTATCGACGCCCTCGACATACCGCTGCTCAACGAGCATCTGAACGCTTTGTTCAGGGGCGAAGAGGTGAAGATACCCACCTACGATTTCATCAAAGGCGAACCGTTCTACAGCGGCAAGACCCTCAAACTGGGTCCCCGGAGCCTGCTGGTGGTGGAGGGCATCCATGCGCTGAACCCCAAGCTGACGTCCGAAATCGACGAAGGGCTGAAGTTCAAGGTGTACGTCAGCGCCCTCACACAGCTGGCCATCGACGGACAGAACATCATACATGGTACCGACAACCGTCTGGTGCGACGCATAGTGAGAGACAACAACTTCCGCGGATGGAAAGCCAAAGAGACCCTCCACCGCTGGCCGGAAGTGGTACGCGGAGAGAGACGACACATCTTCCCCTACCAGGAGAATGCCAACGTGATGTTCAATTCGGCGCTGTTGTACGAGTTGGGCGTATTGAAACGCTATGCCGAGCCCCTGCTGAAACAGGTGCCGGAGAACTGCGAAGAGTTTTCGGTGGCCAAACAGCTGCTCGACTTCTCGGAGCTGGTGCTGCCCATAGACGACACCTTTATCCCGCACAACAGCATCATGAGGGAATTCCTCGGAGGCAGCGCCTTTGAATACTGATTGATACTACAGGATTGGATTCAATCCGTCAAGGATGATGGGAGCTCTCAGATAAGAGGGCTCCCTTTCTTTCAGTTGCGAATCGATACGCGCGCGGAGGTCCGATTCGGATAGTCCTTTGACAAGGGGACGGGGATTGCGCGAACGGAGCGCACGGGAGACAAGGTCGTCCACAGACATGCGAAGATAGATGGCTGTGCCGTGTGCGAGAATGAAATCCATGTTGGACGAATGGCAAGGGGTGCCGCCACCGGTGGCGATGACCACATTGTCGAGTTCGGCGGTGGAGCGGAGGAGCTGACTCTCGAGCTGACGGAAGGGAGCTTCGCCGAAGGCGGCGAAAAAACGGGGGACGGTGTAATGATAGCGTTGCTCGAAGGCTCGGTCAAGGTCGAGGAAGTCCATCCCCTTCGACGCAGCAAGCTGACGGCCAAAAGTGGACTTGCCGGAATACATGTAGCCAACAAGATAGTATTTCATGACATCAACTCTTTGGCGGTTTGGAGCGCAGCGGGGGTTGGCGGGTCGGAGCTGAGCATGACGGCCACTTCGGTGACACGCTCGTCGGAAGAGAGCTGACGGATATGGGAGACCGTACGGTCGGCGCTGTCCTCTACGCGCTTGTAAACCTTGAGATGCTGCGAAGCACGCGCAGCAATCTGAGGCAGGTGGGTGATAGCAATCACCTGCATGTGCTGGGCCATACGGCACATGATGGTTCCCACAGCAACGGAGATGTCGCCGGAGACGCCCGAGTCGATCTCATCGAAAATGAGTGTGGGGACAAGAGCGCGGGCGACTGAGAGCGTGGGCGACTGGCCGGCAGCCTTAATGGCCAGCATGAGTCGGGAGAGCTCACCTCCCGAGGCCACTTTCGCCAAATCGCGCAGTTCGCCACCTCGGTTGGCATTGAAAAGGAAAGCAACGGCATCGTGTCCCATGGGGCCATAGGTCGGCAGAGGGTCGAGCCGTACGGAAAAACGCGCTTCGGGCATACCCAGGTCGTGCAGGATGGGCAGGATAGCCTCAGACAAACGGGCACCGGCATCACAGCGTGCTGCTGTGAGGCCCTCGGCAGCCGACTGCAACTGCGAGAAGGCTTTGTCGACCTGTTCCATGAGCGCCTGGATGCGGGAATCGAGAGAGGAGATGGACTGCAGGCGGGCATCCAATTCGTCGCGGATGGCGATGAGCGCTTCAACACTGTCTACACCATGCTTTTTCTGCAGACGATAGAGGAGCGCCAGGCGATCGTCGACCTGCTGCTGACGGTCGGAATTGTAGGAAACGCTGTCGGCAAGAGAGGCAAGAGAGGAGTTGATATCGTCGAGTTCGATGAGTGAAGAGTCGAGTCGGGAAAGGAGGGCATCGGCATCGGGATGGAACGGTGCGATATGGGCAAGGGCATTCTTGGCCTGACGGAGACAAGGGAGGATGGCCTGCTCGGTGTCGTTGTCCATAAGGGCAGAAGCCTCCCCCAGCCCCTCACGGATGGCTTCGGCATGGGCCAACAACGTCGACTCCTGTTCGAGGGCCTGCTGCTCGTCGGGCTGAAGACGGGCCTCGGAGAGCTCGTTGAACTGGAATTGGAGAAAATCCTGCTCTTTCCGGTTTTGGGCCTCGGTGGAGGTAAGGGCTTCCAGGTCGCGCTTGAGCGATGTGTAGGCCGAATAGGCATCGGAGTAGGATTGGGTTATATCGTTTTCCTTTGTTTTCGGAATCAGGCTGTCGAGCAGCGTGAATCGGAATGCGCTGTCGGCAAGGGTGAGGGTCTGGTGCTGTGAATGGATGTCCACCAGGCTGGCCCCCAGGGCACGGAGGAAGGGGAGTTGGACAGGGGTGTCGTTGGCAAAAGCGCGACTCTTGCCCGAAGGGGCTATCTCGCGACGGAGGAGGAGGTGGTCGTCATAGTCGACATCGGCCTCAGTGAAAAGCGGCTCGAGACCCAAGCCGGCAATGTCGAAATGAGCCTCGACGATGCACTTGCGCTCCTTGTCGGCCAGGACGGCGAGGTCGGCACGCTGGCCGAGGAGGAGTCCCAAAGCACCCAAGAGGATGGATTTTCCGGCACCTGTCTCACCGGTGATGGCCACAAACCCACTTCCGAAAGAGATGTCGGACTCGCGGATGAGGGCATAGTTTTCTATATGTAGGCTAACGAGCATAACTATTGCAGCATGGGTAAAATACGTTCAAGTGCATTCATCAGGGCATCGACCTCCTCGGGGGTGTTGTATACGGCGAAAGAGGCGCGGACGGTGCCGGGAATACCATAGCGGTCCATGATGGGCTGAGTGCAATGGTGGCCGGTGCGGACGGCGATGCCGAGCTGGTCGAGGAGCGTGCCGACATCATAGGGATGCGCGTCGCCGACAAGGAAGGAGAGGACGGAGGTCTTGCGGGGTGCGGTGCCGAAGATGCGGACACCGGGAATCTGAAGGATACGCTCGGTGGCATAGCGCAAGAGGCGATCCTCCTGGGCGGCGATGTTCTCGATGCCCACCTCGTTCATAAACGAGATGGCTTCGCCAAGAGCGATGACGTCGCCCACCGAAGGGGTGCCCGCCTCGAACTTGAAGGGGAGCTGGTTGTAGGTGGTTTGTTCAAAGGTGACGTTTTCTATCATCTCTCCCCCACCCTGATAGGGCGGCAACTCGTTGAGGATCTCCTCGCGGCCATAGACGACGCCGACACCCATGGGACCATACATCTTGTGGCCCGAGAAACAATAGAAGTCGCACCCCAGCGCCTGCACATCGACAGCCAGATGCGAGATGGCTTGTGCGCCGTCGATGAGGACGGGGACGCCGTGGGAATGAGCAACACGGATGATGTCGCTTATGGGGTTGATGGTGCCCAGGGTATTGGAGACTTGGTTGACGGCAACGATGCGCGTATGGCTATTGAAGAGAGACGCCAACGCGTCGAGGTCGAGCACACCCTCGTCGCTGAAAGGGATAGGCCGCAAGCGGGCGCCGGCCAATTGCCAAGGGACGATGTCGGAGTGGTGCTCCATACCGGAGACGATCACCTCGTCGTCGCCACAGAAATAGCGTCTGGCGAAAGAGGAGGCCACCAGATTGATGCCTTCGGTGGTTCCACGGGTGAAGACAATCTCATGACTATGACGGGCATGGATGAGCTGCTGCACCTGACGGCGCACCTGTTCGTACTGCTCGGTAGCAAGGGTGGCCAGATGGTGGGCACCGCGATGGATATTGCTGTTGAGATGGCGGTAATAGCCGTCGAGAGCCTCGATGACACGCAGAGGTTTCTGCGTGGTGGCGGCATTGTCGAGGTACACCAGCTGGCGACCATGCACCTGGGTGTCGAGGATGGGGAACTGTCCCCGTATGTTGTCAATATTCATTATCATTGTATAATTCTATTTGGGCCATGTACGACTTCCGCCTTTTCGAGACAGCGGAGACATGCCCCATTAGGGGCAACGGAAAGTAGCCGTGGGTATTACCCACGGTCAAGGAGCCAACCTCATCCCGAGCCCCGTAGGGGCGACGGATATCACACGTACTTCTCATCATATTCTATTTCATTAGCCTTTAACATTCGTAAATATTCCTGTCTGAACGTCATCTCTTTATGATGCTCTGCCTGGTTTGCGATATAACTGATTGTTTTGGAAATCACCGAATGGCTCACCGAGAATGCCCCATAGCCATCCTGCCAGGCAAACCCACAGTAAGCATCCCCCAACATCTTGAGCCATTTGCTGCTCCACACCTTGAGATTCTTCACAAACTCCGAAACGGTTATAGTGGCAGGGATAGAAACCAACATGTGCATATGGTCTGGCATACCGCCGACGGCGATGGCTTTTGCCCCTTGCTCCCTGACACAACCTCCCAGATATGCAAAGAGCCGGGGAAGGTCGTCCATTTTGACTGGGTCGACACCGGTTTTTACGTGGAAGGTTATATGGACATTCAACTGTATGTAACTATTTGCCATTGCTGTTTCCATCGCCCCTACGGGGCTCTATAACAATCTTAATCTTCTTTCTCCGTGGGCTTGCACCCACGGCTATTTTCCATTGCCCCTACGGGGCTTATTCTTGGTTTAAAGTTTCATATATTAATTAGTGGGTTTGCACCCTCGGCTATTTTCCATTGCCCCTACGGGGCTCTCCTACAGCTCTACTTTCGCGGTGTTTAAGAAAATAGCGAACAACAAAGAAGACAACGACAAGTACAAAGATAACGATGATGGCGTAGCTGAGGAGACTGCTGTAGCGCTCGATGACGCTGGGGTCGGCAGCCTGGTAGGCCAGCCATCCCAGAAGCGCCAGCACACAGTTCCACACCAAAGCGCCAAGGGTGGTGTAGACAACAAACGGGATGATGTTCATCTTGCTCAGTCCGGCAGGGATGGAGATAAGCTGCCGGATGACGGGAATGAGACGGCCAACGAGTGTGGAGACAACCCCATGGTCGTTGAAATACTTCTCGGCACGTTCCATCTTTTCGCCCGAAAGGCTGAGCATGTGACCCCACTTGCTATCAACAAAGGCATAAATGATGGGACGCCCCAGCCACCGCGAAAGGAAATAGTTGATCAGGGCGCCGACGAGGGCTCCCAAGGTGCCAAACAGCACCACCAGCCATATCTTCATCCCACTCTTGCCTTCGGGGTTGGCGGCCACATAGACCGCAGGGGGGATCACCACCTCCGACGGGAAAGGCACAAAGGAACTCTCTACGGCCATCAATCCGCCGACAGCCCAATAATTCATGTGGGCATCATACCACCGCAAGGCAGAGGCCACAAAACCCGACGATGCAGTATCGCCACGTACGGCTTCTGCCACACCTACCGTCTCGGAGGCATCGACATCCGTAGGCTGTGCCCAAAGAGGCTGACTGGAAAAAAGTGACAGCAAGGCCACTATCAAAAAGAATCGTTTTCTATTCATGATGATTGTTGTTTTCGGGTGAATTGGCAAAGGGGTCGGCCGGAATCAGGGGGCCGAGCAAGGGATGCACCATGATCTCGGGACAGATGTCGGCAAGCAAGGAGGGCGAGACGTCGGGAAGCATCTTGCGGGCGCGGTTATAGCGGTTGGTATAGAAATAGGCGGCAGCGAGATAGGTGCTGTAGAAGGCGTCGTGAGGATAGGCCTCCAGCGACTCTTCGGCGAAGAAGGTCAACGTGTCGAAGACCCTGTGCTTGAAAAGGAACTGGGTGTAGATCTGACATTGCGGCTCGGTGTAGAGGTTGGAGACGATGAGGCGTTCGAAGAATTCGGAAGCTTTCTCGAAATCGCCCTTAGCATCGTAGACCATAGCGGCGGCGCAGAGCACCTCGGGGTTGCCCTCGGGACTGTCGGGCATGGGGTTGGACTCGTCGAGCAGGAGGGCCCGCTTGACGGTGGAGAGGGCCGAGGGGATGTCGCCCATCTCCATGAGGCAAAGGGCCGAGGAGGCATGGGCTTCGGCATCACGCGGATTCTCGTCGACAGCCTTCTTGAAATAGGCCATAGCGGTGTTGTAGTTGGCCTCGCGGGCATAGAGGTTGCCTATGGTGCGGTAGACTTTGGCGGGGTCGTCGCTATAGTCGAGCACCCTCAACATGGTGGTCACCGCCTCGCTGGTGCGTCCCATGAAGTCCTGCGTTTGCGAGAGGGCCACATAGGCATCGACATACGTTTTGTCGATGGCAATGGCGAATTCGAAAGCATCAACGGCTTTCTCATAGAGCGTCAGGTCGCGGTAGGCGCATCCCAGACAGTACCACCCCTCTTTGCTGTAGGGGTTCTTCTTCACATAGTTGCCCAGATAGTCCACCGCCTGCTCAATACGTCCGGAGACATAGGAGACATCGTAATAGTTGTATACCGTCACATCGTCACACGAGTCACTCTCCATAGCCTTGCGATAGAAGTTGAGGGCCGAGTCATAGTCCTTCAGCTTGTAGTATTCCTCGGCCATGTTGGAATAGACGCGACCGAGCATCCACCCATCGCGTGCGGCTTCTTTGAAATAGGCAATGGCTTTCTCCGACTGGCCGACGGCGCCGTTGGCCACACCCAGCGAGTAGGCCACATCGGTATTGTCGGGCTCCGCCTGACGCATTTGGTTGAGCACCTTGAGGGCTTTGGAGTACTGTTCGTGGGAAATCATCAGGTGAGCCCGGCGTAGACGGATGGAGGTGCTGTCGGGGTAGAGCTCCTCGGCGTACTCAACGGCACGCTCGAGGGGCTTCTGGTCGTTGACTTCGAAGTAATAGTCGATGATGATCTCCATCTCGTCGACATCAAAAAACTGGGTCTTCCCTTTGAGAACCGTATTCTCAAAGTCGAGCACCAGGTCGCGCACTTCATTGTCGAAATTATGGAATCTGTCCTTTTTCATTTAAAACGAGAATCTGACTGTCAAACCGCCTTTGGTTGTTGAATTGGGATAGGAGTTGGAAATGTAGGGTGTATTGATATTGGTCTGGAAGAAGGCCTTGAGGGTGAGGGTGGTAGTGAGGGCATACTCGGCGCTGAGCTCGGCCATCCAAACAGAACTTCCCGAGGATATCTGCGAGAGGTTCTGGTTGATCTTGCGGATGGTGGTGGAGTTGGAGTTATAGGTGAGGTTGAGTCGCACTATGAGGTCGCTCTTCAGCTTATGGGTCTTGTCGGCAAATTTCACATCGAAGGCAATGTCCTTGAAGGTGTAACCCGCGCCGAGGGTGAAGCCGCTGCGCATGGTCTCCGTGAGCTGGTTGTTGGAGAAGGAGAGCATGAGGGTGCGGTTCTTCTGCAACGAGAAGTTGAACTGGAGACTGTTGACCATGTTCACCGAGATGCGGATCAGGGGGTTGAACTGCTCCGTAATCTGCACGCCCTCCATGCTCACGGGCGGCACATAGTCGCCGGTGCTGTTGAGGATACTCTCCGTGCCATAGTCGTAGTCCTCCACGCCCGAGAGGGTGGCGTCGGTATAGAAGTTGCCCACACTATAGGTGGAGCTGTAACGGTGCGAAATGGTGATGTTGGTGAACCATTTCTTGAGGAACTGTATCTTGTTCAAGCCGTTGTAGTTGATATTCCAGTTGGGCAACGGGAACGACTGGAAGGGCGAGAAGCCGTATTTTTTCACGTCCTTGCCCAAGTAGGTGGCCAGGAACGAGGTGAGCAGCACCGTCTGCGAATTGGCGCTGTAGCCGGCAGGATAGTATTGTCCGTTCATGGTGTCCAGCACCATCTGGTCGCTGTAGGGGTCGGCATTGGCGGCCGCCAGCCGTTCGGCCACAATGGAGCGGTTGTCCAAGAACTCCGCAAAGAGGGCATCGGCATCGGTAAAGGCGGTCAAAAAGCTCCAGGTGGTGGTGTTGTAGCTTCCGGTCATGCGGTACGACAGCGGACCGTCGACATAGTCGAGGTCGGTCAGGTACTTGTAGTAGTACTCCTCCCGGCTGTTATAGTTCTGCGACGCCGTGATGGCTATCTTGAAATCACGTATGGGTTCCACGTTGGCTTGCAGCGACAGCTTCCTGTCGGTTGTCATCTCATGCGGCGAGTTGAAGAGGGTGTCGCGCGAGAGGAGGTCGTTGCGCAACAGGTCCTCTGCCACATCATAGTCATATCCCAGCACATATCCTCCTCCGGGACTCCAATAGGTCTGCGGGTCGAGTCCCACAAAACGCGGTTCGCCCATGTAGCCCGGCAGGCGCGAGCCGTTCGTGACATTGTACTGGATGCTGGCATCCTTCACACAGGTCACCAGTCGCAATCCGAAGTAGGCCACCTCCTTCAGTGTCTCTTTCATCCGCACACTCCGCAAACTGTCGGCCATCGCCACCGAGTCCTGCACACTCATCTTGTTCTTCCCGCGACTGTTGGTTTTCGCGGGCTGCCGCTTGTTGCTCTTCGGGGCATTGGCATCCTTGAGCAGCTTGATCTTGGAGTACAACGTGTTCATGTTGGCATTGACCGAGGCCTGCATCGATGTCGACCCCTGCAAGGTGCCTCCCATACTCTGCAGCGCCTGCGTGGTTCCCTGGTACACATAGTTGGTGCGGTAGCTCAAAGGGGCACGGAGGAAGTCCAGATAGGGCAGCTTGTTCAGGGGGAGCTCATAGGTGGCCGAGATCGTCTGCTGGAAGTTCTGCATGGTGCCTCCTCGCGCTATCGACCGCCAGATGGAATCCGTCGCCGTGCCGTCAATCCTACCCACGGGTTCTTCAATCCTCGCATTGGCATTGGCGGAGTACTGGATGTGGAAGGAGCGCATCAGGTCGTACTGCAACCCATAGGTTCGTTGCCACGTGAACTGCTTGAAGTAGGTGGGCTTGATGATGACGAGGGCCGCACTCTTGTTCCTCAGCAAGGTCTCCTCGTAGTCGCGATACACCTCGGTGGAGAAGCTGAGGCTCTTCGGCAGATAGTAGAAGTTGAAATCCTTCAATATCTTCCAGGCTTTCCCCTTGAAGAGTTTCACCTTGTCGAAGGGTTTCACGGGTTCGGGCTGGAGGCTGTAGCTGTAGGTGAATCCGCCCCGATGCTGGTCCTTGCTGTAGCTCTCAATGTCCTCGTCGCTTGTCCGCTCGCGACTGTAGGCATACGAGAAGGAGAAGTTCTCTATGTCGTAGATGTGCTGCTTCAGGTTCTCCTTGCTCACCCGGTCTTTTCTGACGTTGGTGAGCGTGAGGTTGGTGGTCGACTTGCGCCGCTGGGTCATCTGCCTCACACTGTCGCGTTCGGCTTCCGAGCTGTAGGTGTCCAGGTCGTCATAGAGCAGCACGTCGGGGTTGTAGGGGTTGTATTCCGGACTCGCTATCTCGCGACTGTAGTCGAGGTAGAGCGGGATGTGCATGCCCCACTCCTCGGGTAGGAATTTGCCCAACTCCATATCGAATGTGGTCTGGAAGGTGAAGGTGTTCATCAGCTCCTCCTTGATGAGCGGGTCTTCCAGGTTGCCGAAATTGGCGGTGGTATACGAGCCGTAGACCGAGAGGTTACCCACGTCGGCCAGGTTGGTGCGGGCCAGCGCCATCGCCGCCCATCCGCCCTTGTTGAGGTAGTCGGTCAACCGCAACTCGTTGATCCACACGGTGGCCGACTTGGGCTGCATGTTGTTGCCGTCAAAAAGGGTCTCTTTCTTGGGGTTGCGGATACCCACCATGATGACCTTCACCTTGCCCAGGTTGGGGGTTCCCAGGACGGTGTATTTCTTCCCGTCGACCATTTCGCTGTAGAGCAGCGTGGGCGAGTAGCCGCTCTCGCCGTTGCGGATACGCCGGTTACGGTTGATCTTGATCTCGGTGAGTTTCTGCAGGTCGATGTCCACATTGTTTTCTCTCGGCCAGATGGCGTAGGGGTCGTCGCTGGGGGTATACCAAGGGGTGAGCTTCAGCGGCAGCTCATACTCGTAGTAGTTGCTGGTGTAGTCCGTACCCAGTCGCACAAAGACCATCAGGTCGTCGTCCTCCATCTGGTCGGCGGCATATTTCTTCTCGGCGTGGACAAACATCTTCACATGGCCGTAATGGCGCAAATCATAGCTGGTGGAGCGGTAGATGGCCCTGGCGTCGCCACTGGCGAGTTGGTCCACGTCGAGGGCGATACTCTGCTCGTTGAGCTGGGTGTAGCTGTTGCCACTCGAGTACCATTCCTCACGCTCGATTCCCGGAGGCAGCACATAGGGCACGGGGTCGCGCGAGCCGTTCTCCTCGATGTTGACGGTGGCTATGTTGAAGCTGGTGTTCTCCGAGGTTCCGGTGGTGTAGTCGCCCGGCTGCAGGAGGTCCTCGGTGTATTTGCGCCAGGTGGAGTAGACGAGGTCCAGGGTGGCGAAACGCAGGATGACAGGCTCCTCAAACTGGTTGAGGAACATTCGCATGAAGCGGATCGACTGGTAGCCGTTGATGTTGCCCACCTTGGCGTCGGGCTCGCGGATGGGGATGCGGAACTGGTACCAGCGGCAGGTGGTGCTCTCGCCGTTCTCCAGCTGCACATTGCGCGCCTCCTGGATGTCCACGATGTGGTTCTGCCCTATCACCATACTCTCGGGCCGGAGGTCTATCTCGTACTGGTAGTAGTTCTCCGCCTCGCTGAGGGTGTTGTCTTTGTTGATGTCCTCCACATTGGGGTAGGCGCTGGCACTGGTCATGTAGTCCTCGTCGCTGTCCTCGTCCACGGGCGAGTTGCCCTCGGGGTTGTTGTAGCGCTTGTAGCGGTCGTTGACCTTCACATTGTTGTTGTCATAGTACGAGCTGCGGAAATACATGAAGTCGTCGCCCGACGGGTCCTCGGCGGCTTTCTGATAGGCCGCAGAGGCGGTACCGAAACGTGCGGCCACCTCGTCCAGATACCAGCGGAAGAAGGTCTGCTCGTCGTCCAGCTCATGGGTGGAGCCCAATCCGTCGTATCCGACATCCTGATACATGCGGCTCTCCGCATCGTTGTCGAAGGCATTCACGATGGGCTGCGTGGTGGGCACACGACCCCAGATGGTGGTGTCGACGTTGATCACCGTTGCACTCGTGGGCAATCCGTTCTCGAAACTCTTCCTACCGTCACGCAGGATGTCCTCGCTGATGTCGCCAAGGTTGATGTAGAGCTTGCCGCCCTTGTGGTTGGGATTCTCTATGAAGGGGTCCATGAGCCAGAACTCGATGGTTTCGATGTTCTGCGTCTCGAAGTCGGTGTAGTCGAGCTTGCGCATGATACCGCCCCAACGGCTGGCGGGATTGACGAGGGTGCCGCTGTCGGTGATACCGGCGCTGTAGGGCGTGGGCGACACATCGAAGTTGTAGGGGCCCTTTTCCTCGGGGTAGAAGGCCAGGTTGAGTTCGTAGACATAGGTGGGCTGACCGGCCACACGGTCTTTGTTGGGGAAGACCTCCTGCTCGTAGATGCGGCGGGCATAGGGGCGCGAGAGGTCGTCGCGCGTGATATTGCTCGGCCGGGTGGCCGTCTGGTAGAAGTCGTTGCTGATACGGTACCACGCCAGCTTGGCGCGGTTCTTGCCGTAGTCGAGCCCGCTGCCCGGCGCCGTCTCGGGGAACATGGCCGTCCCCAGTCGCCAGTCCTGCGGGGTGCTCGCCAGGAACCACGAGGTGACGGTGGTGAGGTTGATGCTGCTCTCGGCACCCTCAAAGTCGTCCACATAGCTCACGCTGCCTTCGTCGCTGCCCGTACTGCTCATCCCCGGGATGAAATGGGCGAATTCGGCCGTCAGGCTGAGGTTCGACGGGGCCTTGGTGTCAATGCCCGGAAGAAGGTCCACCAGCTTGGTCACCAACGGCACCTCCCCACGCCAGTTCACATCCAGTCCCCAGATGCTGTTGCTGGTGGGCTCGTCGCCGAAGTTGTTCTTCTGCGTCAAGGGCTTCTCGTGGAGGTTCATCACCGTCGCTCCGATATTGAAGTCTTTCTGCACCTCATAGTTCAGGTGCAGTCCCAGCATGCGCTTGGTGGTCATACTGAAGGAGTTGTTCTCCGAGCTGACGCTGATGGGGGTACCCGACGAGAGGATGCTCTCGTTGATGATGCGCACGGTGCCCATGGTGTAGTCCACCGTGTAGTCCACATTCTCTATCAGCGGCATACCGCCGGCCGTCACCGTGACGCTGCCGGGGGTCACACTGTAGCCAAGCGATATCTCGCCCGAGACACTGGAGGTGTAGTAGCCCTCCAGGTAGAAGCGGTTGCGCTCGGCATACTGCTGCGCGAGGGCTTTCGTCATGGTGTAGAGCGAGTCGAAGCAGTAGCGCCGCGCCATCTCGTCGTCGCCCAGCAACTCTCTCAGGTCCTTGCCGAAGGGCTCCACATAGGGGAAGAACACACGTCCCGTCGAGGCCTGGATGAGGCCGCCCTTGAAGGCGGCGGAGTCCATCCAGTCGAAGACTCCGTCGGCATAGTAGTAGCTCTGACTGGCGTCCATACGGTCCAGCCCGAAGAGCTCTATCAGGGGGATGCCCTCCTTGGGACCTTCGGTGAAGAAGCCCACGCCCACGCCGCCCTCTTCACTCTCGTAGAGCACATTGAGACGGAAGCCCTCGCGACTGAGCTGACTGCTCTTCAGAAAGTATACGTTCTTCATCATGAGTTTCCACAAGGGGTTGTGGGTGTCCACCGAGGTACTCTTCAGCAGTTTCACTATGAGGGTGTTCGGGTCGTTCACTCCGTCGGTGGTCAGCTCGCCGACCTGGTATACGGTGGTGTCGCCCACCACCTGGTATTGGTACGCAACGGCCAGCACCTGGTCGTTGCTGAGGGGCTGGTTGAGGGTGATGAATCCCAACTCGCGGTTGAAGGTGTACTCGTTCTGGTTCAGCAATCGCGCCGACTCCACCTTTTCGTAGTCGCTGCCGGCCGTGAAGCCGATGCCTTGCATGAAGCTGGTCACCGAGTTGACGCTGCGCACACTCGCGGGGTTCACCAAGGCCAGGAGGTCGTTGGCCCGGTTGTCGGGCTTCACCTTGCCGTTGCCGTGAACACGCTGGCTCCAGGGTTCCCCCTCACCGAGGTCGGTAAGTGCCAGGATGTTACGGTTCTGCGTAACGGCGGCACCGACATTGGTGCGCCACACCTCTATCCGCAGGATGCGCACGTTGGTGTTGGCCACCGGCAGCGTGCTCATCGCACGGTTGTAGTTGTCGTAGAAATATTGCGCTATGAAGTAGTGACGGTTGTCCTCGTATTCGTCGGCCCTGATCTCAAACTCGTGACTGCTGGCACCGCCCTGCACCTGCATGTTCTCCGTGCTGGTCTCCTTCTCACTCACCACAGCGTCCACCGTCAGCTTGCCGAATTTCAACTTCGTATGGAATCCGAACAGCTGCTGGCTGCCTTTGATGAGCGTCGTCGTCAGCGGGAACGACACATCCGCCGCCTCGAAGAGCTGCAGGATGTCGTCCTCCTTGCCTTCATACTTCAGCTTCAGCTGGTTCTCGAAGTCGAAGGTGGCGTTGGTGTTGTGGTTGATGTCGAAACTGATGAGGTCGCCGATCTTGGCATTGAGGTTGATCTGCAGGTTCTCGTCGAAGTCGAAGGTCGTCACGCTGCGCTCGCTGGCGTCGCGCTGCGGGTCGTCGCGATAGTTGTTCACTATCTGGAATGTCAGCTCGGCACTTCCACTCGGGGTGATCTTGATTTCCGGTCGCCCCATGAGGGCTTCCAGCTTCTGACTGATCTGGTTGAATCCGGGGATCTTACTCAGCAGACCTCCCTCGCTGTTGTCCAGCACCGTACCGCCGCGCTTCTCGTTCCAGTACTGGCGCATAAGCTGCTCCATCTTCCAGTCCTCATAGTCCTCGAAGGACATATACTCGCGACCTATCTCCATGCCGCCCGCCATCCTCACCTTCACGTAGTCACCATGCTCGGCATCGTAAATCACGGTGTCCCTCACCCCCTTGGGCGTATAGCCACTCCCCATCGGGGTGTAGTTCAGCGAGTCACTCTGCGCCCATGCACCCGCGTGCACACACAAAGCCACAGCCAATAGTAGTATATATCGAGTTAGCGCTTTCAAAAGTCCTTTTTCTCTTTATTCTCTTTTTCCCTTACCAAAATCCCCATTCACTATTCACCATTCACTATTCACCATTCACTATTCACAATTCACCATTCACCATTCACCATTCACTATTCACAATTCACTAAAGCATTTGTCCTCTCACTCCCTCTCACTCCCTTTCACTCCCTCCAAAGATTCACTATTCACAATTCACAATTCACTCATCTCAGAACGTAACGCAAATCCACGATAAATATTGTATTATCGAAATAATAAAAATATAAAAATTATTAATTCCCCACCCCCACTCCAACCACCTTCATCCCCTACCCCATTCCAATAACTCCATCTGCCTGCTCCGTAGGATAATTAACGGCCATTGAAGTTAAAAGAAGAATTCGTTAGATTAGTGTAATTCGTGGTCAACCCCCAAGACCCATGCAGAACAAAAACTATTATCTATTAAATAAAATCATCTATCCCCTCTATCGCATCTATCCCCTCTATCACATCTATCCCCTCTATTCACAAATCCAACCGTAAACAGTAAACAAAACCCTGCCTGACCTCCGGTCACGGCCTGCGACTTAATGGAGCACTGCCTGGCTCCATCGGAGACACGGCCTGCGACGTTAGCAAGGCGCTGCGCAGAGGGCTGGAGCAAACTATTTTGCCTGGCTCCATCGGAGACAGGGCCCACCTTCGCACCTCAGAGCCTCCTCAAGCCCTCTTTGATGATCTCTTCCACAGTCATCGGACTGCCGTCGGCATTCTTCCAGTCGCCCGAGGCGAGCAGCTTCTCCACAGCAGGCTTCGCGAAGCCCAGCATGGTCAATGCCGTCTGCGCCTCTTCTATGGCCATATTCCTTACGCCCGTCCCCGGCCGCAAGCCTCCGGCCACACCGACCACCTTGTCGGCAAGCTCCAGCACGATACGCTGGGCCGTCTTGGCGCCTATGCCTTTCACCCGCTGCACCTTCTTCACATCCTGCGTCTGGATGGCTTCGCGCAACTCGTCCACCGTCAGCGACGACAGCATCACGCGCGCCGTCTGGTTGCCCACGCCGTTCACTCCCACCAGGATGCGGAACATCTCGCGTTCCGCCATCTCGTAGAAGCCAAACAGCTGCTGCGCATCCTCGCGCACCACATGGTGCGCATAGAGCTTCACCTGCTCACCCTCCACACGCCGCAGCGCCTCATAGGTGTTCAATGTTATCTCAAACAAGTAACCCACTCCTCCACAATCCACCACCGCCTGCGTGGGCTCCAACGAGGCCAACCGCCCCTGAAAGTATTCGTACATATGCTATTCCGTTTTTTTATTTTCTTAAAATGCAACAAATTACTAACTATTAATCATTCACCCAAAACTTAAACCATTGCGGAAGTCGAGAGCAAAGCAAGCTCGCTTGCTCTGCCGAGATGCAGCAATGCGAATGAACGGAGTGAATTAACCCATCACTATTCACAATTCACCAATCACTATTCACCATTCACTATTCACTATTCACAATTCACTAAAGCATTTGTCCTCTCACTCCCTTTCACTCCCTTTCACTCCCCTCCCCACTTTCCACTTTCCACTTTCCACTTTCCACTAAAAAAACAAGTACCCGATTCCCTCCGCAGGACTGCCCTCCTGCAGTGTGTAGTCGTCGTCATAGGGGGCGGTGAAGAGGGGGTCCTCACTCCATTCGCCTCCCTTCACGATACTGTGGAGGCCCAAGTTGTAGTTCATCTCATAGCCCTCCAGCTCACTCAGCAGCACCTCCTTCTGGTAGGTCCCCCAGACGATGCAGTCCCTGAAGTCGGCCTTCACCAGGTTGCCTCCCACAACCTCCCCACCTTCTATGGCGTTGTTGGCCAGCACGATGGTCTCTATCTTGCGGGCGCTATAGCTCCAGTAGTTGGCAAAGGTGCTCTGTCGGAAGTCGTAGCTGCCACCCTTGAGCACCGTCACTCCCGCCAGACAGTCGTACACCAGCAGGTTGCGCCCCGTGATGGAGGCCCCCTGCCCGATGATGGCACAGTCGCTCATGTTGCGTATCACGGTGTTGGTCACCGTGAGCTGCGCTCCCGGGTAGCACCGCAGGCCGCCGACGGCATTCTCCACCACAGCATGGTCTATCACATTGCCCGTGCTGTAGTTGTAGAACCACACCGTCTGCCATTGTCCGGGGAGGAATTCATACCACCCGTCGTGCCTCACCGACGAGAACACCACAGGCGCCTCCGCCGTACCCAACGCACGCAGGTGGGCGTTGGAGTCCACTATCAGCATGGCCCCGGGACAGAAGTAGAGCTCTTCGCCGGGCCCCAAGGCCAGCGTGTGCCCGTCGAGCACCGCAGCGGTCTCAACGAAGACATGAGGCCGCGTGTGGTCCCATCCCTCGCAGTCGATCACCGCGAACCAGGTCGAGTCGCCTGAGCCGCGACGGTGGTATACGGCGTTGCGTCCCCATGCCGTCAGCGGCAGCCGCTGCCCGTTGCCGAAGAGGATGGCGTCCTCCACCAGGAAAGGCTGCGTGGCGTCGTTGGGGTCTATGTTGGCCTGCACGAAGATGAAGATGCTGTCGCCTGCCGCTATCTCCACCTCCCGCGCCACAAGGGCGGTGTCGCCGTCCACATTCAAGCGGAACCTACTGGCGCGTCCGCCAGCCAGCGTCACACTGCTCAGCCGCAGGTTGTCGCCCGTGCGGTTGTACACCGTCAGCATACGTGTCGGCGTGCCCACGGTGGTGAACACCGTGTCGAAAGCCAGCGTGTCCGCCGAGAACTCCAGCCGCACACTCCCGTCGTCCGTCACAAAGCCCTCGCCTTCACACCCCACCGACATCCAAGGCACCAAAGCCACCATAACTATATACAATAATCTTCTCAAAACCCTATTAATATTTTCCATTAAACCATTCACTAATCACAATTCACCATTCACTATTCACTAAAGCATTCGTCCTCTCACTCCCCTTCACTCCCTCTCACTCCCCTTCACTCCCACCCAAAATTCACAATTCACCATTCACCATTCACCATTCACAATTCACAATTCACCATTCCCCAACCACCCTGCGCCAGCAAATAACTATTATCTATTATCTATTAACTATTCACTAAAGCATTTGTCCTCTCACTCCCTTTCACTCCCTTTCACTCCCTCTCACTCCCCTTCACTCCCACCAAAGATTCACCATTCACCATTCACAATTCACCACTCACTATTCACAATTCACTATTCCCCATTCCCTACCTCGTATACAACCCAAACACCTCCTCCAGCCGCTTCGAGCACACCGGACAGAAGGGCGCATAGTCGCGCATCATGCAATGCATCGTGGGACGGTAGACCCCCTTGTAGGCATAGCCCGCACCCTCGTATACTCCCAGGGGTCCGCACTCCGCCTTGGGCACGTCGTTGTTCTCCGGCGTGGGAATGGGGGTGTCCTTGGGCAGCATCGACTTCCACTTGTGGTCGAAGTCCTTGAGGTTCGTGATGTTGGGCTCTATGGGCTCGTAGTCGTTGATATGGAGGTCGCCGTAGGCCAGGTCCTCGTCGATATACTCGTCCGCCAGCCCGCCAAAGGAGTGGCCGAACTCGTGCGGCAGCACATACTCCGCCAGCCGGTGCATGCTGGTGACGGCATAGAAGTTGTAGATGGCGCCGCCGCCATAGGTGTCGCTGTTCACCATGATGATGATGTAGTCGCAGGGCGTGGTTCCCAAGGCGTCGTGCAACTTCCACAGGCTGAAGGTCATCAGGTACCGGTCGATACCGAAGGTGCCGAACTCGGCATCCACGTCGGCCTTCACTCCGTAGATGTTGAAATCCCTACGGTGGTTCTTGAAGGGCTTCTGCCCGAAGAGGATCTCCTTCATGCGGTAATAGTCCACCCGCAGCTGCGGGTCGGTGGCCGACTCGTAGCCCTGGGCCACGATGACCACGTCCACCTTGTTCTCGGGTTCGCCATGCAGCTCCAGGTCGGTGCGCACGCCAATATGGTAGTTGAACTCCAGCTCCCGCTCGTCGGGGTCGAATTCCACCACCGTCTGGTTCTCAAACATCGACTTCCATTCCGTCGCACCATGGGGGCGGACAACCTTTTCCGTTTTGCGATGCTGCAGCGCTATCTTCACCTTCCGCTTGGGCATGGGCAGCAGCAGCGTCTCCTCGAAACGGGCCTTCACGGTCTTGCCCTTGGCGGTCCCCTTGTATTCGCGGAAGAGGTTACTGTAGCAGCGCGAATAGATCATCTTGCCACTCTTGGCGTCGTACATCGCCACACGGTAGTCGCCACCCTCTATGGGGTCGATGAGCTGCGTGCGGCTCCCATGCCACTCCGCCGAGCGGTCGAGCCAGCGGCTCACCCACACGGTGTCGCCCTCGGCATTGCCCTCGCGCGAGCAATCCAGACGCAACGTACCGCCGGTGAAATACTTCTTGAACTTCACATGCTGTGCCGTCACCTCACCCTGCACCATCACCATCGCCACCACAAGCACCAGCATCCCGATGCTATATTTCATTCTATTCTGCATTCTTTATCTTTTATTCATTTGGATTTACAATAACGCAACATCATATAAAATATTGTACACCCGCCCCCATAAAAATTCCAACCCGCATACCAACCCGTAAACTTTTTTTCCCCATTTCGATATTTTGTTGTATTTTTGCACCTTCAAAAGGAGAAGAAACCTATGATCGTCAAACTCTACAACGGCAACCCCAACGTGCGCGAAGTCAGGCACATAGCCGACATCCTGCGTGCCGGCGGCATCGCCATTCTGCCCACCGACACCCTCTATTGTTTCGCCTGCAGCATGGAGCACAAGAAGGCTGCCGAAACCATCGCCCAGCTCAAAGGATACAAACTGAAGCAGGCCAAATACTCGATGCTCTGCGAAAGCCTCAGCCAGGCCTCCGAGTATGTCCGCGCTATGGACAAGGACACCTTCGCCCTCCTCAAGGCCTGCCTCCCCGGCCCCTACACCTTCATCATGGAGGCCAGCGGCAGCGTGCCACGCAACTACCAGAATGCCAACAAGACCATCGGCATCCGCGTCCCAGAGAACGACATCACCCGCGCCGTCATCCAGGAACTCGGCAGCCCCCTCATAGCCACCTCCGTGCGCCCCCTCGGTGAAGAGGACGAACCGGAGAACTACTGCGACCCCGAACTCATCCACGACCGTTTCGAGTCACGCGTCGACGTGGTGGTGGACGGCGGCATCGCCGACACCGACCCCTCTACCGTCGTCGACTGCAGCGACGGCATCGAGCTCGTACGACAGGGTAAGGGCGCCTTCAACTTCGAATAAGCAATCCACCAACCAAACCCTACGCACCCCCGAATGAAAATAACCATCAACTCCAACAACGGCGGCTTCTACACCTCCCGCAGCGGATGCCTCACACGCCTCCTCCTGCTCTCCATCGCCGTGATGGTGGGCGCCTGGCTGCTGCCCGGCGTCGAGGTGACGTCGTTCTGGGCCGTCTTCTGGACAGCCATCGTCATCTCGCTGCTCAACAACATCATCCGCCCCGTACTCATCGTCATCACCCTGCCCGCAACGGCGTTGACCCTCGGCCTCTTCCTCTTCGTCATCAACGCCATCATCATCCTCATGGCTTCGGCTATGGTGAGCGGCTTCCATGTCGACTCCTTCGGCTCCGCCCTACTCTTCAGCCTCGTCCTCATGGCCGTCAACTACCTCCTCGAGCTGCCCAACAAATACCTCAACCGCCAGACACTCAATCAATCAAGCAATCAAACATTCAAGCAATCGGACGAATACCTCAACCGCCAAACACTCAATCAATCAAGCAATCAAACATTCAAGCAATCGGACGACACCGACGACGACGGTTTCACCCCCTACGAGGAAATTGAAAATTGAAAATTGAAAGTTGAAAATTGAAAATAGAAAATTGAAAATTGAAAATTGAAAGTTGAAAATTGAAAATTAAGATATGAAACAGATCACCAAAGCCGCCGACCTCCAGCAGGCCGTGAACGCAGCAAAAAAACAGAATCTCGAGATAGGCCTTGTGCCCACCATGGGCGCCCTCCACGAGGGCCACCTCTCGCTCATCGAGCGCGCCCTCAAGGAGAACGACTTCGTCGTCGTCTCCCTCTTCGTCAACCCCATCCAGTTCAACAACAAGGAGGACTTGGAAAAATACCCCCGCACCATCGAGGCCGACCTGGACCTCATCGCCGGACTCATCAGCCGCATGGAAGGCCGCAAGGCCCAGGAGCTGCTGGCTTTCACCCCCTCCGTCGAGGAGATGTACCCCCAGGGCGAGCCCAAGGAGGTCTACCACTTCGGTCCCGTCGAGGAGGTGATGGAAGGCCCACGCCGTCCCGGCCACTTCTCCGGCGTCGCCGTCGTGGTGCGCCGCCTCTTCGACCTCGCCCAGCCCCGCCGCGCCTACTTCGGCGAGAAGGACTACCAGCAGATCGCCGTCATCCGCGCCCTCCTCGAGCAGATCAAATACCCCATCGAGCTCGTCCCCTGCCCCATCGTGCGTGCCGACGACGGCCTCGCGCTCTCCAGCCGCAATATGCGCCTCTCCCCCGCCGCCCGCGCCATCGCCCCCACTATCAACGCCACCCTCGAGCAGGCCGCCGAGATGGCCGAGTTCGAGGATGTCGACGACGTGAAGGAGTGGGTCCTCGACACCCTGGCCTCGTTCCACGAGGTGAACCCCTCCCTCTGCCCCGACGGACTGAAGTTCGAGCCCGAATACTTCGAGATCGTCGACGCCCGCACCCTCCAGCCCATCGACAACTGGGAGGCCGCCGGCGACCTCGGCGCCGTGGGTTGCATCGCCGTCTGGCTCGACGGCGTACGCCTCATCGACATCGTCAAGTTCTAAAAAGTTAAAAAATCCTAATATCCCCGCCCCTCCGGTAGTATTTTGTCCTTTTCCTTGTTATAATAGTATATAGAAACCACCACAATTTCTTGCTCTATGAAATCGTCATACCGAGGAAAGAACATCTGCAAGCAGCTCAAGGCCGTGCGACAGCACATCGCCGAGGAGAATGGCATCCCGCTGCCCCAGCGGGAATGCACCTACGAGGGCCCCTGCCGCGGGACCTGTCCGCGCTGCGAGGCCGAGGTGCGCTACCTCGAGCAGTCGCTGGCCAGCCGCCTCAGACTCGGCAAGGCCGCCACCGTAGCCGGCCTCAGCCTCTCGCTGGCGGCCTGCAACACCAATCAGAACGGCCCCCTGGTGAACGCCGACAGCCTGCCGCCCGACGAAGTCTTCGAGGAAATGGGGCCGGACGACACCCTCATCCCGCCGCCGCCACCCTACCCCGACTCACTCCTTCCCGAACTCGAAGGCATCGTGGAGTTCGGCGACCCCAACTACCCCGAGGAGTTCCCCGCACCCAAGGACGCCTCCGCCGACCCCTTCTACGACGGCTACTATTCCGACACGCCCGTCAAAGCGGAGTTCCCCGGCGGACAGCGAGAGCTCTCCCGCTGGATCGACCGCCACACCCGGATCCCGTCGCAGCTCCAGGAGAGCGGCGTGGTGGGCGAGGTGGTGGCGGCGCTGCGCATCGAAAGCGACGGCCACGTGTCGGGCTACCGCATCCTCAAAGGCCTCGAGGGCTGCAACAACGAGGCCCGTCGCCTCATCAACACCATGCCCCAGTGGAAGCCCGCCGGCATCCCCGGCAAAGGACCCGTGGCGTCGATCGTCACGGTCTCCATACCCTTCATGGCGCTGGCCGTCGCCGGAGGCGATCTCCAAGTAATCGACGAGGTGTATGTCGACGAGGGCGAGGAGTCCGCGGCGTTTGTGGTTGTGGACGAAGAGCCGCAGTACCCCGGCGGGATGGACGCCCTGTATGCTTTCCTGAAAGAGAACATCCGCTATCCCCAGCAGGCCAGGGACAACGGCATCACCGGCAAGGTATATGTCACCTTCGTCGTGGAGAAGGACGGCAGCATCTCCAACCCACGCCTCCTGCGCGACATCGGTGGCGGATGCGGCGCCGAGGCCATCCGCGTGGTGAGGATGATGCCCCGCTGGATTCCCGGCAAACTCCGCGGCGAAACGGTGCGCGTACAATTCAATCTTCCGGTGAAATTCACCCTCTCCGACGAGTAAAAAAGCAGCCGCAGCCCCATCCGGCAATGAAAAATTTAGCAACGGCAAATATTTGTAATTTTGCACTTTAAGCGCAGAAACAGGCGCCCGATTGAAAAAAAATTTTGTCAATTCCAAAAAAGGTTGTACTTTTGCACCCGCTTTCAGAGTTAAGGAAGCTGGATTTTGAGATAGGAATTTCAATTTTCAATTCTCAATTTTCAATTAAAATTGTCCTATGGTGTAACGGTAGCACATCTGACTCTGGATCAGCTTGTCTTGGTTCGAATCCAGGTAGGACAACAAGAAGCACCCCCCACAAAGGGTGCTTCCTTTTTTTCACCCCCCTCGCTGCCCCCGCTTCTCACTGATGACAAACCAACTATTATCTATTCTGCTTGACCTCCGGTCACAGCCTGCGACTTAATGGAGCAAACTAAAAATAATGCCCTGAAATGGCAACATAACCCAGCACAGGGCCTCGGCCCTGTGTAAACTAGGTCCCCGTCTCATACCCCCGCCCCTGTAAGGGGCACATAACAGATGTCCTCAATTCGTTAGATTAGTGTGATTCGTGGTCAAACCCCCAAATCCCGCGCCAGCCCACTTAGAAATTAGAATTTAGAATTCAGAAATCAAATCCGCCCCTCTGCCACCCAACCCGTCTTGCCAGATAGACTATGGTGCCGAGCGACACCTGCCCATTGGTATGTGCATAGCAGTAGTCGAGCATCCTACGGCAAGCCTCCTCGTCGTATTTGTCGGCATCCTGCTGGCTGAGCTGCAGGAACAGCGAGAGGCCTGTCTTGGCGGTAAATGTGGCGGCGATAGCATACGCCACACGCATCCGGGGAACAGCGACACCTCGCACCGCAGCATCTCCGCCACTGTGTATACGCCTGTTTCGTCCATCACAAACCCATCATATTGTATCCATTCTTTAAGCGCTTGATATCGCCCCCCCCAGCCCAATGCCGACGATGCCGCCCCGCACCCCTTTCGGTTGTGCGTTTTCGCACATTCGTCGGCCAACCTGATTTCCACGTACTTTTATCGACATAGCCAAATTAAAAAGCCTTCCGTATGTAACATTTCCCTTTATTGCATACTATAAGAGTGCCATTAAAAAACAAAACAACTATAGTTATGGGAACCTACAGTAGCATCTTTATCGAATTCAAGAAAAAGAGCGATTCACAGTGGCATCTGCTCGAAGCCGCCGTTCCACTTTCATTTGTGGGCCACACCTACAGCGGAGAATCAGCAGACGACAACCACACCATTGGGATTGGTGGAGTGACGATGAACCGGATGTTCACCCTCGCGCGCCAGGGCGACGTGCGGGATTTATTGGCCAGTCATGATGCTCCTTTCAACGACAGAGGCTTTCCCGACGACCTCAGTCCCGAGCTGAAGGAGATGTTCGACAAGGTCCAGCAAAAAATTGATTCAAAAGACAATGACTTTCTCTTTGGGCGAGACTGGCGCTGGGGGAAATCCTGGTGCTATCTCTCCGAACTGGAATCCTTTCTGGACAAAAGCTTGGAGAAATGCAAGTCTGATATACTGAAAGAGCACTCCAAGCAGTTTTCCCGTGACATCTCCGACAAACTGGATGCAATTCTCGCTGCTGTTTCAGGAAACATGAAGATACCGACGAAAAAGGACGATGCAGATGATTACAACGAAATAGAAGAAATGTTGGACTACTACATGAACGAAGAATTGGATTCCATTATCTGTCTAAAGCAGTTCGTCTCCGGCATCGCCCTCATCCACGAATTCCTGACCAACGACTGGTGCTACGACTCATCAATCCGCCTCGTCTTTTATGCCAGCTAAATAATTAACAACAGATTTACACACAACTTATGACACCTACCCGCGAACAATTCAAAGAATTCATTGCTGCCATCGAGAAGGCGCAGGAAAAAGAAAAGAACGTCAACAAAGCCTTCACGTTCATTTGGGATGATGACCAAGGTCAGTACCCGCCCTTCTACATCTCACCTCTCTGGGATGCCGTCTACGCGGCATTCAACATGATGTTTGGCGTTGAAGACATCGAAGGAGTTGGAAACGAACTCTCTTGGTGGCTGGATGAAGCCCCCAAAGGCGAGGCCAAATACTGGATTGACGAGAAAGGAATGAAAATATGATCAACAAACTCCACGAAGCCGACATGCTCTACTTCGTACTTGGTTCCCTCATAAGTGCCGATTCCCTGATAGATATCGAAGCTTGTCACAAAGCCTTGGACTGTCTGGAGAATCTCAGACGGGATTTTGAGACATCAAAACTAAAGGAAGACCAAAAACTGAAGTCCCTCCTGGAGCCCGATGGGAGTGATGTTCCCCTGCATATATTTATCGATATGCTGCGGAGGCGTAGGTTCATTATCACACACCGGGTCAAACACATACAACACTCCACTATGTTCCCCTGCTTCGTGGTAATAGTCATATTTGTCGGTGGTCTTATCATATTTACAGGTGGCGAAAAACAGCGCTACGTCCAGACTGCTTGTCAGGTCAAGCACCTCTGTCTTCAGACCATAGTGTTGTGCCAATCCCTCCACATCAACAAGGAAATGATGCTTGTTGAAGAACCGAGTCACCACCGGGTGGCTCTTCAGCAAGCGCTCAAACGCCACCAGCCTCATCCGTTGCAGGAACACCTGGGCATCGTTTGGCTCTCCCCTGTATAGCGTAGGAATACAAGGCTTCACCTCTTCGTTCTGTCCTCGATATAGGAAATGTAAAACACTGACTTCAGGAATCATACATTTCTCATTACCTTTCCCAGTCAGCACGGCCTCGTATGTGCCGTTCCTCCTTGACAAAAAATCTTTGTTGGCCGGAGTCAACTCCTGTGTGAAGTCTCGCTTTAGCCTTGCTTCTTCGATTGCTTGCCTTACCTCCTCCAGTGTCATTGTTTTGTTATCATTTCTCGTTATCCTTGCCTTCCGGCAGTGCTTGCACATCATCCACGGGTGGCAGATAATCAGCCGCTTTCGTGGGAGAAATGACAGTATGGCCAACTCGTTGCTCCAGCTGCTTACGTGCATCACCCGCAATCTTACTGCCTTCACGAGCCACAGCAGCACTCTGTCGGAAGCCCTTCGGACTCTTGGATTTACTGATTTCTGTCACCGAGGCTTCAGCCAATGTATTCAAGGCCAACTCAATGTTTGTCATATTGTCGCGTAAATTCTCCTTCTTCAGGCCCTTGTAGTGTTTGTACTGCCTGGTGGTCTTTCCGCTCCAGCCACGGGTGATGATGTCCGTCAACGAAGCATATTGTTGACCTTCGGTCACGCCAGCCCTATCCCACTCGTCGGTCAGCTCCTTACGAACCTCAATCGAGCGCAACCGCTGGTTAATCCATTTATCTGAATAACCCAAACGACGATAGTCTGCATACGCCTGCTCGAAGTTCAACTCAGGGTCTTGCATCTGGTCGATACGCTGGGCCGCAACCTGAGCCATCCATTGCTTGAATGGCTCTGCCTTTTTCGAGGGGATGCTCTGCACTAAACGAAAAAGCTGTTCATTATCAGCCACATCCGTTGAGCGCATTTTGTTATCGGGCGCAAGCATTTTCAACTGGTAACAATTTGTTACCGTTTCATTCCCCTCTTTCTTCAACCTGCCTTTCAGCACTTTCCAGTACTTGCGGGCGGCTTGGTAATCGCTATCAGTGAGCACACCGCACACGTCCACGATGGAGAAGTACCACTTCTCCTGCTCATCATCCCATGCGGTGCGGACTTTCTTTTCTTCAAACAGCTGTATTTTATGTTTCTGCGTCATATCAGTAAATAACCTTATGTCTGAATAACGAATTCCATCCGAATTTATTGCCTCTTTCGCAACTATTAGCCCGCCCACTTTTAACTATTAACCTGCATAGCACTGTTCCCTCATTCATGCACATTTCAGGCGCATAAATGGATGTATGAAAGTTCCTGTCCCCCTGATTCTTCTGATTTTTCTCGCTGGTCATTTCTTGATTTTATTGCGTCACAAACACCCGCCAGCCGCCGTCTTTGTCGGCACGCTCCACGTATTTCTTTGCCGTCAGTTGGTCGAGCAGTTTCTGGATGGCGGCTATGCTGATGCCCGTCACCTCGCGCATGTCGGCCAGGGTCAGCGTGGGCTGGGTGAGCATGGCGTTGAGTATCTTCGTGTAATTGGGGGTGCGGAACTGTATCCGCTCGCCGTCGTACCACCACACATTCTCGTCCCTCTCGCTCACAAAAAGCACGTCGTTGTAAACCTCCGTGGCCACCAACTCGTTGAAATATTTCATGAAAGGCTTGATGTCCTTCAATTCCGCATGGGCACCGTCGCTGGGCACAGGTCCAACAGACAGATCCGCCTGATGCAATGCCTCCAGATACTCGCTCTTCTTGCGGCTACGCACCACAATCATCGGGTAGTCGTGGCGACTCAATATGAAGTTCACCATCAGCCTTGCGATACGTCCGTTGCCGTCCTCGAAGGGGTGGATGCGGATGTAGCGGTAGTGGAACAGCGCAGCCAGCTCCACGGGCGACAGCCGTCCCTCGCGTTCGGCAGCGTTGTACCAGTCCACCAAGTCGGTCATCAGTCCGGGAGTCTCCTCGGGCGAGGCGTATTCGAAGCGGTCGCCATAGCGGGTTATCACGCTGTTGGGGCGCGTCTTGTATGTTCCCGCATGCACCGTGTAGCTTGTTTGCACGCCACCCGGCAGGTCTCTATACACCGTGTAGTCCTCCCTCAGCAACGTCCTGTGCAGCGTGCGGATGAAATTCTGCGTCAGCGGCATCTCCTTCACGGCAGCCTCCTCCGTCATCATGCGAAGGCCCACGTTGCTGGCCGTCATCTCCTGCACATCCTTCACGTTGGCCTCGCCAATCACCTTGCCAAACAGCAGCAGAATCTCGGTCTGCCCGTAGGTCAGCGTGTTGCCCTCTATATGGTTGCTGTTATAGTTGAAATCGACGGTAAACCTGCGGCTCAGCCTGACCCTGTCCTTCTCCTTCAGCGGTTGCAGCGCCTGCCAGGCCTCCAGTGCCTTCCTGATATTCAGATACTTCATACTATTTTACGTTTTATTACGACGCTGCAAAGATACAAAATTTTATCGAAATGGTTGTAACACTACAACCTTTTTTTATTTTTCCTGAAACCAAGCTCTCATTAACTGATTACAGATATTCGCCACACACCCCTCCCCCACCATCTTAATCGCTGCTAATTTCTCTTCTAAACTGTGTTCCATGTGAACCTTTTAGTTGCGTCCAACTTTTGGGGTTCACTTCATCCCTCCGTCCCTTCCCCTAGCTATCACCCCTCAGACGTTTTAATAGTCCCTCCATCATCTCCAACTGATGCTTCTGGGCATCCTTTTCCCCTTCGGGGATTTGTCCGGGTGCGGGTTCGATTAAATCTTGACTACGTCTACACTCCTTCATCTCGACATAGTTCAAGTGAACTTAGCTTCGCTGACGTGTCTTCATCT
>CACYKY010000009.1 GCA_902775135.1 uncultured Bacteroidota bacterium | reverse complement strand
ATAGCTGTTCCTCTCAAAATAAGCTGTAAACGAAGTGTCTTGTGTCAGCGAGATGATGCGGGGATTGTCTGTGTTGCCATCACTCCAACTTGTGAAATGATAACCATAGCTGGCGGTGGCAGTAATTGTACGATTAGAAAGGTAGTTGTAATTTCCTTCACCGCTTACCGAACCATGAATAGGATTGTCGATGAATAGTAAGAGTGAATATTGGTTATAGTTGAATTGAGCAGTAAACGCACTATCGCGAGTAACCACAACGCTTCTAGGGTTGGCATTATTTCCATCATTCCATTGAACGAAATGGTATCCATAATTAGCTGTAGCTGTCATTACAACGGTGTCAAGATAATTTACCGTGGCGCTACCCGAGACCGCTCCTCTTGTATTATCATTAGGTGTTCCCGTCACAGTGTATTGATTAATTGCAAAATGAGCCGTGAATGAGGTATCCTGCGTCAATAAAATTGTTCGAGGATTGCTGGTATTTTCGTCGTTCCATTGGGTGAAATGGTAGCCATAGTTTGCAGTGGCTGTAATTCTTTCAATGCAGTTTGATAGTTTATTCTTTTCTACAAAACCCTTTATTGAATCATCACTAATCACTATGATTCCAATATAAATCGCCATTATAGTGCTATCACTCTTTATTTGTAGTGTGTCAGGATTTTGAGTATTGCCATTATCCCATTGTAGAAAGTGGAAATCAGATGATGGTGAAGCAAATATAATCGAAGTCGAATCACATGCTACAAAATGAGAGTCTTGTTGAATGATAGAAGTCATTCCACGACTAATGTCAGAAGATTCAACATTCACTGTATACGAAGGGAAAACACTTTGGAGTTTATTTCTTAGGTTATTCCAACAGGGTTCGTTGAAGTATGAATCATATGAACTGCAATGAACTTTAAAAACCAAATTATCAATTGATGGGAAAGACATTGTGTATATGGTGGGTGGTGTCATTGGGAACAACATTACAGTTTCAAGATTATTGCAACCAGAAAATGCGGCGCCACTAATGCAAGAGACAGATTTCCCAATCGAAACATTTTTTAGACTATCACATCCAAGAAAAGCTCCGCCTCCAATACTAGTAACGGAATCTGGAATCGTGACATTCTTTATTTTACGACATTGTATAAAAGCATAATTCGGAATGGTTTGAACATTGTTTCCTATAATAACTGTTGATAAATTATTACAATCTCTAAAGGCATAATAGCTCTGCTGTAAAACATCACTAGCACCCATTACTGAACAATTGGTAGCATTGTAAAATACAGTATCAAGCAAGGAACACCCAGCAAATGCTTCTCCTCCGATACTAGTTACCGATTTTCCTATAGTTATGGTAGTGAGGCCGCTACAACTATGGAAGGCGTTATATCCAATGCTGGTCACTGAGTTGGGGATGGTGACGGAGGTCAGGCCAATACAGCGATAGAAGGCGTTATATCCAATGCTGGTCACTGAGTTGGGGATGGTGACGGAGGTCAGGCCAATGCAACCATAGAAGGCTCTTTCGCCGATGCTGATCACTGAGTATGTGTTGCTTCCATTGGTGACGTTGGACGGAATACTTAATACGCCAGTTGGCTTTGTAAATCCAGCATAATATGAATTATAGCCCGAATTATCGCCCGGATATGTAACTGAGACTTCACTTCCGTTGATGATGTTGTAATACAATGTTTGGCCGGTGGGGGCGACGGCGGAGAAGTCGTAGGCTAAGGCTGGTTGGGCGGATAGGAGGAGGGCGGATGTAAGTAATAATACTAATTTTTTCATGATTATTAGAAGTATTAGTTAAACATTTTTTCGGTTTTGGGAACAAAAAAAAGCGCGGGAACAACTTTCTTGCTTATCCCGCATCTCAGGCCTTCGCATTGCCCTTATCACAGAATAAACAATGCCGAAGCCCACGCTGATGGTATACAACTAGATCATTGTATGCCAAACCATGGACGATGAACATTGCATTATTGCGGTGATAAGTTCTGAAGTTGCGAAGTTCGAGATGCCGCAGATAAACGCCGTTACAACGTCTTTTTTTTATGTCTGTCGTTGCCTGCGGGGGTGAGGCCCGCCCGCTTGCCCGTCGCTCTCGAGAGGGGCTTCGGCGGTTCGGAAACGACGATGCAAAGATACGAAGAAAATGGGAATGGGGAAAAATATTTTTTTGGATTCGAGAAAAAAGCGTATCTTTGCACAAAAAGTTATTAAATAATAAAAAAGGTATGATATCAAAAGGGAGAGAAACAAAAGAAACGATGAGCGATAAAGACTTCGTAATTACCGTGAGACTATTTCATTATGCCAAAGAAATCGAAAAGCGGCTTGCGATTGTGGACGAAATGAAAGGTGTGGAGAAAATGGAGACGAAATACGCTGCCTTGAACTGGATGCTCGGCGAGATAGCGGCAGATTATTCGGAGACTCTTGATTATTACCGCACTCTATCGGAGAAGGAACAATGTGACTACCAGTATTTCAGTCTGCTCGACGAAGAAGAGTACAATTCTTTAGAAGGTATGCTTTCGGCGATACTGAATATGCAGGGTGAAGAAAAAAGTTGGTATTGGGAGAAGAAACACCACGACCATTGCATGGCGGAGGTGAATATGTATTACCTAGTATGTAGGCTCAGAGGTGAGTTGATGGGTTGCTACAGACTGTTGGAATCGGTCGGGAGGCGACCCGAACAACCGATATGCTGGCCGAGAAGGGAGGATAAGACCCAGATGCCGCAGCCCACACAAAAAGCCTCAAAGCAGGAGAATCTGGACCATATCTGTGTTGACCGGAAAACGGCAGGGAAGCTCTACAAGGCATTAGGCCGGAATGGTGTAGAATGGCTTGCGGACGACATTGAAGAAACAACTTTTATAAACCGCCTAACACTACCGCCAACGGGAGAGAAGATATTGCTCTTTAATACTAACCAAGTTAACTATGTGACAAAGAATGTATTATTCGCCGGCAAGAAGAGGATGAGTCCAGATGACTGGAATTTGATAATGAGAATATTTGATGCTAAAAAAGGTAAAATTATGGATGTGAATAGGCGAGACAAAACTCCCCAAAATTACGAAAAATTCAGGGAACTTATGGGAATTTGAAGGGAGAATAGCGACAACGAAAGGAGAATATAACTAACCTCCCAAAAAAAAATTAGCTGCCAAGTATTTTGGCAGCTTTTTTTTATTATACAACGATTTTGCCCATGAAAAGGGTTGGCTGATTCAGCTCTCCAGGGAGAATAGGAAGAGCTGTAGGGAGAATAGTTTTTTCTTTGTTTAACTATCTGAAAATTAAGCGTATATTTGCATCGTCAATTCGGCCGAAAAGCGACAAGTGAAACGAAGTAAAATTTAAAAAAAATGGAATATATGAACAATATAAAATACGAACAGGCCCTGGGTACCGCGATGGAGACCTTGGGGGTTGAGATGAAAGAGTTGAGAGGCGGACGCCGGGATACGAAAGTTGTGGATGCTCGGAGCATCATAGCAGCATTGCTGAAGGAACAATGCGGGATGCTGCAGGTGGAGATAGCCGAGCTGTTGGGAGTGACCCAGGTGGCGGTGAGCAAGATGCTGACACGACACCGACTGATGATGCTGTACAACGTGCCCTACAGGAAGAAATGGGTGAAGGTGAATGAATAAGAATTTTGTTTTTGCGCGAAAACGATATAAAAATGTGTTAACGACTAAAATTAAAGGAGAAAAAAATGAAAAAGGTATTTAAACACAGAACGTTGACGGACATGACCGTTGACATGGAATGTAAAGAAGACTTTGACTTGAAGGCCTTGAATGGAAAGGTGATGGTGAACGAAGCAGACAAGAACCTGCTGTTTGTTCAGGATGCCCCGAGAAGGGCGAGAAGTAAAGAACTGGCGAGGACCCGGCACTCGAGGCTGGTGAGGAACCAGCAGGGGAATTATACTCTGACTTTCAGATTCACAAGCTTGGAAGGGCTCTTTGCCTCCAGACTGCTGAAGGAAATGGTCGAGGTGATCGACACGATAGAGAATCAAAATGTAGTAAAAAATAATTAAAATAATGAAATACAGTATTTTTAGTTCAGTTAAGGCACAGCAGGGTGAGCTGTGCACGTATGAAAGATTCATGGAAACCGTCAAGTCTGAAAAAGTGGCAGAGATATGTGCTGCCGTCGCGAAAGAAGCTGACCATGAAAAACAGCAACTGTTGAAGAAGGGACTGCCGGTGGTTACATGGCAGGCGTACTTTGAAAGTCAGCGAAAGAATGAGCTGGCGGAGCCCAGCGGGCTTTGTATGGTCGACATCGACCATGTTGATGACCCCAAAGAATTGTGGCTGACCATCGTCGGCCGTAGGGAGGAGCTGGGCATCCTCCTGGCTCACATGACCCCCAGTAGACATGGGTTGCGCTTGATATTCCGTTGTAGGAAAGGTTTTTCCACGCTTGACGAGTGTCAAAGATGGATGTCTCATGAAATCGGGGTGACACACGACCCAGCCTGCAAAGACTGGGCTCGTGCCAGCTATGTGGTACCACAGAATTATATCTATTTCCTTGATGCCCAAGGACTCTTCTCGGAAGAGCCACAAGTGGTGTATGAGGTGAAACCTGAAGGAGAAATGATCAAATCGGAACAATCTTCTTCCACTACCAACGTACCATCTTCGGTTCCCGCCCCGCTTCAGACCACCTATCGTGGTTTGGAGTTGAAGGAGATAGCCAAGCAGTGGCTACTGATGAATGGTGGAGAGCCCGTGGAGGGCCAGAGAAATGACTGTCTGCACAGGCTGGCATACGTTATGAGAACCATCACGGACTATAATGAGGAGGTATTGATTGCGGCTCTGCCGCGATATGGCCTTGGCGACGATGAAGTGAAACGTTTTATTCATTCGGCCTGTATCGCCACCCCTACCAACGGTATCCCACCATCTTTGCAGAAAATCATAGACCAGATGCTTGCTGGCAAAAGGCAAAACGAGGACAGCGCTGAGGACCTCGATGTACCGCTTGCGAGCTGCAATACGCAGTTGCCTCCGTTGCCGCCACTGATAAAGGAACTAGTGAAGACGGCTCCTGCTGACTTCAAGAAAGCTGTGATCCTATGCCAGCTACCCTTGTTGGGCACTTTGGGGTCGAAACTCAGAGCCCAATATCTTGACGGCAAATTACACTCACCATCGTTCCAAGTGAGCTTGGAGGCCCCGCAAGGGAGCGGAAAGAGCTTTATGACAGACATAGCCAACCGCTTACTTGCCCCCATAGAGGCAAGAGATGATATAGAAAGGCAGCTAGAACATGCCTATGGCGAAAAAGCCTTGGAGGCAAAAATCACGAATGCGAAAACTTCGATAGGCCCCAGGCCAAAGGGTATTGTAAGAAGTATTACCGCGACAACAAGCAATACGCAACTAATGGCTCGTATGAGCAATTCGCAGGGATTGCATCTCATCATTGTCTCTTCGGAGATTGATTCTGTGACAAAGGCGTTAAAGCGTGATTTTGCGAATTATAGTGATGTGCTCAGAAAAGCCTTTGACAACGATAAACACGGCCAAGACTACTATAGTAGCGACACCATTAGTGTTGTTACGAAGGTTTATTTAAACACACTTCTCAGCGGGACGCCTGAGGCGATGCGCCGATTCTATCCGGATGTGGAAAATGGCATGGTGAGCCGAGTGCTCTTTGTGACCTTTCCCGACCAGTTTGGAAAAAGAATGCCCAAATGGGGCAAACTGATGGGGAAAGACCTCGCCGAAGTGGAGAGGCAAATAGACAGACTGGATAAAATCAGTATAGTGGAAGGTGTGGTTCAGGAGGACCACGTGATGGAGCTAGGGTTTTTGAACAAAGCCATGGAAAACTGGCTCGAGGAGAACCGCCTTGAGGCCATTAGGACCAAAGACTACACCCGCGATACTTTTTACCGCCGCTCTGCGGTGGTAGGCTTCAGGGCCGGAATGCTGGCCTGGTTCCTCTACGGGGAGAAAAATACCCCTACCATCAGGAAAAATACCATCGCCTTCTCGAAATGGGTGGCAGACCAGATGCTGACACAACATATTCTGCGCTTTGACCTTAACGAAAAGCACAGTAATACCAACAAGTGGTATAAGGAATACAATGCTTTGGGCGAGGAATTCACGCTTGATGAGATGCAGAGGGTGTTTGCATCCAGCAGAAGCAACACGCCGATAAAGAATGTGTTGTATAAATGGCACCTAGCCGAATGTATAGAAGATATAGAAAATGCCATCGGAGCAAATGGCAAGCCACATCCTGTGCGCTTCAGGAAGAGGTGAACAGGTGACCGGGTGAATCCAGAGAAAAGAGCGGGGACGAAAGGTGCTTCGCTCTTTTTTGGGGTTTCGGCGATGGAAATTGTTTTTTTTTTTTTCGACGGGAGCCAGGGTGGTTGTGGATTTTTCTCGCGAGGCGTGAAATTTTTTTGCCGGTTTTGTGTCTATATTGTCGTGGGGGTGAGCCGAAAAGTGAGCCGAAAAGTGGGTGTGACGGGAGGCTGACGAGGGTGTGACGAGGGGCTGGCGGGAGGGTGGAAAATGGCTTATTAAGTATGTTTAATAAAAATTATTTCGTGTATTTGAAAAAAGTGTGTATATTTGCGTTTGATTTCTGCCCGACGGAAAAGGGTAGGGCAGGGAGTATATGGACGTGTAACTTATTGTAGGATAAAATAATAAAAATATAAACTATGAAACTCAGATTTTTTCTACCGAGTGTCATTTTTCTGTTTTGCGGCCTAGTGTCGCAGGCGCAGATCACGCAGATGCTCTATCAAGGCTTCGAGGCCGGCGAGACGCCGGGGTACACGGGAGCGTACACTATCACCAACACGTACCACGCGAGTGGCAATGCGGCGTTGGAGTTGGACCAGACGAGGACGGCGGACATCACGCTTGAGCTGAACGAGCTGGATTTCACGACGAACACGTCGTTGCGCTACATCAGCCTGGAGTTTGACCACATCTGCACGGTGCCCACGAACGACAACCCCGACTTCTACATGTGCCGCCTGTACTACAAGCGCGCCAACGAGACCTCGTGGCACCAGATGACGTCGGCGAACTACAACACCACGAACGGCGGTTCGGGCAGTTTCCAGGCCATGAGTGCCTTCTCGGTGAACTCGTACGACGAATGGCGCGACAACGCGCTGAGCAACGACCTGTGGAAGAGCGAGCGTTTCGACCTGAACAACGTGATGACCACCGCCATTGCGCCCAACGAGAGGAGGCTGCTGGTGAAGTTCACGGTGAGACAGTGCACGAAGACGAGCGTTACGCCCGGCAAGTGGCTCATCGACAACCTGAAGATCTCGGCGAGTCCGAGTCCCATGGTGAAGCCCACCATCAAGATGGTCAAGTACCCCGACGGTACGTACCATCCCAGCAGCCGTGGTGCCGACATCGTCATTGAGCCGAGGACCGCCATCTCGGCGGGCATCAACCACGACTCGGTGTACATGTTCTACCGCGTGGGCAGCGACCCCACGCCCATCCGCTTGCAGATGACGCAGGTGCCCGGCGACACGAACCGCTACAAGGCCCATATCCCCTTCTGCGGCTACGACACGGCGATGTACTTCTACTGTGTGGCGCGCGACGCCACGACGAATGCCAACCGGGTGACGGCGCCGGCGACGGAGAACGCATGGTATGAATACCGCTGTGTGCGAGGAGTGGCGCAGCCGGGAGTGGCCACGCCGCAGTTTACGGGAACGTACAACAGCAACTTCTTCCCCTTCGGCAGCACGGCCGACGGCCGCAGCGAGTGGGTCTACGACTCGGCGCTGCTGGCCGCTGCGGGCTATGCCCCGGGCCAGATGACGGCCATGAAGATGACCTTCGGCGCCTATACGCCCACGGTGACGCGCCAGCGGATGCAGATCAGGATGAAGAATGTGCCCACCACCTTCACGGTGGACACGAGTGTGCCCGACTACTACTACTACACGTCGTCGTACATGCATGTGGTGTACGACTCGGCCTTCACCATCGGGCAGGCGAATGCCGGCGGCGAGCAGACGGTGCAGTTCCAAGACACGTTCTACTATGCCGGCAAGGACCTGGTGATGCAGGTGATATACGACGACAACGTGGACCAGCCGGCCACGACCCTGAAGATGATATCGACGCCTAACAACAAGAAGAGTATCTACAGGTTCCTGGGCGCCGAGGCCTCGATGGGCATGGACGCCTTCAACACGACGAACCTTGACTACGGCGAGCAGATAGTGAACCGCCGTCCGGCCCTGGTGCTGACGCAGCGGGCGAACCTGCCGTTGCTCTACGACATGGGCATCAGCGCCCTGGTGTCGCCCAGCTACGAGACCCCGATGACGCAGCGTCCGGGCAGCCTGACGGTGAAGCTGAAGAACTTCGGCGCGCTGAATGTGAATGCCGTCAGGATAAGCTACAACATCGACGACACCATCTTCGGCCACTATGACTGGACCGGCAACATGGCCGGCGGCGCCGACCAGAACGTTACGATTTCCAACAACATCAACATCCCAGCTGGATTCCACACGCTGAAGGTGTGGGTGGAGGACACGCTGCGGATTGGCAGCAGCCAGTATGAGCGCGACCACGAGCCCTACAACGACACGTCGTTCTCGCAGTTCATCGTGTGCGACGGAGCCATGAGTGGCGTGCGCCACGTCGGCGGAGCGACTCCCGACTTCAACACCATCGAGGAGTTCCTCTTTGCCCTGAGCCGTTGCGGCATAGGCGACAGTCTGGTGGTGAAGCTGGCCCCCGGCAACTACAACCCCTTCACGGTGCCCGCCTTTGAGGGAGCCAACGCCAACGCCTATGTGGTGTTTGAGCCCGAAGGAGGCCGCGTGGCGGTGTATTCCTCGACGGACAACAACACCGTCCAGGTGGAGGGAGTGACGACGACGGTGAACAGCTCGCTCGTCAACCTCGAGGCTGCTGCCAACGTGAGGTTCCGCAATATCAACTTCGTGCGCCGCAGCGCGCCGCTGACGGACATGGTGACCATGGGACTGGCCAGCACGAACTGCCGCTTCGAGAACTGCTCTTTCATCGACAGCCTGCCCAATCCGGCCGCGAGCCTGCGTATCAACGCCCTGATCAACTCGGGCTATGCCAACGGCATGATTGTCGACGGCTGCACCTTTGAGGGCGGCAAGACGGGCGTGGACGTCAGAGGCCAGGCTTCGGACATCCGAGCCTTGAACAACACGGTGATGAACAGCCTGTTCCGCAACCAGTACGACTATGCCATCAACGCCACGAACCAGACCAATGTGACCATCCAGCGCAACGAGATGTACGACGTGCTGAGCAACTCGATGGGAGTGCTGCTGCTGAACGAGTGCGGCGGTACGACGCGCGTGATGAGCAACAAGATATACACCTCGCATGGCGGCGGCGGAATAGCGCTGAACAACGTGAGCGGCAACGCTGCCCATCATGTGCTGGTGGCCAACAACATGGTGGTGTGCAACGACGACGGGTCGGCCAACCTGATGCGTACGCCGCTGAATGTCATCATGGCCAACTACACGGATGTGATATACAACTCGGTGAAGATGACCGCCAGCTCGCGCAACAACTCGCCCGCTGTGAGCTTTGGTGGCGGCACGCTTCAGAACAGCCAGTTTGTGAACAACATCGTGGTGGCCCTCGACAACTACAACTACGCCCTGAACTACAACCCCGGCGCTTACGCCACCAACACCGTGGGGCACAACGTGTACTACTCGCTCGGTCCCGTGCTGAACCGCAAGGCCGGCGCCGGCTGTGTGGACCTTGAGGCATGGGTGATGACCGAGCCGGGAGACACCAACTCCATCGTGGCCAACCCCAACTTCCTGAACGGCTCGCTGGTGGACCTCCGCACCTACAACCGCCTGGTGAAAGGCGTGGGTGTGCCCTTTGCCAGCGTGACGACCGATATGTTTGACAGCCTGCGCAGCACCACGGCCACCTGCCCGGGAGCCTTCGAGTTTGTGTCGCTGGGATACGACTTCGAGCCCGAGGCGATGGTGAGTCCTGTGGACGAGACCTGCTACATGCCCTCGAGTGTGGAGCTGAAGGTGCGCATCCGCAACAGCGGTGTGAACGCCTATAACGGCACCGGCCTGCAGCTGAAATACAAGGTGGACAACAACGCCATACAGACGGTGAACGTCAGCGGAACGATCCCGGCAGAGGACACCATCACCATTGCCACGGGCGCCATGCTGACGCTGCCCTCGTATGCCACCAGCGACCGCACCTACAGCATCAGGGTGTGGACCGTTTTTGCCAACGACCCCAACCAGACCAACGACACCAACATCTTCCAGGTGATCAGCAAATACCGTCCCGGCAAGCCCAACAACGACAGTGTGAGTATTGCCTATGCCACGCGCGCCACCATCACGCCGACCAGCGGCGTGAACAGCTGGGCCGTGTATGGCAGCAGCTCGGCCCCGCAGCGGAAGTCGGAACTCTACTGGTATCGCGACAGCTCCGATGCCGCCCCCTTCTTTGTGGGACCCACGCTGACCACCGACACCCTGCGCATGGACAGCACCTTCTATTTCCGCCAGCGCAGAGCGAAACCGATAGTGCGCATCACGCAGGTGGAGTTCAACCACGGCAACAACGCCGTGGGCCTGACGCCGATGATGCCCTACTGGATCAGCAGCGGCCGCAAGACCGCCATCCAGCTGACCAATGTGGGCGACGCCCGCGCCAACCTCTTTGGCGACACCATCCAGACCATCTCGCCCACGGCGAGCATCAACAACAAAGTCTTCGTCTTCACCGACAGCGTCTTCATCGAGCCTGGCCAGTCGCTGGTGGTGCAGTGTGCCACGGGTAACTCGGCCAACTCGGCATTGACCATCCACACGGGCGCGCCGCTGTCGTCGACGACGGTGAGCTACAACTCGAAGGTGGCCTTTGTCTACCGCAGAGGCGGTGTGATTGAGGACGCTGTGGCCCTGAATGCCATTGGCGACGCCTCGACGCAGACCGTCACCTGGGCCAATATCGGAGTGCCCTCCTATGTGTGGAACGGCACGGGAGTGAACCTCAGCACGAGCAACACCGCTGCGGGTATCATGAGGACGGCATTCAACGGTAATGCCGCCGACTGGCAGATAGCCACGAATGCCAACCCGATGTTCCTGAACACCATCAGACCGGCATGGATACGCTATACGGACAACGGCTGCGAGGGCTACTTCGCCAGCTACAAGGTGAAGATGATAGCGCCGCCGGCCGCCGATATCGACATCAGCACCCCGGTGCTGCCCGCCACCGCCTGCGGACTGGGCAACGAGAATATCTCGGTGACGGTGCACAACTATGGTATCAACCCCGTGACGGGGCTGGTGCTCAACTACAGCGACGGCACCACCACGGTGACGGAGAACGTGAGCCAGACCATCGGCGCCAACTCGGGAATCAGCTACACCTTCAGCACCCCGCTCAACTTTGCCTACAGCACCGACACCGTCATCACGGTGCGTGTGTGGGCCAATGCCGTGAGCGGCGACAATATCCACAGCAACGACACGAACTATGCCTCGGTGCTGTCGCTCTACACCCCTGCGGCCCCCGACACCACCATTGTGCGCACCGTATCGTATGCCAACGCCGACACCATCACCATCAATCCCGGCGAGGGACTGATCCCGGTGTGGTACGACTATGACGGCAATGCCGTTGACACGGGCTACACCAATATATCGGAAATACTGTATGTGGGCGGTACCCGCGGAGTGAGCTACATGGCCATGGTGCCCCAGACGGGCATTGTGGGCACGGGCACCTCTATCCCCGCCAACAACAACACCCCGACCCCCTATCAGCCGGCCTCGAAGTATTCGAGACAGCAGTATATCTACTCCGCCAGCGAGCTGCGCGCCGCCGGCCTGGAGGCAGGATACATCAGCTCCATCGCCTTTGAGCTGAAGACCATCCCCGGCAACAACGTCAGCTTCGTGTCCTTCAACGAGTATGCCATCGGCATAGGGAGCACGCCGGACACGATCTTCAGCGGCAACTCCGACTGGAAGAGCACCACGGAGGTCTATTCGCAGTCGCCGTTCGTCATCAGCCAGTCGGACTGCAACACATGGGTCAACCACACGTTCAGCACCCCCTACTATTGGGATGGAACGTCGAGCATCGTGGTGGAGGTTTCGCACCACATTGCCACCACCGTTTCCACGGGTGCCAAGTCGGCTTACACCACTAAGGCCAACAGCACGCTGTTCAAATTCAACGCCAATGCCATTACGCCCACCACAGCGGGTGGCCGTCATGCCAACCGGCCGAACATCCGCTTCAGCAACACCACCTATGGCTGCGCCAGCGCCATCACCCCCTACACGGTGCAGATGATCAATATCCCCACGGTGGATATGGCTGTGATGTGGCCCAACGGCGTGGACACCATCCACTACAGCTCGTGCGGCAACACCTCCTTCCATGTCAACGTGCGCAACCAGGGCGCATCGGCAGCCACCAGCACCACGCTCTACTACTACTTCGACACGCTGGCCGTTGACAGCACGGTTGTTTCGAGTTCCATTGCGTCGGGCGCCACAGAGAATGTGCTGCTCTTCACGCGACACATGAATCCCGGCCGTCACACCCTGCGTGTTATTGTCAACGCCGCCGGCGACGACATCTCCTCGAACGACACCATCTTCCGCTCGTTCATGGTGAGCTTCTGCAGCGGATCGTACACCATCGCTGTCAGCGGTGGCGACTATCGCTCCTTCGGCGAAGCCATCGACACCCTCAACGTGGTGGGTATCGAAGGACCGGTGATGTTCAACGTGAGTCCCGGAACCTACACCGAGCAGGTGGTGCTGAACAACATCCCCGGCTCGTCGGCCACCAACACCATTGGCTTTGTCGGCACGGGCGACGATGTGCTGCTCACCGCGGCACCCACGCAGAACGAGAACTATGTGATGCTGCTCGACAGCACCACCAACGTCACCCTCTCGCGTTTCCGCATCGAAGCACGCCCGGCTTCGGGCAACTATGCCAACGCCCTTGTGCTGCAGAAAGGCGGCGACATCACCATCGACAGCCTTACGGTCAGGGTGAAGGGAACCATCAACAACGTCAATGCATCGGCGGTGGTGCTTCTCGGCGAGGTGTCGAACCTCAACTTCATCCGCAACACCGTTGACAGCGGCTACTACTCGTTCCGCACCATGGGTCCCCTCACCAACTACAGCAACTTCAACCTCACCGGCAACACCTTCAAGGGCTTCTGGTCGCAGGCCATCAATGTCCGCGGCATCACCAACTTTGTTGCCCTCCGGAACCAGATCCGCGGTGGTATCACGGCGAACGTGACGGGCCGCGGTTTGACGGGTATCTACCTGGCACAGGCTGCCGGAAACATCTCTGTGCAGAAGAACAACATTGTGCTCGTTGACGGCAAGAACGGCGGCAAGCGAGGCATCCAGCTGGAGAACATCAACTGTGTGGCCAGCAATCCCGGCCTCATTGCCAACAACATGATCAGCTGCTCCGGAACGGGCACCGCGGGCCTCACGCCCGCCAAGCCCTCGGGCATCTGGATTGACAGCTCGTCGAGCAACATCAACGTATACTTCAACACCGTCCGCGTGTACTGCGGCCCCAATACCAACGCCCAGTACAGCGACGCCTCCTATTCCTTCTTCGCCGGCGCCACGGTGTCGAACATCCATGTGATGAACAACATCTTCTCCAACTTCAGCAAGGGCTACGCCTACTATGTGACGGAGCTCAACACCGTTACCCTCTCGAACTACAACGACTACTATACCGTCAGCACGCGTCCCTTCGCATGGAAGCAGACCAACACCATAGGCGACCTTGTGGCCCTGCAGACGGCCAACTCGGACGACGCCAACTCCCTTGACCTGGAGCCCTACTTCCTCTCTGACGAGGACCTCCACCTTGTGATGACCAACCTGGCGGGTGTTGCCCAGTACAATGGCGACGTGCCCGACGATATCGACGGTGTGATCCGCAAGCAGGTCCCCGGACCCACCATCGGTGCCCACGAGCAGGATGTGGTGACCCACGACATGGCCGTTGTGCGCATTGTGGAACCCGTGATGCCTGCCAGCTTCAACTTCAACCCGCCCACCAACATGCCGCCTCACATCGAGTCCGACTCTGTGCGCGTGATCGCCCAGTTCTACAACAACGGTATGGCTCCCGAGAGCGGAGTGCAGTGGTATGCTTACATTGAAGGATTCGAAGCCCAGACCCGCACGCCCAACAAGAACATCGGTTCCTTCGCCCCCTCGGAGTCGAAGATGGACACCGTCATGATGCCCACTGTGCTGGGAATCACCGACACCAACCTTGTCCACGTCGTAGTCATCCTGCCGAACGACAGCTCGCTGGCCGACAACGACCGAGTCTCCAGCTTCTTCCTGGCACCCGCCTTCAACCTGGGTGCCACCCGCATGTCGACTGACCACACGGGCTGCTCGATGCAGAACACCGTTGTCAAGATTACGGTGAAGAACGACGGCTACAAGGACATGCCTGCCGGAACCACCTTCAAGATAGGCTACCACCCGCAGATTACCTCACCGGCCACCATCACCAGCATCTACACCATGCCCGACACCGTGGAGGAGTACACCACCCTCACCACGCCGCTGCTCATGGGACAGGCGCAGACCATCGACTTCTCCGCCCCGGCCAACTTCTATCCCACCGGCGAATTCACCAACATCAAGTTCCGCCTGATGGGTTGGGTGAACTACAACCTTGACATCACCCAAACCAACGACTCCACCAGCAAGACCTCGAACAACCAGTCGCCCATCATCGACGCCTTCTATTCGCCCGAGCCTCCGGTGGGATACGACACCGTATTCCCCTACGGCACATGGGGTGCTGTGCGTGCCTCGCAGGTCAACACACGACCCATCCGCTGGTATCGCGACTCGACTGCCGCCCCCTTCTTCACGGGCAACAACTACAACCTCTCGCGCGTGTGGAACAACACGCCGCAGTATTTCCACGACTCGGTCTACTACCTGAACTGCCTGTCGGACAAGAACTGCCCGAGCTTCTTCTCGGCCGTCCATGTCAGCGTGGCGCCGCGAGTGGCCAACGACATGGCCTTCGAAGCCATCCTGGCACCCATGGGCAGCCGCGTCTATATGGAGAACGACACCGTCAGGGTGCGCATCTCCAACTACGGCACCAGTTCGCAGACCAATGTCCCGGTAGCCTTCCAGCTCAAACGTGGCAACAACATCATCCAGAACGTCACCGAGACCTGTCCGGCGACCATCCCCGCGGGTCAGTCGTATGACTTCGCCTTCAGCACCCTCCTTGACATACCCACACCCACGACGGCGCAGAACTACAGCCTCACCGTGTGGACCGACCTGGCCACCGATGCTGTCCGCCGCAACGACACCATCCGCACCGCCTACACCTTCCGTTCGCTTGCCGAGAGCCAATACAATGCCACCACGCCGGGCGACCCCTCCTTCGACATCACGCGCGTATCATTTAATGAAATCGACTATGAGACCCCGCAGCAGGGACGCGGCTACACCAACCTTGGTTCCTATGCCGACCCCGACTATCCGGTGCTCCATGTCACGCGCGGCCTTTCCGACTCCATCATTGTTGAAGTGACGCCCCTTGACGGTAGCGCCCAGTCCGATCGTGTCATTGGATGGGTCTACATCGACTACAACCGCAATGGTATTTTTGAACCTTCGGCTGGCGAAGCCGTCGTCAACGGCACCACCTTCTACGACCGTGAGATTTTGCGTGACTACATCACCATCCCCAACACTGCCACCCCCGGCTACATGCGTATGCGTGTTGCGGTGGCCAGCTATGTGGACTATTCCGGCAGCGCCGATGGTCCTGTGGGTGGCGTTGCCGCCGACAAGAATGGTCACGCTATCGACTTCCTGCTCTTCGTTGATCCCGATGCGCTGAGCAATGACATCGCTGTGACCCAGATTGTTGAACCGCGCAGCTACATCATTGAAAACGATTCGCCGGTGGAGGTCTCCTTCCGTATCTCCAACAAGGGCTCCTCGCCCGTGAGCGGACCTACCTTCAACTACTCCTTCATCGGAGAGCACCCCGATACCACGGGCTCGGGTGTTGTGAGCTATCCCGGCACTTTGGCTGCCGGATCGAGTGCCGTCATCACGCTCCCGGCCCATGTGTTCCCCTATGGTGTCACCGACCTTCGAATCTGGTCGAATGCTGCCAACGACGAAAACCGTTCGAACGACACCCTGGAATACCAGTACAACCGCTTCTACATTGTCACCCCGCCGTTGCTGGACAGCTTCGACATTGACAACAAGTGGTACGCTCCGCGTGGATATAATGTCTACTCCCACAACTACTGGGAGCTCGGCACCCCTGCCAAGCAGCGCATCAACGCCGCCTATTCGGGCGACAAGGCGTGGGTTACGGGACTGACCACCAACTCGATTGTTACGGGCAAGCGAGGCAATGTGAGCTACCTCTACAGCCCCATCATCGACATCCACCAGATCAACCCCGACACCATCTCTGTGCGTATCCGCCGACACCTCATCAACAACAGCTCCCTCCGCCTGGAGTTCCGCAACTTCGAAGGACGATGGGTCAATGCCTCGCGCGACTCGCTCTTCAACTGGTACAACAACCAGGACGACGAGTGCTTCGACGGCACCACATCGGGAGCCAGCTACAACTATTATTACGCTCCCACCAACTACCGTAACGGTTTGCGCGGCGACTTCCCGGAGATGCTCCAGTTCCGCTTCGTCTACACTACTCCCATGGGCTCGTCGCCCACCGCTGCTTTCGGCGAAGGCTGCGCTATCGACAACTTCCAGATTGGCCGTGCCCGTCGTCCTGTCGACGCCGGTATCATAGACATTGTCGAGCCTACCGCCCCCGCCTATGGACAGACCGTCTATCCCCGTGTGGTCATCCACAACTACGGTACCGATACCCTCCGCGAGGCCAAGATTGGCTATGTCCACTATGGCACCTATCTGCCCAAGGAGAGCACCGTCAGCTGCCTTGCTGCTCCCGGCGGCAACGACACCGTCCTCCTCACCTCGCCCTTCGTGATTTCCAGCGATTATCCCGAGACCTTCGAGATCACCGCCTTCACCATGATCAGCCAGGATATCTACTATGACAACGACTCCGCCACCGTCTCGTTCGACCTCTCGCCCCTTGGCAACGATATCAGTGCCCACTCCTTCGTCTATCCTCTTGACCAGGCTGTTGCCGGCGATTCGCTCCAGGTGACCATCCGTATGCGCAACTTCGGTACGTCCCCCATCTCGAACGCCGTCGTCAGCTATATCGTCAATGGTGTGCAGCGTGTTGACGAAGAGGTAGACATCGAGGCGCTCCTGGGTCGCCCGCTGGCTTCGCTCGAGTACTTCAACTACACCTTCCACGAGCGCTTGCGTGCACCTCTCGGCATCCTCCGTCTCACCGGCATCGTCAAGAGCGATCAGAACGACTACATCTACAATGACACCATCTACAAGCGCATCAACTGTGTCAGTTCTATTCTTGACATAGCTGCCGCCTCGGTCATTGTCGACTCCTCTACCTTCACCTCGTCCAGCATCACCCTGGTGATTACGAACCGTGGTGGACGTGGCGCCAACAACTTCGAGGTAGGCTTCTATATCGATGGCGACTCGAGCACCATCTACCGCGAGGTCTTCAACCACGACTTGCCGCTTCCCGCCCTGGGTACTGCCTACCACACCTTCCAGACCACCCTCCCGCAGCGCTCGGTGCCCTATTCCAATGTGACAGGCTTTGTCCATGTCATGGGCGACAACGACAGTGGCAACGATACCACCAGCCTCATCACCCAGCGATTCCTCGACCTTGAGATGCTTGAGGTTGTCATCGTTGAGAACGCTGCCGACACCTGCTCGGTCACCGCCTATGTGCGCAATATAGGCAATGTGCCCGTCCTTGCCGGTGCTGTCACCGTGAGGGCCAATATCAACGGTACCAGCTTGAGGGCTAATTTCACCGACCACGTTGCTCCCAACGAGAACTTCGCCTACCACATACCGCGTGGTATCCCGAAGAGCCCCAACCATACCTACGAAGGCTCCGCGAGCCTCGAATACATCAACGACCTCAACGCCGACAACAACCAGACTACCGTCATCACCATCCGCAGCTACTGGGATCCCAACTCGGTGCCCACGGTCAATGGCGACGAGCTGGTCCTCGACCAGAACTATCCTAACCCCTTCGAGGGCCGAACCACCGTCCCATTCACATTGCCCAACGATGCCAATGTGCACATCTTCGTGATGGATGCCATGGGTCATGTGGTCAATAGTTTCGACCGCTTCTTCCCGGCAGGCCAGCAGTCGGTCACACTCGACCTCTCGGCCTATGCCACCGGCATCTACTACTACGGCATCGAGGTCGACGGCAAGCGTCTCATGCGTAAGATGGTTCTCCGTTGATGATGCTGCAGAAGTTCATCGACTACTCACACCGGCAACACCTCTTCCCTTCGGGGCAGGAGGTGTTGCTGGCCGTTAGTGGCGGTCGCGACTCGGTGGTGTTGACGGACCTCTGTCGCCGGGCAGGCATACCCTTCGCCATTGCCCATTGCAACTTCCACCTCCGACCTGGCGACTGCGACCGCGACCAGGAGTTTGTCCGCCAGCTTGCTGACGCCTGCAATGCCGCCTTCCACACTGTGGACTTCGACACCCGTAGCTATGCTAGCTCACATGGTATGGGCATCGAGGAGGCGGCCCGCCACTTGCGCTATTCGTGGTTTGGCGATCTCTGCCGCGAGCACGGCTATGCTTGTGTCGTTGTGGCCCATCACCGCGACGACTCCATCGAGACTTTCTTCCTCAACCTCTTCCGCGGTACCGGCATTGCCGGTCTTCATGGCATCCGCCCTTCCACGGTTGCCTTCGGCACGCGTGTTGTCCGTCCGCTGCTCTGCTTTTCGCGGGCCGACATCGATGCCTATGTAGGGCAGCACCATCTGGACTATGTGGAGGACCACACCAATGCACTCCTCGATGCACGCCGCAACCAGCTGCGCCACCGCCTCATGCCGCTCCTGCGCGATATCTATCCCTCCTTCGACACCATTATGGAGGCCAATATCCAGCGTTTGACTGAGGCCGGGGAAGTGTATGAGGAGGCCATCGAAGACCTCCGCCAGCGTGTCGTGAAGAGCGACCGTTCGCCCTTTGGCTTCAGCTACGATTGGATAGCCATTGAAGACATCGAAAACCTCTCGCCGCAGCGCACGCTGCTCTTCGAGCTGCTGCGTTTCTTCGGATTCAACACCGCCGTGGTAGACGACATGATCGGCGTCCTGGCGGCCCCGCGCACCGGCGCGCTCTTCCTCGGCACCACCCATGTCGCCACCATCGACCGGGGACGCCTCCTCGTGGCCGACAAATTTTTCCAAACCAGACCTCATGTCGAGGTGGAGAATGCGGCAGGGGTAGGAGAGGACCTTGACAAAGGAAAAAGCGATCCCCAATGCTTACGATTGGTGGAGTATGTAGACGCCGACAGGGTGCGGCAGCCCCTCACCATGCGCCATTGGCAGCCCGGCGACCGCTTCCAGCCCCTGGGCATGCAGCATCATAGGCTCCTCAGCGATTTCCTGAAGGATTGCAAACTGAATGAATTCGAGAAACGTTGTGTCGGAGTGCTCACCGATGCCGACGGACACATTGTCTGGGTTGTGGGTCTTCGTATCGACCATCGCTTCCGCATCACCTCCGGCACGCGACAGGTGCTGCGTCTCTCAGCCTCTTTTGAGAAGTGACAGAGGGAGCTGCTACAAGCCTGCCACCACCCGTTTTACCGCCAGCAGGCGGTCGGCGCGGTCGCTCGGCGCGCGATGGTAGACATAGACTATGTATTCGTTTGGGGTCTCCATGTGGTCGCCTTCCAGACGTGCTGTGGCTGACTCGATATGACCTCGGCCCATGCAGAGCAGTTGGTAGCTATAGTAGCCCTGCTTGAGCAGCAGCCGTTTGACATAGGCTTTGTATTCCGGCCGGTAGTCCATCCGGCTTGTCGAGTCCAACTTCCAGTCCGTCAGCTGGCCCACGATGTAGACGCTGCGGTCCAGCATGGGATGTTCCATGGGCAGGCTCAGGTTCACCCACACATAGTCGGCCTCCAGAGCCTTGTTGCGGCGTTCCCACACGTTGACCTTCATGCCGCCGTTCAGCGTCTTCTCGCTCAGGAAATGCTTGCGAGAGCGGTCTTCCTCGGGGCGTATCATGGCGAAATATTCGCCGCCGTATTCCTCCACGCGAACCACGTTGTACATGGGCAGGTGTATGTTTGAGCAGTCGAAGTAGCGATAGGTGTTGCCTCCGGCGAAGATATTCTCCTGCTCGAGGCTGTAGTTCATGGCTTGTTGGTCGTAGCCGTGGAAGCGAAGCCATCGGGCGTTGTCCTGACGGCCGTTCTGTTGCACGCGCACATGTGTCCATTCCGGCCGCAGCCCCTTGCCCTCCACGCGCACGTCCACCTCCTGCCGCTCGCGGATGTCCATGCCGTCGTAGGGGCGCGTCACCTCAGCCAGCACCTTGGTGCTCTGCTCGCTCACCCAGAATCGTCGCGTCAGCAGCGTGTCGCCGCTCTCGTCAGAGGTCACGGTCAGTACGTAGTTGCCCGAGTGTGTGAACTCGGCATAGCGAGCCGGCACCGTTTGGTGATAGTGCACGAATGGGCGCGAGGTTGTGAAGGAGAACTCGATGTTCTCAATCTCGCCGTATTCGAAGCCTGTCATGAACTCGTGGGGTTCCAGGTCGTCGCGCCGCCACTGGGCATCGCAATGTGCCAGCGAGTAGCGCAGGTTCTCGCCCTCGTCGGCCAGCACATCGAACTGCAGCAGCATCCTTTCGCCGGCGCCCATTGCCAGCACCGGCGCCTCCAGCTCCACGCCCTCGCGTGTCAGAGACACAGTCTTCACGTCGGCCCGCCAGGACGAGTCCGTCACTTGTTGGCTCCATGCCGCCGTCCATGCTGTCATGATGAGGATGAGTGCTATTGTTTTTTTCATAATCAAACTCTTGTGTGATGTCTTTGCGCGATTCCTCGCCTGTCCACCGCATGCGTCGCATCACCTGGCTCAGCCATTATCCAATATAATAGTATTGTTTCTGTCTTTTGTTCTTAAAAACGCAGCGTACGCTATATTATTGCCCACGGATGAAAAATATCATAAGGAGTGGAAGGATATATATAAGAAAAGAGACGCAGAATACTGCGTCTCTATGGTGGTAGGGAAGTATGGATTATTCGGTGAATTTGGTGGCGAAGCGGCGTTCGTATTCCTCGATGAGCATGGGGCGGAAGTCGGGATGGGCGATGCGTATCAGGTCTTCGGCGCGGTGCTGGAGGGTGCGTCCCTTGAGGCGGGCGATGCCGTATTCGGTGACGAGGTAGTTGACATCGTTGCGGGTGGTGCTGACGGCGGAGCCGGGGGTGAGGAAGGGTTTGATGCGAGAGATGGTGCCGCCGGCGGCGGTGGAGGGCATGGCGATGATGCTTTTGCCTTCGCGGGCCATGGATGCGCCGCGGACGAAGTCGATTTGTCCGCCGATGCCGCTGTATTGGCGCATGCCGATGGTTTCGCTGGCCACCTGGCCCATGAGGTCCACCTCGAGGCAAGAGTTGATGGAGACCATGCGGTACTGCTGGGCGATGATAATGGGATCGTTGGTGTAATCCACGGGGTAGAGTTCGATGGCTTCGTTGCCGTCGACGAAGTCGTAGAGTTCACGGCTGCCCATGATGAAGGTGGCCACGACTTTGCCTTTGTGCATCGATTTTTTGCGGCCGTTGATGATGCCTTTTTTCATGAGGTCGGCCACGCCGTCGCTAAACATCTCGGAGTGGATGCCGAGATCGTTCTTGTCGCCCAGTTCGGCGAGGACAGCATTGGGGATAGCGCCGATGCCGAGTTGGAGGGTGGTGCCGTCGGCCACGAGGGAGGCGCAATGGCGACCGATGGCCTGTTCCACCTCGCTAGGATTTTCGCTGTGGAGTTCGGGCAGGGGGTAGGCGCAAGGGATGATGTGGTCGATTTGGGACACATGGATCATATTGTCGCCGCCCACGAAAGGCATGAGTTCGTTGGTTTCGATGATGACTGAACGAGCGCGGCGGATGGCGGCGAGGGCGTAGTCGCAGCTGACACCGAGGGAACAGTAGCCCTCTTCGTTGGGGGGTGTGGCTTGGAAGACGGCGACCTCGCAGGGTATTTCGTCGCCTATCATTTCGGGCACGTCGTGGAAGTAGGCAGGGAAGAAGTCGCCGTTGAGGTGGTTGACGGCGTCGCGTGAGTTGCCGCTGAGGAAGTTGCTGACGTGGCGGAAGTGGCCGTAGCAGCGAGGGTGCAGCAGTTCGTTGTCGCCGAGGGTGGTCATGTGGAAGATGAGGACGTCGTTGTAGTCCTCGCAGTGTTCGGCCATAGCGTGGGGAACGATTTTGGGAACAGCGGCGGCATGGCCCAGGACGACGCAGTCGCCGTCGTGGATGTCTTTGATGGCCTCCTCGGCAGTGGAGACCTTTCTCTTATATTCGTCTTTCCAGTTCATCGGATTGCAGGTTTATTGTTCTACTATTAATTTTTTTTGTCATCGTGTCGGGCTGACAATGCGCAATGCGGCACAGGGAAAGCGGAAGGACCGTCCGGGGTGGGGCGGTGGAGGACAATCGCCTTTGACGCGAAAGCATTGCCGGAAAAAAAACTCATGGCGGCAGGTCTCCTGGCTTTCGTCTCCGGGGTGGCGCCTTCTCGGACCTGCAGGGGTCCAATGGCATGTTCGGCCATCCCGTGATAGCGGCGATTCACAGTTGCGCGACAGCTCGCGATTCTCACGCGATTCCCTTTTCGTCCCCCTCTGGTTTGGAGGGGAAACCGCAATGAAACATCACTCTCAAAGTACTGTCGCAATGCTATTTGGACCCGGTGGAGACCTTGAGAATTGCGATGCAAAGATACATCTTTTTTTTGATTGTTGCAATAATTGGATTTTTTTGTGTATTTTTGCATCTTCAAAAAAGGTGACTTTTTATAGATGGAACACATATATATAGAGACTTACGGATGCCAGATGAACTTCGCGGACAGCGAGGTGATTGCAGCCATCCTGACCAAGGCGGGCTATGGTATGGCCAACGATGCTGCGGAAGCCGATTTTATATTGATCAACACCTGTGCTATCCGCGACAACGCCGAGCAGCGTGTGCGTCACCGTGTACGCGAGTTGCGGGCCCTCCAGAACCGCCGTCCGGGACTTCGTGTGGGTGTGCTGGGCTGCATGGCCGAGCGTCTGCAGAGCAGGTTGATGGCTGAGGAGGACAATGTGAGTTTCGTCTGCGGTCCCGATGCCTACCGTCGTTTGCCCGAAATGTTGGTGCAGGTGCGTCGGGGACAGACGGCCGCCGAGGTGGAACTGAGCACTACGGAGACCTATGCCGACATTGAGCCTGTGCGCCTGGCCGGCAATGGCATTTCGGCCTATATCAGCATCATGCGTGGATGCCAGAACTACTGTGCCTACTGCGTGGTGCCATACACCCGTGGCCGCGAGCGCAGCCGCAATCCCGAGACCATTGTTCACGAGGCCCGCACACTCTTCGAACAGGGCTACCGCGAAGTGACGCTGCTGGGGCAAAATGTGAATAGCTATAGCTGCGGGGATACCGGTTTCCCCGAACTGATGGACATGGTGGCTGGTGTTGACCCGAAATTGAGGGTGCGCTTTGCCACATCGCACCCCAAAGACCTCAGCGACAGATTGCTGGAGGTGATGGCTGCGCATGAGAACATCTGCCGTTGCATCCATCTGCCTGTGCAGAGCGGAAGCAACCGTATGTTGAAGTTGATGAACAGGAAATATACTGTGGAGTGGTATCTGGACCGTGTGGCGGCCATCCGTCGCTACCTGCCCGACTGTTCCATCACCACCGATGTCATTGCGGGATTTTCTACTGAGACTTTGGAAGACCATGAGGCCACCCTCGAACTTTTCCGTCAGGTGCGCTATGACTACGCCTACATGTTCAAATACTCTCTGCGTGAGGGTACCTACGCTTGGAAGCATTTGGCCGACGACATTCCCGAGGAGGAGAAGACACGCAGGCTGAACGAGATTATCGCTTTGCAGGGCGAAATTGCCTTGCAGAACAATCGCAAGGAGCTGGGAAACGAGTATGAGGTTCTGGTGGAAGGCGAGAGCCACCGCTCGAAGGAGCAACTCTTCGGTCGGAACAGCCAAAACAAGGTGCTGGTGTTCGACCGTGGCGACGCAGAGCCAGGCACCTACCGCCGGGTGCGGGTGGAGAATTGCACCGCCGCGACGCTCATTGGACAGCTGGTGCAATAAAAAACGATTTCTGCCGTTAATAAACTATTATGGAAAAAGGACAATTCTTCAAGAGATTCCCCTGGGTGATGCACCTGCTGATAATGCTGGCTATCTCGGCAGTGATTCTGGTGCTGGTGTTCATCTTCATACGTATCTATGCCCGCCAGGGTACGGAGAGCGAGATGCCCGACGTGGTGGGGATGAATATTTCAGAGGCTATGGCCAACAACGATCTGGACTTGGAATATGTGGTGATGGACTCCATCTTCCGCCAGGGTGCTGAAGGCGGCACAATCCTGACCCAGGACCCCAAGGGGGGCACCATGGTTAAGAGTGGACGCAAGGTGTATGTGAGCATCACATCTTACAATGCCGACGACGCTATCCTGCCTGAGCTGGCAGGACTCTCCGTGAGACAGGCTGTATCGGAACTCTACGCGTTGGGCTTGACGGTGGGAAAGCTGACTTTTGTTGAAGACCCCTATAAGAACAGTGTGGTCGACCAGAGCTGCAAGGGCAAGAGCCTCTATGCGGGGCAGCAGATAGCCCGCGGTTCGGTGGTGGACCTGGTGATCGGCAGCGGAGATGGTACGGGCAGTAACAGTGTTCCCTTTGTCATCGGTAAGACGGCCGACAAGGCCAGACGAGATATCTTGTCCGTGTCCCTCAATGTGGGAGAGGAACATTTCAGGGGTGTGAAAGACAAGAACACGGCGGTGGTCTACCGCCAGGAACCCGACTACACGGGTGTGAACAAATATCCCTATGGCACAAGTGTGGAACTGTGGTACATCGACGCCAACAGTACCGATGTTGCCAAGATGGTGCAGGACTTCAAGGTGGATTCGAGCAAGATTGTCGACCCCAATGAGGTGGAGGACGGTCGGCCTAGTCCCGAAGATATTGACGACAATTCTGATTCCTGGTCATGGTAACAGCGAGGCATGAGGTAGGAGGCAAGGGGTTGAAGGCTGGAGTATTCTGGCCGTGGAAGTGTTTTGTGTGCCTGCTGTTGCTCGTTTTTCAGTTTGCGTGGCATGATGCCGCTGCACAGGAAGTGCTGCTGCCGTTGCAGTGGGGCCCTGTAGCATCTCCTTCCGTTAAGTCGGCCGATGAACCGGTACAGTTACCATTTTTTGACGATTTCGCCATGCCGACGGCAATGCCTTCGGCGACGTTGTGGAACAATGGCGGCGCAAGCACTGGCAATGGTGCCGGATTGATGCCTCCGACAGTTGGTGTGGCTACGCTGGATGCTGTGGGTGCCGACGGAAAACTCTATGATGGCGCTGCTGCGGGACTCTTCATGGCAGATACACTCGGTTCGCGGGCTATAGCACTCGATGGGTTGAGACCAGAGGACTCGGTGGTGTTGAGTTTCTACTATCTTCCTGGGGGTGGCATGGGCGACCTCTGGCTGAGGATAGGTGACGCCCCGGAGGTGAACGACTCGTTGATGCTGGAATTCTATCGTGCTGCCGACAGCGCATGGGTGCCAGTGTGGAGTCGTGGAGGCACGGAGGTGGACTCGCTTGTGGCTGCCACAGGCAGAGCCTGGCAATATGTGGCTGTGGCTATCACCGATACGGCTTTTTTCAACGATGGTTTTGCTTTCCGATTCAGGAACCTGTGCTCGGTGGCGGCTACCAGCAAACCGGGACTGGCAGGCAATTGCGACTATTGGCATCTGGATTATGTCCTTGTGGACCAAGGACGCAGTATCTTAGGTGAGCCTGAATTCAGGGACGTGGCCTTTGTTGATCCTGCACCGTCGCTACTGGCACACTACCAAGCTATGCCTGCACGGCAGTATTGTCAGAGCGAGATGGCCACCACGTTGGCGATGACCATCACGAACCTTTTCAGTTCTCCGTTGGCTACGCAATACCAATATGCTGTGCTCGATGCAGAAGGCGATACGCTCTACCGCTATGACGGCGGTTTCGAGAATGCGCCTGCATTCCTTCCCGGAGGTGACTATCAGACAGCACAGGCGCATGCTGCACCTATGGTGGAATATGCATTTCCCGAGGGAATAGAGCGTGAGGAGTACACCATTGTACACACTGTTCGTGAAGGCGTTGGGGGCGACATTCATGGCGGCAACGATACTGTGCGTTTCCGGCAGGTGTTCGCCGACTATTACGCTTACGATGATGGTACGGCGGAGAATGGATATGGCCTGACGTCGACAGCGAGTCGTGTATACCTGGCTTATAGGTTCGACTTGAACAATGAGGATACACTTACGGCCGTGGATATGAGTTTTAATCGTTCGCTAAATGCGGAGAACGAAGATGTTCCATTTTACATAACGGTGTGGCGTTGCCATAACGGCATGCCGCGAGAAGTGCTGTATCGTGACCATAGCGGACGCAGGCCTGTTTTGGAGGGATTGGACGGATTCCATCGCTATGTGTTGGAGGAATCTGTGGTGGTCAGCGACAGCATCTTTGTTGGATTCGAACAAACGAACAACTATTTCATCAATATTGGTTTCGACCGGAATTGCGATGCCAGCGACCGGATATGGTATCTGACTGGTACCGAGTGGCAACGTAGCATCCTACGGGGTTCCCTGATGATGCGACCTTGTTTTGGCGCTGCCGCCACTGTTGGTATAGAACATGTGGGAGTAAACGCTATCGGGATGTATCCCAATCCTGCCAACGAGGGTGTTAGGATTGAAGGAATGTCAGCGGACGTACAAGTATGGGTGTATGATATGACAGGGAAATTGGTTGTCAGCGCAAAAGGCAACCATATAGAAACACGTGGATTGCCAGAAGGAGTCTACGTGGTGCGCTGTGTTGACGGCGAGAAGGCCGTTGCAATGGAGAAACTAATAATCAAACACTGATGGCAGAAGATCTAGAACTCGACGAACAACAGCAGGAGCTCTATGAACATCACCATATTGTGGTGGATCGTGGACAGGAGATGCTCCGTATCGACAAGTACCTTCAGATGCGTTTGCAGGGGGTGTCGCGCACAAAGATTCAAGCTGCGACGAAGGCTGAGTGTGTGGTGGTCAATGGAAAGCCGACCAAGGCCAACTACAGAGTGAAACCTCTTGATGAAATCAGTGTGTTGCTTCCTGAACCTCCGCATGAGTTTGAACTTTTGCCGGAGCCGATGGATATCAAGATAGTCTATGAGGACGAGGATGTGATGGTGGTGGACAAGCAGCCGGGGCTGGTGGTTCATCCAGGAGTGGGGAATTGGTCGGGTACACTCGTGAATGGATTATTATATTATCTTCAAGGGAAAAAGACCCGGGGTGGGGAGGATGCAAAGCCTTTTCTGGTGCATCGTATCGACAAGGACACCTCGGGACTATTGTTGGTGGCTAAAAACGAAGAGGCTCAGGCGTTTCTTGCCAAGCAGTTTTTCGAGCATACTATTGAAAGAAAATACAACGCCTTGGTTTGGGGAGATTTTGATGAAGACAATGGTACTATTATAGGCAATATTGGTCGGTCGCCAAAAGACCGCAAGGTGATGTGTGTCTATCCCCATGAAGAGGGGGTCCCCGAGGAGGACCAGAAAGGAAAACATGCTGTGACACACTGGAAAGTGATAGAGCGTTTTGGCTATGTAACCTTGGTGGAATGTGTGCTTGAAACGGGGCGTACCCACCAGATACGCGCTCATATGAAACATATCGGACATCCACTCTTCAATGATGCCTCTTATGGTGGCGACGAGATTGTAAAGGGTACTACGTTTACACGCTATAGACAGTTCGTCGAGAATTGCTTCGATGTGCTTCCCCGTCAAGCGCTTCATGCACTGGTGCTGGGTTTTGTCCATCCTTCCTCCAGGGAGATGATGCATTTTGAGAGTGCTCTCCCTGCTGATATGACACAATGCATCGACCGCTGGCGTAAATACAGCGAGTCTCGCATAGAAACTCAATAGCTCTGTTAATATTCCCACATGGAGTTTTCAATGTCGAAGACTTTGTCTTCAATATTTGCAGCTTCTAATATTGCGTCCTCTCCCGTGACATAGTCGCTGACTTTGCGTAGGTAACGGTTGCTTTCGCGTGTGACATAGGCCTCATAGTACTGGTTGAGGAAAATCCAGTCCCATGAGGGCTGTCGGGCGACATTGTTTGGGTCGATATAGGCCGTGTATCGGACCAGCAGGGCACGTACGGCTGGGTGTTGCATGGGAATCCAGAAAAGGGGTTGGATGCCTAGCGGAATGGCCTCGCCATGGAGCAGTTCGCGATAGGTCTCCTTCAATGGTGCTAGTGCAATGCGGCGCGAATCCTGGCGTGTGTCTTGGCGTCCGATGAACCATGTTTCTCGTAGGGCGTAACTGAATATTTCAGCCCCGTCGAAACTCTTGGGACGGATGACGGTTTCGAAGAGTTCATTGTCGTCTTCATCATAGCCTATCTCCAGTTGTATGGTATCAGGACGCGTGTATCGTTCGACAAAGGCTTCATTGTCAATTGGAATCTGCAAATCATCGTCCTCGTAAATGGGAATCTCACCTTCAGCCATAGCATCCCAGATGATATAGGCAAGGCTTTTTTTGCCATAGGAGTGGTATTCATCGTCGGGGAAATAGAAGAACTGGTTGAAGAGTTCCTCCGTAGAGATTGTTTTCCATAGGTCGGTACTCCAGACGATGTCGGATTGGCGGATGTAAGGGAATGGGGTAGGTTTGGCATTGCCTTGAGCCTGTTCAGTGTAAAAATTGTCAGGGTGCGACTCCACAGTCTGTGCCGCCATCGATGCGGTCAGTGCAAGCAATGTTAATAGTATGACCAGTTCCCTTTTCATTGAAAAAAAGAGTTAAGAGTTTGCACTCTTAACTCTTATGTTTTGGGGTTTGTGATGGCGGTTTAGTATTCCCACATGTCAGACTCAATGTCGAAGATTTTTTCTTCAATCTTTTGTGACTCGAGAATGGCATCTTCGCCAACGAGGTAGTCGGAGATGGAGCGGTTGTATACGTTCGACTCGCGGATAATATAACTGTCAAAGTAGCGCTGGATAAAGATGTCGTCATAGGAACGTTCAACAACGTCGTTGTTCTCGTCATAGGCGTTGGCATTGACCAGTACGTTTCGCACTTCCATGTTGTCCATGGGAATCCAGAATGACCAGTCTCGAGCAGTGGCCCCAGTAGCGGTTTCCTTGTCATACTCGAAAGCGAGGCCAAGGATACGCACTTTCTGGCGGGAGTCCTGTTTGTCGATGTACCATTTCTCCTTCAGGCGAACTTTGGTAGCAGTGGCAACGTCGAAAGTACGGGCCTGGAGATAAGTTTCCTTGATGGGTTCGCCATCCTCATCGAACATGGGTTGGCCATCAGCATCAACCATGGGACGCTCTCTTTCAATAGGCTCACCTGCAAGGTCGGTTAGGGCTTTGGTCGGGTCTTTGGCGACATTCATGTCGTCGTCTTCATATACGTTGGGCATATCACCATTTCTGACAGCGCGGAGAATCAGGTTGACCAAATTGGTGCGTCCCTGGGTGTCGGTGGAGTCTTCGATTGGGAAGTAGAAGAATTGGTTGAATTTCTCGTTGAAATCAATCTCTCTCCAAATAACCATCTCCCAAATGACATCGCTCTGACGTACTGCCGGATAGGGCGTTGCCTTCTTGCCTGTAGTGTTGACTTTCGTATAGAAGTCATTGGGGTTGCGCTGGTCGTCTGCATCGATGATACTCTGTGCATTGGCTGTGGTGCAATAAGCTATCATTGCAAGCACATAGAACAGGACTTTTTTCATATTTCAGTTTATTTTAATGTTACAGTGTATTGCGACTGCTTGGTTTTTCCGTCGGGCATCATTACAGTGGCGATGATGACCAATTTTTCACCTTTAGTGGCTTTTCTGATCATCGACTCGATGGATGCATTGAATCTTGGACCGGTAACGTTTTCTTCTTTGGTACCCACAGAGACAAGCATCTTAACGATACGAATCATTTTGGGGTCAATCTTCAGAAGGAATCCAGGATCCTTAAGAGCTACTACGACGGTATTAGCGGTCAGGTCTTTTCTGGCAATTTTGTCACCACTGGGGATACCATTGATGGAGAGCACAGGTGCGGGGATGTCCTTCACGATGTATCTGTAGGAACCCACGCGCTGGACCTTTTTGTCGACAGTGGCGTCAATATGGATATTGAGGTTCTTTTGGTTGGATGCGGGTTTGAGGATGTACTTACCATCGCCAGTGCTTGGAGTAATGGTACCTTGTCCGTCGAGAACGGGTTTCAGGTTACGAGAATCGATACCTGCAGCCGAAATGGTGATGGGGTTCTCCAGACCAGCATAGACTACTTGGAGTCCATCGAGCTGGACAACACCTGCAGGTTTGGCAACGAAGTAGATGTCATTGATGGGGTATTCTTTTGTACCTCCGTCAGGAGAGGTTACGTAGGCTGTTCCCGTGATGCGCTGAGGACCAAGGTTGTTGCAAGTGGTCTTGTATACCACTGTACCGCTATCGCCGCTCACAAGGTTTTGACCATTGATTGTGGCTCGGAACTGCTGTTTGGAATCGTAAGCGGCCACGTTGATCTTGGTTTCGTAAGTACCACCCTGCAGAATGTAGGTAGAGCGTGGACGTGAAATCATCGCCACATCGCTGAACGTCATATCGCCCTTGCTCACTTTTTTGTAGAGCATGTTGACTGCATCGTATTCAGCATTCATGGTTTCAGCTTTCAGGCGGGTCAATGTCACCAATGCTGCACCTGTGATGACCTCGTTGAAGTTCAATTTTTCCCAACTCACCTCGTGACCTTCTTTATCGTAGCCTCCATTCATGTTGAGTGCAAGCTTCACATTGGAGGAATCCTCGCCGAGTACCTCGTTGATACGCTTTTTGTAGCGAAGGATCTTCTCTTTGATTTGCACAGCGCCAAGGTTGGGGTCAGGGTTGTTGACGTCGGGACCAATGAAGAACTTGGCGGGCTCATGGTTGTCTTCCAACTGCTTGTCGGTGAACCACTCGTAGCCTATGCTGTCGAGTGCAGTTTTGACATTCTCGTGGATGGCATTGCCTGTCTCATCGCGCAACTGGAGTTCCCATTCCCTATCGGTGCCTGGAACTTTGTAAGATACATTGCTGGCTACGTGTCCACCAATGAAACTGTATTCCATGCTGTCGATATAGGCGGTGATGTCTTTGGAAAGTTGTCGGATTTCCTGTGCACGATCATACATTTCTTTCACCTTCTCGGGGCTGTTCTTCAGAGCGAGGTCAAAGTTGGTGTATGTATCTTCTAGTTTGGCAGATATGTTCTTGTTTGATTCATGCATGGCAGTAGCAACGCTCTTGAAGCCGTTGATAACCTCGGCTGAGACGTTAAGTGCCAACATGGCGGTGTACACGAGGTACATCATTGTAATCATCTTTTGTCGCGGTGTTTCCGGACAGTTTGTTGCACCCATAGTCTATTCCTTTTTAGTTTTCAATCAGTTAATATATACTAATAGGGGTGTAGCTTAGAGTCTGGTCTGCATGGCGGCCAGCATGTTGCCATATACATTGTTCAACTCGGCAACCTTGCGGGTAAGGGCGTCAACTTGTTCTTTGTACTTCAAGATGCCATCTGCAGAGTTGGTGAAGTTGGCCAGCATGGTGCCCATCTTCTCTTCGAACTCTTTGTTGATATTCATCTGTGTAGATGCGTTGTTAATCTGCATCTCGTACATGGCGTTGATGCTGCTAAGGCTGGCGGACATCTTCTTCATCTCCTCGACATAGGACACCTCGCCATTGAGCGATTGGGCGGTCTCTTGATAGATGGTGGAGAGGGTTGAGATAGCCTCGGGAGCCCCCTGCATGCTTTCGAGCAGGCGGCCAGCCTGGCTGGCCACGCCGTCCATGTTGCTGACAAACTTGTCGGTGGCGGCAGTGACGTTGGCCATATTGTTCATCGAATTGGCACTGTCGGCTAGATTCTGCATGCCCTGACCCAAACGGTCTATCAATTCGGGGCTAATATGTGCGTCTTCAAGCATCTTGTCCAGCTTGGCTGTGAGTGGATCGGCGCTCACGGGCAGCGGCTTCTCAATGGGGTTGCCGTTTTCGTCGTATTCCACTTCACCGTTGATGGCGGCCTCGTCGATCATGCCGGCAAGTTCGGGATAGACAAGGCTCCAATCCCACTCTTTGTGCGGCGGCTCGAAGGCCGAGAGGAAGAAGATGACACCCTCAACACTCATACCTGCAATAAGCATCATATTAGCACCGGGCCAGTGCATGATTTTGAAAAGTGCACCAACGATAACGACGGCTGCGCCCCAGCCATAAAGATAAGCCATGAAGGTCTTGTAGCCTTTACTGCGAACGAGATTGTTAATGAAGCTCATAATTCAAATGTTTTTGTGTTGCTTATTATATTGTGTTATTATCTTTAATAAAATGCGTGCGTGTGTTTTTACTGTGCCACGTTGGAGGCAGTACGAAGGTTGTCGCCCTTTACACGGCCCAGATAAGGCTGCACGCAACGGAATCCAATGTAGCACTTGGCAGTGTCCATGAACTCAAAGTCACGAGTCTGGACCTGTATGAAGTATTTCTGGTCTTTCCAGCTGCCGCCACGGACCACTTTGCGCTTCATGGTCAGAGCATCGTCGTCTTTAGCATTGTAGTTGTAATAGGGGGTAATGGCGTTGGCAACGATGTAGGTGGTCTCCGAGTAGGCATCGTAGCACCATTCGCTGACGTTGCCAGCCATGTCGTACAGGCCATAGTCGTTGGGTGCATAGTGGCCAACCATTAAGGTTTTCACACCACCATCGTCGTCGTAGGCACCCTTGAGAGGCTCGTAGTTGGCCAGGAAGCAGCCATTTGGATTGCGGACATAGGGACCGCCCCAAGGATAGCTCTGAGCCTGGATACCGCCACGGGCAGCAAACTCCCATTCACTCTCGGTGGGCAAGCGGAAGTCATTGAGCTTGGAGTAGTTTATGCTCTCCAAGTAGTTGTTCAGCATGTTGGAACGCCAAACACAGAAGGCGCGGGCTTGACGCCAGCTGACGCCGACCACGGGATAGTTGTCATATGCGGGCGAGGAGAAGTAGCTGCGGGTGTAGTCTTCATTCATGCTATAGGCATAGTCATGTACCCAACAGAGGGTATCGGGATAGATGTTGATGTATTCGCGCTGTATCTGTGAGTTGCGGTTGTTCAGGCCTTTGGGGCGCACGGCAAGGGAGGTGCCGCGATACTCGCTCTTGGTTTCCACGTTGTTCTCTTTCTCGGCAGCTTGAGTGTAGTCGATGAAGAAGTATTCGTAGTTCATTTTCGAAACATCGATGGCGCGACGATGGTAGATATCAACAATATAGAAACCACCATCAATCAAGTATTGGCGGATTTCGGGGTCTTGATAGTCAATCTTAGTTTTGTAGTTCAACATGGGAGGATCCAGCGGCTCGCCATACTCGTCTTCTTCGATGAGGAAGCCTTCGGCACCGGCCTCGCCAAGGATGCGGCGAGCGACGGAGTCGCGAACGGATGCCACAAACTGGCGATATTCGTTATTCGTAATCTCAGTTTCGTCCATGAAGAACGATCCAATCTGCATCTTGCGGGGTTGCGGAGTCCTTCCATAGGTGACGTTTTGCACGCCGGCACCCATGGTGTAGTTGCCTTGGTTGACAAACACCATGCCTTTGAGGTCAATATCCTCAAAGTAAGGGCGGTCGTTGACACCAACTACTTCTCCGTTGTTGGCGGTTTTGCAGCTCCAAAGCAGGGCTGTCGATGCGGCGAGAATGAAAAGCAGCTTCTTCATATTGTCAATGTTTTATTTATTCTTAAACGGATTATTATCAAAAAAGTTTCATTTTATTTATGAATTCTTAATTATTATATTATCGAGTCAGACGTGTATTGCCCGAGACGGTCGGCTTGTGTTTTGGGATGTCGATGCGGAAACTTCCGTTGACAAACACCTCTATGGTACCCAGGCTTCGGCCTGGTTTCATATAGCCCAATTTCGAAGTGGTGAGGTCATATGCCATACCGATCTTGAGCCATTTCCAGGTGACTCCTGCCATGAAGGTGAAGGCATCGCGGATACGATAGCCCAGACCGCCCCAGAATGCGTTGTCGTAGTCCACAATCATGGCTGCCTCAGCTTGCCACACCGACATGCTGGCGCCTTTCACAAGCACCGACGGTTTAAATTTGAATGATGGATTGTAGGGGAACTGGTATTCGTAACCACCCATCACGTAGACGGTGCGTGCGTTCTCGTAGTTCAGTTTATCGCTGTGCGATCCCAACAGATTCTTCACCGAGAGACTGGCGTACCATTCGCCCGGCACCTGATAGTAAAGGCCCGTCGACACGTCTATCATGAAGTCCGAAAGGTCTTGTCCGCTCACCGCAGGATCGCCGGCATTTCCAGAAGGATTGTGTATGTCGCCTGTTAGGTCATCACAACCATAGAGGTTGGTGGTGTTGAAACCGAAACTGTAAAGGTTGGCCTCGACAGCAGCGGCGAGGTTGCCAGGTCCCCAATACAGACGGAATGCATAGTCGATATCTATGGTTGTGTTGTTATGATAACCTATTGACTGCGAGTTGAAAATCAGACCAACACCGCCATGCAACCAACGGATGGGCATGTCAAACGAGAAGAGGTAGTTTACAGGGGTGGTTCCAGCGTCAATTCCAGGCAGAGGCGCCTGAAGGTCCAGGCCGAGCCACTGGTTGTTGTAAAGGAGGGTGAAGGAAATGGCTCCCGAACTACCGGCATATGCTGGGTTATAGCTGAGACGATTGAACATAAAATGGGTATACTGACCTTCGTTTTGTGCCCTACAAACGGAGGAAAATAGCATCATTATTACCAAAAATGACACTATTTTGGGTGCCCAATGTTCGTTTCTCTGTCTATTTAGTTTTGCCACAACGGCTTGTTTTTTATCGTTTTATATAGTTTTAAGGTCAATTTCTCCCAATGCTTTTTAGGTTGAAATTGATTGTGCAAAGATAATAATAATTATTTAAATAGTGCAAAAAAATCTAATTTTTTTTTAATTTTTTCATTTTGATGGGGTGATTTGGCAGTCTTGGAAGGTGTGTTTCAATGCCCTGTTGAGTTCCTGTGCTTTCTTCTTTTCAAGGTTCACTTCCAAGATGAGTGTGATGGTTTCGCTGTCGGTCGAGTCGATGAGTGTGCGATCCTGATATGGCTCGGGAAGTTTTTGTATCATTTCGAAGGCCTCACCGTGGCTTTGGACGGTGCCTAGAATCAGGTTGTAGTGCTCTCCTTGTGAGTTTCCTTTCTGTTTTTCAGATGCATGTGCTGGAACTTTTGTCTTTTTACCCTTGGAGACGTTTGCCTGAGCTGAGGGGGTGGGTTTCTCGACGGTGGCACCCAATGCGTATTTCCCCGAGGCAAACCGGGAACTTACCGAGTCGAACTGAGCGTCCTGGGCAGTGCAGCGTGATTCGTAGCCAGGGGGCAGTATGCGCACAGTCACGGGCTGACAGCCTTTGATTCCGATTGCGTTGGCAGCTCGGTGGGTCATGTCGAGCACGCCATGTTTGGGACATCGGTCGTTGATTTTGACAATTACTTGAAGTCCAGAGTTCCTGTTGGTTACCATCACATAGGTGCCCATCTTGATTTTCCAGTGAGCGGCAGTGAAGAGGTTTTGGTCGAAGATCTCTCCGCAGGCGGTCTTGCGCCCTTCGAATTTGTTGTGGTAGTAGGTCCCCTTCAGGGGATATTCTGTCACCGTGTCGTTTACGTCATAGTTCTGCCCCGCTACCGTCAGGTGCATTGCCAATGTTATTGTCAATACGGATATTGCTCTGATTCCTACCATACTACAGCGTCTTCGTGAAACCAATTGCCATGTAGGCGGAGTACCTGCTCTATGACGTCGCGCACACAACCCTTGCCTCCGGGTTGGAGAGAGATGTAGTCTGCAATGGTCTTGACCTCCTCCGCCGCATCGGCGGGGCATGTGGCAACGCCTGCCCTTTTCAGCAGCGGATAGTCCGGCAGGTCGTCGCCCATATAAAGCACCTGTTTGTCAATCAACCCATTGTCGGCCAGGAATTTCTCGTAGGTTTTGATTTTGTCGCCACAGCCTGTGAACACCTGCTCCACGCCGAGCGAACGCATGCGGTTGTCGATGCTTTTCGACGTTGCACCGGAAATCACCGCTATAGTGTAGCCTTTTTTCACGGCATACTGGATGGCGAAGCCGTCTTTGATGTTCCCGCAGCGCACAGTCTCACCATCGCCATACGTCCACACGTCGCCGTTGGTCATCACTCCGTCAAAGTCGAAGACGAACGCTTTCACCGGAGCCAGTTTCTCCTTGTAGTTTATCATGTCGTTACTTGTTTGTTTCCAGCGTATTCCACCATCTTCTCGTAGGTTTCCTTCCATCCGGCCCATCCGTCCAGTTCGTTGAGGTTCTGGTTGTGGACGATGCAGCAGAAGGAACCGTCCACTTCGCGCACGCGGTCGATTAATTTTTTGTATTCCGATAGGCCTTCGTCGGGGCTCTTGCGGAGATATTTCTTCAGGGTTGTGTCCATGACACAGAAGGGGTGTATTAACAAGTCGTTTTCATGGTCGCGTTCCAAGTCATAGAAAGGGTAGGGAACGCTGATACCGGCGCGGAAGCCCACAACGTCGGCGTACCCCATAGTGTAGTCGTGTCTTATGCCTGCATGCTGAAGGATGCGGTAAGAGCGTGGGAGCTGCAGCCGCAGGAAGTGGTAGCGTCCTCGGACTACCATGCGATGGATGATGGCCTCGAGGCGTTTCTTTTCGGAGTCGAGTTTTATGGGCTGCTCAAGCGATTGGTAACCCGGATGGAGGCCCATTTTGGCGTAGTCGCCTAGATGTTGTACCAGTTCGCGTGTATGGCGGTTGAGGTAGGAGGCGGGTTTGTCGTTTTGTCCATAGTCTGCCAGCAACACGAAAAACAGCAGGTACGAACCCGGGGTGCGTTTGTGGAGGTCGATGATGTAGTCAAAGGTGTCGTATGGATCTTCTTCCTTGTGCATCAGTACCTTAATGCGTCGTAGCACCTCGTCCGGCTGGTGTCGTGAGAAGAGGTCGCGAGCCATGCCGACAAGGGTGCGGAAGGTGCCTTTGTGCAGGTAACGCCATGCGGCGTCGATGTCCACCGTCTGCACGAATGTGTATAGCTGCTTAGACCATTCGTATTTGGGGAACCTCTCGGTTATCTTTCTGCGTATCAGGCGTGCCCATTGGTCCACAACGGGCTGGTCCAGGAAGCCCGCCTTCCACGCCAGGCTCTCTTCGGCACAGAATCGTCCGTGTTCGTCCTCGCGGTGCGGCAGGTATTCTTCGTAGCGTGTTACCATGAAGAAGGTGGCTGCAAGGATGTCAAAGTCGAAGTCCAGGTCGCGTCCGTATACAGGATAGAGTGTCCATTGTCCGTTTCGGCATTCGGGGTGCGGCTCTTGCTCTTCGATGGTGGTCTGGAAGAGTAGTGGGCAGGCCTTGATGAAGGTGCTGTCGCCCTGTCGCTTGGGACCATAACTCAACTTGGCTTCGCCCCATTTCAGGAAGTATTCCTCGTCGGTGGTGATGCTGTATTCGGCTTTGAGCAGGTGGTTGAAAATTACTTTCAGCGTGTATCCCAGCCGATTGGTGAGTTTAGGAACATATATCAGTAGCATTCAGGGTGCAAAGATACGACATTTTTTTGAATTGGAGACTTCGAGCGTGCATTTTACTCCCAAGGGCAGTGCTAAGTTGCTGTTTCCCAAGTGTCCAAATGGGGCACCGAAGCAGACAGGGTAATTGTACTCCTCTACGGCGTCGAGCACGATTTGCTGCGCTGTGCGTCCAAACGGAATGCTGTTGTCGTGCATGTCTGTCAGCCCACCAACCACCAGGGCTGCCAAACCATCGAGCATTCCGGCGCGCTTGAGGCCCATCATCATGCGGTCGATGTGGTAGAGGTATTCGTCTAGGTCTTCGATGAGGAGTATCTTCCCTCTGGTGTCCATCTGCGAGCGTGAACCCAGCAGACTGTAGAGTATGGACAGGTTGCCACCCACCACAGGGGCAGAAAGGACGTGGCAGGGGACGGCAGCAGGGACATCGTCGGGGAGCTGCCATTCGATTGCAGGCCTTTCGCCGAAGAGCGTTCGGCGCAGGCTTTCGGAGGCTGGGCTTTCAACACCTGTCATATTGATGGGCATGGTGGCATGGAGTGTCGGTAGACCCAAGGTACTGTGGATGTGACTGTGCAGCACCGTGATGTCGCTGTATCCGACCACCCATTTGGGGTGCTCGGAAAAACGCTTGAAATCTAGGCAATCGATGATGCGGACGGTACCATAGCCGCCACGGCAGCAAATGATGGCGCGAACCTCCAAGTCGTCTAGCAACCGTTGCAGCAGCCTCGCACGGTGTTCGTCGCTGCCTGCCAGTTGACCCTGACGCACGTAGAGGCCTTCGGGTACAATCACTTGCAGCCCCCAACTTTCAAGCATGGCGATGGCAGGTGCCATTTCCTCCGGACTCACGGCTCTTGCCGGCGCCGCCAGCGCCACGCGGTCGCCTTTTTTCAGGTGTTCTATTTTTTCCATTCATCCCTATAACGCTTTTTTTTTCAAAATATTGTATCGACCCAAACTCTTCTCCAACAGTTATTTCCTTCATTATTATATATACGTTTAAGGGCTATATGAGAAGTATATTGGAAATGTTGGTCTTGATACCTTTTGTCTCCCTTTGACACGAGATGGAGGGCGTTGAAAAACGTACGGATTTTAAATAAAATTTTGCGGAATGAAAAATAATTCGTAAATTTGCACCCACAAACTTTACATAATCAGTAATTATTATGACTTTACAGGAAATAGTAGACAAACTTGGCGCCTCGGTTGGCCTTGGCTCCGACAAACTGGATAGGGAAGAGGAGTATTGTTTCGCTTCCGACTTGATGAGTGATGTGCTGACGTTGAAGGACACGCCGGTGCTAATTACCGGTCTGTGTAATGTCCAGACCATCCGCACCTGCGACATGGCAAATCTCGAGGTGGTGATTTTTGTCCGTGGCAAACGGCCTACGGAGGACATGGTAGAGCTGGCCGATGAGAACGACATGGTACTCATCTGCACACCCTACTCCATGTTTAAAACCTGCGGCATCCTCTACGAGGCAGGAATGAAACCACTGTTTTAACGAATGACCGTTGGTGCACCAAGAACCTTAAAATAAAGAATAATATGCATCAGGAATATACAGTTATAGAAGGCGATTTTGTCAATGCAGGTAAGGCTTCGAGTTCGGTCAAGAAGACTTTGAAGCAGCTGAATGTCAATCCCCAGGTGGTGAAGCGTGTGGTAGTAGCCCTTTATGAGGCTGAGGTCAACGCCATTGCCCATGCCTATGGCGGCAAGGTGCTCGTCGACATCGATGCCGACAAAATCAAGATGGTGGTGGCTGACAAGGGACCTGGCATCCCCGACATCGCATGGGCCATGGAGGAGGGCCATAGTACGGCTCGTCCCGAGGTGCGCGACATGGGTTTCGGCGCCGGTATGGGATTGCCCAACATGCAAAAGAATGTCGACAAACTCAACGTTACCTCCGAGGTCGGAGTGGGCACCACCGTCGAGATGGAAGTCAATTTCAATGCTTGAATGCGTCAATGCTGGCATTCACGCAATCAAACAACCAAACAACCAAGAGATGTTTTACCACGCTTTACAGATTGAGGAGGGACGATGCATCGGATGCTCACGGTGCATGAAGATATGCCCGACAGAAGCCATCCGCATCTTCGGTGGCAAGGCCGAAATCCAGGAGCATCGCTGCATCGACTGTGGCAAGTGCTACGAGGTATGCCCCTCGCAGGCTATCAGCATCAAGGACGACGATTTCGAGGCTATCCATCGCTACAGCCACTCTGTTGCACTCCTACCCGCAGTCTTTATGGGTCAGTTTCCCGATGACATCAGCGTCTCGCGTGTCTATGCGTCGTTGCAGGAACTGGGATTTGCACATGTGATGGAGGTGGAGAGCGCCGCTATGATTTATAAGGATGCCAAAGAAAAATATGCCCGCGAGCACCCTGACGTGCGACCGTTCATCTCCTCGTTCTGCCCAGCCATTGTGCGATTGATACAAATCAAATATCCTTCGCTTACCGAGAATATCCTGCCCATCAAAGTGCCACTGGACATTAGCGCCATGTATGCCCTAGAAGAACTGCAGAGTCGTGGTATCCCGCGCGAGGAGATAGGTCTCTTCTACATCACTCCCTGCGCCGCCAAGGTGTCGGCAGTGAAGGCTCCCGTGGGTGAGGAGAAGAGCCTCATCGATGGTGTCATCAATATGAACCTGCTTTATAACCGTGTCTACAAGCACATCAAGGACATGGGGAAGAATCACCAATACAAGCCTCTGACACGTCAGCGCCTTTCGGCCGACGCGGTGCTCTCTACGTTGACCAACGGTGAGCGTCGCATCTGCACTGCCAAGCGCTCCTATTCCATCGACGGCATCGAGAATGTGATGGACTTTCTGGACAAACTGGAGAATGACGAAGTGGAGGGCGTGGAGTTCCTCGAACTAAGGGCTTGCGACCAAAGCTGCGCCGGCGCACTGCTTTCGGTGGACAACCGTTTCCTCTGCGGCGAGCGCATGTATGCCCGTGCCCGCAAGGCCGCGGAGCGCGAACGCAACGGCGAGATGGCCCGCGACCGCGAAATGGAGAAATATCGCGACTATTTGATTGAGCATTCGTTGGTGGACGAGGTGGAGCCCCGCTCGATGATGGTGCTCGATGAAAATATCGCAAAGGCACTGGAGAAAATGGAGAAAATCGAGAAAATGAAGGTGCACCTGCCACAGATCGACTGCGGCGTGTGCGGCGCTCCCACCTGCGAGGCTTTCGCCACCGACGTGGTGTGCGGCCGGGCCGACTTGCACCGCTGTGTCTTCTACCGCCTCCACCTGGAGCAGGAAGGGAAAATGACGCTCAACGAGGGACGGTCGAACATGTACTCCGTTTGGGGCGATGACCGCATCAGCGGTGAGATAGAGGTGTGAAAAGTTTTTGGTCCCACCCATCGGCATGGCCAGGGAAGAATTCAGGGATGACATCCAGTCGCTAGGCGCTGGCCCTGACCACATAGCGCAGCACAAAGAGCACCGCCAACACCCACATGGTAGGACTGATTTTCTTTAGGTTGGCTTTGCCAGTGCAAGCGTTAAGTAACACATAGACAATGATTCCTATCATGATGCCGTCGCTGATGCTGTAGCAAAGGGGCATGAGAAGCATTGTGAAGAATGCGGGGATGGATTCGCTGAAGTCCTCCCACTCAATCTTGGCCATGCCTGAACACATCATCACGCCTACTAGAATCAAGGCTGGGCCGGTGGCCTGGTTGGGAATGGCTAGGAACAACGGCGCCAGGAATAGCGACAGAGCGAAGCAGACGGCAATGGTGAAGGCTGTCATACCTGTGCGACCACCCTCGCCTACACCGGCGGCGCTCTCCACATAGGTCGTTGTCGTCGAGGTGCCAAGGCAGGCTCCCGCTGTGGTGGCCACAGCATCGGCCATCAGCACTTTTCCCACACCCTCGATCTTCCCGTCCTCGTTTATGTTGTAGGCCTTCATCGAGACCCCTACCACAGTGCCGATGGTGTCGAACATGTCGATGAAAAGGAAAGTGAACACTACAACGAGCATGTCCCAAGTAAATATGTTGTGCCACTCGAACTGCATGAAGATGGGTGCTATGCTCGGCGGAACGGACAGCATCCCCTCGTAGTGGGTCACACCTAGGGGAATGCCGATGAGCGTGGTGGCAAGGATTCCCAGCAGGATGCCGCCGCGCACCTTAAGAATGATAAGCACGCTGGTGATGGCTATACCCATGAGGGCTACCAGGGTGTTGATGTCGCCAAAATTGCCGAGGGCAACGAATGTCGTCTCGTTGTCCACCACGATGCCACAGTTCTTGAAGCCGATGAAGGCAATATACAAGCCGATGCCTGCACTGATGGCTGTCTTCATCCCCTTGGGAATGGCATCGACAATCAACTCACGCACTTTGAGGACGGTCAGAAGGATGAAAATGATGCCTTCGAGGAATACTGCTGTCAGGGCGAACTGCCAGTTGTAGCCCATTCCGAGGCAGACGGTGAAGACGAAGAAGGCGTTGAGGCCCATCCCTGGTGCCAGACCAAAGGGTTTCTTGGCATAGAAGGCCATGACCAGGCAGCCAATGATGGCGGCGAGCGACGTGGAGGTGAAAACAGCGTCGGTGGGCATCCCTTTGTCGGACAGCGCACTGAAGATGCTCGGGTTCACGGCTAGGATATAGGCCATAGTGAGGAATGTGGTCACTCCGGCCACAATCTCGGTACGCACTTTGTGCTGTGTGGGGTCAAATCCAAATAGTTTGCTTAACATATCACTGTTTAGGGTTGGGTGTTTTGTTCTTGTTCAGGAGGAATGGTAATCATTTCGCCCTGCTGGCGGATGTGTTCGGCAAGGGCGCGATAGAAGCGGTGGCGGCTGAGGGTTTGGGCGTTACCTACTATAATAAGTTTCATGCGTGCGCGAGTGATGGCGACGTTCATGCGCCGCAAGTCGCGAAGGAAGCCGATGTTGCCTTCGGCATTGTCGCGCACGAGCGAGATGACAATGACATCGCGCTCCTGCCCCTGGAAGCCGTCGACAGTGCCGACGGTGATGTGTCGCTTGAGGCGGCGGAAGTAGTGCTGCATTTTAAGCAGGCGCCTAATGAGGCGAGCCTGGCCTCGGTAAGGGGTGATGATGCCGAAGTCTACGCGTTCGCTCTCAATTTTCTGCGGCGATATCATCTCGATGTAGTCGCGCAGGGTCTTGATAACCAGCCGCGCCTCTTGACTGTTGCTGCGGCTGCGGTAGCGATTCTCCTTTTCTTCATAGTCGAGGGCCGAGGTGTCTATCCATGTCAGCGGTGTGTCCAGCGGGCTCACCTGGCGGTGTGCCGCTTCAGGTGCTGCCTGCAGGCGGCTGTGGTAGAACCATCGTGAACTGAAGGACATGATGTCTTGGTTCATGCGGTACTGCACGGTGAGGAGGGTGACACATTGGGGGTGGAGGCCGACGACTTTCTGCATCAGGGTGTCGGTTAGACCTCCGCGGGCAGCTTGGATGTTTTTCACCGTGGGTGGAAGTTGCTGGTGGTCACCGCTCATCACCACTCGGTCGGCCTTGAGGATGGCGGCCCAGCAGGCAGGCTCGAGGGCCTGTGCTGCTTCATCGATGAAGAGGGTGGAGAATCGGCGACGCTCCATGAGGCGGTAGGCACTTCCAATGAGGGTGCAGCTGACGACGCGGGCCTCGTTGAAGAGGTCGGCGTTGATCTTTATCTCCAGCTCGGTTTGGCGGTCGCGCAGTCGGTGTGCCTGATCGCCCTTGGCACCCTGGGCGAGGGCGCGACGGATGTTCCACAACTCGTGGTAGTCGGGATGGGAGGAGTAGCGGCGCTCGTAACTGCAGGAGAGCATTTCGTCGCTTATTCTCAATGGGTTGCCGATGCGGAGCACGTTGACGCTACGACGCATGAGCTGCTCGCTAATCCAGTCTACGGCGGCGTTGCTGGGGGCGCAGACAAGCACCTGCGTCTCCCGCTGTAGGGTCTCGATGATGGCTTCGACGAGGGTGGTGGTCTTGCCGGTTCCCGGAGGACCGTGGATGATGCTCACCTCTTGACCCTCAACAACTTTTTGGATGGCGTCGTTCTGGCTGGGGTTGAGCCATGGGAACGACAGACGCGGCAGTTTCCGGAAGACAGGTTTGGTATTGCCTAGCAGTACTTCGCGCAGACGTACAAAACGCTCATCTTCTTTATGTTCCGCTGCCGCAAGAGATTCTTGCATGACGCGGAAACTGGTGTTGTCCACTCCTACCTGGACGCCCAAGAAGTGGCGTTCGGCGAGGTCGCGGAGACTCTGCAGGGCAGCCTTGGATGGTAGGCTGACACTCATGGCGCCGTCGCCTACGGCCTCCACGTAGCATTGGTGCTGCAGATCATTGGCTCCTCTCTCGGTCAGGTAGAAGAATGTGGCAGGTTTTCCTGGTTCGAAGTCCAGCTCCACCTCGTCCTCGTCTACCTCGTAGCGCAGCTCCAAGGTGAGTTGTCCCAAAGGATTGTATGCATTGTTGCCTAGTTGTATAGGGTAGCGGCAGGCAGGTTCGTGGATGACGCCGGTGAGCGACGCCCCTTTCTCCTCGAGACTGCGGCGGTATGCCTCCTGCTCCTCGCGTAGTTCCATGGATACCAACTCGCGCAGGCGGCTGAAGTATGTGCCAGTGTTCGTCATAGATGTATCTAATACGTCAAAACGGTTGTTTTATTGTGTCCCGTTGGTTAAAAAATACCCACTTGAACAGAGTTTTAAGAGGGTTGTTGTTCGGGATTGGGCTCTGTCCCGTAAGAATTAGGTTCTGAACTGATAATCTCCATGCCCTCACTAGAAATGGTGAGTTTTTTTTGTTAAAAATCTCGCTATGTCATTTTTATTTCGTATATTTGTCCCGTCATACATGGGCCGATGGCCTATGTATGAGATTGATAATTAGTTAAATAATATAATATTAATCCTAAAAAAGTCACATCTATGACAAAAGTAAAATCTTTGGCTGACCTGAAAGCCATGCGCGAGAAGCTCCAGTCGAACCTCGACGTCCGCGAGAAGGCCGAGAACCCTGAGAGCTTGGTGCAGATCAAGGTCGCTATGGCCACCTGTGGTATCGCCGCTGGTGCCAAACAGGTTATGGAACACATGATGCAGAAGGCCGACGAGCTGAAAATCGCCGCTGTCTTCACGCAGACCGGCTGCATGGGCTACTGCCACGCCGAACCCACCCTCGAGGTGCGCGTCCCCGGTAAGGAACCCATCGTCTTCGGTCACGTCGACAACAACCGCGCCGATGAAATCCTCACCAAGTATGTCCAGAACGGCGAACTCGTTGAGGGTATCATCCCCGTCAACTACGAAACGATTGATAAGTAAACATGATTGCTAAATTCTGATTTCTATTTTCTAAGTGGGGGCTTGTGCTACAATGGCCTGCGCAAACACTTGGAATTTAGAATTTAGAAATCAAAAATCGAAATTATGGCAAAATACAAAATGCATATTCTGATCTGCGGCGGTACCGGATGTAAGTCCAGCAACAGCCTCCAGATTATCGACAATTTCCACAAGATTCTCGAAGAGAAGGGTCTGAAGGACGACGTCCAGGTCATCAAGACCGGTTGCTTCGGTTTCTGCGAGAAGGGCCCCATCGTGAAGATTATGCCCGATAATACTTTCTACACCCAGGTGAAACCCGAGGACGTGGAACGCATCGTCAACGAGCACATCATCAAAGGTCGTAAGGTTCCCGAGCTGCTCTACACCAACCCCGAGAACAAGGAGCACGTCAGCGACTCCAAGCACATGGACTTCTACCGCAAGCAGATCCGTATCGCCCTCCGCAACTGCGGCTTTGTGGATCCCGAGAACATCGAGGAGAGCATCTCCCGCGGTGGCTACGAGGCTTTGGCCAAGTGCTTGACCGAGATGACCCCCCAGCAGGTTATCGACGAGATCACCAAATCCGGCCTCCGTGGTCGCGGTGGCGCCGGCTTCCCCACAGGTGTCAAGTGGGGTCTCTGCGCTAAGAACCAGGCCGACCAGAAGTACATCATCTGCAACGCCGACGAGGGTGACCCCGGTGCCTTCATGGATCGTTCCATCCTCGAGGGTGACCCCAACAGCATCGTCGAGGCTATGGCCATCGGCGGCTACGCCATTGGTGCCAGCAAGGGTCTCGTCTACATCCGCGCCGAGTATCCTCTGGCCATCGACCGTCTGAAAATCGCCATCAACCAGGCCCGCGAGTATGGCCTCCTCGGTGAGGACATCCTCGGCACTGGCTTCAACTTCGATATAGAACTCCGCTACGGCGCTGGCGCTTTCGTCTGCGGCGAGGAGACCGCTCTGATCCACTCCATGGAAGGTCAGCGCGGCGAGCCCACCCTGAAACCCCCGTTCCCCGCTGTTCGCGGCTATATGGACAAGCCCTCGAACGTCAACAACGTCGAGACCTTCGCCAACATCCCCGTCATCATCACCAAGGGTGCCGACTGGTTCCGCACTATCGGTACTGAGAAGTCGCCTGGAACCAAGGTGTTCGCTCTCGCCGGTCAGATCAACAACGTGGGTCTGATCGAGGTCCCCATGGGCATCACCCTGCGTGAAATTATCTACGAGATCGGTGGTGGTATCAAGGACGGTCGTGAATTCAAGGCCGTGCAGACCGGTGGCCCTTCCGGTGGCTGCCTCACTGCTAAGCACCTCGACACCGAGATCGATTACGACAGTCTTGTGGCTGCTGGCTCGATGATGGGCTCCGGTGGTATGGTCGTCATGGACGAAACCTCTTGCATGCCTGCTATCGCCAAGTTCTATCTGGAGTTCACCTGCGAGGAGAGCTGTGGTAAGTGTAGCCCCTGCCGCATCGGTAACAAGCGTCTCTGCGAGCTCCTCGAGAAGATCACCAACGGCAACGGTACGATGGACGACCTCTATGCCCTCCGCAACCTCGCCGCCGTCATTAAGGACAGCGCCCTTTGCGGTCTCGGCCAGACCTCGCCGAACCCCGTGCTCTCCACCCTCGACAACTTCTGGGATGAGTATGTCGAGCACGTCGTCGACAAGAAGTGCCGCGCCGGCGTCTGCAAGAAACTCATGCAGTATGTCATCGACCCCGAGAAGTGCATCGGTTGTGGCAAGTGCGCCAAGAACTGCCCCGCCGAGACCATCAACCGTACCGACTACATCGCCCCCGGCCACAAACTGGCTTCTATGGTCATCGAGCAGTCGAAGTGCGTCAAGTGTGGTGCCTGTTACCAGAACTGTAAGTTTGGTGCCATCTCGATTAAATAATCTTTAAATAGGAATAGAAATGATTAATGTCACTATAGATAACAAAGCGATCCAGGTCCCCGAAGGCACCACTATCCTGAAAGCTGCCCGTATGGCTGGTATCGATATCCCGACGCTCTGCTATTTCGAGCTCGACGGAATGAAATTTGAAAACAAACCTGGTGGATGCCGCGTCTGCATGGTTGAGGTCACCAAGGACTTCAACGGCAAGCCCCGCCGCAACCTGGCCCCCGCCTGCGCCACCGACTGCGTGGAAGGCATGGAGGTACTCACCGCTTCGCCCCGCGCCCTCAACGCCCGCAAGACCGTCCTCGAGCTGATCCTCAGCGACCACCCGAACGACTGCCTCCAGTGCGAGAAGAGCGGCGACTGCGAACTGCAGGCCCTCGCCGCCAAGATGGGTATCCGTGAGATCCCCTTCAAAGGCGAACAGAGTCACTATGAGAAAGATACCACCCTCAGCGTCTACCGCGACATGGACAAGTGTGTCTACTGCCGTCGCTGCGAGACCATGTGCAATAAGTTCCAGAGCGTGGGCGCCCTCAGCGGCGTCAACCGCGGATTCCCCTCGGTGGTGGCTCCCGCCTTCGAGCAGAAACTTGGCGATAGCTCTTGCGTCAACTGCGGCCAGTGCGTCCAGGTGTGCCCCGTGGGTGCCCTCACCCTCGTCGACAATATCAACGACGTGCGTCGTGCCCTCGCCGATCCCACCAAGACCGTCGTCGTCCAGACCGCTCCCGCCGTCCGCGTGGCCCTTGGCGAAGAGTTCGGCATGGAACCCGGCACCATCGTCACCGGCAAGATGGCCGCTGCCCTGCGCCGTCTCGGCTTCAACTATGTGTTCGACACCGACTGGAGCGCCGACCTCACCATCATGGAAGAGGGTACCGAACTCCTCGGCCGCGTGAAGGCTTTCCTCGGCGGCGACAAGAACGTCAAGCTGCCGCTGTTCACCAGCTGCTGCCCCGCATGGGTCACCTTCTACGAGAAGAACTTCCCCGACCTGCTCGACTACCCCTCGACCGCCAAGTCGCCACAGGGTATGTTCGGCGCCGTCGCCAAGAACTACTTCGCCAACAAGATTGGTGTGAAGCGCGAAGACATGGTTGTCGTCTCCATCATGCCCTGCCTCGCCAAGAAGAGCGAGTGCGCCCGTCCCGAGCTTGGCAACGGCAAGGACCAGGATGTCGACTTCAGCCTCACCACCCGTGAACTGGCCCACATGCTCAAGCAGAATAACATCGACCTCAACCACCTCCCCGAGGAAGACTTCGACAGTCCTCTCGGTCAGTCGACTGGTGCTGCCGTCATCTTCGGCGCCACTGGCGGCGTGATGGAGGCTGCTGTCCGTACCGCCTACGAGGTGTACTGCGGCAAACCCCTGCCCAAGATCGACCTCGAGGCTGTCCGCGGCATCTTCGGCGACAGCGTCCGCGAGGCCACCGTCGACTTCAACGGCCTGCCCGTCAAAGTCGCCGTCTGCTACGGTCTCTCCAACGCCCGCAAGCTCATGGAAGAGGTTCGCAACGGTAACCCCAACGGCTACCACTTCATCGAGGTGATGGCTTGCCCCGGCGGCTGCATCGGTGGTGCCGGTCAGCCCTACCATCACGGCAACAGCAACATCATTCAGAAGCGCATGGAAGCCACCTACCGCGAGGACGCTGGCAAGCCCATCCGCAAGAGCCACGAGAACCCCGACATCATCGCCATCTACAAGGAGTACTACGGTGAACCCTGCGGCCACCTCAGCCACGAGCAGCTCCACACCCATTACTTCGACAAGAGCGACAAAGTCGAGACAACGAAATAAATTAACCAGTTTTAGTTGTTAGTTTTCAGTTTCAGCACACAGCAAGAACTAAAAACTTAAACTAAAATCTTAAACTAAAAGAAAAATGGCTAACATCAAAATATCCGAAGAGAAAATCAACATTATCAAAGACGTCTGCAAGAGCTTTGGTAATAAGAGTGGCGAAGTCATCAATGTACTTCACCAGGTGCAGGGCAAGTTCGGCTACCTGCCTGCTGAGGTCCAGGAAGTCATCGCCCATGAGTTGAACATGCCTGTGGCTAAGGTCTATGGTATCGTCTCCTTCTACAGCTTCTTCACCATGGAGCCCAAGGGCGAGCATCCTATCGACATCTGCCTGGGTACTGCCTGCTACGTGCGTGGCGCCGAGAAGGTCCTCGATGCTTTCCAGCGCAACCTCGGTGTCGAGGTGGGCAAGTGCACCCCCGATGGCAAGTTCTCCCTCAACACCCTCCGCTGCGTCGGTGCCTGCGGTCTCGCCCCCGTCGCCATGATTGGCGAGAAGGTCTACGGCCGCCTCACCCCCGACATGGTCCCCGGCATCCTCGCCGAGTACAAATAAGACTGGGTAAGCAGGCGTCTCGCCTGCCTTAAATGCAGCGCAGGGCATCCATGTGGATGCCCTGCGCTTTTATTTGCTATCAATTGGGAACTCTTATAGTGTCTTTCCGGCCCATCGCATACGATCGGTAAGGGGCGTTGGGGTGGCTATCAGGGTCGAGGTGATGACGTTGCGCTGTTCGCCCTCGATGTTGAACATCAAGGTGGCTCCGTCATTGCGCACATCGATGGTTACGGGAGCACCCATGACAAGAGGCATGTTCACATCACCATGGCCTGCGGGAAACCCGCAGAGCATCGGTATTTCGTATGGCTCCACCAACTGGCGTATCATCTCCTCGACATTCTCATAGGTGAACTCAGACCCACAGCCTTCAAACTCACCCAAGATGATCCCTTTGCAGCGGTCCAGCACGCCGTTCATCTGAAGGATGCGCATCTGGCGGTCGATGTTGTGCATCGACTCGCCGACTTCTTCGACAAAGAGGATAAGATCCTCTCCCATGGTGGCGTCGGCTTGCGAGCCCAGGTTGGGCGTGAAGGTGCAGAGGTTGCCACCTACCAGTATGCCGCTTGCCACTCCAGTGATGTCCTGGGCGTGGGCGGGTAGGTGATAGCAGGGAACCTGTCCCATCAGTAAGTCTCGCATCATGGTGCTTGTCTCGTCGGTGCCGCCATTTGCCAGATAAGAGCTCATGGTGCCGTGGATACTCATCACTCCGGCGCGGCAAAGCAGGCCGTGCAAGGTGCTGATATCGCTGAACCCGACGAGCCATTTGGGCGAAGCTGTCAGTTCTGACAGCGGAATGTGTTCTATGAGTTGGATGGTTCCGTAACCGCCGCGGTTGCAGATAATGGCCTTGATGCTCGGCTCGTTGAACGCCCAGCGGATGTCGCTGGCGCGCTCGTCGATGGTGCCAGCATACTTCCCGTCGACTATCTTACCCACATTGGGTCCGATGACGGGTACCAATCCCCACGACCGCAGCAGGTTGGCGGTAGCCTCGACATTCTCCATCGGGGTGTAATAGGCCGGGGAGATAAGCGCCACCGTGTCGCCGGTGGTCAAATAGGCTGGTTTCACACAGTTAAGCACCAGGTTACCGTCGGGCGTGGGCTCCGGACGGACCTCTTCCTTTCCACACGAAGCGAAGACAAACGTCGCAAAAGTCAGTAATAGCAATGTTTTTCTCATAATAGTTGTGTTTTTTTCATAATGCAAAGATACAAATTAATTGGTTCTCCGCAAACATATTTCACATCTTTGTGCCGAATTTGCCAAGCCGACGGCTCACCAAGGCGATTCTTCGGCAGGGGCAGCTCGCCGCCATAGACCTTCCCATTTCCCCATCATATCCTTATCCTATCTCCATCATATGGAAAGTATATCACTAACGCATTCATACGTTTGGTGGAGGGTGGATTGAATCCGAGCTAAAGGCTTATGGCTACTCTATGTTGAAACTTATCCGCACTGTATGGTTCTCTTTTTCTTTAGGGAATTGTTGATCGGTTGCAACAGGCAGGATAATGGAGAATCGTTGTCCTGCACCGATGGTGATGCTATGCTCGTCGTACGGGTCGAAGAACATGTTGTCACGGATGGAATATAAAGAATAGTCATCGCTGCCTTGAATTCTTATCTCGACCATATCGTCGCTGCCGACGGTTTGATAATGGACAAACTCTGGCTCTCCGCCAGTATACGAAAGGCACCCTCGGAGCAGAGTTATGCTTTTGCCTGTGGGGACAGAGTCTTCAAGGACAACAAAGGTGTTCTTTACCAGCTTGCCATCTATACCTATTAGGTTCTCCGACTCGATCTGGACAATCTTAGCGGTGCCGTAGTTTGTCGTCGCAGTCAACTGCATGGTGCTGTCGTGGTCGGCAGAGAAAAGAACTGTGTAGTCGACAGCGTATTCAATCTTGTCGTTATTGTCCCAGTCGAACGAGGAGGATTTGTCCTCAGGAGAATTCTGTCTGCAGCCAGACAATGACATCCATGTGGCAAATGCTATAAATATGATCTTTGTTCTCATTTTGCTGTTTCGCTAAAATGACGATGCAAAGATACGTGATTCTTCGAACACGGCAAAATATTTTTTCTTCAATCCAGAGAAAAGGTGTATCTTTGCATCGTAATAGCATTTGAAAAATGAAGAAAATACTGACAATTATCGTTGTGGCGGCTGTGATGACGCTGATGGCCACGTCGTGCAAAGAGGCGCCGAAAGAGAGCATGCCCGCCGTTGAGGCCATTACAGAATCATCGGTCGACCCCGTGGTGGCGCTCTGCATGGAGGAGTCCTCACGGAACCCAATTGAGATTTTAGAGAATCTGATGTCGCAGCCGGAGTGTCCCATGCACGGGCCCACACACCACGTGCTGGTAGGCGCGGCGCTGCTGACGGCCTACAATAATTGTCTGCCCGACAGTGCCAAACTCAACCTCGAAGAGGCCCTCGCCGAGATGCGTGAACGTGGCGAGCAGGTGCCCGGAGGCGCCTGCGGGTATATGGGCGCCTGCGGTGCGAGCATCAGCACCGGCATCTTCCTCTCCATCATCACTCGCAACACTCCATACTCAACCGATACCTGGCGGCTCTGCAACCTCTGCACCGCCCGCGCCTTGGAACAGGTGGCCCTCAACGGCGGACCCCGCTGCTGCAAGCGCGATTCCTACCTCTCGTTACTCGCGGCCATCGACTTTGTGAAGGACAATCTAGGTGTAGAGATGGATAAAAACGAAGTCATATGCTCCCGCAGCAAGATCAACGAACAATGTATCGGCCAGAAATGTCCCTTCGCCCCGAAACCCTGATGCCCCTTACGACTATGAAATATTATATTGTCGATGCTTTCACTGACCATCCTTTTGGTGGAAATACAGCTGGTGTGGTGCTGTTGGGGAACGATCCATTCCCCAATGAAAGCTTGATGACGCAGGTGGCGGCGGAGCTTCGCTACTCTGAGACCGCCTTCGTCCGACAACTCTCTCCGTTGGAATACCATGTGCGTTACTTTACGCCGAAGGCCGAAGTGGAACTCTGCGGTCACGCCACTGTGGCCACCTTCGCTCTGCTGCACCGTCTCGGTCAGGCCAAGGATCGTTGCCTATGCCACACGCTGGCAGGCGACTTGGAGATAGAGGCTGGCGAGCGCGTGATGATGCAGATGGCCACGCCCCGTATCATCGAGACCATTAGTAATATGGGTGCAATCTATAGTGCTCTTGGCATCGCCGATTACCATCCATCCATGCCTGTGCAGATAGCCTATGCCGGTCTCAAAGACTTGATGATTCCCGTGTCTGATGTGGCAACCCTCAACGCCCTGCAGCCCGTCATGGAGGCCATTGCCACCGTCACCAATGAACTAGATGCCGTCAGCTTCCACGTATTCGCGGTTGCTGACGACGGATATACCGCCCATGTTCGCGACTTTGCCCCGCTCTTCGGCGTCCCCGAGGAGTCGGCCACCGGCACCGCCAACGCTGCGCTGACACACTACCTCGCCGTCAATGGCGTCATTCCTTCACAGGGCGACTTCTCCTTCCTGCAAGGCGAGGCGATGGGACGCCCCTCGGTGGTAGCTACCCGTATCGCCCCCGACGACACCGTCTACGTCGGCGGCACTGCCGCCATCGTGGCCGAAGGCAACCTGCTACCCACACTAACGCATTGACGCATTTTTTCCTCGATGCAGCAGCAGGCGAAACTTTAATTTGGGTTCTATTAATTGTTATTTACGGAACTCCGTAAGTCGAGCAACAGAGTCAAGTTCACTTGAACTATGTCGAGATGAAGAGGTGGAGTTGGAGTCAAGGTTTTATAGATTTCCGCTCGTCAGCGAGCGTGAGACATAAAACCTACATCAGCCGAAAAGATGCCCCGCCGCATTGTTTCGCTTGCAGCGGGGCTTCTGTATCTGCACTTTGTCGTATGTCTTGCTCAGAATTGTCTCGTGGCGGATCTTCGGGCGTCTTATCCGCTCGGCATCAGGACAGGACGGCTACCATACCAAGCGCACCGAGGCGCCGGCGCACTTGTTGCCGTCGTACATGTACACGTTTTTGTTGACGATATCAAGGCGCCAGGCAAGTTCGTCGTCTTTGGCGGTCGACGACCAATAGCAGGCGTTGACACCCACCCCTAGGACGTTGCCGTTGCACGAACGTTTTCCCATCAGGGGCAGTACCAAGGTGTTGCCGTTGGGACCGGTGGCGATGGCAGTGTGGTTGTCATCGTCATATGCCCATTGGCAATTTTCTATCAATTCGTTCATCTGCAGTTTGACAGGCAGCATGTCACCGAAGGCAGCTACGGCCTCGTCGTAGGTGTAGAAATCGTTAGTGTCGGCGGGATTAGGCTCGTTTTCGGTTTTCCAGAGGGTGCCGCTGGGCAGACCCAGGTCGACATAGCCTTCAGGGATGACCTTCGTCATGCTGAAGCTGGCGGTGTAGGTGGTGCCGTCGTCACGCTTGCGCAGGGCGGTCCAGCTCATCACGTTGTTCTCGATGGAGGCAATCTCCCACCATTCGCGATATTCGACGCCGTTGTTGATCCAGCGCATGCAGAGCAGGTTGCCGTCAACGAAGTACTCGTTGAGGGTGTTGGTGGGGTTGGGAATCCAGCTATCACCGTCCTGGTTGTAGTAGACGTAGGTGCCGTCGCTGTTGTACTGCCAGCGGTGATTCAGATTGTCATCATACTCCGACTGCTCGCTGGTGACGTGGCCCTCCCAGATGCCGCGAACGGCCTGGGTGTAGTTGTCGGTGACCTTGACAAAACGATCGGCCTCCTCCATGCTGAATACCACGTTGCCGTCAACCGTCGCGGTCACTTTGAGTGTGGCAGAGAACTCTGTGGCGCCGATAGACGAGACGTCGAACTCAACCACCGCCGTCGTATGCTCGTCGACAGCGCCCGTGAGGGTGATTTTGTTGCCTTCAATGGCGACGTTCATTTTGAAACGGTCACTCCATATGGCTTCGTTTCCAGGAAGGTTTGTGAAAGAACCGCTACGGTAGGCTTCTGTGAGGGATACGAAGGTGAAGACCACCTTCTCGTTTGTGGGGGCGGGCAGGCCGTTGATGTCGGCCTTCATCCATTTGCCGATGATGTTGTCGCCAAGGACTACGGAGTTGCTGTCGTTGTCTTTACTGCATCCTGCGAACACAACTGTTGCGAGGAACAAGAATGTAAGTAATCTTTTCATCATTTTATGTTTATTGTTTGATAATTTCAGTTAATCTTCTTTCGTCATGTTGTCTCCACCTTGCACCATAGCAGTTGCGGAAACATGTGTTATGAGCAGCATCTCCGATGTGATGATCCAATATAGAGGATGATAATCCTTGTCTTTTAGCGAGTTATAGATGATGGAGGCGTTATCATGGCGTGCTTTTTATGCTGCAAATATACAAAATAAACGCCGACATGACATATTTTTTTCTCTTATTGTAGAAAAAATATGTATTTTTGCAAAAATTATGAGTGACATCTACATCGCTTTCGCACCTCTTCAGGGGTATACCGATGCTGTCTATCGACGGGCACATCATGAGTGCGTCGGTGGCATAGACGAGTATTACACACCCTTCGTGAGACTCGAAAAAGGGGAGGTCCGCAAGAAGGACCTGCGCGACACCGATCCGGTAAACAACATGGGGGTCCCCACAGTGCCACAGGTGATAGCAAAGGATGACGACGAGTTCGCACGTCTCTGCGATGCCCTGCAAGGGCAGGGGTGGAAGCGCATCGACCTCAATATGGGATGCCCCTTCCCCATGCAGGTGAAGGCTGGCCGCGGGAGCGGCCTGCTGCAGTACCCCGATAGGGTGGAGGCCATACAAAAGGAGATGCTGCGACGCCCCGAGGTGTCGTTCTCCGTCAAGATGCGGATGGGGCAGGAAAGCATGGAAGAGGGTCTGGTGATAATGCCGATAGTCAACGCGATGCCTCTGCTGCATGTCACGTTGCACCCCCGTCTAGGACGGCAGCAGTACAAAGGTGCGGCCGACCTCGAGGCTTTCTGCCGCTTTGCGGATGTCTGCTGTCACCCCATCGTATACAATGGCGATCTGCTTGAATTGAAAATGGAGGATGGGGAATTGGTCATTGGAACCGACGCAATTAGGACACCAAACATAAAAGGAGTGATGATTGGTCGTGGTCTGCTGGCTCGGCCTTGGATGCTCGTCGACAAGAATCCCCGCGAGGTGCTGCACGCCATGCATGCCGTCGCCTACCGCCACGCCACAGAGCACCTCTGCGGCGACAGCCAAATTCTCTCCCGACTCCATGCCTTCTGGGAGTATCTCGATATCCCGCACAAACAGAAGAAAGCCATCATGAAGGCCTCAACCTTGCCCCGCTATCGCGAAGAGGTGGCCCCGCTGTTCAGTAAGTAACCTTGTCCGTCTTCTCCTCCCAGCGGCGGAAACTCCCCCGCGCCTCGTCGCGCAACAGCTGACGGATGGGCAGGCGGCGCTCTTCGAGGGGACGCTCAAGCTCCTCATAGATGAATTCGTCGGCAAAGCCGATGTCCGCAGCGTCCTTGCGAGTGTTGCCATAATAGATGCGCTGGATGCCCGCCCAGTAGATGGCTCCCAAACACATCGGGCAAGGCTCGCACGAGGTGTATATGGTGCAACCCTCCAGGTGGAAGGTCCCCAGCTGTCGGCAGGCTCCGCGGATAGCCGTCACCTCGGCATGCGCTGTTGGGTCGCTCAAGAGGGTGACGCTGTTCGAGCCTTCGGCAACTATCTCTCCGTCCTTCACGATGACGGCGCCGAAGGGGCCACCGCCGCGCTGCACGCTCTCGTCGGCCAGCGCGATGGCTCTGCGCATAAAGTTCTGGTTTTGTTCCATCACGTTATTTTTTGTTGGGGTGCAGCTTGCGGTCCATCTTCAAACCCCAACGCAGCTGCTTCACGGCCGTCTTGGAGAGGTACACCTCTCCGCGATGACGGGCGCCTTCGTCGAAATAGAACCATAATCGCTTGCCTCCGAGGAGCTTCTTCTTCACCACACAGTTGATGTCGGCTTGCACCCCCAGGCGCTCGCCGCCACTGACCGCGCGTCCGGCGAAGTTCACGGTAGTGCCTTCTTCCCGGTCAAAGAGCGCCAGCAGCGTGTCCATCATGGCAAAGGCTGCCTCTCGGTCGGCCCCTAGCCACATGCACACCTCGTCCACCACTCCGATAGAGGTGGAGGTGCCTTCCGTGAAGAACGTCAGCTTGTCGTCGTTATGCGCCAAACTCAGGTAATAGCCGTACACCCCGCTCTCGTCCAAATAGGAGAAGATGGTATACTGCTCCTCGTCGTTGACTTCGTATTCACTGGCCTCCACACGGATGCCTACGGGCTGGTCTTGTGCCATCGCTGTCAGCGCCATGCAGGCCGACAGACTCAAAATGAAGATTTTATTCCACATGATCGTTATGTTTTATGAATGCAAATATAAGTATTTTTTTCATTTTGGGACAAAAAAACATCATTTACAATAATTCATCCTTTTCCCCGTTATTTGTTAAAAGCTTCGCCGATGAACTATATTGTCTTGATAGGTATACTGTTGCCCCTCGCGGGAACCATGCTGGGTGCTTCGTTCGTTTTCTTCATGCGTCGCGACATCCCCGACCGCCTGCAGAAGGCTCTGCTGGGCTTCGCCAGCGGCGTGATGGTGGCCGCCAGCGTGTGGTCGCTCCTCATCCCTAGCATCGATATGGCGTCTGCTACAGCTTCAGCTGGCACCTGTCTTTCAGCAGCCCTGAAGGGTCTCCTCCCTGCGGTTGTGGGATTCTTGGCTGGCATCCTCTTCTTGCTGCTCATCGACGAGTTGACGCCCCACCTCCACCTGGGCTCCCAGAAGGCTGAGGGCCCTCGATCCCGTCTCTCGCGTACGGCCATGCTGGCACTGGCTGTGACCATCCACAACCTCCCCGAGGGTATGGCCGTAGGTGTCGTCTTCGCAGGCGAAGGGCAGGGGCTTGCTCTCTCCGCCGCTCTCGCGGTGTCCATAGGCATCGCCATCCAGAACATCCCCGAAGGGGCCATCATATCTATGCCCATGCATGCTGAAGGCAACTCCCGCTGGCGCTCCTTCCTCATCGGTAGCCTCAGCGGTGTTGTGGAGCCCTTGGGTTCCGTAGCCATCATCCTCCTGGCGTCCCTCCTCGGCACAGCTTTGCCCTACCTGCTGGCCTTCGCCGCAGGTGCCATGATGTATGTCGTCGTGGAAGAGCTTATCCCCGAAACCGCTCAAGGTCGCCACACCAACCTCTCTACACTCGGCTTCGCCCTCGGCTTTGTCCTCATGATGGCTATGGATGTCCTCCTGGGATGAAGAGAATTGTCTGGGTTTACCTTTATATGGTTGGGATCGCTCCGTTTTGAACGGTTTACATCAATTGCCATACACTTGAATTGAAATATCCCTTTGGCGGCCAAAAAAAACAGCGGCCATCTAAGGTCGCTGTCTCGGTGATCTGCACAAGATTTGAACTTGTGACCTCTTGCCTGTCAAGCAAGCGCTCTAAACCAACTGAGCTAGCAGATCATTCATTCGTATTCTTCTCAATTCCGCTCTCGAAATCGGGTGCAAAAGTACGAAGATTTTTGAAACTGACAAAATATTTTTGTTTTTTTCGTATCTTTGCATCAGTAAAATACCTTTTGAATAATCGTAACATATTATGTATCAGTTTTAAATATAAATCTAAATACTTTAAACTTTTTTGACCCCTATGGCGGACAATTATCTTGAAAAACGGTACGAAGAGACCCTGGGAAGTGGAAAAATCAGGGTCAAAAAGATTGGCCACACGGTCGACGAGTTGCTGACGAAGAACCGCAGCACCCGAGGCTACAAGAAAGCCTACAAGGTGAGTCGTCAGGAGCTCGAGCGCATCGTGGGGGTATGCACGCGCATCCCCTCGGCCCGCAACCAACAGGTGCTGAGGATGCGTCTGGTAACGAGCGACAGCGGCGCCGATAAGGTGCTACCACTCGTCAAGATGGGCGCCGCTCTACCGGAACTGCACTTGCCTTTACCGGGCACAGAGCCTGAGGCTTTCATCGTGGTGTGCAGCACGGTGCCCGAGAACCCTATGGTGGATATCGACCTCGGCATCGCCGCTCAAAGCATGCTCCTCAAGGCGGTGGAAATGGGTCTCAACGGACTGATTATCGCCGCCTTCAACCGCGCGAAACTGCAGGAAACGCTAGCCCTGCCATATACGCCCCTGCTGCTGCTGGCCATCGGCAAAGGCAACGAACACATCGAGCTCAAGCCCATCGACGAGTCCGAAAGTCATGCCTACTACCGCGAGAACGGCGTCCATATCGTCCCCAAAGTAATGCAGCTCGAAGTCTGAAGTCCGAATTTGGTTTTCCGTTTACAGTTTTACCGTCAGGCCAAGTTCAAACACGTTTCGACTCCGCTCTCGTCTTCCGATGCTCCCTCTGCGAAGCAGATTCAAAGCCTTGAGCACCTTGAAAACACGGATTGTTATAGCGAAAAAAATCGGTAAACAGTAAACCATCAATCATGCGCAAAATACCATTGGTACCCGTAGCAGCGGGATTGATAGCAGGTATTGCCGTAGGCCACAGTGCCACAGCAATCTCCTCTTCCTTGTGGCTGGCGCTGATGGCTCTGCCCCTGCTTGCGGCGGCAGCGCTGCGGATATGGCGCCAGGAACTGGACTCCCGCATCTTCCTCCCCTTGCTGGCACTGCTGTTTTTCGCCTTGGGTGGGACGATGTGCCGGCTGACCGACCCCCGTTACGACTCACGCCATTGGACCTCTCTCCTCAACGACACCAGCGCCGGCGACCCCTCAGCACACCCCCACTTTCTGGCCCTGCGTCTCAAGGAGACTCCCGTTCCCCACGAGCGCAGCTGGCGCACCACCGTCGAGGTGATGGCCCTCGACGGCCGCAAGACCCATGGTGAGGTGAATCTCTTCCTCCGCAAGGACAGCACCGCCGCCAACTTGCGCTACGGCGATAGTCTTCTCCTCCACGTCTATATGGATCATGAAGGTATGCCCCTCTACACCACCGGCGACCACCTTCTTGTCTTGGGTCGCGACAGCACGTCGCTACGCGCCCGTAGCGAGGCTATCCGCATGCGTCTGCTGCGGCGCATGCAGGAAGGTCCAATGGAACGTCGCTACAGCGGTATGGCGGAAGCTCTCACCCTCGGATGGCGCGGCGATATGGACAAGGCCCTACACCTCCAGTTCCGCGATGCGGGCATCGTCCACCTGCTCTGTGTCAGCGGTCTGCATGTGGGTCTCCTGGCCTGGATTGTGGGGACGCTGATGATAGGGGTGGGGAAGGAGCGTCGCGGACGCATCTTGCGGGGAGTCGTGCAATTGGTCACCCTTTGGGGCTTCGCCCTCCTCACAGGGCTTGCACCGGCCACAACAAGGGCCGCCTTGATGTTCAGCCTCTTCATCCTCAACCACATGGCGGGACGCCGCACCGACCGGCTCAATATCCTGTCGCTGGCGGCTCTCGTCATGCTGACGGCACAGCCTATGCTGCTCTTCAACGTTGGATGGCAACTTTCCTTCGCTGCAACGGCGGCCATCCTTCTGTCGCGTCCTGCCATATTCCTCTTCCGCAACTTTGCCTGGCAGGCCGCCGTCGTGAGCACCGCCGCCACCCTCGGCACCCTGCCCATAACCCTCGCCACCTTCCACCAGCTGCAGCCCTATTTCCTCCTCGCCAATATCGTCATCGTCCCGCTGGCAGCCCTTCTGCTGGCATTCTCGCTGCTCTACCTGGCTACGCCCTGTAGCCTCACGGCTTGGCCCGCCGAGTGGCTCTTCCGGGGATGCGACTGGCTCACCGACGGCATCGCCCGTCTGCCGCACGCCGTTATCAATGACCTTAACCCCAGTCCTTTGACGACGGCCCTCCTAAGTGGCACCATTATTTTTATATGGGTAACAATAAATATATCCATTTCGCGTTACCAAAAAAGTAAAAACTCTCCGCCATGCTGAACGATACGCCCCAATGGGTCGCCCTATATACCAATCCCCGTGCCGAGAAGGCCACTGCTGCCCACCTCAAAAGTTTGGGGTACGAAACCTATCTGCCCCTCGAACGCAAGCTCCACCGCTGGAGCGACCGATGGAAGAGTGTCGAGGTGCCCCTCATCACGTCCTACCTCTTCGTCAAGATACGCGGCAGCGATGTGGTGAACATTCGTGCGGCCAAGGGCGTCAGCTTCATCGTCTCCTGGCACGGGCAACCGGGCATCATCCCCGACAGCGAGATCGAGGGCATCCGTCGTCTCATGGACGCCGAAGCCGAGGTGAAGGTGATGAACGACAGCGAACTGAAGAAAGGAGCCCATGTGCGCATCATCGAAGGCCAGTTCGCCGGACTCGAGGGTACCCTCATCACCGGCTGCCAGAAGGGCAATTTCGGCATCAGTATCTCGGGCCTGAGCTTCACACTCGTGATGGACATCGAGAGCAGCATCCTCGAACCCATAAAAGAAAACTCCACCATGAACAAAGGTCTTTTTTCAAAGATGGCCAAGTGCTTGGCATTCATCCTCCTCGCCTCCTCCCTCAGCCTCACGGCTTGCAGCAAGGACGACGACCCCCAACCCCAAGCTTCCGACCTCCCCATGGGTGAGGCCTATATCACCGACTCCTCCTATATGGTCTCATACCACATGAAGATCTACAACTTCGTCTACCCCTCCACCGACCCCTATGGCGACCCCGTTATGCTCTCCGGCACCATCACCCTCGGCGACACCGTCGGACGCCATACGCCCGCCCGCGGCATGCTGCTCTACAACCACTACACTATCTATCGTGCCGACCAATGCCCTTCCAAGGGCGAGCTGGATATCCAGAAGCGGATCATCCCCAGTGGACTCATCACCGTCTCGGCTGACCTCTACGGCTTCGGCGCCACCAACCACCACCATCAAGCCTACTGCCTCTCGCGCACCAACGCGCAGGCCAGCATCGACGCCCTCCTGGCGGCCCGCAACATCCTGGCCGATATGGGCTACCGTTGGGATTCCCCGCTCTTCAATGCCGGCTACTCGCAGGGTGCACAGACCACCATCGCCGAACTCCGCCTCGTGGCTGAGCGCTACCCCGACATCTCCTTTACCTATTCCTTTGCCGGAGCGGGCCCCTACGATATTCCCGAGACCTACCGGCAGTTCGTCGACGCCACCATCGCTGGCATGCCCAGCACCGTCATCAGCGTCCTCCTTAGCTACAACGAGTTCTACCGTCTCGGCATCCCCCTCGACGAGATCTTCATCGACCCCGTCTTGAGTCATATCGATAGCTGGATCTACAGCAAGCGCTACACCCGCGAGGAGATCGACGCCAAGGTGGGCTCCCTCTCCATCTACCAATACTCCACGCCCGCCATGACCGACACCACCTCGGCGCTGGCTCGCCGCTTCTTCCAGGTCTTCGAGAACGACAATCTCTGTAGCGGATGGCAGCCTCGCGGTAACGAGCGCGTGATGATCTTCCACAACACCAAGGACATCACCGTCCCAGTCGCCACCTCCTACCGTCTCCACGACTTCCTCACCTCCCAGGGGGTGCAGGAGGTGAATCTGCAGACTGTCGACCTCGACGCCACCGCAACCGTCCCCGCGCACGAAGGAGGCGCCGTCCTCTTCGGTGTCAAGGCCGTCGCCAAACTCTGCGAAATCCTCGGCATCGCCCCATGGTCCCTTTTCTAAACGGCTTTGGCCAAACGCGTGCGCGGCAAAGCACTCTTCCGCAAAGCCCTTTTTCGGCCTCTTTCGCTCCCATTTTCAGTTCGTACCATCGTCGCACAAAAACTCGATTCTACCCCCATTTTGTAGTCTCTTTGTGCCCAAATAACCCGTCTCGCGCCTAAAAATGCTCATTGTCCACCCTTTTTGAGATGGTTCGTTTCAACTGAAAATTGTATTTGTCGCAGCGAGTCACGTTAGCTGGGGATGTGTAGGGGGCTGGAGCAAGTATCGTATCAACTCCGTATCAACTCCGAGTCAACTCTGTATCAACTCCGAGTCCTGCTTGGTTCCAAAGGAGACATGTCCTGCAACCCAAATGGGACAAACGCCCTATTAACGCCCACCTAACGCCCACCCAACGCCCACCTCTGCCAGCATCCACCGGATACACGGCTTGCAACGTTGAAATAAGTTATAGTCAAGATTTTTATGCAATAATATTGTGGGTCCTACGTTTTTATGGTAAAAAGCATGACGATGGTACGAACGGATCGGTTAGAGAAAGAGCTGGCATCGCTGCCGGTGGCGGCGGTGGCGGAACCCCTGAACGAGGCGCTGCGCAAGGAGGCCTCCGTGATTGTGACGGCGGCTCCCGGGGCGGGGAAGTCAACGGTGCTTCCCCTAACGATGCTGTGCGACCTCGAGGACGACAAAGGGAAGATCGTCGTGCTGGAACCCCGACGCGTGGCGGCACGCCAAGTGGCGCAGCGCATGGCCTGGCTCCTGGACGAGGCGGTGGGTGAGACGGTGGGGTACAGGATACGGTTCGAGAGCAGGGTGTCGCAACGGACGCGCATAGAAGTGGTGACGGAAGGGGTGCTCTCTCGCATGCTGTTGGAGGACCCCGCTCTGGAGGGGGTGAGGGTTGTGGTGTTCGACGAGTTCCATGAGAGAAGCCTTACTACCGACGAGGCCTTCGCGCTGACACGCCAATGTCAGGAACTCCTCCGCGACGACCTCCGCATGGTGGTGATGTCGGCAACGATGGATACGGCCCTGTTGGCGGAGGCACTGCATTGTCCCGTATTGGAGAGCGAGGGTCGTATGTTCCCCGTGGAGGTGATACACAGCAAGGAGGATGCCGGCGTAGACAATGTGGTGCAGCTGGTGGCGAGGACCATCTTGCTGGCCCACAGGACCCACGAAGGCGACATACTGGCGTTCCTGCCGGGAGAGAGGGAAATCCGCCAGGCGGCGGAACTGCTGGCGGACAGCTTGGGAACGACGCGTGTCTTCCCGCTATACGGCCTCCTCTCCAACGAGGAGCAGGCTGCGGCCATTGCACCGAGCCAGGCGGGAGAGCGCCGCGTGGTGTTGGCGACACCTATAGCTGAGACCTCGCTAACCATCGAGGGGGTGAGGGTGGTGGTGGACGGCGGTCTCTGCCGCAAGGTGCTCTTCGACCCGCGGAGCGGCCTGAACCGTCTGGAAACGGTAAGGATATCTATGGATATGGCCGTGCAGCGCACGGGACGTGCCGGACGTGTGGCGCCGGGCGTATGCTACCGCCTGTGGACCATGGGCACGGAGGCTCGCATGGCGGCGGTGCGCACTCCGGAAATCGTGGAGGCCGACCTTACGGCGCTGCTGCTGGATGTGGCCATTTGGGGCGAACGCGATGTGTGGGGGCTCCCCTGGCTCACGCCGCCACCCAAGCAGGCCGTCGCCCATGCGAGGACGCTGCTGGTATCCTTGGGGGCTCTGGACGACGCAGGGGCGGTGACGGAATGGGGCCGGAGACTGGCGAAGCTGCCCTGCCATCCGCGTATTGCCCGCATGCTACTGTCTGCCACCAGCGAGGGACAGAAGGCTTTGGCGGCGGACCTCGCAGCCCTGCTGGAAGAGAAAGACCCGCTGGCGGGGGAGGGGAGCGTGGCCGTTTCCCGACGGCTGGAGGCGCTGCGCATCGCCCGCAAAGAAGGGAGAACCGGACGCTGGGGACGCATGGTGAGGACTGCCAAGCAATATGTCGACATGCTGCATGCCGGCGAGGACAACGCTCACGTGAACCCCTACGAGGCTGGCGCCCTGCTGGCGTCGGCCTATCCTGAACGCATAGGAAGGGCGTGGAGAGAGGGCAACGGGACATTCCTTCTGTCGGGAGGCGACCTGGTGGCCGTAGAGGCGACGGACGAGTTGGCCGGAGCGGAATGGATAGTGGCTGCCTTGATGCACCGCAAGGCAGGCGGCACAGGACGTGTGTTCCTGGCGAGTAGGGTGGATCCGGCCGACCTGAGAGGGTACGCCACAGAGCGCGACATTATCGCGTGGGACGGGAAAGCAGGTGCTGTGGTGGCGCGGAGGGAGACACGCGTGGGAGCTATCCTGCTGGAGTCGAAACCCCTGGCGGGGGACCACAAGGAGGCGGTGCAGCGCGTGGTGTGCGAGTCAATCGTCAAGGAGGGTCTGTCGCTGCTCGATTTCAGCGACGATGTGCAGCACCTCCAGCGGCGGATAGCCTTCGTGGCCTCGCGGCATCCCGAGTTGGCGCTGCCGAGAGTGGACAGGGAGACATTGTGCCAGCAAGCGGAAGAATGGGGACCTATGTTTGTGGGCAGGGCCACTACAACAGCGGAGCTGAAGAAGATAGACATGCGGGAGGTGGTATGGAGCAGGCTGTCCTACGAGCAGCAGCAGGAAGTCGAGCGTAGGGCTCCGACGCATGTCGTGGTGCCTACGGGCAGCCGCATACGGCTGGAATACAGGGTGGGGGCCGAAGCGCCGGTGCTGCGGGTGAGGCTGCAGGAATGCTTCGGTCTAAAGGAAACCCCACAGGCCGACGGTGCCCCAGTGCTGATGGAGCTGCTGTCGCCGGGCTACAAGCCCGTGCAGCTGACCAGCGACCTCAGGAGCTTCTGGGAAGTAACCTATTTTGAGGTGCGGAAAGAACTGCGGCGCCGCTACCCCAAGCATGCGTGGCCCGACAACCCGCTGGAGGCCAATCCAGTGAGGAAGTGAGGAAAATTCAACCTTAACGCTAACGTATCAAGCCATAAATACCCCAAATTCGACATTCTCATTGTGTCGTTATTTCCGTTTTCTTGTTGTTCCCTCTTACCTTGTCTCGAGGTCGAGGTAGGGGAGGAGGCGGGCGAGGAGGGTGTCGCTACAGGAGGGAATGGCGCGGAGGTCGTCAAGGGTGGTGAAGGTGACGCCGCGTGAGCGCAGGTTGACGAGGTCGCGGGCGAAGTAGTAGTCGACATAAGGGTGCTTGATGAGCTGCTTCAGCGGGACGCTGTTTACGGGAATCCGGCTGTGGTTGGCGCTGTCGAGGGTGAGGTGCGGGGCAATATGGGCGAGGAGTTCTGGGGTGAAACCATATACCTCCATCAGTTGGTTGGTGGAGACGAAACCTCCCAGACGCTCGCGGTAGCGCACGATGCGGCGGGCAAAGGCAGGTCCGATGCCGCTGAGGAGCATGAGGGTGGTGGTGTCGGCGCTGTTGAGCTCCACCGTCAACGATCGGCGGGTGGCTGCAGGGGGATCGGTGGTATACCAGTTGCGGGGGGCTTCGTCGCTACTCCGAGCACTGGCCTGGCGAGGCTGGCGGGGATACTGTTGTCGGCTGTCGTCAGGACGTCGGGAACGGTATACGGAATCCTCTTTTTTCTCCAAAAAAGCCTGCGTCTGGAGCTGCATGGAGTCGGTTTGAGGGCTGTTTTCCTCCTTGGGGGACGAAAAAAGTTTGATGGCGATAATGATGGCTAATAGTATTGCTATCCAGATAATTCCGTTGATTTGGTTTTGTGTTAGTTTGTGCTTTTTCTTGCCCATAGTGAAGAAAAATTTTGTCGCGTCAAAAATTATTTGTACTTTTGCACCCGATTTCAAGGCAGGGTTGGTCCTGCATGAAACAAAAAAAGAGGGTCTGTTAGCTCAGTTGGTTCAGAGCGCTTCCTTCACACGGAAGAGGTCGAGAGTTCGAATCTCCCACAGACCACAAAGAGAGCCTCCATATTGGAGGCTCTCTTTATTTTCCAAACAGTTCCTTAGCCTTATCCATCTTTGTCGGGATGTCTACACCAAAGGGACAGCGGCTCATGCAGGCACCGCAATGGGTACATTCACCGGCGTGGTGTGGAAGGGCATCGTATTGGGCTTTCAGGTCGTCATTCATGCCGTTGGTCTCGGCATTGTCCAGTAACTCGTTGACTTTGGCAATGGGAATGCCCACGGCACAGGGCGAGCAGTGGTTGCAATAGGTGCAGTCGCCGCTCTTGGCATCCTGTTCGTTCTTGCCGACGACTGTGTAGTCTTTCTCGGCCTCGGAGGCATGCATCCAGTGGAGGTCGCGGGTCAACTCGTCCATGTTGTCGATGCCAAGGATACAAGTGGAGATGCAGGGCTTTGCTAGGCAGTAGGCGATGCACTGTTCGGGTGTGTAGGCTACGCCAAGAGGCGAGGTCTTCTCGTCCAACAAGCGGCCGCCACCGCCGAAGGTCTTCATCACGGTCACGCCGATATGGTGTGTGGCGCAGTAGTCGTAAAACTCCACGCGAACGGGGTCGATGCCGGCCTGCAGATTTTCCATGGCCCCTTTCTCCCAGGGAATGGCTCCGCCGCGTAGACGGTCGAAAGCGGGGTTGAGGCTGAACATGATGACCTCTACCCACCCGCTCTTGGCGGCCATCAGGGCTACCTCGGCATTGTGGCTGCTGAGTCCTATATGCTTGATTTTTCCTTCATTCTTGAGTTGAAAAACATAGTCGAGGAAGGGGGAGTTCTGTATGGCCTCCCACTCCTCGCGGCTGTCGGTGATATGGATCATGCCCACCTCGATGTGGTCGGTTCCGAGACGTGTCAGCAAGTCCTCGAAACCCATACGGGTAGAATCGAGGTCTCGGGTGCGGGTGTGTTGTCCGTTGGCCCAAACGGTGCCGATATGACCTTGGATAATCATTTCGTCACGACGGCCCTGTAGGGCATAGCCAATATTGGAACGGGTGACGGGACTCGCGTCGTAGATGTCGATATAGTTCATGCCGCTGTCGAGGGCCATGGTCATCAACTCGAGCGATGCTGCACTGTCGATTTTCTCAAATCCTCCGCAGCCAATGCTTATCTCGCTGACCAAGAGGCCTGTGTTTCCCAGAGGGCGGAACTTCATGTCGGTCTGATTCTCAGGCTGCTTGCAGCCCACGACTGTAAGCAGCACGGTTGCGCAAAGCGTCAAAATGGTCTTGTTCATTGCAATAGGGTGTTATTGTTTGATGTTTGATATAATAACGCGCCGATGGGAAAAATATTGTTAAAGTTTTTCTTCAAGGACGCACCAGCAGCACTGTCACCCAACGGAGATTGTCAATCCAATGTTTTCTTTCCATATTTTTTTAGTTTCTTGTCTACAGTATAATCAGAATCTTGATCTGTCAAGACGCATGATGCGGACGGGTTTGTCGGCGCCGAGTTGTAGGTGGCTGCAGCGGTTGACTCTGCCAGTGTCGCGGAATCCGCACTTCTCCATCACTTTGCCGGAAGCAGGGTTGTCGGGGAAGTAGTCTGCCCAGAGAGTGTTGAAGTTTTTTTCGTCAAAACAAAAGTCTATCAGCATTCTCAGCGCCTCGGTACAGATGCCTTGGTTCCAGTAGGGGCGAGCAATCCAATAGCCCACCTCGGCATCGTTCTCGCCGATACCGATATTGCTCTCTCCAAAGATGAAATAGCCCATGCATCCTATCGGCTCGCATGTCTTTTTCAATTCGATGGCCCACATGTGGTCGCTATTGAAGAGGGTGCGGATAATCTCGAGGCTTTCCTCGACGCTCTTGTGCGGCGGCCAGCCCGCACGCGGCCCCACCTCGGGGTCGGAGGCGTATTTGTATAGCGTTTCAGCATCGCTCTCGCGCCAGGGGCGCAACAGTATTCTTTCTGTTTCCATATTAGTCATGATAATCACTGTCTTTCCATTCAAATTTCACTGTTTCCGGCACCAGATATTTGCCTATCTTATAGTCGATGTTGGCTTTGTGGGCTTGACAGAGTTGGTGGCAGCGGCGCACTCGGTATGTGTGGCCATCCTTGACGAAGTGGGCACCAGTCTGGTGGAAGCGGAAGGGAATGTTGTGAGCGACGCATTGCTCACGGATCGAGAGCACCCAATCGTAGTCGCAGGGCCGCGCGTCGACGCCCGACTCGCCACCTACCGACACCTCCTCTATCGTTTCGTCGAGGTAGGGGGTTAGATCTATTGCCGTCAGCAACGGCGAGGCGATGATGCTCTTGTGGCGGATGGGTAGCGAGCGGAAGATGGGCAGTCGGTAGTCGGCCATCGCCTGGTTCTCCACAGTGCAGCCCACCAGGACATTGGAGTAGCCGTCGCCCCAGTCGTCGGGCACACACTCCATGAAGCGGTCGATGCGCTTGGTGAAGAAGAAAAACCAGAGGTCGCTCCGCAAACGTATCATATCCCAGCATTCAGGCCGCCATGCATCGGCATCTTCGAGCAGGAAATCGGAAGTGAAGCAGGTGAAGACTAGCTTCCCGCTCTCTATCTTCCACGACTTGTCGCGCTTCTTCTTAATGGGAAGATAGAATTTGCCTGTCTTGCGACACACGCTACTTGCAATTTCGCTGCCATACATCTCGTCCTGCCGGTAGACATAGCAGTACTTGCACCCAGGGCTGATTTTGGTGCACCCGTGCCACGGGTTCCAGTCGGCGTATATCTCCCAATGTTCGGACATGCAGTATTAACGGAATGCTGATGGTTTTATTGTAGCAGTGGACGAAAGCCAAGGCTAAAACAGCCTTGGCTTTCGAATCTCTGCCGCTCACTCTATCGGTATCTGTATTACCGACAGCCACTGCTCAGGGTCTTTCTGGTTCCAGACACCGTCGATGTAGACGGTGCGGTGTAGGCCGGCGACGCGGTAGCCATGTTCCTCGATGTAGCGGAAAGCTTCGGTGAACGACTCGTAGAAGCGTTCGTAAGGGCCGACGTGCTTCACGCAGAGTGCTTTGGACACTTCGGGCAGCCGCTTGAACTGGATGATGGCGCTGTCGGTGCCCATTTCCTCCACCTGTTCGCAGTACTCGATGTCGATGTCTGTCGGCGTGTACTCCTTATTGTGTTCCACAGTGAAGCAATAACCTGGCGGCGGGCATTTGCAGCCGAGACGCTGCATCTCGGGACCAATTTTCTCGTAGCACATTGGACCGATGGCGGCGTAGTTGGGAATGACCTCGCGGTGCGAGGCGACGATAATTGACGGGAGGCTTTGAATGCTAAACTTTTCCATTGTTGTGATTTGTTTGCGAGAGTCCCTCCAGTTGAGTAGCCGCTCGCGGCGGGCAACCAACATCCGCAGTTGCCGTTCTGTTTCGCTGATTTTTTCGTCCATCTGCTGGATGCTGGGCGTAGACGAGTCGTCCTCCAGCAGGTCTTTGATTTCCTCAAGCGAGAAACCGAGCCGCTGCAGGTCGCGGATGCTTTGCAGCCGTTGCATCTGGTCGATGCTGTAGTAGCGGTAGCCCGTCCACTCGTCCACCTCGTCGGGCAGCAATAACCCTTTTTGTTCGTAGTGGCGCAAGGTTTTTACGGTCGTCTGCATCAACTTCGAAAACTCTCCGATTGTTAGTTTTTGTTTGTAAATCATCATCGTACGATAATAATGCTTGTTTGATATCGGCTGCAAAGTTAAGGCATGACCTTAGGGACGAGTCAAGAACTTTAACAAACTTTAACGTTTCTTGCGCTAAACACGATATGGCAACCAATGAATAAACTATTGCTACTATCTTACTCATCTTTCAATCACATCAATTGTCTCCACTAGAGGAACTTGTTTGTGGCCGCAGGCGCTCACCTCGAACAGCGGTGCCAGTCCCAATGGTCTTGTCTCATTCATCTCCTTTTGGACTATAATAACGGTTGCAAAGATACGAAAAAAATGGCACAAGAGTGAATTTGTATGTTTTTGCAGCAGGCGTGCAATATTTAACAGCCATGGGCGTTATCTTTTTAAACCCTGATTTTATGATACGCGAAGAAACTGTTTTTGGACCCATATTCAGTCGCCGGCTCGGCAGTTCGCTCGGCATCAACCTGCTGCCCGAAAAAGGCAAGATATGCAATTTCGACTGCATCTATTGTGAGTGTGGATGGAATCGCGATGGCCGCAATGACACCGTCCTCCCCACCGCCGAGAAGGTGCGCACCGACCTCGAACGTATGCTCATAAAGCTTGCCAAAGAGGGCACCCCCGTCGACAGCATCACCTTCAGCGGTGACGGCGAGCCAACGCTCAACCCCGAGTTTCCGCAGATTATCGACGACACGCTGCGGTTGCGCAACCAATACTACCCCCAAGCCAAGGTCAGTGTCCTTAGCAATGCTACACGTGTGCATATCCCTGCGGTCTTCAACGCTTTGCGCAAGGTGGATAACCCCATCATGAAAATTGACGCTCCTACCAACGAACTGATTGCCAAGATTAACATGCCTGCCCCTGGCTACGATATCGCCCGCGTCATCGAGGCTTTGAAGCAGTTCGAGGGCAACTTCGTCCTCCAGACTTGCATGCTGCGTGGCAACGGGTTTGACTCCTCTGCTCCCGACGTCATCCTGCCCATGATGGACATTGTTCGCCTTTTGAAGCCCCGCGAGTGGATGGTCTACACCATCGACCGTGCCACTCCCATGCAAGGTCTTGAGAAATTCTCCCCGCAGGAAATGAAAGCTCTCGTGCAACCTGTCATCGACGAAGGATTCACGAAAGTGCAGATCAAAGGCGCGGTGGAGGACAACTAAAGTCGCAATATCCAATCTGCGATAGTTTTCATCACCCCGGGTGCAAAAGTCTCCTCGATGAGTACATACTCGTCGGGCGAACCGGTATTGCAATGCTGGAAAAGATGGTTGACTCCGAGCATCAGACGGCAGTCTGCATTCGGGCACAACTCGAAGATACGCTCGATGTTGGGTTGGGGGATGACCTGTAGGTCTTTGTTCCCGTTCAGTGCCAGCACTGGGCATTTCACTTTTGATAGATAATCTGCAGGGTCGAGTTGCAGGAATGTCTGCATCCAACGGCTGTCCATCTGTTGCTTCATGCTGTAGGTGGCGCCGCGACCCAGGCTGAGACTGTCCACCTGCGCTTGGGTGAGTCCGGCGGTGTGGCGCTTGATGACGGCCTGATAGTCTTTCTGACTGCTGCCCGTGGGCAGTGCGAAGAGGTCGCGCATACAGGCGTTGCGGATAGTCAGCAGGCTGTCGCAGAGTCCTTTGGCGCGGTAAATTGCATCGTTCTGTTGCACAAGGACTTCAAGGCCTGTACAGCCCTGTCCGGCGAGCATGACGACAAATTTCACCGCATTGTTCCTTGCCGCCACCATGGGGGCAATGGCGCCGCCCTCGCTGTGGCCACCGATGCCCAGACGGGCGGTGTCGACATGGGGGTTGTCCTTCACGGCTTTGAATATGGCCTCGGCATCCTCGGCGAAGAGGCGTGTGTCGGCACTGTCGAGCGGACCGGTCGAGGCGCCTACGCCGCGGTCATCATAGCGCAGCACAGCGATGCCGCGGGAGGCCAGATGGTCGGCAAGGACCAGAAAGGGTTTGTGAAAGAAGATTTCTTCGTCGCGATTCTGTTGGCCGCTGCCGCTCACCAACACAAGGGTGGGATAGGGGCCGGTGCCTTTCGGGTAGGAGAGGGTACCTTCGAGGTGAACAGCGTTCCCTTGTGAATCAATGTAATCGACAGCGATTGTCTCTTCGTCGAAGCGATAGGGTGGCTGTGGCGTCTGCGGACGGCGTAGTTGGTAAAGGGTGTCGGCAGGGTGGAAGGTGATGGCCTCTTTCATGAGGCCTTGACGCCAGGTGCCGTTCCAAAGGCTGTCTTTCTTTATCAGAGTGGCTTTGAATCCGATGGAGGCGCATTCCAAACGCAGGGTGTCGTTGCGCAACGTCCATTTGCTGACGGGAATGGGGTTGGAGGTCTGTAGCGGGCTGTAGAGTTCGTATGAGCTGTCGGATTGATGGATGCAGAGGGCGAGACCTGTCTGCTGGCTCCATCCCGTCCACCATTGGGCGTGAGCCGAATAGGGAATTAAGGGTGAAGAATTAAGAATGATGAATAGGCTTGCGCAAATAAAATATTTGAACTCTCTTTTCATAATCCTTCATCCTTAATTCTTGATTATTTGGAGAACATCACCTTCTCGCTGTTGAACATGCGGGTGAGGCCCCAGATGGCGATGGCGGTGTAGAGGACGTTGGCACCAAGGGTGATGAATACGGGCGTCCACTGCATCTCGTGCAAGAAGACGGAGACCATCACCTCCATGGAGTTGTAGAAGGGGATGAGGTAGACGATGAGGTTCTCGGAGGCGCCGTTCTGGAACATGGGCAGGAGGCCTGCCACCATGATGATAAGCATGAAGGGGGTGATCATGGTGCCGGCATTCTTGACATCCTTGGCCAAAGCGGAAAGGAGGCTGACGGCAGAGGCCATGATGAGCACTGTGGCGAAGATGATGATGAGCAGCACCAGGTAGTCGCTCGTGGTGTAGTGGAACGACAGCTCGCCGGCGTCGGGCACCATATTGGGTAGCGAGAGGGCGATGCCGATGAAACTGGAGATGCCGCTGAGGAGTGCTATGCAGGAGAGGGAGACAATCTTGCCCAAGGCCAGCTCATTGCGGCGCATGGGGGTGACGAGGAGGGTGGCTATGGTGCCGCGCTCCTTCTCGCCGGCAATGGCGCTGGGGGCGATGGCCATCACGCCGCTGAAGAGCAGCATCATGATGAGCATGGGGAGTATCTTGCTCCACACCATAGCGCCGATGCTTTCGTCGGAAGCCTGGTCAAAGCGGACCTCCTCGGAGTCGGCGCGGTTGATGTCGAAGCGGTTGCTGATGCCGTCCTCGAAAGCGGTGAGGAGGCCAGTGAGCTCAGCGTAGACGCGCGTGGCGGCGTTGTTGGTGGAGTTGTAGTAGATCTCCACATTGGGGGCCGACATCCCCTCGGTGGGGTCGTAGGCGGTGAGCAGCGAGTCGAAACCCAAGGGGAAGCGCACGAGGACGTCGTTGCGCTCCTTGTCTTCGAGGGCTGTGATGTCGTCGGCAATGATGGCCTGATTGGTAACGATGACGTTGGAGTCCATCGAGAAGAGCGGGGTGGCGAGGCTCTGGGGCATGTTCTCCACGCGGAGGGTCACAGCGTCCTCGGCACCGTCGTTGATCATGGACTCGATGCCGGTGCCCATGAAGCTATAGATGATATAGATGAGCAGGCCGGGCATGATGACTGCTGTGAACAACAGCTGGCGGTCGCCAAAGAAACGGGCGAATTCTTTCTTGATGATGGTCAGGGTATTCGATTTCATTCTTCACCTCCTTTCTGTTCTTTGTAAATCTCGAAGAAACGGTCCTCGAGGGAGATACCGTTGCATACCTCGTCGAGGGTGCCGCAGGCCGCCAAGCGGCCGTCGATGATGATGCCCACGCGGTCACAGAGACGCTCCACGAGGCTGAAGATGTGGGTGCTGAGGATGATGGTCTTGCCTTCGGCGCGCAGTTCCTGCAGGTAGTCGGTCACGGTGCGGGCCGTGAGGACGTCGAGACCGTTGGTGGGCTCGTCGAAGATGATGATTTCTGGGTCGTGAACCAGCGAGATGACCAGCGAGAGTTTCTGCTTCATGCCGGTGGAGAGGTTGGCGACCTTGACCTCCGCGAAGCGGTCGATGCCGAAACGGCTGAACATGCGCTGCTTGCGCTCGCTTATTGTCGCTTCGTCAACACCATGAAGGCGGCTGAAGAAGTCGAAGAGGTAGTTGGGGGTGAAGAAGTCCTCGAGCTTGAGTTCACTGGTTAGGAATCCTATCTTGGCGCGCACCTCTTCGGGTTGGCTTACCACGCTGCTGCCGTCGAGGACGGCATCGCCGCTGTCGGGACGTATGAGTGTGGAGAGCATACGGAGGGTGGTGGTCTTGCCGGCACCGTTGGGGCCTAGGAGCCCGAAAATCTCCCCCCGGAAGGCGCTGAACGACAAGTGGTCCACAGCCGTCTTGCGACGGGCGGAGGTGCGTTCTATCTTCTGTTGTTTGCGCGAGAGCGTGAAGGCCTTGCTCAGCTCATCGACGCGCAGTATTTCTTCCATGATACTTATTTTTAATTGTTTTCTTAATAAATCGGGCCGTTGCGGCACGTGCAAAAATACAACCTTTTTCCCATGTGGCCAAATTTTTTTGGCATCTAATGGACAGAGGGGATAATAAAAAGGAGTTTTTTGAGTTATATATGCATAGTCAAATAGGAGATTCGAAAGATGAAAATAGGTCGATTGGTCATACTGTGGTTGATGACGCTCGGCGCCATAGGCGCTAGCGCGCAGGATCCGTTGACAATGCGCCATCAGTTGGATACGAATGCCATACGTCAAGCGAGGGTCACGAAACTCACTCCGATGAAGGCCCTGACGAAGAAGGAAATCAAGCGTGTGGCATCGGAACACTATGTCTTTGCTACGGTGCTCGACGGCGACACCATCCCACTCTACTACCTCCGCGAGGTGAATGTCTATGCGTCGGGCATGCTCCTGACGGCCAAGGAGATAAGAAACAACGCCAAGCTGATACGCAATGTGAGGCTGATGCTGCCGTATGCCCGCGAAGCCAAGAAGCGTCTCGACGCGTTGGAGGCGCAGATCGCCAATCTGCCGAAGAAGCAGCGCAAGGCGGCCATCAAGAAGGCCGAGCAGCAGCTGAAAGATGACTATAAAGACCAGCTGTCGAAGTACACCTTTTCGCAGGGACTGGTGCTCATCAAACTGATAGACAGGGAGACCAGCCGCACGGCCTATACGTTGGTGGGTGAGCTGAGGGGCTCGTTCAGGGCCGGCCTCTACCAGGCGTTGGCGCGACTCTTCGGTTACAACTTGAAGACCAAATACGACCCGAAGCACGACAAGAAGGACGAGCTGATAGAAAGGATCGTACTGTCGATAGAAAGGGGTCAACTCTAGGCAATTGATAGTTAATAGATAATAGTTTAAGTCAAGTGGTAAAGGGATATTGTTTTTTGTTGGCAGTGCCCATGAGGGCCGAGGCCAACGACAGGGCCGAGATGGTGAACCAGCTGTTGGCGGGAGATGTGGTGGAAGTGATTGAACGACAGGAGAAATGGTCGAAAGTGCGCTGCGAATATGACGGCTACGAGGGTTGGGTGGACAACAAACAGTATGTGCCTTTCGAGACGGCTGCCGACCTTGCGGAGCGCTGCTTCTTGGGGACGCCCTATCTGTGGGGTGGGCGCTCGCGGGGTGGCATCGACTGCTCGGGTCTGACACAAGTATGCTTCAAAGCCCTGGGCATCTGGCTTCCGCGCGACGCAAGTCAGCAGGCTACGGCGGGTGCGGAGGTCTGCTCCTGCGACCCGATGAGGGATGACTTGGCTTTCTTCCAGAACGACAAAGGCAGGATAGTGCATGTGGGCATCTGCATGGGTGACGGGCGGATAGTGCATTCGTCAGGCTATGTGAGGATAGACACTCTCGACCGTCAGGGAATCTTCGACGGGAACCAGTACACTCACCGTCTGCATTCGGTGAGACGGATGAAGGACTGAATGTCTTTCGGGCATGTCAAAATAAATTTTGTCATGTCGCTTAACTTTTGTATCTTTGCATTTTATTTTGATACTAAATAATAATAGATATTATGGCTGAACTTTCAGAGCAAGAACAAATTCGCAGAAATTCACTCGCCGAGCTTAAGAAGCTTGGAATCAACCCCTATCCCGCTCCGCTGTATGAGGTGAACGCCAAGAGTGCAGATATCCTCGCGCGTTTTCCGCAGGACAACAGCCTGTTCCAAGATGTAAGCATCGCTGGCCGTATCATGAGCCGCCGCATCATGGGCGCCGCCAGTTTTGTGGAGCTGCAGGACAGCTACGGTCGTATACAGCTTTATATCAAGCGCGATGAGATCTGCCCGGGTGAAGACAAGACTTTGTACAACACCGTCTTCAAACGTCTGCTGGACATCGGCGACATCATCGGTGTCACGGGTTATGTGTTCGTCACCCAGATGGGCGAGACTTCCATCCATGTGAAGAGCCTCACGGTGCTCAGCAAGAGCCTGCGCCCCCTGCCCATCGTCAAGGAGAAGGACGGCCAGGTGTTCGACGCTTTTGCCGACCCCGAGCTGCGCTACCGCCAGCGTTATGTCGACCTCATCGTCAACCCGCAGGTGCGCGAGACTTTTGTGTGCAGCGCACCAAGATAATCAACACGATGCGCTCCTTCTTCAACGAGCAGGGCTACCTCGAGGTGGAGACACCGGTGCTGCAGGTAATCCCCGGCGGCGCTGCGGCGCGCCCCTTCATCACGCACCACAACGCGCTGGACATGGAGCTCTACCTGCGCATCGCCGACGAGCTGTACCTCAAGCGCCTTATCGTCGGCGGCTATGCCGGAGTGTACGAGTTCAGCCGCAACTTCCGCAACGAGGGCATCGACCGCACACACAACCCTGAGTTCACCTGCATGGAAATATACGTGGCCTACAAGGACTACAACTGGATGATGACCTTCGTCGAGACCATGCTGGGACGCATCGCCCAAGAGTTACACGGCACCACCAAAGTGAACGTGTGGGGTCACGAGATTGACTTCGGCGGTCCCTTCCGCCGCGCTCCGATGTGCGAACTCATCAAGGAACAGACTGGCTACGACGTGGAGAACATGGACGAGCAGCAGCTGCGCGACACCTGCAAAGCCCTCAACATTGAAGTCGACGAGACGATGGGCAAAGGCAAGCTCATCGATGCCATCTTCGGCGAGAAGTGCGAGCCCACGCTGATACAGCCCACCTTCGTCACAGACTACCCCATCGACATGTCGCCCCTCTGCAAGCGCCACCGCGACAATTCCAACCTCACCGAACGCTTCGAGCTCTTCGTCTGCGGCAAGGAACTGGCTAACGCCTATAGCGAGCTCAACGACCCCATCGACCAGCTGGAGCGCTTCCAGGAGCAGCTGCGTCTGAGCGAGAAAGGCGACGACGAGGCCATGTTTATCGACATGGACTTCGTGCGCGCCCTCGAGTACGGCATGCCACCCACTAGCGGCATGGGCATTGGCATCGACCGCTTGGTGATGATGATGACAGACGAACAGAACATTCAGGACGTGCTCCTCTTCCCCCTGATGAAGCCCGAGAAGAAAGCCGCCGTCACCACCGACGAGGATTTCGTCAAGCACGGCGTCCCCGCCGAATGGGTGCCGGTAATCCGCAAGGCAGGTATCAATACCATATCCCAGCTCAAAGCCGCCAACCCCAACAAGCTGCTCAACGACCTGGGAGGCCTTCGCAAGAAGATGAAGCTGGATATCCCCGCCGTGAAAAAGGATGAGATAGAGGCTTGGGTGAACGGCTGAAAGATAGGGTGATATCATTTATAGAACCCACCATATGATTAAGCGTTTTACTTTCAACCACTACGAGGTGAATTGCTATGTGGTCTCTGACGAGGCCACACAGCAATGCGCCATTGTGGACCCCGCCTGCGAGGCTTCTTTCGAGGACTCCCAGCTGCTGCAGTATCTCGAGGAACATCACCTTGTCCCTGCTATGATACTCTTGACACATGCCCATGTGGACCACATCGCGGGTCTACGGCAGGTGTGCGAGCATTTCAAACTGCCTGTCTCCATGCACCGCGAGGGTCGCAAACTGCTGCGCCAGGCTGAGGCCTACGGGGCCATCATGGGGTTCGCTGTCGACGATATGGGCGACCTCGATGTGGTGGAGATTGAGGATGACGAGGTGCTCAAAGTGGGGGGATTGGATGTGGAATGCCGCTATGTGCCGGGCCATTGTCCAGGAAGCATGTGCTTTGTGGTACCGGCCGACAAGGCTGTCATCACCGGCGACGCGTTGTTCCATTTCAGCATCGGCCGCACTGACTTGCCGGGCGGCGACTATGGTACGCTGATAGAGAAGCTGAAGACGCGCGTGTTGACCCTCCCCAACGACTATGTGGTGCTTCCCGGTCATGGTATCGAGAGCCAGATAGGCAAAGAACGCAAATATAACTCATTTTTAGTATAAACGGCGAATTACTCGAATTAACCCGAAAGCCACGTAGGTCTTGCTCCTGCATTTTAATTTGTAAAATTAGTATAATTCGCCGGTTTAATAAGACAGAACATGGCAGTAAAAATAGACCCCTCTTGGCTCGCCGTGCTGCAGCCGCAGTTCGAGGCACCATATTTCGCCCAGCTGAAAGAGTTCCTTGTGGCCGAGCGGAGTCAGTATACCTGCTACCCCAAAGGGGGCGATATCTTCGCTGCCTTCAACCATACTCCCTTCGACAAGGTGAAGGTGGTCATCCTGGGGCAGGACCCCTACCATGAGCCCGGTCAGGCTATGGGACTCTGCTTCTCGGTGCCCGACGGCATTCAGGTGCCGCCGTCGCTGGTGAATATCATCCAGGAAATCAATACCGACCTCGGTACCGCCATCCCCAAGGATCATGGCGACCTCAGCGGCTGGGCCGACCAAGGGGTGCTGCTGCTCAACGCCACCCTCACCGTCCGTGCCCACCAGGCAGGCAGCCACCAGCGTCATGGATGGGAGACCTTCACCGACGCTGCCATCAAGGCACTCTCCGAGCATCGCTCGGGTATCGTATTCCTGCTGTGGGGAAGCTATGCTATCGCCAAGAAAGCGTTGATCGACCCGTCGAAACACCATGTCCTGACGGCTCCGCACCCTTCGCCGCTGTCGGCTTACAGGGGCTTCTTCGGCTGCCGCCATTTCTCACAATGCAACAGCCTGCTGGTGCAGCAGGGGCTGGAGCCCATCGACTGGACCCGGATAAAATAATCTCATTTGTTGTTCATGAAAGGCAGCGCAGCTGCATGGTCGTAGATGCTCTGCGCCAACGGTTCGTTGTCGCTGAAGCCACTGACGGCGTTGAGGATACGTACCACCGCGGGACGTCCGCCACCCATCTTCAGCGCTTGGACGATGCAGAGGTTCTGCAGCCCCACACTCTCGGTGAGGATGTCAAGGTCCGTCACACCCAGTTCTGTCACCGCCAGCAGATAGGCGTCGTCGGCATTGCTGTCGACGAACCGTTGGACGTCGCCCAAGGTGTTCATCTGCAGGGCTATGAGCACCGGTAGGAAGGCTCCTAGGGAGGTGGGGAATATCTCGGCTTGGTTGACGGCGGCGATGCGACGGTTGAGGCGGTCGAAGGGACGTGTCTGGAGATAGCTCTCCCAGGTGTCGGCATTGAGCGACACCTCGTCCAGCTGGCCCGATGCCACGAGGGTCTGCACCCGTCGACGGTATTCCGCCAGCGAGTTGCGCAAGCGGCTGAATTCGTCGTCGATGAGTTCAAGCATGCCCGCCAGACGTCCGAACTGTCGCAGGTATTCGCGGGGAATCTGCACGTCGCTCTTGTAGCCCGTATCGTGGTTGATGGTGGACCACACATGCTGCAGGGCCGTGCGCATCTGTATCTCGAACGGGATGCTGCACAGGGCCGCATCGGCATCCCCGGCAGGCAGGCGACAAATGTAGTGGAGCGAATTGTACCCGAAGCTGTCCAGCTCGTGCAACTTGCGTTTGTCGACGGAGTTGCTCCAATCAATGTCGAACGTCTGTGCCACAAGGGCTGCCACCTTGTCGACATCGTCGGTGTAGAACGTGATGACGCGAAGTCCCAGCAGGTCTGTGATGTCGTTAATCGATTTGTACTTGGCCCCTTTGCGTTCCAGTTTGCCGGCCAGCGATCCCTCCTTCTTGATGCGGTGGTCGATGGCCGTTACCTGTATGTGCTGGTGGCTGAGGGCATCCTGCAAGCGTTGGAGTACCAATGTCTCCAACTGGGCAAGCAGGGGCAACCGTTGACGGAACTGCTCGAGCAATAATTCGCCGTGGGCGTCCATCCTAGCGGAATTCAAAGAGGTTGGTGAAACCCGTCATGGAGAAGACGTTGCGGATGTCGTTGTTCATGCCGGTGATGAAAACATGTCCGCCTTTGGATTTGGCGCTCTTCAGCACCGTGAGGAAAAGACGCAGGCCGCTGGAAGAGATGTATTCCAGTGCGTTGCAGTCGAGCACGATGTTCTTGCCGTTGCTGGCAAGCAGGGGCTGGATGTCCTTCTCGGCTTGGGGGGCTGCCGCAGTGTCGAGTCTACCTTCGAAGTAGGTGACAAGTTCGCCGTTCTGTTCTTTGATGGTGGTGTTCATATCTTTGTGATTGTTTGAATACGTTATGGGTTGACTGATGATATGTTCTTGCTGAGGGTGAGGATGTTCTTCCCGTCGCGGTAGTGGTATTCCACTTGGTCCATGATCTGTCTCACGAGGAAGATTCCCAATCCTCCGATGGGACGGTCTTCCGCCTGCAGGGTCAGGTCGGGGTCGTTGGCCTGTGTGGGGTCGAAGGGGGTGCCGCTGTCGCTGAGGACGAAGGTGAGCGTCCCATTGTCGAACTCGGCATCGATGTCCACATCGCCCACTGTGCCAGCGGGGTAGGCATAGTTCATCACGTTGACCACAGCCTCCTCCATAGCGAGGTTGAGGCTCATGGTGAGGGCCATATCGATGTTGCATTCTTCGGCCACTTCATCGATGAAGGCTGCCAGTTGCGGAACCTCCTGGATGTCGTTGTGAAGGGTGAGGTGGCGTTTCATAAGGTCAGTCTTCTATGGTTTTGATGAACTGGATGTCGAGCATGGTGAGGTCGTCGCTCTGTTCGGCTCCGGCCACGAAAGCGTGGACCGAATCGCTCATGGCGGCGATGAGTTCGCGTGGCGCCAGGTTGCCGACTTGGGCAAGGGTGCTGTTCATGCGCTCTTCGCCATACTGGCCGTGTTCGCCGTTCTCGGCTTCCGTGAGGCCGTCGGTGTATACGAAGATGTTGCTGCCGGGATTGATGTGGATGTCCTGGCGGTTGTACTGCCAGTCGGACATGAGGCCCACCGGGATGTTGGCATCCATCTCGATGGGGGTAACGGTCTGGTTGTGGATGACCAACGGCGGGCAGTGGCCTGCGTTGCTGTAGGCCAGGTTGCCGGTGCGCAGGTCGAGCACGCCAATGAAGAGCGTGACGAACATCGAACTTTCGTTCATCTCCGACATGGCGTTGTTCATCTGCATCATCAACTGCTCCGGACTCTCGGTGTGTGTCGACACCGTGCGGAAGAGGCTGCGCGTCACCGCCATCACCAGCGAGGCGGGCACTCCCTTGCCGCTGACATCGCCCACGCAGAAGAAGAGCTTGCGGTCGCGCACGTAGAAGTCGTAGAGGTCGCCGCCCACTTCCTTGGCGGGCACCAGGGCGCCGTACATGGCTAGCTCGTCGAGGTCGGGATAGGGCGGGAAGGTCTTGGGCAGCATGCCCATCTGGATGGCACTGGCAATGCGCAGCTCGCTGCCGATACGCTCCTTCTCGGCACTGACGGCCTGGAGGCGCTGGTGGCCGCGGAAGGTGCGCCACATGATGTAGGCCATGAGCAACATGCCGAGTATCATGAAGATGGTCAGGTAGGTGCCCACACGGTGCAAACCGGCATAGATCTCCTTGTCGGGGAAGATGACGGCCATGCTCCAACCGGTATTGCCCTCAACGGGCGAATAGTAGATATAGTTCTTATTGCCGTTGTTGTCCTTGATTTCGGCATCTCCGCTGTCGCCAGCCAGCATGTTGGCGTTCACCACGTCGATCATCGTGTCGTTGAACTGCTTGGCGGCTTCCTGGATGGTGGTCTTCATCACCTGGCTCTTGTCGGGACAAGCCAGCAGACGGCCGGAGCGCGAGGTGAGGAACGTGTAGGCGCCGCTTTGGCTGCCGAAGAGGTCGGCCAGCCACTCCAGCGACACATCGCTGCAGAAGACTCCAATCACCTTGCCCTCGCTGTCGTGGATGGGCATGGTGTACGAGCTGACCATCATCTTCGATCCGGCATCGTCCAGGTAAGGCTCTGTCCATTGGCCACCGTCGGAAGTCAATGCCTCACGATACCAGGTGGCATTGTGATAGTTATGGTTGGCCGAGCCTATCTGGCGTCGCACTATGTCACCCGTAAGTCCGTTCGAGCGTCCGGCAAAGGGCTCGTACCACTCGCCATGCTCGGGGAAGTAGTTGGGCTCGAAGGCCATAGCACACCCTGTGATGATGGGGTTGTTGTGTATGATGAGTTGGAGGGTGCTGTAGATGGAGTCGGGGTTGGCGGCAGCCCAGTCGATGAGCCATTGCATATTGTTCACCGCTACCTCGACGTTGGAGATGACATTGTGTATCTCCAAGTTCCTCATTCTGATTTCGGTACGTGCACGCTGCTTCACCTCTTGGCGTATGCCGTCGCGGGCGAAAATGTATTGCACCGCACCCATCACCTCCACGATGACGGCAGCGACAATCAGTAGCATGATGCTGCTGCGGGCCTGGAGCTTGTCCCAGCCATGTATCAGTTTGTTGCTCATTGACAATGTTATATATTATTATTTGTTCACTATTATAAAATGCAAATATACATTTTTTCTTGATTCCTAACAAGGGTGGAGGAAAAAAAATAATCCTTTTTCAGACGTCGAAGGTGAGTCTGACTCCGTCGGGGGTGGTGTCGGTGGCGATGTTTGAACTCATGCCTCGAATAATCATCACCGCCAGCTCGTCGGCATCGGGTCGCTCCAGGGGCGAGACTTTCTCGCCCTGATGGACAATGACGACGTGGGTGACGCCGTCCAGCTCGCTGTGGTTTACTTCGATGCTGACGGGACTGTTGTAGTTGGCAAGGAGCAGCAGCATCTCCTCTACGATGTGGGTGATGGGGTCCATCTTCTCCGGGATGGCGTAGCGGATACAGAACTGGCGTATCTGCGACATCATGTCGTAGAAGTCAAACTGGCGCGAGGCAATGGCGAAGCGGAGGGTGCGTATCTGCTGTATGAAGGAGCGCGTTTCGGGCTGCTGGGGGTTGCGGAAGATCTGGTCGGGGGTGCCGTCCTCGAGCAGGTGCCCCTGGTGGAGGAAGAAGGTGCGCGAGGCTATGTCGCGCGCAAAGCGCATGCGATGGGTGACGATGAGCATGGTCATCCCGTCTTTGGCCAGCAGGCGCATCACGCCCTGCACCTCGCCCACCATCGTGGGGTCAAGGGCCGACGTGGGCTCGTCGAAGAGGATGATCTTGGGTTTCAGGACAAGGGTCCTCGCAATGGCGGCACGCTGCTGCTGGCCGCCCGAAAGGGTGGCAGGCATGGCGTCGGCTTTCTCGGCAAGGGAGACGTGCGCCAATGTCTCGAGGGCCAGTTCCCGGGCCTCGTTCTCGGCCATGTGGTGCACCTTGGTCAGCGCCAGGGTGATGTTGCCCAGCACCGTGAGGTGCGGGAAGAGGTTGAACTGCTGGAAGACAAAGCCCATCTTGCGGTGCAGCTGCCGCAGGGGGTAGCTGGGGGCAAGGATGTCCTCGCCCTCCACCAATATCTGTCCACTCGTGGGCCGGTCCAGCATACCGAGACAGCGTAGGAGGGTGGTCTTCCCCGAGCCCGACGGGCCGATGATGCTCACCACCTCGCCCGGAGCGACGTGGAAGGAGATGTCGTCAATCACGTTGCTGCTGCCGCCATTGGGTAGGGTAATGGCCTTGGTGAGATGCGAGGCGGTAATCATATTCTTTGGGTTGTTTTAACGCAGTAGTCCAGCAGTTTGCACAATAGCCAGGCAAGGATCATGTAGAGGATCGTGATGAGCAGCAGCGAGAGGAAGTATTGGCCGGTGTCGTTGCGGATGGCATCGGTGACCTGCGTCAGGTCGAGGATGGAGACATAGCCTACGATGGAGGTGCTTTTTATCAGCGTGACAGCCTGGAATTTAAAGGTGGGCAACGCATTGTGGAGCGCCTGGGGGACAACGATGTAGCGCAGTATCTGATAGCGCGAGAAGCCCAGCGAGATGCCCGCGTCTACCTGACCTCGCCCCACGGAGTCGAACGAAGACTGGATGACCGAGCAGGCAAAGTTCGAGAAGTTGAACGAGAAGGCCAGCACGGCAGCGACGATGCCGCCCCGGCCCTGGAGCACAATGTAGTAGAACAGGAGGAGCAGCACCATGATGGGCGTGCCGCGCACGATAAACCGGTAGCATTGCGCGGTCTTGCGCACCCAGGCACTGCGCTGCTTGGTCATCGCGTAGATGCCGGTGCCCAGCAGCGTGCCGATGAGGATCGACAGCAGCGATATCAGCACCGTGGCCCACAAGCCTTTGGCCAGCAGCGGCAGGTAGGATATCAGAATGTCATAGTAGCTCCGAAGCATACAAGTATGGGCAATTGGTTGACACGTTCGTAGGTGGCGCGGTTGAAGTAGAAGATGTTCTGGCGTGAGTAGACGTTGGTGGCCGAAAGCGACAGTTCGAGTAACGAGCGCGCGCCGAGGGAGAATTTGCGCTTGACACCGAGGTCCAGACGGTGATAAGAGGGCAGGCGACCCTTGTAGAGGTCGGCATAGTGCATGGCGTATCCGCCGTTCTCATGGGTGTAGTCGCTGACAATGGAGCCGGGGAAGAAGAGCTGCTCGAAGACTCCCTGCGTCTGCGTGAAGGGGAATCCCGAGCCGAAGGTCCAGCGGGCACTGAGTTCCCATTCGCGCTGTTCGCCGAGGGCATAGGTGGTCAGCAGGTTCACGGTGTGGCGGCGGTCATAGTGGGGGTTGTAGGTGCGTATCTCGTCGGTGCGCTCCACGTAGCCAAGGGAGTAGGTGGCCCACAGGTAGAGGCGCTCCAGGTCTACGCGGGCGCTCAAGTCAAATCCGGTGGCGATGCCCTGCTCTATGATGTAGTCCTTGCGGAGGTATTCGGGCTTGTAGTAGGGACTGCTGGGGAGCGAGTAGTCCGAGGTGTTGCCGTCGTCGTAGATCTTGTTGCGGTTGGCGTTGAGGATCTGGTCGAAGCCTTTGTAGTAGAACTCGGCGTTGAGGGTGATGTGGTCGGTGAGGTCATACTCCACTCCGATGACGGCATGCTTGGCTTTCTGCACACACGACGAGATGTCGTCGCCGCGGAACGAGGAGGGGACATTCAGGTCGGCACTCCCGGTGAGGAATCCGTTGAAGAGGTTCACAATGTCGTTGTCGGAGCGGGCGTCGAGGAATATCTGGCTGTAGAAGCCGCCGGCGAGCTTCAGTCGCAGGTCGGACGAGATGTTGTATTTGGCGGCCAGACGGGGCTCGATGTTGGGACTGCCGAGGGTGGCGTAGTACATCAGCCTCACACCGGGGTCGATAATCCACTTGCCGGCGTGGATGTTATAGGTGACGAAGACAGAGAGGTTGGTGGAGGGCTCGTGCTGCGAGATGCGCTTGCCGTAGGAGTTGACATATTTGTAGTCGGTGGAGTAGCCTTCAATGGAGAGACCGTATTTCAGCTTGTTGGCACCGAAGAAGTTGGTGAACTGCATGTTGGCGTTGAAACCGCCAATCTCGCTGTATTTGGGGTCCGCGGAGCCGTCGTCGAGGGTGATGTTGTATTTCGAATAGGCCACCGATCCGTCGAGGATGGCAGAGGCACCGGTGACGAGCATGAAGTTGGTGCCGGCACCGAAGTTCTGCCAGTGGTAGTCGGCAATGGCTTGATACTGCGTAACCTTGTCGTCGAAACGGAATCCGAAGAAGTTGATCTTGCTGCCCGAGCCTGAGTTGAACGAGAGTTTGCCGTAGAGGTCGAGGAAGTCGAAGGGCAGACTGCCGACAACATACGAATAGAGCACGTCCGAGGTCTTCGAGAGGTACGAGTTCTTGGCGGTGACAAGGTACGAGATGGTGGTCTTCGAGGTGCTGCTCTCCCGTTTCAGGGGGCCTTCCAGTATGAGGCTGGCTCCGAAGGTGTTGATGCCTATCTTGCCCGAGTGGTGGCGCTTGTTGCCGTCGCGGGTGGAGATGTCCATCACCGAGGACATCCTGCCGCCGTATTCGGCACCGAAACCGCCGGTGTAGATGTTGGCATTCAGGATGACATCGGTCTCGAAGATGGAGTAGAGGCCTATCGAGTGGAAGGGGTTGTACACCACCATGCCGTCGAGCAGGCAGAGGTTCTGGATCATCGAGCCTCCGCGGATGTAGAGCTGTCCGCCCTGGTCGCCGGTGGAGCTCACGCCCGGCAGCACCTGCATGTACTGCGCCAGGTCGGCGGTGCCGCCGATGGAGGGCATCTGCTGGATCTGCGACGAGGTGATCTTCTGCACGCTGACCTGCGTCTGCATCTGGCGTTCCTCCTTCTTGCTGTCGGTGATCTCCACGGCGCGGAGCATCTGCGCGGCAGGTTTCAGGTGGATGGTCTTCGTAACGATGCGGTTCTTCTGAAGGGTGATCTGCTCCGAGTATTCCTCATAGCCTACGTATTTCACTTTCAGAGTATAGGTGCCTTCCTTCACCTTGTTGATGAGGAAGAATCCGTTGATGTCGGTAGCGCAGCCGTGGGTCGTCCCGTCGAGCACCACGTTGGCAAAGGGGATGGCCTCACCGTTGCTCTCGTCGAAGAGCACACCCTTCACGGTGCACTGGGCCGATGCCAGTTGGCAACCGCAAAGGAAAAGGATGAGTAGCGAAACGGAGCGAAGAAAAGTCGAATGAAACGAGAAGACAAATGTTCTTTGTCTCTGTTGTCGTCTATTATTGTGTTGTTTTATCATGGTCAATATCTATAATCCATTTTTTGCATACAAATGCTAGCCTCTATTCACTAATCACAATTCACTAATCACAATTCACAATTCACTAAAACGTTAAGGTTAGCGTTCACTTTCAATTTTCAATTTTCAATTTTCAATTGCAACTTTCCACTCAGCCACTCCAAAACTCATCACTATCTCAATGTATCACTTTAAAAATCAATTCCTTCAACAACTCCCCGTCGGTGACGTTGCCGCTATTGCGCACACCCTTGCTTCGCAGGTCGGTCTCGTGGAGGTAGCCGATGCAGGAGGCCAGCTTGCCCAGCTTGTAGTTCGACGCCGCCACCGCATAGTCCTGCACATGACTGGTGCTCAGTGCCTTGGCGGCATCGCTCTTGTCCTCCAGCTGATGATAGATCATCACTTTCAGGAAATAGCCGTACAGGATGGGTAGCACCAGCTGGATGGGGTTCTTCTTGGGGTTGGCGGCGAAGTAGTTGATGATGCGGTTGCACATCACCGGGTCGCGCCGCCCGATGGCTTTCTGCAATTCGAACACGTTGTAGTCCTTGCTGATGCCTATCTGCTTTTCCACCAAGTCCTCGGTGATAGCCTCTCCGGGTTGCAGCAACGGATATAGTTTCTTCAGTTCGTTGACTATCTTGCCCAAGTCGGCACCCACCGACTCGCTTATGAGATAAGCGGCTTTGTCGTTGATATTGAAACCTTTCGCCGATACCTCGTCCTTGATCCACCGTGGCACTTGGTTCTCCCAGACCTTGGGCGTTTCGTAGAAACAGCCCTTGGCGGCAATGGCCTTGTAGGCGACGGTGCGCTTGTCGAATTTCTTGTGGCGGTAGCAGAAGACGATGACGCCCTTCTCCGACGGGTGCTCCAGATAGGTGGCCAGCAGATCCCACTGGCCGAGGTCCTGCGCCTCTTTGACGAGGACCAGGTGCACGGGCGACATCATGGGATAGCGCTGGGCATCGCTGATGACATCGGCCATCGTCGTCTCGCGCCCGTAGACCACCGAGAGGTCAAAATCTCGCATGGCAGGGTCGATGACCTTGTTCTCGAAGTGGTCCGACACCGTGTCGATATAGTAGTTCTCCTCACCCGTGAGGAGGTAAACGGGCATGAATTTGCCCGCCGTCAAATCGTCAATCAGTTGTTTCTCAGTAACTGCCATGATTCTGCGCGTGTATTTTAAAAAGTCAAAAATACAAAAAATCCCCCACGTGACCAAAACTTTTTTTCCCAATCGACGAAAAATCCCCCAAAGATCCACCATTCACCATTCACAATTCACTAAACGTTAAGGTTAGCGTTAAGGTTAACGTTATCGTTTGTTCCCCCCCGTTCCCATTTCAATTTTCACCTTTCAATTTTCAATTTTCAATTTTCAATTTCCTCTCCCTCTCATCTCCCTGAAAATGACACGTTTGCCTACCGCCAATTGTTTTTTTAAGATTTTTCTTTTCTCCAATAAAGAAATATTTCGTACTTTTGCAAAATTAACAAAAATTGATAAACACTATGCAAGAACCTACCCGACTGTTTGACCTGCTCCCTTGGAGAAAAGAACTTCACCCCGAACGTCCTGTCTTCAAATTCAAGGAAAACGGCGAATGGAAAGACCATTATATTGACGAATATATTGAGAAGGTCAACCTCATCAGCTACGCCCTCATTCACCTCGGCGTGAAGAAGGGCGAGAATATAGGCCTCATCTCTGCCGGCCGTCCCGAATGGAACTATGTCGACTTCGGTGTCCAGCAGACGGGCGCCATCCTGCTGCCCATCTATCCCACCATCAGCGAGGAGGACTACCAGTACATCCTCAACGATGCCCAGGTGCGCCTGCTGGTGGTCGAAACGCCGGCGCTCTACAAGAAAATCAGCAGCATACGCGAGAAGTTGCCACACCTCGAAAATCTCTGCACCATCGTTCCCATGGAGGGGGTGAAGTCCATGGACGATATCTACGAGATCGGCCGCCGCTACGTGGCCGAGCACCCCGAGGCTCCCGCCCAGCTGCAGGCCATGAAGGACTCCCTCACCATCGACGATGTCTGCACCATGATCTACACCAGCGGCACCACCGGTGTGCCCAAAGGGGCTATGCTCACCCATCGGGGACTGATCATGAACGTGCAGGAAATCAAGGAGAGTCCCGGAAAATCATGGACCAAGGCCCTCTCGTGGCTCCCCATGTGCCACATCTACGAGCGCATGATGGGCTACCTCTACCAGTGGCTCTGCTTCACCATCGCCTACGCCGAGAGCATCGCCAAGGTGGGCGACAACTGCAAGGAGTTCAGCCCCAATATGATGGCCTGTGTGCCTAGGTTCATCGAGAAGGTCTACGACAAGATCTATCGCAAGGGCGAGAAGATGAAGGGCATCAAGAAGAAAATCTTCGACTGGGCCATCGACCTGGCTTTCGATTACGACCTCGACGAGTCCAAGCTCTCCTGGTGGTACCTCCAGCAGAAGAAACTGGCCGACAAACTGGTCTACAAGGAGATCCGCGAGAGTATGGGCGGCGAGCTCTACATGCTCGTCAGCGGCGGTGCCACCATCCAGCCTCGCCTCACGCGCTTCTTCTCCTGTGTGGGGCTCGACCTCTACGAGGGCTACGGCCTCACCGAGTGCTCACCCCTCATCGCTGTGACCAACTCCAACAAGAAGGGCCGCAAGATCGGCTCCGTGGGCTTCGCCATGCGCGAGATCGAGGTGCGCATCGACCCCAAGACCAACGAGATCCAGTGCCGCGGTGGCAATGTCATGAAGGGCTACTACAACCAGCCCGAACTCACCGCCGAAGCCATCGATGCCGACGGATGGTTCCATACCGGCGACACCGGCTTCTTCGACCCCGACGGCTACCTCTTCATCACCGGCCGCACCAAGAGCATGTTCAAGACCTCCATGGGCAAATACATCAACCCCGAGGTCATCGAGGAGAAGATGAAGCAGTCGCCTTTCATCCTCGACATGATGGTGGTGGGTGCCGACCAGAAGTATGCCGCCGCCGTCGTGGCCCCCGATTTCGATATGCTCAAGGACTGGTGCAAGCGCCATGATGTCTCCGCCGAAACCCGTGAGGAGATGATCGCCAACAAGAAGGTGATGGCTCGCTTCCAGAAGGTCGTCGACAAATACAATGCCGAACTCGGCGTCACCGAGCAGGTGAAGAAGTTCGTCCTCGTGGCCGACTCCTGGAGCGAGGCCAACAAGATGCTCACCCCCACCCAAAAACTCATCCGCCGCAACGTCACCGCCGCCTACAAGGACCAAATCGAAGCCCTGTTCAAATAAAAAAAGGAAAGTCCCCCAGGCAAACGAACACCCCATTTCGCCATCTGCCCTGAAAGGGCAACCTAACCTAGCACAGGGCCTCGGCCCTGTGTGAAGTGATACCCGTTTTTATACCCGCCCCTGTAGGGGGCGCATAACCGCTGTCACCAATTCGTCCGATTAGTGTAATTCGTGGTCAAAATCAACCCCCAACAAAAACAAGAAATAAGAAACAAGAAAGCGGGCCCCGCGTTTTTTCAAAACGCCGGGCCCGCAATCATTCACCCCAATAACTATTCTGCCTGGCTCCAAGGGAGACACGGCCTGCGACTTAATGGAGCAAACTATTAACTATTATCTATTATCTATTATCTATAAACTATTCACAATTCACCATTCACTAAACGTTAAGGTTAACGTTATCGTTATCGTTTATTCCCCCCTTTCCGTTTTCCCCTTTCCACTTTCCGTTTTCCACTTACCCCTTTCCTCTTTCCACTTTCCCCTTTCCGTTTTCCACTTTCCCCTTTCCCCTCGCCCTCTTCCACCAGGTCGAAGTCTATCTGCTTCTTCAGCATGTCTACACGCCGCACACGGATATTGACGGGGTAGCCCAGCTTGTAGGTGCGCCCGTGCCGGCGCCCGATCACCTGGTAGTTGTCCTCGTCGAGCATGTAGTAGTCGTCCTTCAGACTTCCAATGGGGATCATGCCCTCGCATTTGTTGCCCTCAATCTCGGCATAGATGCCCCACTTGCTCACGCCGCTGATGAGCGCCGGGAACACCTGCCCCAGCTTGTCGGCCAGGAACTCGGCCTGCTTGTATTTGATACTCGTGCGCTCCGCATCGGCGGCTTTCTTCTCCATGATGGAGCAGTGCTTGCAGTAGTCCTCGTATTCGTCACGGTTCACACTGGCGCCGCCCTCCAGGTAGCGCTCCAGCAGACGGTGCACCATGAGGTCGGGATAGCGGCGGATGGGCGAGGTGAAGTGGGTGTAGAAGGGGAAGGCCAGACCGTAGTGCCCTATGTTCTCCGTGCTGTAGTAGGCCTTGCTCATGGTGCGGATGGCTATGGTGTCCACCATGTTCTCCTCGCCGCGTCCCGCTATGTTCTCAAACAGGTGGTTGTAGCTCTCCGCCAGCGCCTTGCGACTGCCGGTCTTCATACTGAAGCCCAGCTTGGCGACAAACTCCACGAAGGTGTTCAGCTTCTCGGGGTTGGGCTCGTCGTGCACACGGTATACGAAGGTCTTCGCCTGACTGTCCTTGCCGCCCTTGCCGCTCTTGCCGCTCCTGTGGCTCTTGCCTATGAATTCGGCCACCGTGCGGTTGGCCAGCAGCATGAATTCCTCGATGAGCCAGTTGGCTTCCTTGCTCTCTTTGATGTACACGCCTATGGGGTGGGCCTTCTCGTCGAGCTGGAATTTCACCTCCTGGGTCTCGAAGTTGATGGCGCCAGTCTTGAAACGCGCTGCCCGGAGAATGGTGGCGATACCATGCAGTTTCAGTATGGCCTCTCCGACCGGCTTTTCACTTTCATCTTTCCACTTTCCACTTTCAATTATCTCCTGCGCCTCCTCGTAGGCCATGCGGCGGTCGCTCCTGATCACCGTCTTGCCCATCCAGCTGCTCATCACCTTGCCTTTGGCGTCCATCTCCATCACCACGCTGAAGCACAGCTTCTCCTCGTCCTGACGCAGCGAGCATAGGTCGTTGCAGAGCTTCTCCGGCAGCATGGGGATGGTGCGGTCCACCAGGTACACACTCGTGCCGCGTTCGTAGGCTTCGCGGTCTATGGCCGAGCCGGGCTTCACATAGTAGCTCACGTCGGCGATGTGCACCCCCACCTCCACGTGGCCGTTCTCCAGCGTGCGGTAGGAGAGGGCGTCGTCAAAGTCTTTGGCGTCGGCAGGGTCAATGGTGAAGGTGAGCACGTCGCGGAAGTCGCGACGGCTGGCCATCTCCTTCTTCGTGGGCTTGCGCATCTTCTTGGCCTCCTCTTCGGCCTCCTTGGGGAAGTCCAGCGGGAAGTCGTATTCCGCCAGTATACTCTGCATCTCCACGTTGTTGTCCCCGGGCTTCCCCAGCCGCTTCACCACCTTGCCCACGGGGTTGTTCATGCGCTCCGGCCAGTCCGTCATCTCCACCAGCACCTTCTCCCCGTTCTCGGCGCCGCCCAGGTCGTCGTTGTGGATGAAGATGTCCACCTGCATGGTGCGGCTGTCGCTCACCATGAAGGCGAAGCGTTCCTGCTTCTGTATCACTCCCACGAAGCGCGTTTTGGCACGTTTCAGTATCTCCACCACCTGCCCCTCGGGCTTGTGCATCTTGCGCTGGGGAAACATCAGCACCTTCACCGTGTCGCCGTGCAGGGCGTGGTGCGTATTGTTGGGGGCTATCTGTATGTCCTCGCTGGGCGTGGCGTCGGGATGCTCGGCGTCGGGCTGCGGTATCACATAGGCTTTGCCGCCCTGCTTCATGTCTATGGTGCCGACGATGTAGCTGCGTGGCACCAGGTCGTCGTTGATCGACTTGGGGTTGATCTTGTACTTGCCCTTGTGGCTGTCTTCCACCAGGTGCTTCTCTTCGGCCAGCTCCTGGATGGTGCGTATCACCTCCTGCCGCTCGGCCTTGCTGCCTGCGCCGATGCGCGAGGCAATCTGCTTGTGGTTGAAAGCATCGAAAGGATTATTGGCGAAGATCTTAAGTATTTGTTTTGCCAGTTGTTCGTTCATAATATTATCATATTTTGTTTTCATTTTTCATTTTTTTTTAATCAATCCATCGCCAGCCAAGCCAGCGATACCCTGTAAAATTCACCATTCACTATTATCTATTCTGCCTGGCTCCAAAGGAGACATGGCCTGCGACGTCAGCAAGGCCTAGAGCAGAGGGCTGGAGCAAACTATTAACTATTAACTAATAATAGTCCCTCTCTCCTCAGCAGCGCCTCCGTGTCGGGGTCGCGGCCCATGAAGTTGCGGAAGAGCACGGCGGGGTGCTCCGAGCCCCCGCGACACAGTATCTCGCGTCGGAAAGCCTCTGCGGTGTCGGCGTTGAAGATGCCGTCGTGCTTGAAGCGCGAGAAGATGTCGGCATCCAGCACCTCGGCCCATTTGTAGCCGTAGTAGCCGCTGGCATAGCCCCCGCCGAAGATATGGTTGAAGTTGGTCGCCGTGCAGCATCCCTCCACCCGCGGCAGCAGGTTCTCCATAGCCGAAGCCTCGATATCCTCGGCCCTAAAAGCGCTAGCCGAATTTCTTCTATCGCTAACCGAATCACCCGAATTTTTTCTTTCGCTAACCGAATCACCCGAATTACTTCTATCGCTAACCGAATCACCCGAATTTTTTCTTTCGCTAACCGAATCACCCGAATTACTTCTATCGCTAACCGAATCACCCGAATTACTTCTATCGCTAACCGAATCACCCGAATTTCTTCTTTCGCTAACCGAATCACCCGAATTTTTTCTTTCGCTAACCGAATCACCCGAATTACTTCTATCGCTAACCGAATCACCCGAATTATTCCGAATGTCTGCCATAACCCCAATTCGGTTATATTCGGATGATTCGGTTAGCCCCCCAATTCGGTTATATTCGGATTTTTCGGTTAGCTCCCCAATTCTGCCACATTCGGATTTTTCGGTTAGATCCCCAGTTCGGTTATATTCGGATGATTCGGTTAGATCCATAGTATGGAACGCAATATCCGTCATTCCCAAGTTCAGCTGCCGCAGGCATAGCCATCCCGCCATGTGGTTCTGTGCCGCGCGGATCTTCTCCACATATTCCGTGGGCAGCGGCTCGCCGCTCTGGTAGTGGCGGGCGAAGGTCGCCAGGAACTCCGGCTCGTAGCACCAGTTCTCCATCACCTGCGACGGCATTTCTACGAAGTCGCGCTTCACGTTGGTGCCGCTCAGACTCTCGTACTCCACCTCGCTCAGCATGCCGTGCATCGCGTGTCCCATCTCGTGCATGAAGGTCTCCACCTCGCTGAATCGCAGCAGGGCAGGGGTCTCCGCCGTGGGCTTGCTGAAGTTGCACACCACCTGAATCTGGGGACGCACCTCGCCGTACTGCCCGCGGAATTCCGTCATCCATGCGCCGCTGCGTTTCGAGGGCCGCGGGTGCATATCCAGATACAGGATGCCCATCGTCCGTCCGCCCCGCGTCACGCGGTACACGCGTACCTCTTCGTGGTACACCGGCACCTCCGGCGCCGGTTCGAAGCGCAGGCCGTAGAGGCGGCCGTAGAGACCGAAGATACCCTCGCGTACCGCCTCCAGGGGGAAATAGGGCCGCAGCGCCTCGCTGTCGAAGGCATAGCGCTGCTGCTTCAGCTTCTCCGAGAGGTACGACACGTCCCACGGCATCACCCCCTGCTGCCCCTTTCCGCCCTCGTCGCTCATCTGCTCCATCTCCTCCATCTCCTTCTTGGCGGCGGGCAGCACGGCCTCTTTCAGCCCCTCCATGAAGCGGCGTAGGTTGGGCAGACTCTCCACCATGCGGTCTTCCAGCACGTAGTCGCAGTAGGTCGCGTATCCCAGCAGGTGCGCCTGTTCGGCGCGGAGACTCACCATGCTGCGTATCACCCCGTTGTTGTCGTGCGCGTTCCCGCGGCCGCCGATGCTGCCGTAGGCGCGGTACATCCGCTCCCGCAGGTCGCGCCGGGCGCTGTAGGTCATGAAGGGCACGTACGACGGCGCCGCCAGGGTGAACAGCCACCCCTCCATGCCGCGTTGGCGGGCCTCCTCGTGCGCCGCCTCGCGCACCGCCTCCGGCAGCCCCTCCAGCTCCGCTTCGTCGACGAGGTGCAGCGTCCAGTCGTTGAGGTCGGCCAGGGCGTTCTGGCCGAAGCGCACCTGCAGCTCGCTGAGCTCTTCGGCGTTGCGTTTGAAGCGCTCGCGTTCCTTCTCCGGCAGCGCCACCCCGTGGCGGCGGAAGCTCTTCAGGGTGTTCTCCAGCAGCGTCTGCTGCTCGGTGGTGAGTTGGGTTCCGTTGTGCTCGATGTTCGCCGCGCAGCGTTTCACCCGCTCGTACAGCCGCTCGTCGGTCATCACCTTCATGCTGAAGCGTGTCAGTGTGGGCTCCAGACGCATCACCACCTCCTGCAGCGCCTCGTCGGTGCAGCACTCGTTGAGGTTCTCCATCACGGCGCTGATGCGGTCCAGCCGCCTCGAGGCCTTCTCCAGCGCCTCTATGGTATTCCCGAAGGTGGGCTCCTCGGTGTTGTTGACGATGGCCTCGATATTGCCTTCCGCCTCCGCGATGGCCGCCGTCACCGCCGGCTCGTAGTCTTGGGTCTTTATCTTGTCGAAGGGAGGATACTCCCAGTCTTGCAGCAGGATATTCATAGCTAATGTATATATCTAAATATATAACGCACCCGACAAGAAATTATTTTGTCCCCTCCTCCATAAAATTTGTACCCCGAAACCGCTCCACCCATGAGCCGCATCCGATAAATAAAATAGAATATGGAAATGAATTTAGAAGAATACAAGAAACAGTTAGAAAAGATAGCCAAGAAGTCGGGAAATCAGTATCTGGAAAAAACATTCCAAAAAACAGCAGACAAGATTTGGCAAATGTACTTAGACGAGAGCTGGGATCCCAGTACAGCTTTGCACACGGAAGCTCAAGGAATGTAGTAAGCTAAAAGGGGGTACATTATAATATTCATAGTGATGTGGATCCACAAATATTCCATGACATCTTTGCATTGATGCCTTCTTTGAGGGGTTGTCGGCCTGGCTGATGGGGGAGGGGAGGAGAGGAAAAGATTTTTTTTGCTGTTTTGTTTTTATTTCGTATTTTTGCCGCTGTTTTGGTCACCCGTGTGGGTGTGAAAAGGGAAGCCGGTGAGAGTCCGGCGCAGTCCCGCTGCTGTGAGCTCGAGAGTTTGAGACCCAATCTGTTACGTCACTGTGCGTCGCTATAGGCGCATGGGAAGACGGGGTCCCGATGAGCAAGCCAGAAGACCTGCCAGAACATGAAAAAATCGGTAACGCTTTCGAGGAAAAAGCATCCGGTGCAGAGGGATTTGCAGAAAAGGGCAGGTCTTTTTTCCCCGAATCATTTTACGTTACCAGTTGAGATTGGAAAGTATTAACAAAAACTAAAAAACAATATCAATATGGTAAAAAAAGTATTAGCTTTAGCTTTCGGCCTGCTCATGGCAGCAGGCGTTTCGGCCCAGTGGGAGCCTGTGGCGAATCCCACAGTGCCGCAGAATGTGATCCGTCACTGGACGGGTACGGGCGAGAACCGCGCTGTGATAGCCATCACCTGGAATGACTCGGTGGCCGGCAACATCGGCGTTGTGTGGGGCGTGCGCTGGAACGGCACCACCCTCCTCGTTCGCGACGCGATGGACACCATCGCCGCCTATGATTCGCGCCTGACCGTTACGTGGAACGGCACGCACACCTATGTCAACAACCTGACCTATGTCGACGCCAACCTGGGGTTGAACGTCAGCGGCGTGGTGGACGACATGTCGGGTATTGCCTGGTGGATGTACAACTGGCTGGACTCGAACGACGTGGCGCAGAGCTCTTCCGGTGTGATGGACGACGAGCTGAGCGACGGAGACTTCGTTGACTGGCTGCCCATGGACCCCGAGACCTTCGAGACCGCTGCCGCCGACATCATCTATACCGCCAGCGACCCCAACGCTGCACCGCTGCCTGAGGCTGCCACCATTGCCGCCAGCGACATCCTCTACTGGGTGGGCTCGGGTAGCAAAGAGGCCATCCTGGCCGTGAACTGGGCCGACACCGCCCTTGCCTGGGGCTACCGCTTCGACGGCGAGAAGAGCGTGGGCGACATGATGAACGACATTGCCGCCGCCGACTCGCGCTTCAGCATCGAGATGGGCGACTGGGGTCTGGGGAACATCCTCTTCGTTGTGGCCCCCGGCGACACGCTGCGTGGACAGGAATTCAGCTATTGGGAGAGCATGAACAACGGCATGATCGATGCCGGCATGGGCCAGCCTTTGGCAGATGGCGACTTCGAGAAGTGGGCCGAGCCTGCCGCCGGCGTGGTGGCGGACATTATGTTCATTGCCGACTACAGCTACTGGATGTACAGCTATGTGTATCCCATGGCGATCAGCCCCGTCGTGCCTGAAGAGGCCACCATTGCCGCCAGCGACATCCTCTACTGGGTGGGAGAAGGCAGCAACGAGGTTGTGATGGCCGTGAACTGGGCCGACACCGCCCTTGCCTGGGGCTACCGCTATGACGGCGAGAAGAACGTCGGCGACATGATGAACGACATTGCCGCCGCCGACCCGCGCTTCAGCTACACCCTCAACGGTGGCTATCTGGACGACATCCTCTTCGTTGTGGCTCCCGGCGACACGCTGCGCAAGCAGGCCTACAGCTACTGGGAGAGCAAGAACAATGGTGTCTCCGACATGGGCATGAGTCAGACCCTGAACAACGGCGACTTCGAGAAGTGGGCCGAGCCCGCCGCCGGCATTGTCGTTGACAGTTTCAGCTATGAGTGGGATAGTGTGACCTATTGGAGCTATATCTATGTCTACTACATGGGAATCAGCCCTGTGAGTGTGCCGCAAGCCGTGAGCATCAACGAGGTTGAAGGTGTTGCCATCAGCGTCTATCCGAATCCCGTTGCCGACATGATGACCGTCAGCGGCGTCAGCGGAGAGGCTGTACTCTTCGACATGCGTGGCAGCGTCGTTGCCCGCTTCGAGGCCAACGGCACGGAGACCCGTGTAGACCTGCGCGCCCTTACCAACGGCGTATACATGCTGCGTGTGGATAACAGCGTGGCAAAGATTGTTGTCCGCCACTAAAAAAAAGCGACGTGATATGAACAGCATGAGAACGCTCCTCGTGACTCTGACCCTGTTCCTCGGCATCCCTGCGGGTGCTTGGGGACAGGGTGTTTTTTGTGGGGCCGTAGGCACACCGGGGTGCAACGCCGTCCACTGCGACAGCAGCGCCATCACGGGGTGGGCTGTGACCTGCAGCGTTGAGCGAGGGCCGGTTGACATTGTTGATCCCGACGGACCCCGTGTGCACCACGGCACCGATGCCAACGGCGTGGGCCATGCGGGCACCGTTACCACCGCTGCCGTCAGCCTGGGAGATGGCGGCACCGCCACGCTGACCTTTGCAGAGCCCATCCGCAACGTGGAGGGACCCGACTTTGCGGTCTTCGAAAACTCGTTCAGCGACCACTTCCTGGAGCTGGCATTTGTAGAGGTGAGCTCGGATGGCGAACGCTTCGTGCGTTTCGCGTCCACATCGCTCACCCCCACCGACGTGCAGGTGGGATCGTACGGCAGCGTGGACCCCACGATGATTGACAACCTAGCGGGCAAATTCCGCATAGGCTACGGAACCCCCTTTGACCTTGACGAGCTGTGCGACAGCACGGGAATCGATGTCAACAACATCACCCATGTGCGCCTTGTGGACGTGGTGGGCACCATAGACCCCGACTATGGCACCCGTGATGCTTTCGGACACATTGTCAACGACCCGTATCCTACCCGCGACACCGTCTACGGCAGTGGCGGTTTCGACCTGACGGGTGTTGCTGTCCTCAATCAGACAACGGAGCCCGCTGGAATCGACGACACCGACTACCAGCTGCGTCCCTCTGCCCTCGCCGTATGGCCCAATCCGGCTTATGGCCAGGTGACTATCTATGTGCGCAGCCGCGCAGCCGCGACGCTCTACGACCAGGCAGGCCACAGGCTGGCAGCCTTCGCGTTGGAACAGGGCCTCAACACTGTAGATATGAGTGTCTACGGTCCCGGGATCTATATCCTCCGAGCTGGAGGCGAGGTTGCCAAGATTGTGAAGCGGTAGTAGGGATGAATAAGACTTTTACAGAGCGGAGATGCTTAGAGGTGTCTCCGCTTTTCTTTGTGTTGCGTGAGGGAAGATGTTAGATGTTAGATGGAAGATGTTAGATGGAAGATGTAGGATGTAAGAGGGCTGAATGGAGAATTAACAATCTTTAACACAAAAATCTGCTTTTTTTGTACAATAATAGTAAATAGGCGGCGTTATAGAACTACCACGATTGGGTATAAAAGTTTTAAAGAGTAAAAAGGAAAACAAATTAAAAAAAATAACAAAAAATGAAGAAAATCTTTTTGGCCATTGGCCTTTTTGCTGCCACCCTCACCATTGTGGCCTGCAATCAGAAAGAACTCGACTCTTCCAAGAAGACCATCGACTCGCTCATGGGTGTTGTCGATGCCAAGGATTCTGAAATCGACGGACTCTTCTCGATGTTGAACGAGATTGAGGACAACCTGTCGATGATCAACTCGAAGTACTCCAATGTGCAGGAGCTCCGTCGCAACAACACCGAGGGCTCGTACGACCACAAGAAGGAGATCAGTGACCAGATGAGCTCCATTGAGAGCATGATGGCCGCCAACAAGCAGAAGATTGCCCAGCTGAGCAGCCGCGTCAGCGAGCTTGGCCGCAAGAACAGCGACCTCCAGGCCTATATCACTCGCCTCGAGGAGCGCAGTGCCGCCCAGGAAGCCCAGATAGCCGAGTTGCTCACCGAGCTAGAGAACAACAAGGTTGTCATCAAAGGTCTGAACAAGAACGTCACCGAGCTGACCGCTTCGAACCAGGAGAAGGACCAGTACATTGCCCAGCAGCTGGCTGATGCCAACCGCGCTTACTTTGTGGTGGGTTCGTACAGCGAGCTGAAAGAGGCCGGTATCGTGGCCAAGAGCGGCGGATTCATCGGCATTGGTCGCAAACAGGGCACCGTGGCCGACATGAACACCGAGCGCTTCACCGAGATTGACCGTACCAAGGTGACCACCATCACCGTGAACCGCAAGAAGGCCACCGTCATCTCGCAGCACCCCGAGAACAGCTATGAGCTCGTGGCCGACGAGGAGAACAGCAGCGTCACCGCTTACCTGCGCATCCTCAACCCCACCCAGTTCTGGAAATACACTGACTACCTTGTGATTTCGACCAAATAAGGCCGAAAAAGCAAGCCGCGTCCAGCGCCCCGAAGGGTCGACAGCAACAGTCGGCTCTTCGGAGCGTGGATTTAAGGTAGGTTGTGTTAAGAAAATGCAAATTTATAAATGTATAATTAAATAATAAACAAGATGAAAAGAACTACACTCTTTTTGCTAGGGGCGCTGATGGCATCCGTGATGCCCGGCCACGGCCTGTGGGCTCAGAGCGTGAATGTCAATGTTGACGTCCGCACCCTCGACCGTGCTGCTCTCACCAGTGCCACCATCTATGCTGCCACTCCCGGACAGTTGTATTTTGTCGACTCGGCGTATCTGATGCTACCATGGGGTGGCACCGCGCTTGAGGTGACGGACAACGTGATGGTCTCGACGCCGATGACCATTTCCGCTGCCAATGGAGGCTACACCGCAACGGCCACCGTGGACAGCACCACCTACGGCTATTCCTTCATCGTGGCCTTTGATGCCAACAACCGCTGCTATGTCCTGGGCACCTCGAGTCGCCAGACCCTCGACACCGGATACTTTGCTCCGGCACCGCTGATGTCGCAGGCTGTGGACGGCGTGTTGACCCGTACGATGACCCTCAGCGGTACCATGCTGGGCACCGAGAGAGCACAGGTCTTCGACGGCCAGATGTTCACCTATTCCACTTTTGCCGATGCCATTGCGCTCTGCCCTGATTCGGCAGTGCTCAACTTCATGGACACCATCCACCTGAGTGCTCCCGTCGTCATCAACACCCCCATGACTGTCTACCAGATGGGCTATCCTATTGTCAGCACCATTGCTGACCCCACAACGGCCCTCATCAATGTGAGCAACACCGACCTTTCGTGGTTTGGCAATGCCACCGACAGCGACATTGTTGTTGCCGCCGGCTCGGGTGACCTTTTCGATATCGATGCCTCCCGACTGACCCTCCGTCAGTTTGGTGCCAGCACGTATGCACGTCCCGTGGTTGTGCATAACGGCTCGAACATCACCATTGCCCGCAGCTACCTGAACAGCTTGGCCGCTACCAACAATGCTGCCGTGAGCCTCAGCGACTCCTCGAATGCCACTATCTCCTCGCTCAATGTTCCCAGCCCCGTTTTTGCCGAGTTCGTTGGTGATGCCACCGGCATGCTGACCCTCTATGACAGCACCGCTGCCGCCACCAGCGCCACCATTGGCGCCGATGCCTATTTCCGTTCGGGCAACTATCGCAAATACCTCCGCACCCTTGGTCTTACCGCCGCTGTGGCCAACGACACCGTCTTCCTGGCACGCAATACCGCCGGCGGTACCTCTGACACCATCAGCAATGGTGCCATCATTGACCTCCAGGGCAATACCATCCAGGGTTCCCTCTATATTGATGACACCGAGGACACGGTCTTCCTTCAGAACGGTGCGGTCAACTACCTTGGTGGCGTCAGCGGCGCCACCGGCACCGTGGTGATTAATGGCCTTGATTCCATTGCCAGCCTCAGCCCCAATGACCTTAATGTTGTGATCAACGACGCCCGTGTGCTTGTTGTGAACCCCCTGAGCGGTGCCAATGTCACCGTCAATGGTGGTAAGTTTGCCCAGGATGTCAGCTCCTATCTGCCTGCCCGTCATGCCATCATCCCCAATATGGATGCCGACTCGGTGCCTTTCCACTACACTGTGGGTGCTGGCTACCGTGTGACCTTCGTCAACTACAACGCCCGCATGGGACAGGCCGGCTATGCCGACTCCGTGGTGATTGTCAACACCTACGACGACCGCATCGTCCCCGCCCCCTCGCGTCCCACCTATGTGGGAGCCGACACCATCTTCTCGGCTTATTTCATCAATCCGGGCTTCACCACTCCTTGGAACTTCCTGAACGACGTGCTGACCAGCGACACCGTTCTCTATGCCAAGTGGTATTACTACAACGCCCTGACCGATGGTCACTATACTGTTTATCACCACCGTCAGGCCCTCGACGGCACCTATCCCGAAACGATGATTGACAGCGCCTTCGGTATCGCCACTCTTGGCGACAGCCTCATTGTGAATGCCAATACCTATGTGGGCTTCACCCCCGACAAGTATGCCGATACCACGGCTGCCTTTGTTGACGGCACTGTCATCAACTTCCACTATGTCCGCAACCACTATAACCTCACCTATGTGCTGAACGGCGGTACGGTGGAGCCTGGTGTCGACACCGTGGTCTCCTTCCTCTATGGCGCCGATGTGACCTATCCTACGGTGACCCGTCCCGGCTACACCCTGACCGGATGGAACCCCACCCTCGTCACCATGCCCTCCTTCGACTGCCTCACCCATGCCATCTACGAGCGCAACACCTATCCGCTCACATGGTCGCACGTTGACACCACCGTTACCTACAACGGCACCTCCTATCTCGGCGAGATTTCCGCTTCCTATGTCGACGACAACAGCAACGTGGTTCCCGCCCTGTTGCTCGTTACCGACAACAATGGCAATCCGGTCACGGAAGCCCGCAATGTGGGAGTGTACACCATCACCGCTTTCCCGGTTGACACGAACTATCAGCTTGGTGGCGTGCTGGTCAACACCTTGACCATCGTGCCGGCTCCTGTTGTTGCCACTGGCATCTCGGTTGTCACCACCAAACTCTATGATGGAACCACCACCGCTGTGGTGAACAATATGGGTACTCCCAGTCCCATCTATGGAAACGACGACCTGAGCCTTCTCACCACTGCCACCTATGACGATCCCGCTGTGGGAGAGAACAAGACCATCACCGCCCAGCTGGCCCTTGCCGGTGCCGATATGGCCAACTATACCCTTGCCAGCACCTCTCAGGTGATTACCACCACGGGTGTCATTGTGGCTCCCCTGGTGTTCGACAACACCCAGGGTACCGGCGGCAGCGGCATCGATGTCGACGCCTCGGGCTACTGCTCTGGCGACGCCTCGGCTGTCCAGTTCCACCTGACCAGTGGTACTCCCGACCAGTATAAACTCGTCTATGACTCTGCCGCTCATGCACAGGGCTTTGTCGATGTGGCATGGACCAACATCACCACTGCCGGCAATGTTGACATCGTTATTCCCGCCGATGCTTTCTATGGCAACTACAATGTCACCCTCACCCTGCGCAACAGTGCATATCCTCAGTTTGAGAGTGCTGCTATTCCCGTCACCTTCCGCGTGAACCTCTCCCGCAACTACACCATGCCCATCTTCAGCGATGTCATCTCCATTGTCGACACCTGCAACTGCATCGACCAATCGAGTGTGAAGTGGTATCACAACGGCACCTATGTCGGCGACGGTCCCTACTATCAGGAAGTCGGCGGTCTGACTGGCAGCTATCATGTCACTATGACCATGAATGGCAACAGTGTCCAGACCTGCGAACAGTATGACGTGATTACCCTCGTTCCCGAGGCCGCCACACTTGAAGCCACCGTGACTGCCTATCCTAACCCCGCCGTTGATCAGGTGAACGTCACCATTGAGAACTCGTACAGCGCCAGCCACAGCCTCCGTGTGATGAATGTGATGGGCGTGACCCTCGTCAACACCACCTTCGAGGGCAATACGACTATGGTCGACTTCTCGCGCTTTGGCGCCGGCAGCTACACTGTCAGTGTCGACGGCGTTGTGGCCCGTGTGATTAAGTATTAATTTTAGAAACAAAATAAAAAGATAGTTATATGAAACGTATATTCATCTTGATTGGAGTCCTCGCCCTTGCCATGGGGTCGCAGGCTCAGATGAACCAGCACAGCAACTATTTCGGCTACAACATTGGTGGTGGAATGAACACGCTGATGTTCAACCCCTCCGATGGCACCTGGAATCCCAAATTGGGTTTCCTCGGTGAATTCAAGTATATCCATTTCTTTGGAACTCATTTTGGTATGGGTATCGGTGTGCAGTTTGACTACTCCCGCTCCGGCGCCACCTACGACTGGGTTGAGAATGCCGACAATGCCATCTCGCTTATCCATCCCGCCAACAACCTCACCTACTATCCTCATGCCGGTTTCAATAGCTGGAAAGAGACTCAGACCACCATGTCCATCAATGTGCCCATTGAACTCTACTGGCGTGCTCCCATGGGTGAGCGTTGGTTCTTCCTCCTTGGTCTCGGAGCCCAGCTTGATTTCCCCTTCAAGAGCGAATTCAAAGCCGACGATGGTTCATACAGCGTCAGCGGCTATTTCCCCGCTACCAATGTGGAATATCGTGACCTGCCTTCCTATGGTTTCACCACCTACAATGCCGATGAGAGTGGCGACAACGAGGGTCTCAAGAAGATGGGTGTCAGCGTCATTGCCGACCTCGGATTCAACTACTCCCTCAGCAATCACTGGGGATTCTACTTTGGCCTTTATGGCGGCTATGGTATCACCAATCTCATGGATGGTACCGTCTCCGCACCTCTGCTGAACGCCCCTGATGTCACCACCGCCACCGCTGCTGCCGGTCCTCTGGTGAGCGACTACAACGGAGTTTTCAACTCGAACCAGATTGATGAACTCCACCGCCTCAACGTAGGCCTCAAGATTGGCATCAATGTCGGTTGGGACTGCCATTCCACCAAGGGTGGCGACGATGATGGTGCCCTTGTGCCTTATGACAATTACGGTAGCGGTAATGCCGGCAACAATAACAATGGCAACAACGGCAACAACAATGACAATGGCAACAACGCCAACTACGGCAATGCTAGCGACGAAGATGCTGCTGCCCAGGCCGCCGAGGAGGCTGCTGCCCGCGAGGCACGTTGCAATGCCCGCCGCATGAACAATCCTGACCTTGCCGCCGCTATGGCCAATATCGACGCCGACCTCGCCGAGGCCGAGCAGGCTGCCAACGAGTCCGGCTCTGCCGCCGCCAAGGAGGCTGTCGCCGATGCCAAAGCCGCCGCTGCCGATGCCAAAGCTGCCCATAAGAATGGTCAGTACTGCAAGGCCTACGACCTCTTTAACGAGGCCTATGGCGACATTGCCGACAGCTATGCCGCCGATGCCCGTGACTATGCCGGTCAGAAGAACCTTCCCACCGCTTCGCAGGCTGCCGACGACGCTGCCCTCTATGCCGACGCCTCCCACAAGGACGGTCTCGACTGCGCTATGGCCGCCAGCCGCAATGCCAAGATCAATTCTGAGATTGCCCGCGACGCCGACAAGGACGCCCGTCCTACCGTTGCCTACAACGATCCCAACGTTGCCAACAACCTCGCCAATGAAGCCATCGCTATGGCCAACGAGACTGGCAGCAAGCCCGCTCTGACCGATGGTAAGGATGCTGCTGGCAAAGCCTATCGTGGCAATCTGCCCGAGAGCTATGCTGCCGCTGCCAAGTCCTTCGCCGAATCGGGAGAAGCCTGCGCTGCCAAGAACAACAGCGCTGAGGCCAAAGCCGCCGTCAAGGAGGCTAAGCAGTATGCAGCCGAAGCAGCCGAAGCAGCCCGCATGGGTAACGTTGCCGCTGCCTATCGCGCCGCTATCAAGGCCCGCGATGCCGCCCAGCGTGCCTGCGGTACTGCCAGCAAGCCCGTTGACAACAAACCTGCCGACCGTGCGCAGCTCCAGAAACTCCTCGACGAAATCAACGCTACCGTCAACTTCGACTTCGCCAAGACCGAGCCCAAGTTCGACGAGAAGACCGACCGCGCCATCAATGCCATCTGCAAGGCTATGGCTGCCGACCGCAACCTCAAGGTTGTTGTCACTGGCCACACCGACAGCATCGGCTCTGCCGAAGGCAATATGAAGTATGGTTTGAAGCGTGCCGAAGCTTTGAAGGCCCTCATGGTGAAGCGTGGCGCTCCTGCTGCCAACATCTCCACGGTCTCGAAGGGTGAGAACGAACCCGTTGTCCCCAACGACACTGAGGAGCACCGTTATATGAACCGTCGTGCTGTCATCAAGCTGAAATAAGGACAGAACGGCATAAGGGAAGGCCCCGCTGCATTCGCAGCGGGGCCTCTCTTTTTTATCTTGCCGTCTCCAGCAACCCTTGCAGTTCCTTGATCTCGTCGCGGTATTTGGCTGCCGACATGAAATCCAGTTCCTTGGCTGCGGTTTGCATCTTTCGCTGCCGGTCGCGAATCTCCTTGCGCAGTTGTTCTTTGGTCATCTTCAGGTAGGGTGACGGCTCGGTCTCCTTCTGGACTTTGCCGTATTCCAGTTTCTCTTCAGCAGCCATCGTCTTCCGCTCTTTGTCCTCCGCTCTCCACTCGGCGTTCTCCACGCTTCTATCCCCTCTCTCCTCGGCTGCCAGTTCGATAACGCTGGTGGTCCCCAGGATGGCATCAGTACTCTTCACAATCTGTCGGGGTACGATGCCATGTTCCATATTGTATTTTATTTGTTTCTCGCGGTGCCGGTTGGTGAGGTCTATGGCTCGCTGCATGGAACCCGTGATGGTATCGCCGTAGAGAATGGCCTTGCTGTGCACATTGCGTGCTGCGCGTCCGATGGTCTGTATAAGTGCTCGGTCGCTGCGCAGGAAACCCTCTTTGTCGGCATCCAATATGGCTACCAGACTCACCTCCGGCAGGTCCAGTCCTTCGCGCAGCAGGTTCACTCCCACCAGTACGTCGAACACACCCATGCGGAGGTCGCGCATGATTTCCACGCGTTCCAGGGTGTCCACGTCGCTGTGTATGTATTTGCTTTTGATTCCAAGGTTGATCAGATAGCTTGTCAGTTCCTCCGCCATACGTTTGGTCAGCGTTGTCACTAACACTCGCTCGCCTTTGTCCACGGTGTTCTCAATCTCGTCCAGCAGGTCGTCCACTTGGCTCACTGCAGGACGCACTTCCACAACGGGGTCGAGCAGCCCGGTGGGGCGTATCACCTGCTCCACCACCACGCCTTCGGCCTCCGACAGTTCGTAGTCGGCCGGTGTGGCGCTGATGTAGATGGTTTGGCCCGTGAGGTTGTAGAATTCGTCGTAGGTCAGGGGACGGTTGTCGAGCGCCGACGGCAGGCGGAAGCCGTATTCCACTAGGGAAGTCTTGCGCGAGCGGTCGCCGCCGTACATGGCTCCTATCTGAGGCACTGTCACATGGCTTTCGTCCACCACCAGCAGGAAATCGTCGGGGAAATAGTCTATCAGGCAAAAAGGACGGCTTCCCGGGGAGCGTCCGTCGAAATAGCGGCTGTAATTCTCGATTCCGGAGCAGTAGCCCAGCTCCTGTATCATTTCGAGGTCGTAGTTCACACGCTCCTCCAGGCGCTTTGCCTCCAGGTGTTTGTCGATACTCTCCAGATAGTCGCGACGCTCAAACATATCCCGTTGAATCTGGAGGATGATCTCCGGCAGGTGGTCCTTCGAGGTGAGGAAGTTGCTGGCAGGGTAGATGACGATGTCCTGGAAGCGTTCCAGCCGCTGGCCGCTGACGGGGTCGAAGCTTTCCAGACTTTCCACTTCGTCGTCCCAGAAGGAGATGCGATAGCAGAAATCGGCAAACGAGGGGTAGATATCCACCGTGTCGCCTTTGACGCGGAAGCGACCATTGACGAATTCGATCTCGTTTCTCACATATTGCGCATCCAGCAGTCGCATCAGCAGGTCGTCCCTCTTCAAGCGGTCGCCCATGTGTATTTCGACGGTTCCTTTCTTGAACTCCTCAGGGTTGCCGATGCCGTAGATGCAGCTCACCGACGACACCACGATGACGTCCCTCCGGCCGCTGAGCAAAGCCGAACTGGCCCTCAGGCGCAGCTTGTCCAGCTCGTCGTTGATGGCTAGGTCTTTCTCAATGTAGGTATTGGTGGCGGCGATGTATGCTTCCGGCTGGTAGTAGTCGTAGTAACTCACGAAGTATTCCACCGCATTGTCGGGGAAGAACTGCCGGAACTCGCCGTAAAGCTGTGCCGCCAGCGTCTTGTTGTGGCTCAGCACCAGCGTGGGACGTTGCAACTCCTGTATCACATTGGCGACCGTGAAGGTCTTTCCACTGCCCGTAACACCCTGCAGCACTTGAGCCCGCTGGCCGGCGCGCACACCTTCCACCAGTTGCCGTATGGCCTCTGGCTGGTCGCCCATGGGCGCGAAATCCGATTTCAGTTTAAAATCCATAGCTATTCACTTAACACTAACCGCTCGACACAAACCTCTATTTCCTCATCCTTTGGCTGATCTGCGTCAGTCCGAAGGCGTGACGCCGCATGGCCGCTGCCCTCTCCGGGTACTCTCCGGCGAGGTCGTCGGTGCTATTTTCTTTGTATCTGTAGAGGCTTGTATTCTTTTGCTTCACGCGGTATATCATCAGCATCTCGCCGTCTACTACGCCTATCTTGTCGTCGGCGCTGAAGTAGGCGTAGGGTCTTACATGGTTACGCAGGTCGATGCCCAGCATGCTTCCGCTGTCGTCCAGTCCCAGCATTCCCAGCATCGTTGGTGCAATGTCTATCTGCTGTGCCAGCCGATCCACCACATGTGGCTCAATCCTTCCTGGGGCATAGAACAGCAGCGGCACATGATTGTAGCTCAGTGCCATGTCGTACAGGGCATCCATCCGTGCCCCGTGGTCGGCCACAAAGACGAACACCGTTTTCCTGAACCACGGACGCTTGCTCGCCAGCTGCATCAGATGACCTATAGCCCAGTCGGCGTATTCCACTATGGCTCGTTTGCGGTCGGTCTCCCTGCACTTCAGGTCGATGCCCTCCGGAATGATGTAAGGGCCGTGGTCGCTACAGGTCATCGCGCAGGCAAAGAACGGTCCTTGTGCGGCGGTGCTGTCCAGGTGCTCAATCAAGTGATTGAACATCACATGGTCCGGCACCCCCCATGTACCTACAACCTCGCGTGAGGGATAGTCTGACTGCCCCACAACACGGTCGAAGCCATTCTGGTAGAGGAATCCGCGCATATTGTCGTAGTCCTCCTGGTGGGTCATGAAGAAGGTGGTGCGGTAGCCGGCTTCTTTCAGCACGTGTGGCAACCCGTGCATGCGTGGAATGGGTGTTCCCTTGATCATATGGCGCGCCAGCAGAGCAGGGTGTCCGTAGAGCGATGAGTAGATGCCGTTGTGTGTATGAATGCCTGCCGACCACGCTTCGGTGAAGGTCATCGAGCGTGCCATCAGGCTGTCCAGGTGGCGAGTCAGGCTTTCGCCCGTCCTGCTCAGGCCTGTTTTCTCTGCGCTCATCGATTCCATCAGCACCAGCACCACGTTCGTGCCCTCCTCCAGCCGAAGATGCGCTTCGGCCAGCGTGCTGTCGATGGGTATTGCACGCCATTCGGCCAGCACCGCTTCGGCCTCAGCCTCGTCCATCAACGCCAGGGGCTGGTTGGCGCTCTTGCCAACCTCCTCCATGCTCTTCATGAAGGTGAACACTGGGTTCAACCCAATCTGGTTCAGGAATGCATCGTTGCAGAAATAGGCCGTGCCTGTGCGCAGAGGACTCTTCCCAGATAGGGTGCCGCGCATGCCGACGAATCCCACTGCCAGCAGCACCACACCGATGCCTATTCCCCATCCCATGGGCAACCGCTCGTCGAGGTTGCTGAGCAGCACGCGCTTGAAAATCAGTCTTCCCAATAGCCACCATCCTACACTCACCACTACAAATACCCCTAGGTAGACCACATACATCGGCTCGCTTACAATCATGCTTGCTGCCATGCCGAAACTGTCCGTCAGACCTAGCGACGCCGCGTCCAGGCGCTGGAAGAAATAGCAGAAATAGGGGATGTCCGCCGCACAGGCGAAGAATCCCACTGTGTACAGCACCATCAGCATATAGTGCGCTATGCTGTAGTACCACCGCTTTCGTATGTGGGCTACCTCGCCTGCAATCAGCATCAGTAACGGCAGCGCCAGCATATAACAACTCACCGCCGTGTCGAACCGGAATCCGTTCCACAGTGCGTGGGCGTAGCTTCCCCCGAAGTTCATCCCAGTCTCCGACATCGATCCGTACACCGCCGTTTCCGCCAATCGGAACAGCGTAAAGACAACGATGCCTGCCAAATAGATGCAGACCAGATAATTGTATCGGGAGGCTTTCCTAATCATGAATGCAAAGATACGAAAAAAATCTGTTTTCCCTTCAAAAAAAACATCTCCATCTCACCCCTTACCGGTGGAAAGAAGCTGGGCTCGATTCCACGTTTCGGTCGCTAGCATGATGGGACCGGCCGGGCCCCCAAAGGGGTTCTGCCCATTCATTGTCATGTCTTTCCCATGCCGTGTAAATAATAAGAAGTTTTATGGGTGAATGTCATTCGCCGTTGACGAATGAAAGAGTGGTTTCTGAGTAAAATTTTATTGTGTTTGAATGATGATAACATGTTGATATTTATTTCAATATGTGTTGTTTGTGTGCTTGCTTGCCTGTATTTCGGATTTTTTGTGTAAATTTGCCTCTTGTTTCTTATGAAAAAATGTCGCAAATGGCGAAACAAATACAGATAGACCTCACGCCCGAGGAGTATGCCTCGGAGGCCGCTGTGCGGCGTGCTGTGGAGCGTGCCCTTGGTGTGGCCGACAACCACATGGATGATCCCTGGCGTATCACGCGTCGCAGCATCGACTGTCGCCGTAGGAAGGTGGTGTATCACTGCACGGTGGAAGTAGGAACAGTGGAGGAAGGGGTGAAAAATGTTGGGGGTGGTGAGAATGGCAAGGCGGAAGGGATGAAAGGGAGTGGTGTGAAGGAAGCCCAAAGGATTGTCATCGTGGGTGCCGGTCCGGCGGGATTGTTTGCGGCCCTCAGGGCGTTGCAAGTGGACATGAAGCCTATAATCGTCGAGAGGGGCAAGCCCGTGGAGGAGCGCAAGGCCGACATTGTCGGGATGGTGCGCACTAAGGAGGTTAACCCTGACAGCAACTGGTGCTTCGGTGAGGGCGGTGCAGGAACCTATAGCGACGGCAAACTCTATACACGCTCCACCAAGCGCGGCGACGTCGGCGAGGTGCTGCGTCTCTTTGTGGAGCACGGCGCCGATCCCGACATCATGGTGGATGTGCACGCCCACATCGGCACTGACCGCCTGCCGGCCATCATTGCGCGTATGCGCGACACGATTGTGTCCGGCGGAGGTGAGTATCATTTCAATACGCGTGTCTCAGACCTCGTGGTCAAGGAGGGTCGTGTGTGCGGTGTGGTAGCGAACGACGAGGTGATTGAGGGCGATGCTGTCGTCCTTGCCACCGGCCATTCGGCACGAGACATCTACGAACTCTTTGCCCGTCGGGGCTGGTTGCTGGAGGCGAAGCCTTTCGCTCTCGGTGTCCGCGTGGAACACCCGCAGGAACTCATCAACGAGATTCAGTATCATGGTCGTGGCTATTCCAAGTTGTTGCCTCCGGCGACCTATAGTTTGGTTACTCAGGTGGGTGGCCATGGGGTCTTCAGTTTCTGCATGTGTCCCGGAGGGGTCATTGTGCCCGCCGCCACAGCGGGAGGACAGCAGGTGGTGAACGGCATGAGCAACGCCGCGCGCAATTCGGCCTTTGCTAACAGCGGCATCGCCGTGACGGTGAACCCCGAGGACGTGGGTGCAGAGGGGCCATTAGGACTGCTGGAGTTCCAGAAACAGGTGGAAGCGCGCGCGTTCGAGGCTGCCGGCGGATGTATCGACGCACCGACGCAGCGGCTAGTGGACTTCCTTGAGCGCCGCCCCTCGTCGCGTCTCAACAAGAGTAACTATATGGGACACTGCGTCAGTGCCCCATTGCATGAGGTCTTGCCGCAATTTGTGGTGGACGGCCTGATACAGGCTTTCAAGGATTTCGACCGCAAGATGCGCGGCTTCATCACCACCGACGCTTCGTTGCTGGCTGTGGAGAGCCGTACGTCGAGCCCAGTGCGCATTCCTCGCGACAAGGATACCTTGCAGCATCCCCAGTTGCGTGGGTTGTATCCTTGCGGCGAGGGTGCCGGATATGCCGGTGGCATCGTCAGTTCGGCACTCGACGGCATACGCTGCGTGGAGAGCATCAGCCTTCAAAGGTGAAGCTGAGCATGAAGGTGCGTGAATGGAGGTGATCGAAGGCCTGAATGTAGATGTCGGGGTCTTCGACGCGTAGATCGATGATGCCGAAGGTCATTTTGAGGTCTATGGCAAATTTTACATAACGGAGAAAAACGTCGAAGCCGAGGCCCATGGTGTAGCGCAGGTCGTTGGGTTCGAGGCGGATGATGCTTTCATCGGTGCGGTTGCGGTTTTTGCGCAGAGAGGCGAAGTCGAATCCGTAGGAGATGCCTCCTGTGAGATAGGGTCGGAAGTTGCCCCAGCGCATGGCACGGAACTTGATTTCGATGGGGAAGTCGCCGTAGACGGATTCCACCTTGCGACTGAGTTCGGCGAGACGATGTGAGGCCAGGTAGTTTGGCTCCCAGGAGTAGTTGACATCGCGTGTGATTAGTGTCACTCCAGGGAGGATGCGCAGGTTGAACCAGTTGTTGAGTCGTAGGTCGCCGATGACGGCGATGTGGAAGCCCGGGGCGTAGTAGGATGTGGTGCCATGAAGGGTTTGTCGCAGGTCGTCGTTGTGGGAGTATTCAAGGTCGAACTTGGAATGGGTATAGCCCACTTGGATGCCGTAGTGCAGCAAGCGGCTATCGAATTTGCCGAGGTTGCCCACTTGAGAGTAGGTTTTCATAGGGCAGATAAGTAGTCCTATAAGTCCTATAAGTCCTATGAGTCCTATTCGTCTCATGTGTTATTCGCTGATTTCGCCGCGGAGCGATTGGCTGAGACGCTGACACACGTGATCTTTGTTCTGGGGGAAATTGCCGAGGAGGAACATGAGTTTGGTGATGGCGGCCTCGATGGTGATGTCGCCACCGCCGATGACGCCGATGCGGTCCATGTCGCAGCTGGCAGCATACTGACGCATGACGACGGAACCGGCCTTACATTGGGTGACGTTCATGACAATAATGCCGCGCTTGATGGCCTCTTCGAGGGCGGAGATGAACCAGGGGTCGGTGGGGGCGTTGCCGGAGCCGTAGGTCTCGATGATGACGCCTTGGAGGTTGGGGGTGTGGAGAACGGCGTTCACCACGTCGGGCCCGATGCCGGGGAAGAGTTTGAGGATGGCCACGCGGGTGTCGAACTGCTTGCGCACCACAAGTGGCTCTGTGGGCATGGGGAGGAAGAGGTGCTCGCGGAAGGAGATGTTGATGCCGGCTTTGGCCAGCGAGGGATAGTTATAGGTCTCAAAGGCGTCGAAGTTGGCAGCGCTCATCTTGGTGCTGCGGTTGCCGCGGTAGAGGTGGTTCTCGAAGAAGATGGATACCTCGGGGATGGTGCACTGCTGTGTGGAGGCTATCTCGAGGGCGCAGATGATGTTTTCGCGGCCGTCGCTGCGTAGCATGCCCAAGGGCAACTGGCTGCCGGTGAGGACGATGGGTTTGGCTAGGTTCTTGAACATGAAGCTCAGCGCCGAAGCTGTATAGGCCATGGTGTCAGTGCCGTGGAGGACGACGAAGCCGTCGTAGTGATCGTATTCCCGCTCGATGATATTGGCGATGTCCACCCACAACGACGGGGTCATGTTGGAAGAGTCGATGATGTTGTCGAGGGTGACGGAATCGATGCCGTACTGGCAGCTTTTCAGCTGGGGGACAGCGTCGTAAATGCGGTCGAGGGCGAATGGATGAAGGGAACCATTCTCATCCTGCACCATGCCGATGGTGCCGCCGGTGTATACGATTAGGACTTTGTTGTTCTTCATGCCTAAATAACGTAGTTATTGTATATTTATTGCGATGTGGAAATAATTATTGTGTCGCGATAGGTGAACAGAGCGTTGGGGTTTCATCGATGAGTTTGCTGATACGAGCAACGCTGTCTTGCAGGGAACTGTCGACGATGTGAGCATAGATTTCGGTGGTTCGGACATTGCTGTGCCCGCAGAGGCGGCTGACGGTGTAGATTCCTACGCCGGCGGTGAGTAGGAGTGTGGCGAAGGTGTGGCGCGAGACATGGAAGGTGAGGTGCTTGCTGAGGGCGGCTTCCGCAGACCAAAGGGTTAGGTCCGTGGCGATGGTGGAGCGTGAGGGCAGGCAGAAGACTGGACCCTCATCCCGATGTCGTTCTTCGTCCAGTAGGCGTTGGGCTTCGCGGTTGAGGGGAATGCGGATTTCGGTACAGGTTTTCTTCTGCAGCTTGACGATGGTGGGGACACCGGCAACGGTATGCAGGTGCTCCCACCGCAGGGTTTCTATATCGGAGAGGCGCAGGCCCGTGAAACAGGCGAAGAGGAAGGCCCTTCGGACTGAGGGATGGCCGCACGGTGTGTTGGCCAGTAGGAGGATCTCTGCTGTGGTGAGGAAGGCGCGTGAGGGACCGGAATCGTGGGGTACCAGGGTGCCGATAAGGGGCATGGGATTGTATGTCATCAGGCGTTGCCGCACGGCCTCCTCTAGGATGGCATGCAGCTTCTGCAGATAGGTGCGCACACTGCTGGCTTGCAGCGACGTGTTGCAAAGCAGATGGGTGGCAAAACGTCGCATGAAGGATTCCGTGAGTTCCCGGAGCCTCACCTCGTGGCCGGCGAAGTTGTGTAGGTGGATGAGGAGGGTGCGGCAGATGTTTTGCGAGTTTTCGCGGTGCGAGACCTGCCGCTGCAGTGCGATGGTGTGCAGGAAGGGATTGGGTCCCGTGGACAGTGGGGAGGGAGAAGGAATGACCGAACGGGTAGGGATACTTTGGGTTCTCATAGCTTTTTTTAAATAATGTTGTTTTGTGGGAGAATAAAAAGACGCTCCGTTAGGAGCGTCTTTCGAGAAGTTGTCCTACCAGGATTCGAACCTAGACAAGCAGAACCAAAATCTGATGTGCTACCATTACACCATAGGACAATGGATTTTTACAAAAATCAGCTGCAAAAGTACGACTTTTTCCCGACTTGGCAAAATTTATTTTCTATCTGTTTGATTCTAAAAAACATGCCTCGGATGGGAGCTTGTCATTTATTGGCGAGTTTTATGTAGTATATGGTCGTATATGCAACGCGGAGTGACTGTACACCGATGTTGAGGTATTTGGGCCAGTCCTCGTTGCGCCAGGCTTTGCGTTTCTTTTTTTCGGTGGGCTCCACGAAGATAATGTCATTCTGCTGCAGGTAGTAGTAAGGGGAGTTGAGGATTTCTTTGCGTGTAAGGTCAAGCGTGTCCACGGTTTGGGTGTTAATTCCGCTGCGCACCACCACCACGTTGGTCCTCAGACCGTCTATCGTGATGTCGCCGCATTGGGCCAAAGCCTCGAAGATGGTCAGGCGACTGCCTTCGGCAACCACCACACGAGGTTTATGGACTTCGCCAATCACCGTTACATGGAAGTTCATCAGGTTTACCGTTACTACGGGGTCTGTGACGTATCCGCCCTCAATGAGCAAGGATTCGAGGCGTCGTTCAAGCTGTGTCCTCGACAATCCGGCCACTTCGATGCGTCCCAATATGGGGAACACGATATAGCCGCTCTGCGACACCAGGTAGCCTCTCAGCTGGCTCTTGTCCTTCAGGGTTTGTGTGGTGTTGGTCTCTTGGTTGAAACGCTTGACGGATTCAGGCGACTGGCTGCTAACATATATGTATAGCAGATCGTTGGGATAGATGGTGGCGTCGTAGGTGTTGCTGATGGGTATGGGGGTGTTGTGTGGAGCATCCTCCACATAGAGGTAGCGTTGCTCCGCCTTGCAGCCTGTAAGAAGAAGAACTGTGGAAGCGAAAAAGAAAAACAGACCGATGCAACGTGTTGTATATGCCGTTATGTTCATTGCAGTTTCTCCTTTTCTTATTTTTCGTTTTTCTTCTGCCACGGCATCGTAATCGTCGGTAGTTCCACCGACTTGAAGGCCGAGAAGAAGGCGTTGGAAGATGTCTTCTCCTTGCCATAAATGTCGTTTACGAGGTCTTTGTATTTGTCCATCAGCGGTCCGCGGCGCAGTTTCAGGGTGGGGGAGAGGAGTCCATTGTTGGGAGTCCACTCGTCCGTCACCAGACGGAATTGTTTCACTTGCTCGTGCGGAGCCAGATTCTTGTTGAACTCGTCGAGCACTTTGCGTAACTTGTCCTGTGTCTTAGGTAGGCTTATGAGTTCGGCGTTGTCACGGTAGTGCAGTTTGTACTTCAGCGCCCAGTAGTGCAGCGTATTGAAGTTGGGACTGATGATGGCGGCGACCTGCTTCTCGTTCTCGCCGATAATCATCACTTGCTCGATGTATTCCGATCCGCGCAACATGTTCTCGATGAGCTGCGGAGCTACATATTTTCCTGCCGAGAGTTTGAATATGTCCTTTTTGCGGTCTGTGATCTTCAGGTATCTGCCTGCCACTAAGGTTCCAATGTCTCCAGTGTGGAGCCATCCGTCCTTGTCGATGATTTCGGCCGTGTATTCGAGGTCTTTGTAGTAACCCAGCATGACATGGGGGCCGCGAGTCAGTATTTCGCCATCGTCGGCGAATTTTACCTCCACTCCGCTCAGGATGGGACCTACTGTACCGATACGGACCAACTTGTCCACAGGGTCGTTTACGGCTATGACCGGCGAGGTTTCACTCATTCCATAGCCTTCATAGATGTTTATTCCTGCAGCGGCGAACACTCGTACCATCTCGGGCTGGATGGAGCTTCCGCCTGTGATGACAATCAGGCGCTTTCCACCGAATTTCTCGCGCCACTGACTATAGACAAGTTTGTCAAGTATCTTTTGGTTTATTTGATAGAGTGGGGAGAATTTGCGTAGGCCGCTGTAGTCGTAGCGTCGACCATGGCTGAATGCCCAATCATATATCTTTTTCTTGATGCCTGAAAAGTCTTTGCCTGCGGCGTAGAGTTTGTCGTAGACCATTTCCAGCACTCGGGGTACTGCACAGAATCCATCGCCCTTGATTTCCAGCATGTTTTGTTGGATGGTACCCAGGCTTTCGGCATAGTAGATGCTGACGCCTTTCACTTGCCAGTGATAGTTCAGCGAGCGCTCATAGATGTGGTTTAGGGGCAGGAACGAGAGGGCACGGCAGTTGCTGTCCATGGGGTTCACTTTGGCGTGGGCCAGGAAGTTGGAGCATAGGTTACGGTGGCTCAGCATCACACCCTTAGGCAAACCTGTGGTGCCGCTGGTATAGATCATGGTCATCCAATCGTCGGGCTTTATTTCGCGTTTGCGACGCTCAATTTCGCCCATCCATTTGTCTCGGTTGGCAATGCCAAGTTTCAGTATCTCCAGGGTGCGGTGCTCGCCTTCAATATTGGCAAGGGTGTAGACTTGCGGTTTGGGGTCCACTTGCTCCAGGGCAGGGCGGATACGGTTTAGCAGTACTTTCGAACTCACCATCACTGCCGTAGCCTCGCTATGGCGCAGTATGTGAAGGTAGCTTTCTGTGTTGAGGGTGGGGTAGATGGGTACATGGATGATGCCGCTCATGGCTAGGGCCATGTCGATGAAGTTCCACTCGGGGCAGTTGCCACTCATGGTGATGACGCGATCGCCTTGCTTAATGCCCATCTCGCAAAGTCCATATGCGAGGTAGTGGGCGAATTTATAGTAGTCGTGCGAGCTGTATTTTACCCACTCGCCATTCACTTTCCCGGCCAGTATGTCATCCTTCGGATATTGCTCCACTAGGTGGTCGAGCAAGTCGAAGATGCGTGTTATTTCTGCCATCTTTTTTTATGTTTTAAAATGCAAAGATACGAACTTTTTATAATGTGGCAAAAAAATTCTCTTCAAGGAAGGCCTTCAGGTCGGCACTGACGGCCTCGTTCATGGTGCGGGGGTAGCGTTTGGTGGTGAAGATTTCACAGTAGTTGCGAGTGCCGTTATCCTTGACCATCTGCCGGTTGAAGGGGTCGTTGTCGCGCACGGCATGGGTCTCTTTTATCTCCTCGTCGGTGGGGTCGTGGTAGACCTCGCGGTGCAGCACAGCGTCGCATCCAAGTCGTTCGCTCAGGCGGCCTTCTTCGGCGGGATGCCCCATGGCCAGCGCGATAACCGGCACCACGCCTTTGGGACACTGCAACAGCTTGGCAATTTTGGCTGTGTTGTAGTTGACGGTACCTAGGTAGCAGAATCCCAACTCTTTGGCTTCGGCGGCAAGGCAAAGGTTTTGTGCGAAGAGAGAGGCGTCGATCAGCGCCGAGACAAACCACAGCAGGTTGCCATAGGGTTCGTCGCATCCGTTGACGCGGCAGTAGTGGTGGTAACGGTTCACGTCGACGCAAACGGTGAGGAATAGCGGCGCCGAGGCACACTGTCCGAAGTGCAGCTGGCACAACTCCGTGCGCAGTGACTCTTTCTCGGTGGCTATCACGCTGTATAGCTGCATGTTGCCTGTGTTTGAGGCTCGAAGGCCGCAGTTTACAATTTCTTCCAAATGCTTGGGGTCGACCTTCTCTGAAGTGAATTTTCTTATCGACCGATGTTTTAGCATTACGTCTATCGTATTGTTTTCCATGGTTCTCGTTGTTGATGTTTAAAATGCAAAGATACGATAAATATGTCATTCGACAAAAAAAATGTAAAATTGTGAGCCAAAAACGCTTTCTTTTCGAGTGTCTCGACTATGCCTTCGGTGAGCCTTTTGCGAATTCATGAGTGAAAGTTGATAAGGAGATGGTATTGGTTATTTGGTGGTTTTTGATTGTGTAAAAACGGAAGGATACAAAGAAGGCATCCGTCATACACGGATGCCTTCTTGTGTTTGGTTTTTAACTGATTAGAGCGAAAGACCGCCGTCGACGCAGATGACCTGGCCGGTGATGTATGAGGCGAGGTCGGAAGCGAGGTAGAGGGAGGTCTTGGCAACATCGAGGTCCGTGCCGCCGCGACGCAGGGGAATGTCTTCCATCCAGCCTTTGCGCACGTCCTCAGGCAGTTGCTGGGTCATAGCGGTCTCAATGAAACCGGGGGCAATAGCGTTGCTGCGTATGCCGCGCGAGCCAAGTTCCTTGGCAAGGCTTTTGGTGAAGCCCAGGATGCCAGCCTTGGAGGCGGAATAGTTGCATTGGCCGGCGTTTCCGTTGACGCCCACCACCGAGCTGGTGTTGATGATGGAACCGCTGCGCTGCTTGAGCATCATGGGGGCAAAAGCCTTGCAGAAATTGAAGACAGAGCGCAGGTTGACCTCCATGACCAGGTCCCAGTCCTTGGGTTGCATGCGGAGCAGGAGGTTGTCGCGGGTGATGCCGGCGTTGTTGACTAGCACGTCCAGGCGTCCGAACTCTTTCTGCACAATGTCGGCCACGCGGAGGGTGTCCTCATAGTCGGCGGCGTTGCTGGCGATGAACATCGAGCGCGGCTGGTATTTTTGTAGCTCGGCGAGGAGTTCGCGGCTGTTGTCGGTCTCCTGCAAATCGGTGAAAATGACGGTGGCACCTTCTTCGGCGAAGAGCAGTGCGGTGCGGCGGCCAAGGCCGCGCGAGCCTCCCGTTACGAGGGCTATTTTATCTTTTAACAGTTCCATGTTTCTTTTTATTTGTTTGGGTTGTCTATGAGTGCGAACGAAAGGACGCCTTTGACAGCGGTCTTGCCGTTTACTTTGGCCTCGGCTTCGGCGTGGAAAATGAGGGAGCGGCGGTCGGTGATGCGGCCACGGATTTCTATGGTGTCTCCGGGTTTCACGGGCTGGCGGAAGCGAGCCTCCTTGATACCGCTATAGAGCGGAATGCGTCCGGCAGCGAGTTCGTCGCGCACCAGGATGCACATCGATTGGCCCATGATTTCGCAGAGGATAACGCCAGGCACGATGGGGTTGCCGGGGAAGTGGCCCTGCAGGAAGAATTCGTCGCCGCGCACGTGATAGTGGGCGATGGCGGTGTCGCCTTCCATAGTGACATCGTCCACCAGCAGCATCGGCTCGCGGTGGGGTAGGAAGGTCTTGATTTCGTCTCTGTTAAGAATATCCATAATGTTGATTCTTAATTATTTTGTTATCTTGGTTATTGACGGTTGGACTACTATCTGCTTATTTAATAGCACGCAATGCCACAGTGGCATTTTGTCCGCCGAAGCCAAAGGTGTTGCTAATGGCAATGTCGGCTTGATACTTGCGGGCGGTATTTGGGGTGTAGTCGAGGTCGCATTCGGGGTCGGGTTGGTCGAGGTGGAGCGTCGGGGGGACGATGCCGTTCTTCAATGCCAGTGCGCTGATAATCAGTTCGACGGCACCTGTGGCACCCAGCATGTGGCCATGCATTGATTTGGTGCTGCTGATGACGGCGCGGCGGGCATCTTCTTCACCGAGGGCTTTCTTGATGGCCAGGGTCTCTCCCTTATCATTGAGGGGTGTGCCAGTGCCGTGGGCATTGATGTATAGGTTCTCACCAGCCTTGTATCCAGCCTCTTCTAAGGCCAGACGCATCGATTCGGCTGCGCCGCGTCCCTCGGGGTGTGGGGCGGTATAGTGGTGAGCATCGCAGGTGTTGCCGTAGCCGCAGACTTCGGCATAGCACTTGGCCCCGCGCTTTTTGGCAAGTTCCTCGCTCTCGAGGATGAGTACACCGGAGCCTTCTCCAAGCACGAAACCATGGCGACGGCTGTCGAAGGGTAGCGAGGCGGCCATGGGGTCGTCGCTGGTGGTGAGGGCTTTCATGTTGGCAAAACCACCGATGGCCATGCCGCAGACAGCGGCTTCAGCGCCTCCCGTGATGACTGCGTCGGCGCGGCCTTCGCGGATGAGACGATAGGCTTCTCCAACAGAGTGAGTGCCTGTGGCGCAGGCGGTTACGACAGGCAGGTTGGGGCCTTGGGCGTTGTATGTGATGGCGATGTTGCCGCCAGCGATGTTGCCGATCATTTCAGGAATGAAGAGAGGGGAGATGCGACGCAGGCCGTACTGCATGCGATTGGCGTGTTCGCGCTCAAAGGTTTGGATGCCGCCGATACCGCTTCCGATGGCAACGCCCAGTCGACGAGGGTCTACGTCCTCGCCCACTTTCAATCCGCTGTCAGCCATAGCTTGTGATGCTGCTGCAAGGGCGTAGAGGGCGTAGATGTCGTTGTGGCGGACCATCTGTTTGTCGATGCCGTAGGCTTCGGGGTGGAAATCTTTAACCTCGGCGGCCACTTTCACCGGCAACTCGTTGATGTCAAGTTTGGTGATAAAGTCGATACCGCAAACACCGTTGATGAGGTTGTTCCACATGGTCTCGATGTCGTTTCCGATAGGAGTGATGCAACCCACTCCGGTAATATATACTTTTCTCATAGTTATTATTATTGTTTTCCTTAATTTATAGTTTAGTATTCCAAAATGGCGATTCCGGAGACGAATCCTGCGCCAAAGGCGCTCATCAGTATCTTGTCTCCGCGTTTGATGCGTTTTTCGTGTACACCCTCGTCGAGAAGCAGCGGTATGCTGGCCGAACTGGTGTTGCCGAAGCGCTGCACGTTGGTTGGGAATTTTGCTTCAGGCTGTCTCAGGTTCTCTCGGATGGCTTCATTGATGCGCAGGTTGGCTTGGTGGAGCAGGAAGTGGTCGATATCGTCCAGCGTTAGACCTGCCGAGGCGGTGACCTGTGCAATGTCGCGAGCTGCCGATGTGACGGCCATGCGGAATACTTCGCGGCCCTTCATCACCAACGGGCTGTGTGTGTCGATGCCTTCGCCGGATTCAAAGGGCGTGGCCTCCATCGGGTTCTTGTATACAATGACATCAGTCATGGGTGTCGTCGTGAATTTTCTGGCAATTAGGTTGTCACCTTTGGTGAGTACCACGGCTCCAGCACCATCGCCGAAGAGGACCGAGCAGTTGCGGTCCGTCCAGTCGCAGAAACGTGTGCATTCTTCTGCCGCCACTAACAGGATGTTGTGGGCACGACCTGTGGCTAGTAATGCGTCGCCAAGGTCGAGTCCCTGAACGAATCCCAGGCATGCGACATTGACGTCCATGGTGGGGCAGAGCGGCCCCTTCATTCCCAGGTTTCCCATGATGATGCTCGAGAGGTGAGGGGTGACATAAAGGTTGGAGACGTTGGAACAAATGATGTAGTCAATGTCGTCGGGACATAAGCCGGCGGATTCAATGGCACGTGCTGCGGCTTCTGTTGCCAGGTCTTCGAATCTTTCTTCGGTGATGATATGACGTGTCTTGATTCCGGTTCGGGTAGTGATCCATTCGTCACTGGTGTCAAGAAACTCCGACAGCATGTCATTTGTGACGACTTTTTTCGGTAGAGCGCTTCCAGTTCCTAGTATTTTCATGTTAAAATTTATTAATTTTCGGGCTGCAAAGAAACGTTAAAAAATCTAAATGTAAAAGTTAATTTAAGTAAATTGCACAATAATGTGGGTAAAAAAGCGTTATTTTGGGTGAAATTTGATTATTTTGGGTGAAAATACAATAAAATGAATACTGACCAGACTTTAAATTTGCCGGCAATCGCACGTTTTTTGACTTCAGGGGAGCCGAATTTGCTTTTCTTGGTATTGTCTTTTCTTATGGGGGTGATACTGGTGGTTTTTGTACAGCCGGTGGGAATTTTGGATTATACATCACAAGGGTCCGCTCTTTCTTCATTGGCTGTAGTGTCCTTGATGGCGGCGGGTGGATATGCAACTGTGGCTCTGAGCCGTATTGTCCTTGTTTTTGTGAGTCGACGTATGGAGCTATCGCTGTTTTGGTTGCTTTTTTGGATGTCTATTGAACTGATTCTTTGTGTGTCGGTCACCACTATCATGGCATGGAGTTTGGAGGGCGGTGGTGAACTTCGTTTGGCACCATTGGCAGGGGATATCCTATTGGGAAATGTGGCTGTGTTCCTTATTCCCAATATCATTGCTTTTCAGGCATTTCGCCTCAAGGAGTTGCGTGTAGAACTTGTGGCTTTACGTCGTAAATACACTACCGAAACCCAGATGGCTCCTACCGACCAAAGTATCAACTTCTATGATAAAGGTGGTCGCTTGGCATTCTCTACTCGCATTGCCAGTGTGCTATATATCGAAGCTGCAGACAATTACGCAAATATCCACTATTTGAACGATGAAAAGGAGGATACCTTTATTCTTCACAATTCTCTGAAGGATTTGGAGAAGGAATACGCTGGCATTGGCCTTTTGCGATGCCATCGCGGGTATATGGTTAATGTAATGAATGTAAAGTTGATGCGTAAGGAAAAAGGTGGTCTTCTCCTTGAGTTGTCTTCCTCCACCAAGTCAATTCCTGTTTCAAAGAGCTATGCTGCTTCCGTAACCGAATACTTCTCCTCCGACAATATTGTTCCGGCCTCGACTGATTCTTGATTTTTTTTCGTATCTTTGCATTTGAAACCAATTCTTATAATACCATGCAATTTAGACTTACTTATCAGGAAATTAGTGATTTGATTGAGCGGAAAGCCGGCCGCCGGTTGCCGATTATGTATGGTGGTCCTCACACGGTACGTATCAGTTATGATGTCAATGTTCTTTTCAAAACGGCCAGTGTCGGGTTGGACTTGACTGTCGATGAGATAGACCAGGCGGGAAATATTTTTCTCTCATACAATGGTGGTGCCGGTATCGATTACATGGTCAAGATGGCTCTCAATCAAGCCAAGAACCATCAGGGTGGTGATATGATAGAACTCCTTTCCGATAATCGTATTATGCTGCAGCTGAGTAAGAATGCTCAAGCAGGATCGCTCTTCAATCATATCACGTTGAAGGATATTTTCTTCGATGAGCAATTTGCCATCGTTGAGTTCGAACCGAAGCTTTAGGTTATTGATTGTGGTATTTCTCGTGGTGCAGAATGGTATAAGCCCTGTACAACTGCTCAACGAAAAAGAGACGCACCATTTGATGGTTGAATGTCATCTGTGACAGCGACACCTTGTGTGTCGCTTTTGCATATACTGAGGGTGAGAATCCGAAGGCTCCGCCGATGACAAATGCTATCGTACGAATGCCTGCATTCATTTGTTTTTGAAGATATTCCGAGAATCCAACCGAGGTGTATTCTCTGCCATGCTCGTCAAGTAGCACCACATGGTCTACTTTGTCCAATTGCTTTAGTATCAGTTGCCCTTCGCGCTCTTTGATTTCTTCTGCCGATATTTTGCCGAGGTTTTTCAGCGCCGGAATTACCACTATCTCGAAGTCGCAGTAGTGCTTCAGCCGCCCCACATACTCGTCAATGCCGGTCTGTAGATAGGGGATATCGGTCTTAGAAACAACTATTAGCTTGATATTCATACGTGTAGTATCTTTTTCCCGAAGGGTATCAGGGAACGGTAGATGCAATGCAATTGGGTTTTCTTTGCCCCAAACGAACTATAGAAATGACCCACTCCGGTGTCGGTCCCCCCTTCGAAATCGAACGCCTCCGTTTTGCCGTAAAGGTCTGTCAGCATGGCCCATACCAGCACAGTCATACTGTTTCGCAGAGTCTCGGGGCGCATGGCCGACATCAGGGCGTAGGCGCAGTGCTTGTCGTATACTACAAATCGTGCTGCCATTAAGGTTCCTTGCCCGTCGCGCAGGCCGTAAAGTAGAGCCTGTCCCCGGTCAAGGGCGGAGGCGCACACCCGCTTGATGAACTCCATGCTGAGCAAGTCGTGACCGCTGCGACGCTCCCAGTAGTCGATATGTAGTTTGGCAAATTCCTCTGCAGTGACATGTTTGTCAATGGTATACATCTGGTTTACGGCCTCCAGTTGACGTTTGCGTCCACGGTCGGCCAACGCCGGGAGTTCCTCCGGAAGGGGCAGCGGGTCAAAACGATAGGTGTAGTGTGTAGTGTGAGAGAATCTCTGGTTCTCAAAATGTTGCCAAATATTCTCTCTGGGAGCGAAGCGTTGCAGGCAAAGTACGGCCTTCTGCCTGCGCAAGCCTGCTGCCAGTGCCTCAAGAACCCAATGCTGTGAATCGGCATCTAGGGTCGGTTCAACCCAAGGGCCACCCCATGGAGTCAGTTGTGGCAGGAGTATGTATTTGAGACCGAACTTCTTGCCGTAAAGGAACGGCAACGCTCCGCTAATAGTGCCGTGCCCTTTGCTGATCAGCACATCCCATTGCTTGCCTTCGCATACGGTCTCCATCCACCAATATTGCAGAAAGAGGGGGATGTTATCTCCCTCTTTCTCGCATATTTGGCGGTAGATTTCTTTGTTATTGGACCTTGATGTTGACACGGTTGTTCATGGCGCGTCCCTCGTGGGTGCTGTTGTCTCCTATTGGGTCGGCGTCGCCTTTGGCGATGATTTCAATGCGGGTGGCGTCAATGCCGCGGAGCAGCAGGGCTTTCTTCACTTCCATGGCCCTCTGGCGCGAGATACCGGTAACGTAGGCTTCGGTGCCTTGGTTGTCGGCATATCCACTTAGCAGCACGCCTTTTCGGTCGTTGTCCTTCAGGTATTCGGCCAGTTCGTCAAGCACCGGATACCACGATTCAAGGATGGTGGCATCGTTGGGGAAGAATTTGATATCGGGGAAGGTATGTGCTGCAGTATCTGCAACGAAGATGTTGTTCTTCTTGCTGCCCAGATAGACGAGCACACCCACGTGAATGATTTCATCGCCGCGTTGCTCATTGTAGTAGTTGGCCCCCTTGAAGTAGCGGTAGTCCACTTCGGCCACCTTGTACTGTGTCTTGTTCTTCATACCCTTCTTGCCCTTCCAGCTGTCAAACGAATCCAAAGCTGCTTTGGCCTCCTCGCGAGCCTGTTTGTGCAGCTGTTCACGCTGCTGATGGTCGGTGATTTCCGGATTGATGGCATAGAGGGCACATAGGGTCATGGTGGCACGCGACACCTTTTCCATATAGTTCATCACCGGACGAATCTCGTCGGGCCAAGCAGGGTTGACGTCCACCGTTAGACCGGGCAGGTCAATGTAGTTGAATGGACTATAGTAGATTTTGTTGTCCTTTGTGCTGAAGTTGGTAAACTTGTCAAAGGTGGCATAGTCCGTCTGGCGCACTTTCTGACGTCCTTCCACAAACATGGAAGTCTGCTTCTTCCCTTTGCTCGAGTTTTTCTTGCCCTTGCTTTGGGCCATAGCGTCGGCACCGCTCACAAGAAGCAGACCGACAAGTATGAGGCTGAAGATTCTTTTCATTTTTATTACTCTGTCTTTGTTGTTTTCTTTTTAGTATCAAAAAAACGTTTAAACTTGCATTTTATTGTGCCGAGTGCTCGGTATCTACCACGGTTCCGTTTTCGCATACCAGTACCCGTGCGGGGAACTTGTCAATCATCATGAAGTCGTGCGTCGAGATAAGCATCGTGGTGTGTGTCTGACTGTTGATGTCGAGCAACAGCTGCATGATTTCCGTCGACGTAACGGGGTCGAGGTTGCCGGTAGGTTCGTCAGCAAGGATAAGGGCAGGGTTGTTTATCAGTGCGCGGGCTATGCCTACTCTTTGCTGTTCTCCTTCAGATAGTTGCAGCGGGTTGCAGTAGGCTTTGTCGGCAATGCCTACTGCTACCAATGTTTTCTCCACTTGGTTGCGGATCTCGTTTTTCTTCTTCCAACCTGTGGCGCGGAGCACGAATTCCAGATTGGCAAAAACATTGCGGTCCTCCAACAGGCGGAAGTTCTGGAACACGATGCCAATGCGGCGTCGTAGCTGGGGGATGCGGCGGTGCTTGATGTTCACCACATCCATGCCGCATACCTGTGCAATGCCGCTGTCGATAGGGCGGTCGGCATAGAGGCTGCGCAGCAGCGAGGTCTTACCGGCACCGCTTTTGCCTATCAGGTATGCAAAGTCGCCCTGCATCAAGTCGAGGTTCACCTCCGATAGCAATATGCCGTTCTCGTGGCTGATAGTGAGGTTTTCGAGGTGTACAATTGGTTGGTTTATAGGTTCGTTGGCTCGGTTCTCCATGTGAAATGTGTTATGCTTACGGGATGCAAAAATACGAAAATAAATACAAACTTCGCGAAAAAGTTTGTATTTATTTAACAATAGGTTATTTAAACGGCAATTATTGTTTGACGAACCGTTGCCGTCTGGCGAGATTGCCGTCGGCCTTTTGTCCATTTCTTTTTCCGTCCCAATTCTTGTTGTCGAATGTGCCGGTAATTTTTTATAATAATAAAATAAATTTTGCCATGTCGGGCAAGTTGTGTATTTTTGCAGCCCGATTTTTTGATATAGAACAGGATGAATATTATCATTGCTGGCGACGGCGAGGTGGGTGTCCACCTGGCACAGTCGCTGACGGAACTGGACCACAATATCACCGTGGTGGACCCGCACTCGGAGCTGCTGAAACGCCTTGAGAGCGAGACCGACCTGCTGACCATCACCGGCGATAGCACCTCCCCCCAGGTCCTGCAGGACGCTGGTGTGGGTGGGTGCGACCTCTTCCTTTCGGTACTCCACGACGAGAGTATCAATCTTGTTACCTGCATCTTGGCTAAAAAACTGAAGGCCAAGAAGACGGTGGCGCGTATCACCAATGCTGAACTGCTGGCTCCGAAACATCGCGAGATGTTCCGCGATCTGGGTGTCGACGAAATGGTGTGCCCGGAACGCATTGCCGCCAAGGAGATTACCAACCTGCTCAACAATACCGTCGCTACCGAATTCTTCGACTTCAGCGGTGGCCTGCTGACCATGTATGTGTTACGCCTCGACGAGGGGTCACCAGTGGTGGGTAAGGATGTGAAGGAGTTGAAACTCATCTATCCCGACCTTCAGGTGCGTGTAGTGGCACTTCTGCGAAATGGCAACACCATCATCCCTCATGGCGACACCGTGTTCCGCGGTGGCGATCTGGCCTATCTCATCGGTCGCGCTAACCAAATGGAAAATATCAACCGCGCCGTCGGCAAACATGCGGTAAGTATTAAGAACACAATGATCGCCGGCGGCGGCCGCATTGGTCGTTACGCTGCTATGACGCTCCAGGACAAGATGCGCATCACCCTCATCGAGGAGAACCGTCAGCGTGCCGAAGAACTCAGCGCTCTGCTGGAGAATACGTTGATTATCCATGGCGACGCAACTGATATCGAACTCCTTAAGGAGGAAGGCCTACAGAATGCCGATGCTTTTATCGGTGTCACCGACTCGAGCGAGACCAACGTGCTCACCTGCCTGCACGCCAAGCGTCTGGGAGTGAAGCGCACCATCGCGCTGGTGGAAAATACCGGCTTCATCGATATCTCGCAGGATATCGGTATCGATACCATTATCAACAAGAAGCTCATCACCGCCAGCTATATCGCTCGTTTCATCGTCAAGGGCGACGCCGTGAGCAGCAAGTGGCTCTCCGGCACCAACGCCGAAGTCATCGAGCTCATAGTGGGCAAATGGTCTCCCGCTACACGCAAGCCTATCGGCGAACTCGATATTCCCCAGGGGGCTACTATTGGCGGCGTCATCCGGGGTCGCGAAACCATCCTACCCAGTCGCGATCTGCAGCTGAAGCAGGACGACAAGGTGGTGGTGTTCACGCTGCCTAAGGCAATGGCGGCGGTGGCCAGGTTGTTCGATTAAAAAAAAGGGGTGAAGAGTTTCAATTATAGATTGGTGGCTCGTCTTTCGGGCATGCTGATGCTGGTGATGGCACTGGCGTTGGTGGGTCCGTTACTGGTGTCGCTCCACTACGGCGACGGGGCGCAATACGGTCTGCTGATGGCGGGCGTGGTGCTTGTGGCTATCGGTCTGTTCTTGAGAAATATGGTGGGCCGCAACGCCACCTACGAGCTTCGCGCCAAAGAGAGTTTCTGGATCACTTCGGTGGCGTGGCTGGTGGTGCCGCTGGCAGGCGCGCTGCCCTATCTCTTCACCGGTGTGCTCGATAGTTTCACCGATGCCGCCTTCGAGTCGGTCTCGGGGTTCACCACCACCGGTTCGTCGGTGGTGATACGTCCGGAGGATATGCCTGTGGGTATGCTGCTGTGGAGGTCTGTCACCCAGTGGATTGGCGGACTTGGATTGATACTTTTCATCGTGGCCATGCTCCGCAGACTCAACCACGGGTCTTTGCAGCTCTATGCGGCTGAATTCTCTGGCACACAGCAGCGCAAATTGCATCCCCATATCGCGAAGAGCGTCAGCCGCATGTGGCAAATCTACACCCTCATCACGTTGATCCTCACGGTGCTCCTGGTGCTGGCGGACAACGGGTGGCTCGAGTCGGTGTGTCTGGCGTTAAGCACCGTGTCTACGGGTGGCTTCATGCCGGCACAGTTCGGATTGGTGGGCTACAACGACCTGACGATAAGCATCCTCACGGTATTCATGTTCCTTAGTGGCGTCAATGTGGCTTTGCTCTACAATCTGTTTACCCTACGGTGGCGTCAGCTGCGTGTGAATCACGAGCTTATGATCTATGTGGGTATCTATCTCTTTGCCTCTGTCAGCTGTGCGGTGGCTTTTGTGGCGGTGGGCAACCCCATGGTGCCCTCCTTGCGCTATTCGCTGTTCCATGTGGCTTCCACCATCAGCACCTGCGGCTTCTACACCGAGGCTCCTCTGGTGTGGCCCTTCTGGGCCTCTGCGGTGACATTCCTGCTGATACTCTGCGGTGCGTCGGCGGGATCGACGGGTGGCGGCATCAAGTTGCGACGTCTGATGACGCTGGCACTCTACTTGCGCAATTACCTCACACGCATGGTGCATCCCAATGTCGTGTTCACCGTGAAGATCGACCACAAGGTGGTGCCCGGCGAGTATGTGAACAAGATTTTCGGCTTCGTGTTCCTCTACATCTGTTTCATTATTGGCGGCGCTTTTGTGCTGACCTTCAGCGGATGTGGCATAGCCGATGCCTTCTGCATGGCGGCAGCCAATATCTCCAATCTGGGCCCCTCTCCGCTCATCAACAGCCTCGGTGCTAGCTTGGATTACGCCCTGTTGTCGCCCCTGGCCAAGTGGACGCTGGCGGTGCTGATGCTCGCCGGCCGCTTGGAAATATTTGCCCTCCTGGCCATTGTCTCACCCTCTTATTGGAAACGTAGATAGTATGAATAGAGCAGATATAAAAGCCGTTTTACGTTTTCTAGGCATCATGCTGATGGCCGAGGGAGGTCTGATGGCCCTGTGCCTGGTGCCAGCGTGGCATTTCGCCGACGGCACACTGGGCCCCATCGCCGTCTCCGCAGGCTTCACCCTTGCCGTGGGGTGTCTCATGTGGTACCGCCATCAGCACGATACCGTCATCGAGGACCGCCGCATGAGCTATCTGTTGGTGGTGCTGCTGTGGGTGTTGCTGTCGCTCTTCGCCACGTTGCCTTTCATGACCACAGGGGCGACGACCAACTTCACCAACGCCTGGTTCGAGTCCATGTCCGGCGTCACCTCTACGGGTGCCACCATCTTCCCCGCGGTGTCGTCGCTTCCGTCGTCGGTGCTCCTTTGGCGCTCCATGACGCAGTGGTTCGGCGGTTTCGGCATCGTGTTGTTAGTGCTGGCGCTGTCGCCACAACTGGGCATCAACAAGTATTCGCTCTACACCGCAGAGGCTTCAGGAGCCGACAACACCGGCAAGACCGCCGTGCGCACCGTCGTCACCGTGCGTCGCACCTTGGCTGTCTATCTGGCTCTCACGCTGGCCTTTATCATAGCCCTCTGGCTGAGCGGCATGCAGATGTGGGATGCCGTCAACCTCACCTTCACCAATATCTCGTCGGGAGGCTTCTCGGTGAACAGCGACAGCATAGCCTCCATCACCCCTTTGCAGCAGTACATCTTGGCTGGCGCCATGCTGCTGAGTGGCGTGAACTTCACACTGCTCTATCTCCTCTTCACCATGCGGTGGAAGCAGATAGGCCATAAGTTCGACCAGCTGCGGTTCTATCTGGTGCTCTGCCTGCTGGCGGTGGTGTTCGTGGTGTGCACCCTCCATTGGCATTCGGGCTACGGATGGAACGACGCCGTGCGTCTCGGTACGGTGCAGACGGTCAGCGCTCTCACCACCACGGGTAGCGTGGTGGCCGACTGCACGCAATGGTGGACACCCACCATGTTCCTCATCCTGATGCTTTCCGTGTGCGGCGGTATGGCGGGTTCCACCAGCGGTGGTCTCAAGGTGATGCGTGTGCTCATCCTCCTGCGCAATGCCCGCTGCATCATGCGCAACCGCCTGCATCCCCGTGTGGTGAACCCCGTACGTCTCAACGGGCAGCCGGTGTCTGGACATATCACCAACAACGTGATGGTCATCTTCATGGTCTATGGCTTCACCCTGATGGTGGGCGTGATGGTGCTGATGCTCTGTGGTGTCAACGCTACGGAGAGCATCGGCGCCGCCGTGGGATGCCTCACGGGCTATGGCCCCGGGCTCGGCGCTTCCGGAGGCTTCGGTTGCTATGCAGGCTTCACGGTAGCCGCCAAGTGGTTCTGCTCCCTGCTGATGCTCCTCGGCCGCCTGGAGTGCATGACGGTCATCGTCCTCTTTCTCCCCCGCTTCTGGCGCCGCTGAGCACCAAAAAGCACCTGGTTTCACAAAAAAAATCGTCTGATACCCCCTTCGGGCCAACTACCTGTCAATCAGTAGGGCGATGGGGAAGGATGTCTGCTTGGCGGCTACCTGTCGCGGGTATACAATAATATTGTTATTGTGGCGTTATTGAAATATGAATCGAGGGAAAAACATCTGCAAACATCTGAAGGAGATTCGCAAGCGCATCGCCGAGGAAAACGATATACCACTTGAAATCAAGGAGTGCACCTACAAGGGCGAGTGCCGCGGGACCTGTCCGCGCTGCGAGGCCGAGATGCGTTTTTTAGAGAATGCCCTCGCAGAGAAGATAAAGATAGGCAAGGTGGCTGCCATTGCGGGATTGACCCTGGGGTTGGCCTCCACGACCCATGCACAGGCACCGGAAAACAAGGGGGTGCCGGCGCTCGACACTACTGATGTCCACAGGACCGAATGCTGCGGTACGTTGAAAGGCACGGTGTTTGATATCAAGACCCAAGAGACGCTGCCGTTTGTCAATGTGGAATTGAAGCAGGACGGGAAGCAGGTGTTCTATGTAACGACGGATTTCGACGGGTTATACACCATTAAACCCATACCTTTCGGTGATTACATGCTCGTGGTCTCCACAGTGGGGTATCGTCGTGTTACATTTGGAGTGACGATAAACAAGACCGGTTTTACGGTGAGGGATATAGGTATAGGAGTAGACAGCACCAGTGTCCTTGACGAGTGCAGAAAGCCGGTGATTGAGATTGGAGTGCCGTCGTCAAGTGTGGACGAGATAGTGAGCCAGATAGGTATGACCGATCCCAAGACGGGTAAGAAAGTTGTCTATGCGCCGAAAGAGGCCATGGGCGAGATTCAGGTAACCCTCCCCGGCACGCCGGCCAGCCAGTCGGTGCCAAATGAAGAACCGAGACTCTACGATGAGAAAGGACAAGGGGAGAGGTTGATAGTGAGATGAAAAAAATGGGGCGGCCAACAGTTGTTGGCCGCCCCATTTGATATAGGCAGTTGGTGACTTACTCGGCGCGGAAGCTGGGCAGGTCGGCCTCGGTGAAGTGCATCACGTAGTAGCTCTTGGCGCAGACGTCTTCCTCGGTCATGCGGACGTAGACGTTGGCGCTCTTCTCGAAGAGCTCGGGGGCGCGGCTGGCGTCGTCGATGATGAGGAGGCTCATGATGATCTCGCAGGTCATGTCGTACAGGCGGCGGGCCAGGAAGTCGTGCACCTCCTGGTTGTTGGCGTCGTTGACATACTTGACGGCCTGCTCGTAGAGGTCGATGAGCGGAGCCACACGGTTCTTCAGCTCGCAGTCGGGGGTCTTTTCCATCATGTCGCGCATCACCTGCAGGTAGGTGCCGTTTGTGATGTAGCGCACGGCGGCGACAACCTGCAGCTGGGTGGTACCCTCGTAGATGCTGAAGATGCGCGCGTCGCGGTAGAGGCGCTGGCACTTGTATTCCATGATGAAGCCGCTGCCGCCGTGGATGCTGATGGCGTCGTAGGCGTTCTGGTTGGCATACTCGGAGTTCATACCCTTGGCGATGGGGGTGAAGGCGTCGGCCAGACGGTTGTATTTCTTCATCTCCGTGCGCTCCTCGGGGGTGAGCTTGCGGTCGCGCTGGATGTCCTCCAGACACTTGTAGAGGTCCACATAGCGGGCGGTCTGGTAGAGGAGGCTGCGGCCGGCGTCGAGTTTGGCCTTCATGCGCGAGAGCATGTCGTAGACGGCGGGGAACTTGATGATCTTCTCGCCGAACTGGGCGCGCTCGCGGGCATAGGCCAGACCCTCGTTGTAGGCTTCCTGGCTCAGACCCACGCTCTGGGCGGCGATACCCAGACGGGCACCGTTCATCAGGGCCATGACGTATTTGATGAGGCCCATCTTGCGGTCGCCGCAGAGCTCGGCTTTGGCGTTCTTGTAGGTGAGCTCGCAGGTGGGGCTGCCGTGGATGCCGAGTTTGTGCTCGATGTGGCGCACGTCGACACCGCCGTTGCGCTTGTCGTAGATGAACATCGACAGGCCGCGTCCGTCCTTGGTGCCCTCCTCGCTGCGGGCGAGGACGAGGTGAATGTCCGAGTCACCGTTGGTGATGAAACGCTTCACGCCGTTCAGACGCCAGCAGTTCTCTTTCTCGTCGAAGGTGGCCTTGAGCATCACGCGCTGCAGGTCGCTGCCTGCGTCGGGCTCGGTGAGGTCCATACTCATGGTCTCGCCGGCGCAGATGCGCGGGATGTATTTCTGACGCTGCTCCTCGGAGCCGAACTCATAGAGGGTGTCGATGCAGCTCTGCAGACTCCAGATGTTCTGGAAGCCGGCATCGGCGGCAGCCACCAGCTCGCTGGCCATCGAGAAGATGACGTTGGGCAGGTTCAATCCACCGTAGCGGCGCGGCATCGAGACACCGTAGAGGCCCGCCAGACGTGTCTGCTGCAGGTTCTCCACGGTCTTCGAGGCATACACCATGCGGTTGTTCTCCAGGTGCGGACCCTCGAGGTCGACGCTCTCGGAGTTCACGGCCAGGGTGTTGGCGGCCACGTCGCCCGTAATTTCCAGCACGCGGCGGTAGTTCTCCATCGCGTCCTCGAAGTCCACGGGGGCATAGTCGATGCCCTTCTGGGCATCCTCGTAATTCTTTTCTCTCAAATCAACGAGATGCTTCATCTCCGGATGGGAGAGGTGGAAAGCAATCTCGGGATGGTCGGTATAGTAGTTTGCCATGTTTATTTGCTGTTTTGACGGTAATACTTAATCATCTTTGGGACGACTTCCTCGACGGTGCCGGTGATCACGTAGTCGGCAATCTTGTTGATGGGGGCGTCGGGGTCGCTGTTGATGCTGATGATGATGCCCGAGTCCTGCATGCCGGCGATGTGCTGGATCTGGCCGCTGATGCCGCAGGCGATGTACACCTTGGGGTGCACGGTGACGCCCGTCTGGCCAATCTGGCGGTCGTTGTCAATCCAGCCGGCGTCGACGGCGGCGCGGCTGCCACCCACCTCGCCGTGAAGCACCTTGGCCAGCTCGAAGAGCATGTCGAAGCCCTCTTTGCTGCCTACGCCATAGCCGCCGGAGACGACGATGGGGGCGCCCTTGAGGTTGTGCTTGGCGGCCTCCACATGGTGGTCGAGCACTTTTACTACAAAGGCTTCGGGGCTCACATATTTATTTACTTCCGGATACACCACCTCTTTCTTGCAGGCACCTTCGTACACAGCTTTCTGCATGACACCGCTGCGCACCGTGGCCATCTGCGGACGGTGGTCGGGGTTGACGATGGTGGCCACGATGTTGCCGCCGAAGGCGGGACGGATCTGATACAGCAGGTTCTCATACACCTTGCCGCTCTTCTTGTCCTCGTAGGGACCTATCTCCAGCTGCGTGCAGTCGGCCGTCAGACCGCTGGTGAGGCTGCTGCTCACGCGCGGACCCAGGTCGCGACCGATGACGGTGGCGCCCATCAGGCATATCTGCGGCTGCTCCTCTTTGAAGAGGTTCACCACGATGTCGGTGTGGGGAGCCGAGGTGTAGGGGAACAACTCGGGGGCGTCGAAGACGAAGAGCTTGTCGACGCCGTAGGGGAGGATCTGCTCCTCCACTTTGCCCTTGATGCCGGTGCCGATGACAACGGCGTGGAGCTCCACACCCAGCTCATTGGCCAGCTTGCGGCCCTTGGTCAGAAGTTCCTGCGATACTTCGCGCACCTCGGCGCCTTCAATCTCGATATATACAAAAACGTTGTTCATATTTTCTATTGTGTTATTGTGTTATTGCGTTAATGTGTCAGAGGCTGGTGCATCAGCACTCACGCATTTACACATTAGCGCACTCACGCATTATCCTATGATTTTGTCGTTCAGCAGCTCTTGGATGAGGGCGTTGATGTCCTCGTCTTTGGCCGTGAGGCTCTTGCTCTCTTTGGCCTGGAAGGCGATGCTCTGCACCTCTTTCACTTTCGTGGGCGAGCCGCTCATGCCGCATTGGCTGGCGTCGCCGTCCACGTCGGCCACGCTCCATTGCGTGAGGTTGAGGTAGCCCTTCTCGGCGCGGAGGTCTTTGCGGTTGTCGTCCTCGGCCACCTCGAGGGGGCAGGCGGCGTATTTGTATTTCATCACTAGCTTGGCGTTGGCGGGACGGCATTCGGCGGCGCTGCCGTTGACGGTCACCACCAGGGGCAGCGGGGCTTCCACCACCTCCACGCCGCCGTCGATGAGGCGGCGGATGGTGGCTTTGCCGTTCTCTATCTTGAGGATCTCCTCGGCGTAGGTCACCTGGTTCAATCCCAGCTTCTGGGCCACCTGGGGACCCACCTGTGCGGTGTCGCCGTCGATGGCCTGGCGGCCGCCGATGACCAGGTCCACCTTGCCGATCTTCTTGATGGCGGTGGCCAGCGCATAGCTCGTGGCCAGCGTGTCGGCACCGGCGAAGAGGCGGTCGGTGAGCAGCCAGCCGGTATCGGCGCCGCGGTAGAGACCTTCGCGGATAATCTCGCCGGCACGCGGCGGACCCATGGTCAGCAGGCCCACCTCCACGTCGGGCTGCTGCTCTTTGATGCGCAGCGCCTGCTCTAGAGCGTTCAAATCTTCGGGATTAAAAATGGCCGGCAACGCGGCGCGGTTCACCGTGCCCTCTGCCGTCATAGCATCCTTGCCAACGTTCCTAGTGTCAGGAACTTGTTTTGCAAGTACAACAATTTTCAAACTCATATTTTTAACAAATTTTAAAATGCAAAGATACAAACATTTTTTGAAACAAGGAACGAAAAAATGTCCCTCCGCCCATTTTTTAACATTTCATCTCCCCGCCGGAAGGGCGGCCTCTGGGAGTGAGAGGGAGTGGAAAATTGAAAATTGAAAATTGAAAACGGAAAGTGGAAAGTGGAAAACGGGGAGTGAGAGGGAGTGAAAAGGAGTGAAAGGACAAATGTTTTGGTGATTGGTTGACTAGATTGGATAGATTTGATAGATTGGATAGATTTGATAGATGGGATAGATTTGATAGATGGGATAGATGAACTAGATGGCTAGATTTGCTGATTTGATAGATTTGCTAGAGGAACTAGAGGGGATAGAAAAGGAAGAGGCCGCCGGATGGCGGCCTCTGGGAGTGAGGGAAGTGTTGGGAGTGAAGAGGGATGAGGGATGAAGGCTGAGGTGGGGGTTAGCCGATGTTGCCGGAGCCGATGTAGAGGGAGTTGGAGACGGAGTTGGGTTTCTTGCGGTTGGTCTTGTCGGAGGTGACGAAGCCGTAGAGGTGGACCTTGAGGCCGTTCCAGTCCTGGGGGACGGTGATGTCCATGTTGCCGGTGGCGCGC